>DATIXG010000116.1:0-2029 GCA_035518815.1 Gemmatimonadales bacterium | reverse complement strand
GCGACGAGCTGCGCGCCATCTTCGAGTCGCTCCACTAGCTGTTGGCGATGCTGCCAGCCCTAAGTCGCCGCATCGAACTCCTCGGCTATCCATGCATCGACGAGCTTTCTGTCGTGCCGGTACCGGGGCACCTGGGTCGCGTGGATCAAAGTCGAGACCCCGGGGCCCCCTGTGACAGGGTAGTTGCCGCCCGGAGCTGAGGCCGAGAGGCGGCCGGCTCCGATGACCCGACCTGGGGCGGAGGAACGATGACGAGACGATGCTGTACACGGAGACGTTCAAGGCGCGGATGGTGCGCCGGATGCTGGGGCCGAAGGCGGTGAGCGCGCACGTACTGTCCGGGGAGTCGGGGGTGTCGCAGCCGACGCTGTCGCGCTGGCTGCGAGAGACGAGTAGCTTTCGGGTGATGGCGAAGAAGGACCAGAACGAGGCGCCACCGGCGGAGGCCGAGGTGGCGAGACGACCGCAGAACTGGACAGCCGCCGAGCGGCTCCGTGCGGTGGCGGAGACGCTGGCCCTCGACGGCGAGGATCTCGGCGAGTACCTGCGGCGCCATGGAATCCACCGCGAGCAGCTCGAGCAATGGCGTGCGGACGCGCAGGCGGCGTTGGAGCTACCGCGCCGGCGACGGCCCCCGGCCGAGACCAAGCGGATCAAGGAGCTGGAACGCGAGCTCCGGAGGAAAGACAAGGCGCTGGCCGAAGCAGCGGCGCTGCTGGTCCTGCGAAAAAAAGTCCAAGCTCTCTGGGGGGACGAGGACGACGACACGGACGGGAAGAACGAGCCGTGACGTCGACCCTCGTGAAGGAGGCCGTCGCGACAGGGGCCCGCCTGGAGAGCGCCTGCAAGGAGATAGGCATCGACCCACGCACGCTGCAGCGGTGGAATGCAATGGCTGGTGGGGAGGACCAGCGTCGCGGACCGACGACGGAGCCTGCGAACGCGCTGACCAAGGCCGAGGAGGACGACATCGTGGCCCTGCTCAACGCCGAGGAGTTCGCCGGGCTGTCCCCGCACCAGGTCGTCGCGAAGCTGGCCGACATGAACATCTACAAGGCCTCGGAGCGCACCATGTACCGCATCCTCCGGCGGCGGAAGCTGCTGCGGCACCGCGACCGCTCGCGCCCGCGAACCGCACGCCGGCCCGACGAGCACGCAGCGACCGGCCCCCGCCAGGTTTGGTCGTGGGACATAACGTACCTGCGCACGCCGGTGAAGGGCCGCTACTGGCTGCTCTACATGATCGTCGACGTGTGGAGCCGGAAGATCGTGGCGGCGCGGGTGCACCCGAACGAATCGGACGAGCTCGCCTCGGCGCTCATCGAGGAGGCGTGCCTGCGCGAGGGTGTTTCGCGCGGCGCGCTGGTCATCCACAGCGACAACGGGCCGGCGATGAAAGGCAAGACCGTCCTGGCCATGATGCAGGATCTCGGCATCGTGCCCTCGTTCAGCCGGCCGCGCGTCAGCGACGACAACCCCTTCTCGGAGGCGCTGTTCCGCACCATGAAGTACCGCCCGAACTACCCGGACCGCCCGTTCCTGTCGGTGGAGGCGGCACAGGCCTGGGTCGACGACTTCGTCAGCTGGTACAACGAGGACCACCAGCACAGCGGCATCCGCTTCGTGACGCCGGCGCAGCGGCACGACGGTCACGAGGGCGCCATCCTGGCGAACCGCGCTCGCGTGTACGCCGCCGCCCGCTCGCGCACGCCCGACCGATGGGCACGCATGACCCGCAACTGGTCGCCGGTGGCGGTCGTGCGGCTGAACCCGCGCCCCGCCGGCGTGAAGGAGGCGGCGCCCGCGCAGCCGGCCGATCAGCGGGCCCCCAGTGGCCCGCAGGCCGGCGGAGCCGCCATCGGAGCTACGGCGCTCAACGCCGCCTCCGGAGGAGCACGCTACGCGGCGACCTGAAATCGACATCTCAGGCGGCAACTACCTTGACACTCACCGCGGATGCGTCACCCGGATGGTTCTCGCCGAATCCTTCCCATCAGATGTAGTCGACGACCTTCGCCAACGCGTTCGC
>DATIXG010000115.1:0-4197 GCA_035518815.1 Gemmatimonadales bacterium | reverse complement strand
GAAGGACGTGGCCGTGCACGTCGCGGCCACGCGGCCGCTCGCCGTCCGGATCGAGGATCTCCCCGCCGAGCTGGTGCAGCGCGAGAAACAGGTCTACGAGGCCCAGGTGGCCGAGCAGAAGAAGCCCGAGCAGATCCGCGCTAAGATCGTCGAGGGCATGCTGAAGAAGTTCTACGAGGACAACGTGCTGCTCGAGCAGAAGTTCGTGAAAGACGACACCCGGACCGTGGGCGAGCTCGTGAAGGAGTTGTCGGGCAAGACGGGCGAGAACGTCCAGGTGCGGCGCTTCGTGCGCTTCGAGCTTGGAGGCAGCTGAGTGGCCGCTCCCCTCACCTATTCGCGCGCCCTGCTGAAGATCTCGGGCGAGGCGTTCGGCGGCGGGGGCGCAGGGATCGATTTCGGCGTTATCGAGCGGCTCACCGATGAGCTGAAGGCCGTGGCCGCGACGGGTGTGCACCTTGGCCTCGTAGTCGGCGGCGGCAACATTCTGCGGGGCACCACCGCGAGCCAGCAGGGGATGGACCGCGTCTCGGCGGACTACATGGGGATGCTGGCGACGGTGATCAACGCCCTCGCCCTCCAGGACATGCTGGAGAAGAAGGGCGTGGACACCCGCGTTATGACGGCCATTCGCATGGAGGAGCTGGCGGAGCCCTACATCCGCCGCCGGGCCGTGCGCCACCTCGACAAGGGCCGCATGGTGATCTTCGCAGGCGGCACGGGCAACCCGTACTTTTCGACCGACACGGCCGCCGTGCTCCGGGCGCTCGAGATCGAGGCGCAGGTGCTGCTCAAGGCGACCAACGTGGACGGTGTCTACACGGCGGACCCGAAGCGGGATCCGCAAGCGAAGTTCATTCCCAGCCTTTCGTTCCAGGATGCGCTCGTGAACGGATACGCGGTGATGGACGCGAACGCGTTCGGGTTGTGCAAGGAGAACCGGCTGCCGATTGTAGTGTTCAACATCAACCAGCCCGGCGCGACCGCCAGGGTCCTGGCGGGCGAGCGCGTCGGCACCATCGTCCAATGACAATCGCGGACCAGACCAAGCAGGCGAAGCAGCTCATGTCGAAGGCCGTGGACGCCATCAAGCGCGAGTTTTCCACGGTGCGCACGGGCAAGGCCACGACCACGCTGCTCGACCTCGTGCGGGTTGAGGCGTACGGCAGCGAAGTGCCGCTCACGCAGGTCGCGAGCGTGTCCGCGCCGGAGCCGAAGCTGTTGACGGTGCAGCCCTGGGACCGGAGCCTGATGAAGGCGATCGAGAAGGGGATTCTCGCGTCGGCGCTGGGCCTCACGCCCGCGAACGACGGCCAGGTCATCCGCATTCCCGTCCCGTCGCTCACCGAGGAGCGCCGCAAGGAGCTGGTGAAGGTGGTGCACAAGTTCGCCGAGGAGGGCCGGGTAGCGATCCGGCACGCGCGCACGGAAGGGATCGCGAAGATCAAGAAGGCCGAGCACGTGTCCGAGGACGAAAAGAAGCATGGCGAGAAGGAGCTTCAGAAGCTGCACGACGAGCACATGAAGCTGGTGGACGGGGTGCTGAAGGCCAAGGAGGCCGAGATCCTCGAGGTGTGATGTCCCGGAACCTGCTGCAGCGCATCGCGTTTGCCGTACCGGCCATCGCGGTGACGGTCCTCGCGATCTGGCGCGGCGGCTGGGCCCTCGCCGTTCTACTCGCGGTGCTGGGCGTGCTCGGGACACGAGAGGTGTTCGACCTCGCGCGCCGCCAGGATATCGACCCCCTCGACTGGCTCGGCTACCTCGCCGCGGCGGGCATCCCGTTCGCCGCCATCTGGGCCAGGGAGTTCGAAGCATTCCACTGGGCGGAAGCGGCGCTGTTCCTGAGCGCGCTCTGGGTGCTGGCCGTGCTGGTGCACGCCGCGGTGGTCCGCGGGCCCACGCATCGCCCGCTCACGGCGGTGGCGGTCACGGTATTCGGCGTCATCTACGCGTCGGCTCTGCTGTCGTTTGTCGTCGTGATCCGCCACGGTGAGCACAGCGATGCGCATCCCCTGGCCTCGACGGCCCTGGTCATGCTGCCGCTCGTCGTCACCTGGATCTGCGATACCGCGGCCATGGCGGCGGGGACCCTCATCGGCGGTCCCAAGCTCGCGCCGGTGTTGTCGCCGCGCAAAACCTGGGCGGGCGCGATTGGGGGAGGCGTCGCCGCCGTGGGCGCGGCGCTCGCCTACGGGCCCCTCGTGCTCGACCGGCTCGCCCTCCACGTCGACGCCGTCGACCTGTTCGCCGTGGGGGTGGTGGTCGGCATCGGCGGGCAAGTCGGCGACGTCTCGGAGTCGCTGTTCAAGCGCGAGGCCGGCGTGAAGGATTCCTCGACGCTCATCCCCGGCCACGGCGGCGTGCTCGACCGCCTCGACTCGCTCTACTTCGTTCTTCCCTTGAGTGCGGGGATCTTCCGGATTCTCGGTCTCGTATGACCATCGGCGTCGCGATCCTCGGCTCCACGGGCTCGATTGGCTGCTCGGCCCTGCAGGTGCTGGCGCGGCAGCGCGACCGGTTCCGCGTCGTGGCGCTCACGGCCCACTCCAACGCGGGGCTCCTCAATCAGCAAGCCACCGAGTGGAAGCCCGCGTACGTGGGAATCGTGAATGGGGCCAAGGGGCAGGGGGTTGGGGGCAAGGGTACCTCATGTCTTGTGGAAGCGGCCACCAGAGACGACGTCCAGATCGTCCTCAACGGCATCGTAGGAAGCGCCGGGCTCGAGGCGACGCTCGCGGCGCTCAGGGCCGGGAAGCGCGTGGCACTCGCGAACAAAGAATCGCTCGTCATGGCCGGCGAGCTCGTGACGGAGGCGGCGCGGAGCGGGGGGGGCGAGATCATTCCGGTCGACTCCGAGCACAGCGCGGTGCTGCAATGCATGTCGGGGCGCCGGCCCCGGGACCTGGCCCGGCTGATCCTGACGGCGTCGGGCGGCCCGTTCCGGACCTGGACGCCGGAGCAAGCGGCGGTGGCGACGGTCGAACAGGCATTGCAGCATCCCACGTGGCGCATGGGGCGGAAGATCACGGTGGACTCGGCGACGCTCGTCAACAAGGCACTGGAGGTGGTCGAAGCCCATTTCCTGTTCGAAGTCGCGTACGAGCAGGTCGAGGTCGTCGTGCACCCGCAGTCGCTCGTACACGCCTTCGTGGAGTTCGTGGATGGCTCGGTCCTGGCGCAGGTCGGGTTCCCGACCATGGAGCTGCCGATCCTTTACTCGCTGACCCATCCCGATCGCGTGCCCGATGGCGGGACGCGGCGCTTCGATCCCCTGGCCGCGCAGTCGCTCACTTTCGAGCCCGTCCGCCCGGACCTCTACCCGGCGTACCGTCTGGGACGAGCCGCCGCGCTCGCGGGCGGTACGGCCCCGGCCGTGTTCAACGCGGCGAATGAAGTCGCGGTGCAATCGTTCCTGGACGGGCAGCTGCGCTTCGGCCGGATCGCCGAGGTGATCGAGGTGGCGCTCACGTCCTCACTGCCGGCCGACGCGGGCTCGCTCGACGCCGTACTCGCGGCGGACGCCGAAGCGCGCCGACTGGCGCGGGAGGCCGCATGCTCCTGACCATCTTCGCGCTCGTCGTCGTGCTCGGCGTGCTGATCTTCGTGCACGAGGCCGGGCACTTCGTCGCGGCGAAGGCGATGGGCATCCAGGTCCTGCGGTTCTCGCTCGGATTTGGACGGCCGATCGTGAGCGTGCGGCGCGGGGAGACCGAGTATTCCATCTCCTGGCTGCCGATCGGCGGCTATGTGAAGATGGCTGGCCTGGAGGACGAGGGCCTGGCGGGGGAGCTCGAGGGGGGGAAGGCAACGGAGCCGATCGACCCCGCACGGGCGTTCGACAAGAAGCCCGTGTGGCGGCGCATGGTGGTGATCCTCGCGGGCGTCACCATGAACATGATCTTCGCCTTCGTGGCGTACGTGGCGCTCGCCTATGCGGGCGTGCTGCAATCGAATCAGCTGGCGACGACGCAGGTGGACAGCGTGCACGTGAGCGAGCTGCCGCCCGAGGGCGCGCCCCTCGCGGCCCTGCATCGGGGAGACCGGATCGTGGCGGTGAACGGCGATCCGATGTCCACCTGGGACGAGCTGTTGAGCCGGGTGGTGACCGCGCCGGGGCGCGTGCGCCTCGATGTCGAGGGACGGGCGGAGCCGATCGTGCTCGATCTGCCGCCGTCCGACACGAGCGTTCGCATG
>DATIXG010000114.1:0-69810 GCA_035518815.1 Gemmatimonadales bacterium | reverse complement strand
CAACGCGCCGCACATCGCGAACAGGGCGTTGCGGCCGCTGCGCTCCAGGTCCGGCCGCCCGGTCCGGCCCGCGACAACGCCTACCACCGCCCCCCAGATCCCGAGCAGAAAGGCGACCCAGAGGGCGAGGTTACCGAGCAGTGTCATTTAGGCTTTGGGGACCGCTTCGTAGCGGGAGCCGCACTTCGCCAGGACGTTGGTCGCGTGAATCACGCCGTCCCGCTTCAAGCGGCCCTCGACGACGACCTCGACGGAATCGTTGAACGTGTCGGGCGGCAGGCCGTGGAATGTCACCGGGTAGGTCGCCGCGCCGTCGGAGATGTCGAACCGCAGCGTCTGCGTGGCCACGTCTTTCGTCACCGTGCCGCGAACCACATGGGCGCCGACCTTCATGCCCACGTCGTAGAACGACGGGTCGCCCGCGACCTTGCGGGTCAGCTCACTGGGCGTGAGGAAATACTGCCCGGTCTTCTTGATGCCCGACGCCATCAGGTAGCCGACCGACGCCACGATCAACAGGGCGCCTGCGGCGAACTTCGCACCCGCGCTCATTTTCATGTCGGTATTATACCACGGAGCTGGGGACTAGGGGCTAGGGGTTAGGGTGTGGGGTTTCTCCTGGCTCCTAACTCCTAGCTCCTAACCCCTAGCCCCTAGCCCCTTTCGACGCCCAGTGCAACGCTGCATCCACGGCGCGATGCCATTCATCTTCGTCCCGGCGGAGCTCGGCGGCCGGGCGGCGCGGCTCGAACCGGGTCATCACGCGGCCGGCCAGGAAGTCGCGGGGAGTCTTCCAGACGCCCGCGCCGACACCCGCGAGCGCGGCGGCGCCAAGCGCCGTGGTCTCCACGAGATCGGGACGCTCGACGGGCACGCCCAGCAGATCGGCCTGGAACTCCATGAGGAGATCGTTGGCGGCTGCTCCCCCGTCCACCCGCAGCGCGCGCAACTTGACCTTCGCATCGGCGGTCATCGCGGTGAGCACGTCCTTCACACCGAAGGCCATCGCTTCGAGCGCGGCCCGCACGAGGTGAGCCCGGGTCGTGCCGCGGGTGATGCCGACGATCGTCCCGCGCGCACCGGCCTCCCAGTGCGGCGCGCCGAGGCCCACGAACGCGGGAACGAAATAGACGCCGCCCGTGTCCGGGATTTCGCGCGCGAGCTGTTCCGTATCGGCCGCGGATTCGATGACCTTGAGACCATCCCGCAGCCACTGGATCGCGGCGCCGGCAATGAACACGCTCCCCTCGAGCGCGTACACTGGTTCGCCGGTGGGGCCGCATGCGATCGTCGTGAGCAGGCCATGGGTGGACGCGGCGCGCTTCTTCCCGGTGTTCAGGAGCAGGAACGCCCCGGTGCCGTAGGTGTTCTTCGCCTGGCCCGGTGCCACGCAGCCCTGGCCGAACAGGGCCGCCTGCTGATCGCCGGCCATCCCCGTGATCGGGATGTCGGTGCCGAAGTGCTCGGGTGCGCATATGCCGAACGACCCGCTCGAGTGGCGGATCTCGGGAAGGGCGTGGCGGGGCACCCCGAACAGACGCAGCAGCCCATCGTCCCAGGCGTGGGTGCCGATGTCATACAGCATGGTGCGCGATGCATTCGTGTGATCGGTCGCGAAGCTCGCGCCGTTCGTGAGCCGGAACAGGAGCCACGCATCGACGGTGCCGAAGACGGCGTCGCCCGCGGCCACCCGCCGCTCGAGCCCCGGCACGTGCTCGAGCATCCACTCGATCTTGGTCGCGGAGAAATAAGGATCGAGCATGAGGCCGGTGCGCTTCCGGATCGTGGCGGCGTGGCGGCCGCGGGCGAGCTGCTGCGTGCGGGGGGTAGTACGCCGATCCTGCCAGACGATGGCCGCGTGCAGGGGCCGGCCGGTCGCCCGCTCCCACACGCACACCGTCTCCCGCTGGTTCGTGATGCCCACCGCGACCGGCACCACGTTCGCCTGCCGCAGCGCGGCGCGCGCGGCTTCGAGGGACGCCCCGAAAAGCTCGTCGGGATCGTGCTCGACTTCCCCGGGACGAGGATAGTGCTGCGTGATCTCGCAGTAGCCGCGCCCCAGAAGGCGCCCGTCCGCGGCGAGCACGAGCGCGGTGGCCCCCGTCGTGCCCTCGTCGATCGCGAGGATGGCGCTCACGCGGCGGCGCTGAATGGCGGGCGCACGAGGCCGCGGTCGGTGAGAAAGCCGGTTACGTAGCTCGCCGGCGTGACGTCGAACGCGGGGTTCTCCGCCGCGGCGCGCTGCGGGGCGATGAGGCGGCCCGCGATCATCTTCACCTCGTCGGCCCCCCGCTGCTCGATGGGAATGGCATCGCCGCTCGCGAGCGACAGGTCCACGGTCGAGCCGGGCGCGGCGCAATAGAAAGGAATGCCGTGGTGCCGGGCGAGCACGGCGAGGGGATAGGTGCCGATCTTGTTGGCGAAATCCCCGTTCGCGGCGATGCGATCGGCGCCGACGAGCACCACATCCACGCGCCGGGCGCGCAGCAGGGAGCCCGCGGCGCCGTCCGCGATGAGCGTGCAGGGCACGCCGGCGTGCACCAGCTCCCACGCGGTGAGCCGCGCACCCTGGAGGACAGGACGGGTTTCCCCCACGAACACGTGCACCTGGCGCCCCTGTTCGTGGGCCAGATAGATAGGGGCGAGCGCGGTGCCGATCCCTCCTGTCGCGAGCGCCCCGGCGTTGCAGTGCGTGAGCACGTTGGCGCCATCCCGGAGCAGAGGCAGGCCAAACTCCCCGATCCGGCGGCACATCGCCCGGTCTTCTTCCCAGATCGCGGCCGCCTCGACGGCCAATCGCTCCCACAGAGCGGCGCCGTCGCCCGGCGTGTCGTGCGCCACGCGGCGCATCCGTTCGAGCGCCCAGCGCAGGTTCACGGCGGTGGGCCGCGTGGCGCCGAGGAGCTCGATCAAGGCCTCGAGATGCGCGAGGAATGGGTCGCGCCGCATGCGGCGCTGATCCCGCAATCCAACGACCACACCCATCGCGGCCACGATGCCGATCAAGGGCGCGCCACGCACCTGGAGCGTGCGGATCGCCTCAGCCACGGCCTCGGCCGTCGTGAGCTCCCGCTCGATCTGCGACTCGGGGAGCGCGCGTTGGTCGAGGATCCGAAGAGCGCCCGTCGGGCTCCATGAAATGGGCTGAATAGACATGCCTGGGAAGCTACGTGCGGACTAGCGAGTAGGGAGTGGGAGTGGTACTTGGCGGTGCGAACCGGACTTGCGCTGCGCACCGTCTGGTACCACTCCCACTCCCCACGCCCTATCCCTTCGAGTAGCATTGCACCCATGGCCTACCACACGCTCCAATTCGAAATTCGCGACGGGATCGCCTTCATCACGCTCAATCGGCCCGAGAAGCTCAACGCGCTCAACGACCGTGTGGTGGAGGAGCTGTCGGACGCCGCCGGACGGATCGCGGCCGAGGAGGAGATTCGGGGCGCCATCCTGACGGGCGCGGGCCAGAAGGCATTCGCCGCGGGTGCGGACATCAGCGAGCTGGCGGGCCAGGGGCCATTCGACGGGAAGGCCCGCGCGCTCAAAGGCCAGGCCATGCTGCGCCGCCTCGAGACGTGCGGGAAGCCCGTCCTGGCCGCGATCAACGGCTTTGCGCTGGGCGGCGGCTGTGAGCTCGCCCTCGCCTGTCATCTGCGCATCGCGAGCGAGACGGCGAAGTTCGGCCAGCCGGAAGTGAAGCTCGGCATTACCCCGGGCTACGGCGGGACGCAGCGGCTGCCCCGGCTGGTGGGTCGCGGGGCGGCGCTCCACATGATCCTCACGGGCGAGGCGATCGACGCGCAGCAGGCCCTGCGGATCGGACTCGTCAGCCAGGTCGTGCCAGCTAGCGACCTGCCCGCCGCCGCCGAGAAGATGATGCGCGGCATTCTCAAGAACGCTCCGCTCGCGATCAGTCTCGCGCTCGAAGCCGTGGAGCGCGGGCTCGACATGACGCTGGAAGAGGGGCTGTTCCTCGAGGCGAACCACTTCGGCCTGCTCGCCTCCACGCGCGACATGAAAGAAGGCCTGACGGCGTTCCTCGAGAAGCGGGCGCCCGGGTTCGAGGGGCGGTGAGGATCCTGGTCAGCGCGCTGGCCGTCCTCGCCGCATGCCTCGACGAGCGACCGCGGCCCGCCCCACCGCTGCTCACGATCACGCTCAGCATGCCTACCGCGCAGGTGCGTGATACCGTCACCGGGACCGTGCGCGCGGAGGATGCGAGCGGGGTAGATTCCATGTGGCTCTCGCTCGACGGCGGCGCGCCGGCCGGCCAGGACGGCCAGTTCGCAACCACGGTCCAGTCGAACTTCCGGCTCATCGTCCTGGCTGCGCACCATGCCGGCGACCGTATTCCGATCGAGCTCCGGGCGCGCGATTTGGACGGGTTCGTGAGCCAGCGAGACACGACGGTACAGGTGGTCCCCTGAGGCCGCAATAACTTAGTAAGTGTTGACATGACAATGACTTCTGACTATTTTGGAGGGGTTGTCTGAAGCGCCGCGGGACACCCCGTGGCGCTTCTCGTGAGGGGGCAGTTTGAGCGACCGGCGAACCCGCAAACCGACGGCTCTGCGAGACGCGCTGGACGGCTATCTCAGCCGGTCAGGCCTCGCCAAGCGCCTGCAGCAGGCGCAAGTGATTCCCGATTGGGCGGGTCTCGTGGGCCCGCAGATCGCCGCGGTCACGCGGCCCGAGAGCGTCGCTCCCGACGGAACGCTGTTCGTGCGTGTGGCCACGAGCGGGTGGATGAACGAGCTGCAGCTCATGACCCCCGAGATCATGGCGCGCGTGAATGCGGGCCGCGGGCCGGGCCATATCCGGACGATTCGCTGGCTTCTCTCCACCTAGGACCCAATGGCAAAGTCGAAGGCGGCACCGAAGCCCAAGAATAACGGCGATTACCAGGCCGACGCGATCCAGGTGTTGAAGGGCCTGGAAGCCGTCCGGAAGCGCCCGGCCATGTACATCGGCTCGGTCTCGGGTCGCGGGTTGCATCACCTCGTCTACGAGGTGGTCGACAACTCGGTGGACGAAGCCCTGGCCGGGTACGCCACGCGCATCGATGTCACGATTCACGCCGACAACTCGATCACGGTCGTGGACAACGGCCGCGGCATCCCGGTCGACGTGCACAAGACGGAGAAGAAGCCGGGCGTCGAAGTCGCGCTCACCATGCTGCACGCCGGCGGCAAGTTCGACAAGGCGACGTACAAGGTGTCGGGCGGTCTGCACGGCGTCGGCGTGTCGGTCGTGAACGCGCTGTCGGAGAAGCTCGAGGTGTGGGTCGATCGCGACGGCAAGCGCCACCACATGGCATTCGAGCGCGGCGACACGAAGCGCAAGCTCGAAGTGATCGGGAAGGCGAAGGGAACGGGCACGACGATCACGTTCAAGCCGGACGCGACGATCTTCACCGAAACCCGTTTCGACTACGCCACCCTCGCGAACCGGCTCCGGGAGCTCGCGTTCCTCAACAAGTCGCTGACCATCACGCTCAAGGACGAGCGCAAGGGACAGACGCGCGAGGAGACGTTCTTCTACAAGGGCGGGCTCGCGGAGTTCGTGAAGTGGCTGCTCGGCAGCCGCAAGCCGCTGCACCCGAAGCCGATCGTCTTCGAAGCGTCGCGCGAAGGCGTCGAGGTCGAAGGGGCCATTCAGTACGACGAGGGCTACAACGAGAACACGTTCTCCTTCGTCAACAACATCAACACGCACGAGGGCGGGACGCACCTCACCGGCTTCAAGGCCGCGCTCACGCGCACGATCAACGAGTGGGCCAAGAACGACGGCACGCTGAAGAAGGAAGACTTCACCCTCACCGGCGACGACATCCGGGAGGGGCTCACCTGCGTGATCCACGTGAAGGTCAAGGAGCCGCAGTTCGAAGGCCAGACCAAGACCAAGCTGGGCAACTCCGAAGTCGAGGGCATCGTCAAGACCGTCGTGAACGACGCCCTGGGCCAGTTCCTCGACAAGAGCCCGAGTGTGGCGCGCGCGATCATCGCCAAGGCCGTGAGCGCGGCGCGCGCGCGCGAGGCCGCCCGCAAGGCGCGCGAGCTGGTGCGGCGCAAGAATGCCCTCGACGGCGGCCTGCTGTCCGGCAAGCTCGCGGACTGCTCGCTCAACGACCCGACCCTGTGCGAGGTGTACCTGGTCGAGGGCGACTCGGCCGGCGGGTCAGCCAAGATGGGCCGCGATCGGAGCTTCCAGGCCATCCTGCCGCTGCGCGGCAAGATCCTGAACGTCCAGAAGGCGCGCATCGACCGAATCCTCTCGAACGAGGAGATCCGCGCGATCATCACGGCGGTGGGCACGGGCATCGGCGAGGATTTTCAGGTCGGCGACGCGCGCTATCACAAGATCATCATCATGACCGATGCGGACGTGGACGGCGCGCACATCCGCACGCTGCTGCTCACCTTCTTCTACAAGGAGATGAAGCAGCTCATCGACGCGGGGTACATCTACATCGCCCAGCCCCCGCTGTTTCGGGTCGCCCGGGGCAAGGAAGAGTTCTACGCCTTCGACGAGAAGGAGCGGGATACCTACGTCAAGCGGCTCGCGAACGGCGACGAGGCTCGCGGCAACGTCCACGTGCAGCGCTACAAGGGTCTGGGCGAAATGAATCCCGATCAGCTGCGGGAAACGACCATGGACCCCGCCAAGCGGACCCTGCTCAAGGTCACGATGGAAGACGCGGTCGAGGCCTCGGACCTGTTCGAGACGTTGATGGGCGACGAGGTGGAGCCACGCCGCAAGTTCATCGAAGAGAACGCGAAGTTCGTCAAGAACCTCGACGTGTGATCCGCCTAGCGCCGCCCGGCCGGCCGCGCCGGGCGGCGCGGCACCGGGCTCAGCTGCTCCACGCCGGCATGCGTGACGCGGTGCGACACGAGCGGTAGCGGCTCCTCTTTCATCCGGTCGTCGATCACGACCGCCCGCGCGAGCGCCTCGCATCCCAGCGTCGCTCCGCTCGCGTCCTTGGCGTAGACGGACGCGATCGGCTCTCCCGCCAGCACCCTGCTCCCCGGCTTCACCGAGATGACGAATCCGACACTCGGGTCCACCACGTCCTCGACGCGCGCCCGGCCGCCGCCCATGGCGACGATGGCCCGGCCGATCGCGCGCGGCTCGATATGGGTCACGATCCCCGTGCGGCGCGCGGCATACACCTCCACGCACTGGGCCTGCGGCATCACGGCGGGATCGTCCACCACCCGCGGATTGCCACCCTGGGCCTCGATGATCTGCTCGAACTTCTCCGCCGCGAGACCCGACGCGAGTGTGTTCTCGAGCTTCTTCTTGGCCTTGCTGGTGGTCTTCTCGACGCCGGCGGCGAGCAGCATCTCGACGCCGAGCGCGTAGGTGACCTCCATGAGATCGGCCGGGCCCTCGCCGCGGAGCGCGAGAATCGCTTCCTCGGTCTCGAGTGCATTGCCGCAGGCGCGGCCCAGCGGCCGGTCCATGGCCGTGAGCAGCGCGGTGGTCGGGCATCCGCGGTCTTCGCCGAGCGCGATCATCGTGCGCGCGAGGTCGAGGGCGCGGTCCTGAGCGGGAAGAAAGGCGCCCGCGCCGTAGGTCACGTCGAGCACGAGCGCGTTCAGTCCTTCGGCGAGCTTCTTCGACATGATGCTCGCCGCGATCAGCGGCAGGGCGGCGACGGTGCCGGTGACGTCGCGCAGCGCGTACAGCCGCCGGTCGGCCGGGGCCACCTCGGCCGTCTGGCTGACGAGCGCGCAGCCGATGCGCTGCACCTGCTGCTGGATCTCAGCGAGCGACAGCGCGGTCCGGAACCCGGGGATGGAGTCGAGCTTGTCGACCGTGCCGCCCGTGTGGGCGAGGCCGCGCCCGGCGATGAGCGGCACCGCGACGCCGCACGCCGCCACGAGCGGGGCCAGGACGAGCGAGACCTTGTCCCCGACGCCGCCGGTCGAGTGTTTGCCGACGCGCGGGACGGACCAGGCGCCGAAATCGAGCCGCTGCCCCGACGCGACCATCGCATCCGTGAGGGCCGCGAGCTCGGCGCGCTCGAGGCCGCGGAACACCACGGCCATGAGGAGCGCGGCCATCTGGTAGTCGGGAACGCGGTCGGCGGTGAACGCGGCGACGAGCGCGGACCACTCCTCCGCCGTGAGCGGACTGCCGTCGCGCTTGCGTTCGATCAATGGCGCGACGAACATTATCCGCTCGCGCTCATGCGGAGTCCCCGATGCACGTCCTGACGGTCCCGCTGCTCCTCTCTCTCGCCGCGAGCCCGCTCCCGTGCCTCGTTGCGGCGCAGGACTCGACCCCTCAGGCGCCGGCTCACCACGACTCCGCGGCACACGCCCCGCGTCCCCGCGATTCGTCCTCGGTCGCCCGTGAGATCCACCGGGGCGACAGCCTCTACCACGCCTTCCAGCACGTGGCGGCGCTCGCGCACTACCGCGCCGCCATCGCGGACGACTCGATGAGCGATGAAGCGCTGTGGAAAGCGGCGCGCGCGTTCGCGGACATCGGGAAGCAGATCGAGGGGGACGCGGACTCGACCAAAAAGCGGCGCGACAGCCTGTACACCGAGGCACGCGTGTTCGCCGAGCGGGCCGCGCGCGTCAACCCGAAGAACGCGCACGCGCATTCGATGATCGCGCAGTCGCTCGGCCGCCTGTCGCGCACGCGCGGCGGCAAGGAACGGGTGCGGTTCGCGAAGGTCATCTACGACGAGGCGATGCAGGCGATCGCGCTCGACTCGACCGAGGACGCGGCGTGGCACGTCATCGGCGCCTGGAACGCCGAGATCAAGCGCCTGTCGGGCATGACGAGGTTCTTTGCCAAGACGCTGTTCGGCGCGGGCTTCATGGACAAAGCCAACTGGGACGACGCGCAGCGGTACCTCGAGCGGTCCGTCGCTCTGCGACCCAGCAACGTCTATCACCATCTCGAGCTCGCGGAAGTCTATGTGGACGTGAAAAAGTACTCGGCGGCGCGGGCCCAGCTCACCGCGATTCGCGATCTCCCCGATTCCGACGTCCTCGACCCCAAGTACAAGAAGGACGCGGCCGCCCTCTTCGACGAGATCAAGGACAAGACGGACAAGACATAAGCTGCTCGATCGCCTCGGTGGTGCGCGGGGCGCCATCCGTCAGCCAGGCCGCTCCCGTTGCGGTCACCACGACGTCGTCTTCAATGCGAATCCCCAGGCTCTCCGCCGGCAGGTAGATGCCGGGCTCGATCGTGAGCACCATCCCCGGCGCGAACGGCGCCCCGACGTCGCCCGGGTCGTGCACGTCCATGCCGAGCCAGTGACTGAGCCCGTGGACGAAGTAGACGTCGCACGACAGCTTGCCGCACAATTTCCCGGAATGCTGCTTCATGTAGCGCCGCGCGAGCGCATCGATATCCCGGAGCCGCACGCCGGGTCGCACGGAGTCGAACGCCGCGCGCTGCGTGGCGAGCACGAGATCGTACACCGCCTTCTGCCGCGCCGTGAACCGCCCGCTCACGGGAAAGGTGCGCGTCACGTCCGCGGTATACTGTCCCCATTCGGCGCCGGCGTCCACTGCGACCAGCTCGCCGGCGCGCGTCTGGCGGCGGTTCGCGTCGTAGTGCAGCGTCGTCCCGTTCGGCCCGCTGCCGACGAACGACGGGAAGCCCACGCGGTCGGCTCCGTTGGCCCGGAACGTCCCTTCCAACACGGCCTCGAGCTGGTATTCCCACATCCCGGGCCGCGCGGCCCGCATCACGGCCTTGAGCCCCTGCACCGTGATGTCGATGGCGGTCTGGAGGCGCTTCAGCTCGCCCGCATCCTTGACCAGGCGCAGCGAGTCGGCGACCGGCCCGAGGTCGCGCACCTCCTGTCCGGCGAACGCGGCCTGCACGTTGCGCTGCTCGTCGGCCGTGGCGTCGTCGAGCGGCAGGAAGACCGGGCCGCCGCCCTTCGCGGCGGCGAGGGCGCTGAAACGCTCCGCCAAGGAGTCGCCCGTGACGATGTCCGGAATCCCCGAAAGCGAGGCCGCCACGGAATCGGGACCCAGCTGGATACCGGTCCAGCGCTCCTCCGACGTGTCGCGGGGCTCGAGGAACAGCGTGGTGTGCCCCGTATCGGCGGCGACCGTGAGCACGAGCCAGGCGTCGTGCGTCTCGAGCTGGGTGAAGTAGAAGAACGTATTCGACTGGCGGAAATCGCTGTCCTGGGCGTGGTCGCGCTCGATCGACCGCTCGTGAGCCGCGGGGATGAGCACGATGCCGGATCGGATCGCGCGCGCCAGCGCGCGGCGCCGCGCCGCCACCGTGGCGGTGTCCACCGCCCGTCCCATGCCCGGGAGCTCGGGAACAGGGGTCCAGCGACCGATGGGCTGTGCGGGAACGACGAGTGGGGGCGCGGGAAGCGGTGGCGGCACCGATTGCGCCGAAAGGGCGCTGGCGCCGCCCAGCAACCAGACGAGGGTCGTCAGCCGCATTCGGCTCGAAGCTACCCGCGAACCCCGGGTGCGGCAACGGCTTGACGGGTTGTCCGCCGCGAGCGCAAACTTCGCCATGACATTCTCGCCCGCATCGATGCAGGTCGAGACCGAACGCCTCGCCGCCCGCGTTGCCGAGCTCGAGCGCGAGCGCAAACACCTCCTCGCCGTGATCGAGATTCTCAAGGAGGTGTCGACATCGCTGCATTTCATCGACATCCTCCAGGTGATCGCCCGGAAGCTGGGAGAGGCGTTCGGCCTGGACCGGTGCTCGATCTTTCTCGCCGAGCGGGGCGGCAAGTCGGTCCGCCTCGTCGCCTCCTACGAAGACCCGACGATCCGCAACTACGTCGTGGACCTCGAGCGTTATCCCGAGCTGAAGCGCGCGATGCAGGGCGGCGAGACGGTGTTCATTCCGGACGTGGCGAACGATCCGAGCCTGCGGCACGTCAAGAGCGAGCTGATCAGCCGTAACGTCAAATCGATTACGGTGGTGCCGATCACGTGGCGGGGGTTGGCGATCGGCGCGATTTTCCTCCGCACGTTCCGCGACGGCCCCACGTTCTCCGACGACGATCTGCGCTTCGTGCAGGTCGTGGCCTCCCTCACGGCCCAGGCGCTGCGCAACGCGCACCGGTTCGAGCGGCTGGCGAACCGCACGCGCGAGACGGGCGACTCCCTGCGTCGCATGGAGCTCGAGCGCGTCGCGCTCCTCTCCTTCCTGCGCCGTCTGTTCGAGGCGTTCGGCCGGCTCGAGGGAGGGTGGGCGGAGGGTCTCCTGCCCCGCGCCAGCGCGGACGAGCTGGACCGGCTGGTCGGCGTGGCGATGGCCGTCATTCAGGAAGAAGCCAAGGGACGGTGAAGGCGGCGGCGGCGCGGGCCGCCGAGCTGCGGCGGATCCTCGAACGGGCGATCCAAGCCTACTATGTGCTCGACCGTCCCGAGATGTCGGACGCCGAGTACGACCGGCTGTTCCGCGAGCTGCAGGACCTGGAAGCACAGCATCCCACCCTCCGCACCCCTGACAGCCCCACGCACCGGCTCGGCGCGCCCCCCGCCGAGGCGTTCCGCAAGCACCGCCATCTCGTCCCCATGCTGTCGTTGGCCAACGCGTTCGATGAAGCGGAGCTGGCCGAGTGGGAACGGCGCAATCTGCGGCTCGTGACCGACGCCACGCGCTCGGGCTACACCCTGGAAGTGAAGATCGACGGCGCCGCGGTGAGCCTCACGTACGAAAACGGCCTGTTCGTCACGGGCGCGACCCGCGGCAATGGGATCGAGGGGGAGGACGTCACCGCGAACCTGCGCACGATTCAGGACGTGCCCTTGCGACTGCACGACAAGGGGTGGACGAAGACGATGGAAGTGCGGGGCGAGGTGTACCTGCCGAAGTCGCGCTTCGAGACGCTGAACCAGGAGCGCGAGCAGGCGGGCGAGCCGCCGTTCGCGAACCCCAGAAACGCGGCCGCCGGATCGCTGCGCCAGCTCGATCCCCGGATCACGCGCAGCCGCGGCCTGCGTCTCTTCTGTTTCCAGGTCGAGACGCCCGGCCAGCGACTGCCCGCCGCCACCCAGGACGAAATGCTCGACCTGCTCCAGAAATGGGGCTTTCCGGTCGAGCCGAATCACACGCTGGCCCCCGACCTGCCGAGCGCCCACGAAGCCATCGCGAAACTCGAGGCCCTGCTCCCCACGCTCGACTACGGCGCGGACGGCGTCGTGCTGAAGGTCAACGCGCTGCCGCTCCACGTCGAGCTCGGGACCGTGGGCGAGCGGGAGCCGCGCTGGGCCGTCGCGCGCAAGTTCGCGCCCGAAGTGCAGCTCACGACCTTGAAGCAGATCAGGATCAACGTGGGGCGCACCGGGTCGCTGAACCCCTACGCCTGGCTCGTTCCGGTCGAGATCGGGGGCGTCACGGTATCGAACGCGACCCTGCACAATTTCGACCTCATCAAGGCGCGGGACATCCGCGAGGGTGACACCGTGGAAGTGACGCGCGCCGGGGAAGTGATTCCGCAGATCCTCGGACCGGTCATCACGAAGGGAGTGAAGCGCGCGAGACCCTACAAGCCGCCCGAGCGCTGCCCCGTGTGCCTGTCCGCGGTGGAGCACCCCGCAGACGAAGTGATGCTGTACTGTCCCAACGTCTCGTGCCCCGCGCGGATTCTCGAAGGCATCGTGCATTTCGCGTCGGGGGGGGCAATGGACATCCGGGGCCTGGGCTACGAGCGGGTCCGCGCGCTGGTGGGCGCCAAGCTCGCGAGCGACGTGGCAGACCTCTACGATCGCAAGAAGGTCAGCCTGCTCCACCTCCTCGCCCTCGAGGGCTTCGCCGAGAAGTCGGCGCAGCAGCTGCTCGACGCGATCGACGCCTCGAAACAGCGGCCGCTCTCGACCCTGCTCTTCGCGCTCGGCATCCGCCACGTTGGCACCGAAGGCGCGCGGATCCTGGCGCGCCATTTCGGAAAGATGGATCGGCTGCGGGTCGCGAAGCCCGAGGAGGTGGGGGAGATTCACGGCATCGGCCCCGCGATCGCGGGCGCTGTCGCCGGGTTCTTCAAGGAGCCGCGCAACCGCAAGCTCGTCGACCGCCTGGAGAAGGCGGGGCTGACCATGGAGGAACCGGTCGCGGCCGCCGGCGAGGGTCCGCTCACCGGCCAGACCTACGTCATCACGGGCACGCTGCCGTCGCTGTCACGTCCCAAGGCCGGGGCGCTGATCGAGGGGGCGGGCGGTCGCGTCACCGACACCGTGTCGAAGAAGACGACGGCGGTCGTCGTCGGCGCCGATCCCGGCTCGAAGCGCGACCGCGCGAAGGCACTCGGCGTCCCCGAGATCGACGAAGCTGAACTCTTGCGCCGCGTGCGGGGCAAACCATAAGTTGGCGTCCCATATGACGCCCCCACCCGGCGCGGCCGGCGAGGCGCTGACCATCGGCCGCGCCGCACTCCGTCAGCTTCACCTGAGCCTGCTCCGCGACGCGGGCGACGGCGCAATCACCATCCTGCAGGAAACCGGGTACGCCGCCGGCGAGGGCGTCTACCAGGCGTTCTGCGCCTGGCTGCCCGCCCAGGGGATCCAGCGCCCGGAGGACATCGAGGCAGTGCGCCTGGGCGAGGTGCTGAGCCGGTTCTTCCAGGATCACGGGTGGGGTTCGCTCAGCGTCGCCCCGGTCGGCCCCGCGGCGGTAGCGCTCGACTCGACCGACTGGGTGGAAGCCGAGCCCGGGACCGCTGAGGGGCCGATGTGCTATTTCTCGTCGGGGATGCTGGCGGATTTTCTCGGCCGGCTGTCGGGGGCGCCGGTGTCGGTGCTGGAAGTGGAGTGCCGCAGTCGCAACGATGGGCGCTGCCGCTTCCTGTCCGCCTCACCAGATACGCTGAATACGGTCTACGAGCAACTCACCCAGGGTAGGAGCTACGTCGAGGCACTAGGAGCGTAGGAAGGCGGTGTCGGGTGTCCGTGAGGCGAAAGCGGGGCTGGGTGTCCGCGCAGGCGAAGGCGGTGTCCGGTGGCGCGTAAGAAGGGACCGGATCGCCATGAGTTGGTCCTCTACATCTTTTCGCTCGTTGCTACCGTTCCCTGCAATGCATTCCGGAATCGCCATGAGAAGAGAAACGACTCCACGAGTGGCCGTCCGCCGTTATCGCGATCTCGTCGTTTGGCAGCAAGCGATGGCTCTCGTCGTCGACATGTACCGCCTGTCAGAGCGGTTCCCGCGTGAGGAGAAATACGGATTGGTTCAGCAACTGAGGCGGGCTGCCGTTTCAGTTCCGTCGAACATTGCCGAAGGACACGGTCGAGATCACCTGGGCGACTACCTGCGTCACCTGTCCATCGCGAATGGGTCCCTGATGGAGCTGGAAACGCAGGTCCAAATCGCGGCAACGTTGCGATATGTCCAGAAGGATGCCGCCGCGCGGGTACTCGAGCGAGCGGCGCGAATCGGGAAGTTGCTCTCGGGACTCACTCGGGCATTGAAAGCACATCGGCAATAACCGGACACCTGACACCGCCGTCGCGCTGCGTACGAGACCACAGTTCACCCCTGTGCCCGACACCGCATCTACCTCACCTGCGCGCTACGCTCACCCCCTCCAGCAGCACTGACGGGCTCGACCGTCCGCCATACCAGCGTCGATCCGCCCCAAAGCCCCCAATCCGCTTCAATAGTTCGTAGCTGTTGCCGGCCACCGCCGCATCCTTCGCCCGCCCCGTGACCTCGCCGTTCACGACGCGGTACGCGAGCGCCACAGGATGACTAAACGCACCTCCGATCACGTTCCCCTGCCCGACCCCAATCAGGTCGTCCACCAGCAAGCCGTCCTTGATGTCGGCGAGCAACCCGCCACCGAGCGACCCTTCCCCCTTCTCCCTTCCCTCTTCCCCAACAATGAGATTCGTATACGCCACTCCCGGCTTCGAAAAAATCCCTCGCGTCCCGTGCCCCGTGCTGGCGGTGTGTGCTCGGGCGGCGGTCTCGAGATCGTAGATGAAGTGCCGCACGACGCCGCGCTCCACGAGCGGAGTCACTTGCGACGGGACGCCCTCGTCGTCCACCGGACGCGAGCTGGGGCGGCCGGGGCGCAACGGATCGTCGGTGAGCGAGAACGCCCGATCGAAAACCTCGGTGCCGATCTTGCCCGCGAGTGGCGAGATGCCCTGCACCACCGTTTTGCCCGACAGCGCCTGCGTGATCGGGAGCAACACGGCCGAGAGGCCCGCCGGAGTGAACACCACGGGCAGCGAGCCTTCCGGCGGCTCGACGATCGTGAGCGCCGCTTCGAGGCGGGACCCGATCGAGTCGCTGACCGCGGCCAGCTGGTTCGCATCCGGAAGGTCCGCCCCGTCGAACGCGTCGCTGATGGCGAGCACGTCGTTGCCGGCGATGCGCCATACCTCGGCGCTGACGGCCACCCCGCTGTAACGGTAGGCGGCGTCCGTGCCCGCCGTGTTCGCGACGCGCGTCTCTCCCACCTCCCGCTCGACGGTCACGTTCACCTGGCAACCGTCCCGGGCCAGCCGCTCCACGAGCTCCTTCCCCATCGCAATCAGGGCGTCGAGGGAAGCGTTGGCGGCGCGATCGAAGAAGGTGGGGATCCGGGGAAGTGCGGTGCGGGAAGGAAACGATAGCTCGAGGGGCTCGCCCAACTCGGCGGCGGCGAGGGCGCGCGCCACCAAGCCGTCCGCCCCGGCTCCTGTCGTCCCCGCCACCCCTATGCGCCCGCCGGCCAGGACCCGGAGGTTGACCCCCGCTTCTTGACCAACTCCCGCGGCCTTGAGGCGGCCCGACTCGAAGGTCACGGACGTGCGCTCGGCCTGACGCCACAGGCAATCGGCCGCCGCCACCTTGCCGGAGCGGCGGATTTCCGCCAGCAGCTGTTCGATCACGAAGGCCCGGGGACGTCGCCCCCCACGAGGGCCTGCTCGATCCGCACGTGCGGCGCCCCTTCGGTGACCGGCAGGGGGAACTGGCCGCCCTTGCCGCACCCGCCGCCCATCTCGTTCCAGCGGAAGTCGCCGGCGATGTGATCGATCCGATCGAGCGTCTGAAACAGGTTGCCGGCGATCACGACATCCTTCACCATCTCGGCGACCTGGCCGTCCCGGATCATGTGCCCATAGGCCGCCGTGAACGAAAAGTTCTCGAGCACCGTCTGTCCACCGAATGCGCTGCACGCGTACACGCCGAGCTTCACGTCCTTGATCAGATCCTCGAACGTGCCGCGGCCGTTCGCGATGTAGGTGTTGGTCATCCGGACGATGGGTGGGTGGCGGAACGAGATCGCGCGCGCGTTCCCCGTCGCTCGTTCGCCCATCGCGGCGGCGGTCTCGCGCGAGTGCAGGCGGCCGACGAGCACGCCTTCGCGAATCAGGGCCGTGTCTTGGGTGGGCGTCCCTTCGTCGTCGAAGGGCAGCGTCCCGCGCAACCCGGGGGCGGCGCCGTTGTCGCCCACGTTCAGAACCGGCTTTCCGAAGCGGCGGCCGAGCGTCATCATCTCGCGCGCCTGGGGATTCTCGTAGACGAAGTCCGCTTCCGACAGGTGACCGAACGCCTCGTGGATGAACACGCCCGCGAGCTCGGGATCGAGGATCACGGGATAGGTGCCGCCCGCCACGCCCGGCGCGTCGAGCAGCGCCGCCGCGCGCTCGGCCGCCGTGCGGAAGCCGTCGCCCGCCTGCTGCACGCTCTTCCACCCGCGGCGCAGCCCGATGGACTCGAGCCCCTTTTCGATCACGCCGTCGCGCCGCGCGATGGCGGTGCCGGACAAGGTGACTTCGGGCCGGAGCTCGTAGAGGGCCGTGCCGTCGGAGTTGACGTACCAGTATTCCGTCACGTCGTCGTGGTAGCTCGCAACCGTGTCCACGACGCGCCCGTCCACGGCGAGCATCGCGCCGTTGTACGCCTCGATCAGCCGCTTCTTTTCCGAGAGCGGCACGCCGCGCACGTCCCCATCGAGGTCGAGCGCGGCGTCCGCCTGCCGGGGGGCGACCTCGGCGAGGCGGATGGGTTGGTCGAGCCGCACGGCGCGGGACAGCTCGCCGGCGCGGGCCACCATGGCGGGGAGCTGGTCGAGCGACGTGAACGCCGCCACGCCCCAGCCGCACCCATGGTGCAGGGCCCGCACGCAGCCGCCCTGGTCCTCGCTCGCCACCGCGGTCTCGAGCCGGCGCCCGCGGAAGGCGACAGTCGAGGTCCAGGAGCGTTCGAGGCGGATTTCGGTATAGTCGGCGCGCGACGCGCGAAGCGCGTCGGCGAGGCGGTCCTTCACTCCCCGAATTCTTTCAGCTTCTCCGCGTAGTCGGGGCGCATCACGATTTCGCCGCCGACGATGATCTCGCGGTCCCACGGCAGGATGATGAAGTTGCTCGTTTCGAGCGCGAAGAAGTCGGGCTTGTAGCTGCCCGTCCGGAACGACACCGCGGTCTTCACCGCGGCGGGCTGCAGCTCGCGGACGGCCGCGAGCGCGAGCTTCATGGTGTCGCCCGACTCGCAGGTCTCGTCCACGATCAGCACGCGCTTGCCGGTCACCATGCGCGGGGGGCCCGCGATCACGGTGGGGCTCGCGCCGCTGGCCGTGCGCGTGATCGCGATCGACGCGAAGTCGCGCTGCAGGATGCTCGCGACCACCGCGCCGGGAATCACGCCCGCCTTCGCGATCCCGATCACGAGCTCGGGGTCGTAGTCGCGGAAGATCCGGAGTGCGAGGACCCGGCACAGCTCGCCGAACAGCGTCCAATCCACTTGCAGGACGCCGTGCGGCGCCTGGGGGCCGATGCGGCCGGGACGGCGCGCGGGCGGAACGGGCGGCACGGGGAAGGAGGGCATGACGGCGGAAGCTACATTGCAAAACGACGCGGCCGCAAGCTATTTTCCGGCACATGGGTTTTTGGCGCCGACTGCTCGGTCGTTCCACGGGCGACGAGGTGAAACCCCAGCGCCTCGATTATCTCAACGAGGCGCTCGCGCTCGAACGTCAGGGTGACTACGAAGCGGCCCTGACTTCGTACCGCTTGGCGCTGCGCGACCACCCCGCCGACGCCCGCATTCTCCAGAACATGGCGATCGCGTTCACCAAAACGCGGCGCATCGACGAGGCGATCCGGCACTATCGCCGGGCGCTCGAGCTGGACCAGACCCTGGCCGGCGCCCACTACGGGCTCGCGTTCCTGCTGCTCAAGCGCGGCGACCCGGACGGCTCCGAGCAACACCTCAAGGCCTTTCTCGCCCACCCCCCCAAGGGGCCCGACGCCCAACGCTGGATCGAGCATGCCACGCAGGCGCTGCGCGATCTGGGGGCCACGCCCCCCCCGCAAGCCCTGTCGGCGGAGGGGCCCTGACCCGTTGGCTCCGGGCGAGCGCGGGTCTCCTGATCGTCGCGGCGGGCGTGGAGGCAGCGTGCGGGACACTCGATATCGATTTGAATCAACCCATCGCGATCGTCGTCACCGTCCCCAACACGGTCGAGCAGCAGGACACGCTGCGCGCGCGCGCCACGACGTTGACCGCGGCCGGTGACACCGTGGTGGAACCCGTCATCTGGTCGAGCCTCGATACCACCCTGCTCGCCGTGCTGGACAGCATGACGGGCAAGTTCCTCGGCAGGCGACCCGGGTCGACCCAGATCCTCGCTCGCACGGGGACGTTGCGGAGCGGGAGCCTCACGATCACCATCAACCGCGCGGCGGACACGCTGTACGCCGCGGGCGCGCTCCGCGACACCATCACGGTGTCCACCAACGACTCCGTCTCCGCGCCGCTCCAGGTGATTCTGGCAGACACGGTCACCGGCGCGACGCCTCCCACCGTACCGCTGGTCAACCGCCCGGTGGTCTTCACCATCACCGCGGCGCCCGTGGGAGCCACTGTCACCATCGTGCCGGACATCGTCTCGCATGCTGTGGTCGCGGTCGACACGCTCTTGACTGACGCGGCCGGCACCGCGGCGATGCGGGTCCGCTACCTGGGCGGCGGCACGCTCCCCGACTCGGTACGCGTGACGGCGACGGCGCGCCGCGCCGTTGGGACCACGGTGGCGGGCTCGCCCATCACGTTCGTCGTGCGGATCCAACCGTGAGCGCCGGAGGCACTCTCACCCGTCTCTTCTTCGACGCGGTCGAAAAGCATGGTCGCCTGCCGGCCGCGTACCGGTACAAGGCGGGGGATCAGTGGGTCGGGCTCACGCACGCGGAAGTCGAAGGCCGCGTGCGTGCCGTGTCGCTCGGGCTCCGCGAGCTGGGTGTGGCTGCGGGGGACCGCGTAGCGATCCTTTCGGAGAACCGTCCCGAGTGGGCGATCGCGGACTACGGGTGCCTGTGCGCCCGGGCCGCCGACGTCCCGATCTACCCAACGCTAACGGCGAAACAGGTGGAGTACATCCTGCGAGACGCTGGCGCGGTGGCGGTGTTCTGCTCGACCGCGACACAGCTCGCCAAGGTCCAGGAGGTGCGGTCGGCCCTCCCCGCCCTGCGTCACGTCGTCGTGTTCGATGGTGGGGCGGCGCAGAGCGGCGCGGTGAGCTTTGCCGACCTCGAAGCGCGCGGCCGCGGCGCCAGCGCCAAGTACCCGCAGTTCCGCGCCGAGGCGCTCGCCGTCGAGCCGCGCCAGCTCGCCACGATCATTTACACATCGGGCACGACCGGTGACCCGAAAGGCGTCATGCTGTCGCACGACAACCTCTGGTCCAACGTGCAATGCGCCCTCCAGGTCATCCCCATCGTGGCGGGAGATACCTGCTTGTCGATGCTGCCGCTCTCCCACGTGTTCGAGCGGATGGTCGACTATGTCCTGCTGCACACCGGCGTGACCATCGCCTATGCCGAATCGTTCGACAAGGTCGCGGACAACATGCGGGAGGTGCATCCCAACATCGTGCTGTCGGTCCCGCGGTTCTACGAGAAGGTGTACGCGCGCGTGCTCGAGAACGCGCTCGCGGGCGGCGGTCTCAAGCGGCGGATTTTCTTCTGGGGGAAGAAGGTGGGCGACGCGTGGGCGACGTATCGCCTCGCGGGCCTCGCGGTCCCCGCGGGGGTGGCGCTGCAGCATGCGATTGCCGACCGGCTCGTGTTCTCGAAGCTCCGCGCGCGCACCGGCGGCAGGGTCAAGATGTTCGTGTCGGGCGGCGCTCCGCTCGCGGCCGAGATCGCGAAGTTCCTGTTCTCGGCCGGCCTCCCCGTGATCGAGGGGTACGGGCTCACCGAGACATCGCCCGTGCTGACCGTCAACCCGATCGAGCGCATCAAGGTCGGCACCGTGGGGCCCGCGATTCCCGAGGTGACGTTGAAGATCGCCGGGGACGGAGAGATTCTCGCCAAGGGACCGGGGATCATGCAGGGCTACTTCAACAAGCCCGAGGCGACGCGCGAAGCGATCGACAGCGAGGGGTGGTTCCACACCGGCGACATCGGCGAACTTGACGCCGACGGCTACCTCACGATCACAGACCGTAAGAAGGATCTGATCGTCACCGCGGGCGGCAAGAAGGTCGCGCCGCAGCCAATCGAGAATCTCGTGAAGACCAACAAGTTCGTGACGAACGCCGTGATGCTGGGCGACAGGCGCAAGTTCCCCATCATGCTCGTCGTGCCGAACTTCGAGAGCCTCGAGGGGTGGGCGCGCGAGCGGCGGCTCGAGTTCGGGTCCCGGCGCGCGTTGATCGAGCTGTCGGACGTGCGGGCAAAAATCGAGCGTGAAGTGATGGGCGAGCTGCGCGATCTCGCGAAGTTCGAGATGCCGAAGCGCGTGGTGCTGCTCGAGAACGACTTCACGATCGAGGCCGGCGACCTGACCCCGACGCTCAAGGTGAAGCGGCGTGTGGTCGAGAAGAAGTACAAGGAGCTGGTGGACCGGACGTACGCCGAGGGGGATGCGATGACGGCGGCGCTGGAGGGGTAGGAGCGCGTCGTGTGTTAGAGACGCAACGAGACCCTGAAGCCCGCCCCGACGTTGTGGTACACCGTCGCGTACTCGATCGCGGTCACGCCGACAAACCACGCCGTTCGCGCCCACCGATCTCGTATCAGCGCCGCGACGGCCAGGTTTCCGCCGATCGCCAAGAGACACCACGCACGAAGGGTCATGAGGCTGGGCGACGGTCCAATCAACGGATTTTGCTCGACCGAAGGTCTGCACATCACGCCAGGTTCGGCGCACCGGCGAATCGCATCCGCGCTCGTGGACCAATCGAGGAGAATGAAGGTCGTGCTCGTGGCGGCGAGGACCCAATGCTCGGGCTCCCAGCGCTGCGCCGAACTGCGCTGGATGAGGGTCGCGCTCAACAGCCCGACAAGCACGAGCAGTCTCAAGTAGTCCCCCCACGCGTCCGTGCGCACGAGCCACCTCTCGCGTGTGTGGAGACGAGGCCGCGTCACACCATGCTACCCCGAAACTGGCAAGGTTCGGGCCGTGCGCCGGCGTACTCGAGGTCGAGACTCGGCGTGAGCGGCGTCACTGGCGCGGGCCAGTCACGCTCACGCCATGTGCACTGGTGGTCTGCATGGTTTCATGCGTTAGCGGGCGAATCGCACCCCTGCATCGAAGGATAGAAGCGTCGTGGATCACCCGGGCTAAAGCCGGGCTCGGCATTGGATGCGCCCTGTAAGGGCGCACACTGCGCCGAGCGCGCCCTCTCAGGGCGCGTGTTGACTCTGCGTTGAGCTGTTGAACAAGATTTGAGTTTGCGATGCCTGCCGAGCCGACCTACGTTCCCGACATGCCAAGCCCAACCCTGTTGACCGCGGACCAGCTGCTCCACCTCAACATCCCCAACAAGCGGACAGAGCTTGTGAAGGGCGTGCTCGTGGTGCGGGAGCCGGCCGGAGGGCGACACGGGCGGGTGGCCATGCAGATCTCTCGCCTCCTCGCCAACCACGTGGCAGCGCACCGCCTCGGTCAGGTGTACGCGGCGGAAACCGGCTTCACGTTGTTCCGCGACCCCGACACCGTCCGCGCACCCGACGTCGCCTTCATTCGCAGCGACCGCCTCATCGAGCCCGAGCCCATCGGGTTCCCCGAACTCGCGCCCGACCTGGCCGTCGAGGTACTCTCCCCGGGAGACCGCCCCGGTGAGGTCTTGGCGAAGGCCGGCGACTGGCTCTCCGCCGGGACGAGGCTCGTGTGGGTTGTGGATCCCCAACGCCGCCTCGCGCGGGTGTACCGGCAGGACGGGACCGATACCTTCGTGAGGGCGGACGAAACGCTCGACGGCGAGGATGTCGTCACCGGATTTTCCTGCTCGCTCGGCGCTGTGCTTTAGGCTCTGAGAACTTGTGCGCTCACGGCCCGACGATGCCCGAGGTGGGCGGTCGGTGCCCGTCCTTGAGTACGGCGTATCCCTGTACACTCACTGCCGCCAGCCAGCACGGTACGCCGAGCTCGGAGAGCCGCCGCAGCACCCGGCCGCGATCCTCGGCGGTCGCGGCCCCGAACTCCAAGCGGTTGTTGACCTCCTGGATGTCAGTGACAGACAATCCGTCTACCCCCGCAACAATGAGCAGATAGCGGTACCAGTCGTACAGCTGGACCCAGTCCCAGCGGACTTTGCGGAATCGAACCGAATCGGGGGCAAGAGAGGCGTGTGACCATGGATAGTAGGGCGTCAGCGAGTCGAGCGCGGCCCTGGCATTGGTAAGGTTGACGAACATGAGGACGGTGGTGTTTCGCCCATTCACGGGCTCGAGATAGGCGCCTGCAAACCCACCAGGCGTGTGCAGCGCGGCGCGGTAGAATACTTCATCGAGGGAGAGAGGGAGGCTGTCAGGGTAGGCGGGCAGCGAATCGTGCCGGGCTGCCGAGAGGCTTAGCGCGGGGCTGCCGGCCTGACAACCGGCACCATTGGCCCAGACAAAGTCGTCAGACTGCGGATCCGAGCACGCGAGCAGCATGACTGCAATGGACACCGCAGGGGCGAGACGGCGAGCGAATGCGATTCGCGCCATAGACGAGTACTACCCTTTCTCCCCCACCCACACCCCTTCCCCCTCAGCCAACTGCTTCACCCCCGCCGGCCGCCCCGCCGACTCTCCTTCGATCACGAGCCGCCGTCCCGGCAACAACACCCGCACAGCCTCCTCGAGCCACGGCGCCCGCGCCATGCTCGCCCCTACCACGACGCCCCGAGCCACCGACGCACGCAGCGGAATGCCGCGCGGCGCCACGAGCAGGCTCAGGTCCGGTGACGACTGAACTCCCGCCGGCGCATTCACGCCGATGAAATGAATCCCGCCCATCAGCTTCGCGAGCCCCGCCGCATGCCGCGTCGCGTCGCCGAGCAGCACGACGAAGCCACCGGGACCGGAGAGATCGAGGAGGGCCTGGAGGGTCGGAACGTCAGAGGGACGGGGGACGGGGGACGGGGGAGGAGTGGATGCGGGGCCCCGTCCCACATCCCCCGTCCCCCGTCCCCTGAAATCGACGACTCCATTCGCGATCAGATACTCCTTCCGGCAGACCGGACATCCCACGAGCCCGAATTGCACCACCCGGCCCTTCATCTGGGCGGTCGAGAGCACCAGCACGTCCGGCGCGTGCGGCTCCGGGCACGCGAGCATCTCGGTCAGCTCAATGTGCATCGGGCCGGAACTCCACCCAGGTGACCGCGCCCGCCTTCACTCGCACGCGGCGCGTGAGCTGGCGGTCGTTCACCGTGACAGTCAGCGTGTAATCCCCCGGCGGCACGTCGCTCACTGCGAAATGCTCCTGGTAGGCAGGGTCGGAATGATTGTGCTCCCCATAGGTCTCGGCATACGCATACGGCGTCTCCTGCGGCTCGGCCTTCCCCAACCCGTACACGCGTGCCTGTTGCACGGGTCGGCCATCGGCGTCCCACACCTGCCCCGCGACGACGCCCGTCCCCGCGAGCGGCGCGATCCACAGCTCCGGGTTCGTCGTGTAGCGCGGATAACGCTCGTTCGGATCGACAATCAATGACACCGAATCGTACGGCGACGCGTGGACCTCGAGGTGGAGGTGATCGTTCGTGGCACGGCCGGTGTTGCCCACCCGCGCGATGACGTCCCCTTCGTTCACGCGCTGCCCCACCGTGACGAGCAACGCGCTGTTGTGATAGTAGACCGAAAACAGAAACCGCGCACCGTCGGAGGCCTTGAGTGTGCGGTCGTGCCGGATCGCCACCGTGTTCGACCCCTGCTCCGCCGGACCGGCGAACACGACGACCCCGGCGCCAATGGCGTGCACCGGCGTACCGTTCGGATTGTTGAACTCGACGCCCTGGTGCTGCTGGAAATTGCCGCCCATGGTCGAGCCGAAGCGGTAGGTCTGATCGATGTACGGCTGGTCGGTCAGGGCGATCGGTCTCGCGAACCAGGTGTGCCGCAGCGCGAGCACCGCGGTGTCCGGCAGCGCCCCGTGATCAGGACGGCAGGTGACGAGCGGCGCGGCGTCGCAGCCGAGTCGCTTGCCGGTCGCCGCGTAGACACCGTCCAGCGTGAGCGCGTGTACGTCGCCAGACGGCGCGGCGGCGAGCGATTGCACCGCAGGGAGACTCACGCGAGCGAGTCGCGCGCGGCGCACCGGGTCGAAGCGATACAGACCGGCCTCCGTCCCGACCCAGACGGAGCCGTCCTTCTGAACCATGAGCGCGCGCCCGCGATCGGAGGTCGGGTATTCCGTCCACGTCCGTCCGCCGTCCCTGGAGCGCGCCAGGCCGCGCAGATGCGCGATCCAGAGACTGCCATCCCCGCCCGCGGCGATCGCGAGTACGTATTGATTTGCGATCCGTCCCCACACGTGCTGCGCCGTCGTCGCGCCCGCGGAGTCGGTGATCTCGGCCCACGTGGCGCCGCGGTCGAACGACAGCTTGATCCCGTCCGCGGTCGCGACATAGACCGTGTCGCCCCGTGTGACGATGCCGTTGGGGGCGACGTACTGCCACTCTGGACCCAACTGCTTCAATTCCCAGTTGGTCCACGTCTTCCCGCCGTCGAGCGAGACGCCCCAGCCGTTACCGACGGTGCCGTACCACACCTCACCCTGCGGGGCGAACCCGAAGGCGTGGACGAAGTCCCAGGAAATGGAATGCGCGGCGGTGTCGGTCGAGTGCGCGATGTGCTCCCAAGTCGTGGCTCCCGCGCGGAGCACATAGATCCCGGCGCCATAGGTGCCGGCCCACACGCTCCGATCGGGCGCTTGCGCGAGGGCAAGGACAGGGACTGGCTCGGGGAGCGGGGGGAGCTGTTGCGTGCTGGCGAGGTGCGGTGCGTTGACCAGCGTCAGGAGCGCGAGTGAGGCGGAACGCGGAGCGCGGAACGCGTTCATGTTGCCGGCATCAGTCGTATCTCCGTCACCCCTCGCTGCGTTACCGCGAACAACACCGCGGCGGCGACGTCGGTCGTGCGCAGCATGTCCTTGCGCTTGGTGAACCCGGGCTGGGCATCGGGGTTCACGGAGTCCCACATGCGGGTGTCCACGGGGCCGGGCGAGATCAGCGTCGTGCGCACGCCACTGCCAGCGACTTCGGCCGTCAACACCTCGTGCAACCCGCGGAGCCCAAACTTGCTCGCGCCATACGCCGCGTTGCCGGGGAACGCCGCGTGGTCCGCGATGCTCCCGATCGTCACCACGTGGCCGCTGCCCCGCCGTTTGAACGCCGGCACGAGCAGACGCGCGAGCAGGAATGGCCCCGTGAGGTTCGTCGCGATGGTCTGGGCGAAGTCGGCGGGGCTCGTTGCATCGATGGGCTTGACGAAGAAAATGCCCGCGCTGTTCACGAGAATGTCGGGGAGAAAATCCGAGCCCTGCAGGCGGCTGACGACGGCTTCGACCGCCTTCGGGTCCGTCAAGTCGCAGCGCACGTCCATGCGCCGGTCGAGCTCGCGGTCGGTCAGACTGCGGGCGAGGCGCACCACGTGAGCGCCGGCGCCGTACAGCGCGTCCGCCACGGCGAGTCCGATGCCGCGCGACGCGCCCGTGACGAGCGCGACCTGGCCGGTGAGGGGAGAAGCGGAGGCGGCGGCGGGCTGCTGCCCCGCGCTCACTCCGCGCCCGAGCGGCCGCCGTGCACCAGCCGCAGGAATTCGTCGCGGGTCTTGCCATCCTCGAGCAGCGCCCCGCGCAGCGCGCTCGTCACCGTCTTCGAGTTCTGTTTCTCGACCCCGCGCATCATCATGCAGAGGTGATACGCCTCGATCACCACGCCCACGCCGCGCGGGTCGAGCACGCGCATCAGGGCGTCCGCCACCTGATCGGTGAGCCGCTCCTGGACCTGGAGCCGGCGCGCGAACACCTCGATCACGCGGGGAATCTTGGAGAGCCCGACGAGACGGCCATTGGGCAGATACGCCACGTGAGCGCGACCGAAGAACGGCAGCATGTGGTGCTCGCACAGGGAATAGATCTCGATGTCCCGCACGCAGACGAGATTGTCGTGCTTCTCGTGATAGAGGGCGTCGCCGATCACGTCCTCGACCGACATGCCATAGCCGCGCGTCAGCCACTTGAGCGACGCCGCGACCCGCGCGGGCGTTTGCACCAGGCCCTCGCGCGTCACGTCCTCGCCCAGCTGCTCGAGGAGCCCGCGTACAAGTTCTTCCAAGGGCGGTGTCGGCTGGTCGGCGGGTTCCGCTCGGAGCGCGCGCTTAGGTTCCATCGTACTCCACGTAGTTTCGGTCGGTCTCCCACAGCCGAATGCGCTTCAGGGTCGCGGGTTTGACGGCGGGCGCGAGCACCCGCCAGCAGACCACCGCGATGTTCTCGGCCGTCGGGTTCAGGTCGCGAAACCAGGGAACGTCGAGGTTCAGATTCTTGTGATCGAGGTGCCGCAGCAGGCACTCGTTGGCGATCTCCTTGATGCGCTGAACGTCCATCACGTAACCCGTGGCCGGATCGATTTCGCCTTCGACCGAGATCTCGACGTCGTAGTTGTGGCCGTGATAGTTGGGGTTCGCGCACACGCCGAACAGCGCCGTGTTCTCCGCATCCGACAGGCGGGGATTCGCGAGCCGATGGGCGGCGTTGAAATGGACGCAGCGCGTCACGACGCAACGAGGCATAACTTGTTGGGCCTCCGAGGCAGAACTATCTTGGCCGCACGTGCGCCTAAAGGTACTCGCTTCCCTGTGGGCGGCGGGAGGCTCCACGCTCTCCGCCTTCTGGACCTTCCCGAGCCTCCTCGCGTCTGCCTTCCTCGTGACGTGGGGCGCGGAAGCGGCGCAGTTCCTCATTTCCCAGGGCCTGGCCCTCGCCGTGCTGGCGTGGCTCCAGACCCTTCCCGAGTTCGCGGTCGAAGCGGTGATCGCCTGGGACGCCGGACGCGAGCCGGAGTTTGCGCACCTCGCGATCGCGAACCTCACCGGCGCGATCCGGCTGCTGCTCGGCCTCGGCTGGCCGATGATCTATTTCGTGTTCGCGTTCAGCGGGAAGCGGACCCGGGCGGGCCACCTGCCCGCGATTCATCTCGAGCCCGAGCACTCGGTCGAGATCGTGGGGCTCGTGCCGCCGCTCGTCTACTTCGGGGTGGTGCTCCTCAAGAACAGCTTCACGTGGATCGACGCGGTGGTGCTGCTCGTGCTGTATGTCGCGTACCTGTGGGTGCTGTTGCACAGCCCCGCGCATGCCCCGGAGCAGCTGCAGGACGCGCCGCCCGCCGCCCGCTGGGCCTACCGCCAGCCCGGCTGGCGCCGCCCGGCGGCGATCTGGGGGATGTTCCTGGTCGGCGGCCTGCTCCTGGCCGTGACCGCGCAGCCGTTCCTCCAGTCCATGCTCGCCCTCGCGGCCACCTTCGGCGTGAGCCAATTCGTGCTCGTGCAATGGGTGGCGCCGTTCCTGTCCGAGTTCCCCGAAAAAGTGTCGGCATTCTACTGGGCGCGCCGGGCGGGCCGCGCCCCGGTCGCCCTGATGAACATGGTGTCGAGCAACATCAACCAGTGGACCGTGCTCGCGGCGATGATTCCGCTCGTCTACGGCTACTCGGGCCTGCACCACCACGGCGTGTGGATGGACTTCCACTTCGACGACGCGCAGCGGCTCGAGATCCTGCTGACGCTGCTGCAGACGGCGGTGGGCGTGATGCTGCTCGCGAACATGGAGTTCGACTGGCTCGACGCGACCATCATCTTCGTGCTGTGGCTCGCCCAGTTCCTGCGGCCGAACCTGCGCGAGGAAGTGGCCGTCGCCTACGGGCTGTGGATGGCCATCCTGATCGTGGGGTTCGTGGTACGCGGGCGCGCGCTGCTCGCGCCGAAGCACTTCCGGGACCAGGTGTACCTGGTGCTGCTCGCGAGACAGCTGGGCAACCGGGATCGCTGAGCCCCGCGCGAGCCCCCCGCCCCGCCTGAAACACGATCGGCCGGGAACCCGTAGGGGACCCGGCCGACCGGACATCCAGGAACGAAGAGGATTATTGAAGCCCGAAAGTAATGTCTGGTCCCTCACCGTAGCGTCTGCCTTCCCCACGCGGGGGCATGACATTGGTTACAGTATCTGGAACCTCGATCGAGCTGTTGGCTCAATAATTGAGCTCTCCGCCCCTGAGCGTGGTACGATACACGGTGTCCGCCGGGCGTCAAGGCAGTTCGTCACAATAGGACCGTGTCCATGAACCTTTCGCTGCTTGGCAGTCTTGCATGTGCCCTCGTCTGGGTGCTGCTCGTGTTCGTCGCCCACAATGGGAGCGCGCCGGTGCACGTCTTGTGGGCGGCGGCGGTGCTGCTGGCGGCGCGCCGCGTGCTCGCGGGCGCCCCGCGCTTCCTGTCGTGAAGCGGCTCCTCACGGCGCTCGCGCTGGCCACTCTGCCGGCCGTCGCGTCCGCGCAGAGCGGCGTCAACCGCGCCTACATCGACACCACGTGCGCGCCCTGCCGCGACTTCTTCACCTACGCCAACGGGGCTTGGCTCAAGACGGCAACCATCCCCGCGGCGTACACCAGCGCGGGGGCCTCGCGCGAGCTGATCGATCGCAACCTCGAGGCGCTGCGCCGCGTGCTCGACGGCGCTGCCGCCGGAGCGGACACGGCCCGCGACCCGACGACCCGCAAGCTCGGTGTGTTCTACGCGAGCTGCATGGACTCCGTCCGGGTGGAGCGGGCGGGGGCCTCGCCCATCACGGGCGAGGTGCAGCGCATCGCCATCCTCAAAACCCGCGCCGAGATCACGACCGCGATCGCGCGGTTGCACCGGCTCGAGATACCGGCGCTGTTCCACGTCGTGGCCGAGATCGACCCGAAGCAAAGCTCGCGCGTGATCGCGCAGCTGTACCAGGCCGGGCTGGGCCTGCCCGATCGCGACTACTACCGGAAGACCGATCCGGGGTCGGACTCATTGCGGCGGGAGTACGTCGTGCATATCGCGCGCACGTTCATGCTGCTCGGCGCCGCCCCGACCGACGCCCGGAGCGACGCCGAGGCCGTGCTGCGATTGGAAACCGCGCTCGCCGACTCCTCGATGACCCGGGTGGCGCAGCGCGATCCGCAGGCCGTCTATCACCGCATGACCCTGCGCGAGCTGCGTGCGCTCGCGCCGGCGATCGACTGGCCGCGCTACTTCGACGAGCTCGGCGTGCCGGCGCTGAAGAGCGACACCGCGCAGCTCGATGTCTCGCAGCCGGCGTTCCTGCGCCAGGTGAACGACCGCGTGGCGCAGGCGCCGCTGGCGGATTGGCGCGCCTACCTCCGCTGGCACCTCGTCCGCCAGGCAGCGCCGAGCCTGTCCGCCGCCTTCTTCGCGGAGTCCTTCGCGTTCGACTCCCGCCTGCGCGGCGCCAAGGCCCCCATGCCGCGCTGGAAGCGCTGCGCGGCGGCGAGCGACGACGCGTTGGGCGAGGCCCTCGGCAAGGCGTACGTCGAGCGGGAGTTTCCGCCGGCGTCCAAGGCGCGGGTGCTCGAGATCGTGAACAACCTCCAGGCCGCCTTCGCCGAGCGCATCAAGCACCTGGCCTGGATGAGCGACTCCACCAAGGCCCAGGCGCTCACGAAACTCTCCGCCGTGCTCAAGAAGATCGGCTATCCCGACACGTGGCGGGACTACAGCGCGCTCACCGTGAACGCCACGGCGCCCTACGCGACGAACCTGCTCGCGGCGCGCGCCTTCGAGCAGCAGCGCGAGCTGGCGAAGATCGGCAAGCCGGCGGACCGCGGCGAGTGGCAAATGACCCCGCCCACCGTGAACGCCTACTACAGCCCGACCACGAATGAGATCACCTTCCCTGCGGGGATTCTCGCCCCGCCGTACTTCGATCCGAGCGTGGACGACGCGGTCAACTACGGCGGCATCGGCGCGGTGATCGGACACGAGCTGACGCACGGCTTCGACGATGAAGGACGCCAGTACGACGCGGCGGGCAACCTGAGAGACTGGTGGACGCCGGAAGACGCGAGCCGGTTCACGGCGCGCGCCAGGAGCGTCGTGGCGCAGTACAACGGCTACGTGGCGGTGGACACCTTCCACGTGAACGGCGAGCTCACCCTGGGAGAGAACCTCGCGGACTTGGGCGGGCTCGAGATCGCCTACGACGCGTTCCAGCGCTCGCTCGCCGGGAAACCGCGCCCGCCCGCCATCGATGGCTTCACGCCCGAGCAGCGGTTCTTCCTGGGATTCGCGCAGGGGTGGCGGAGCCTCATGCGGCCCGAGACGCTGAAGGTGCGGACGCTGACCAACCCGCATTCCCCGCCGCAGTGGCGCGTGAACGGCTCGGTATCGTTCAGTCCCGAGTTCGCGCGCGCCTTCAGCTGCCACGCGGGAGATGCGATGGCGCGACCGGATTCGTTGGGGCCGGCGGTGTGGTAGGCAAAGAAAACGGGGCACCGATGTGACCATCCACCGGGCCCCGCTCGCAGCAACTGACCGCCTGATACTTACATCCCGAAGGTCATCCCCAGGGTCACCGGCAGGAACGTCATCGCGCTCCCGCTCGTCTGGATGCTCATCCAGCGGCCCTCGGCGAACAGATGCGCCGGGCCCATGCCGATCGAGACGCCGGTGCCACCGCCAAAGGCAACCTTGCCCTCTTTGCTGCCGCTGATGTCGACGTTGTAGTAGCCGACGCCAGCCAGGAGATACAGGCGCACCGGCACCGCGGGGGCGCCGATGTGATACACGAGGTCCGCCGTGCCGCCCGTCAGCTTCGTGCTGCCCGTGATGATGGACGATGCGTCATGGCCGGTCTGGCCGTACATCAGGTCGCCACGAACCGACAGCGGCGACCGCGGCAGACTGACTTCGAGGGCGCCCAGGGCGTGCCAACCAGCGTTATCAATCGTGGAGTAATCGCCGGTCGGAACGACGCCGCCAGCGCCGAGGCTCACACGCACGTGCTGCGCGCTCGCGGCCGTTGCGACCATCACGCCCAGCGCAACGACGCTCGACAAGATCCTGTTCATTTGAAGCACTCCTCCGTATCGCGATAGGTCGGCCAACGGGCGCGGCGAAGGATATGAACGAGGCCAGATTCAGGGTGTGATCACGATCACACAGATGCCCCAGGCGATTGTGACGAGCGTCACCGGGATGCCGATCCGGGCATACTCCCCAAACCCAATCCGCACACCACGTTGCTCCGCCCGCTCTGCCACGATCAGGTTCGCCATGGAGCCGATCAACAGGAGGTTACCCGCGAACGTCGAGCTCATCGCCACGATGCGCCAGGCGACGTCCGGGTGCGGCAGGGTGGGCACCGTGTTGCGCCACAGGATGACCGCGGGGACGTTGGAGATGAGGTTCGACAGCGCGACCATCGCGCCGCTAGCGGCGGCCGCCGCGCGCCAGGACGAGCCGTGCCCGATCAAGGCCAGGGCCTGCGTGTCGATCCAGGCGACCGCGCCCGTCCGCTCGAAGCCCCGCATGACGACGAAGAGCGAGGCGAAGAAGAGCAGCATCGACCACTCCACGCGGTCGATCGCGTACGCGGGGTCGCGCTGGGCGACCATCACCATCGCCGCGCCGGCCGCGATCGCCACGAGCGGGAGCGAGCCCCCGGCGAGCCATCCGATCACGGCGGCGCCGAACAAGAGCAACCCCTTCACGACGAGAGGACGATCGAGCGCAACGGGCACCCGCGCGAGCGGCTCGCGAAACGGCTCCCGTAGCTCGGCGGCATACGCCCATCGCAGCAGCCCGTACGCGATCGCGAGCCCACCCACGCCCACCGGGAGCATGTGGGCGAGGAAGCTGCCGAAGGTCGTCCCGCTCCAGATCCCCACCAGCATGTTCTGCGGATTGCCGGTCACCGACATCACGGAGCCGACGTTCGCGCCCATCGCGAGCCCGATCAGATAAGGATGCGGGCGCACGCGCAGCGGCCCGAGCGCGGCGAGCAGCACGGGCGTGACCACGAGGCACACTGTATCGTTCACGAACAGCGCCGACAGCACGCCGCCGCCGACCACAACCCCGAGCAGCAGGCGCGGCGGGGTCAACGCCCGCCGCAACACCCACTCGGCCGCCCATTCGAAGAACTTCCCGACCTCGAGATAGCCGACGATGAGCATCAGGCCGAGCAGGAACACGAGCACGTCGAAATCGATCGCGGCGTACGCATCGGCGAGGGGCAGCACGCCGAATACGACCATCGCCACCGCGCCCACCAGGCTCGCCGCGGGCCGGTTGAGATGGACGAACGGGAGCCGCTGGACGGCGATGAGCAGATAGGTGGCGATGAAGATGAGGAGGCCGGGGGACATGAATCGAAAGGGGTGAGGTGCTAGGTGTCAGGTGCGAGGTGTGAGGTGTTCTGACACTTGCATCTCAGATCTCCCAATTCGAGAACACCACGCCCGCCCCCGGCCGGAGCTCCGGATACCCCTCGTAGGTCATTCGCAGGTCCGTCCAACGAACCCGGTAGCCCCGCTCGATCAGCTGTCGGAACACGCTCTCATGGCACGTCTGGCAGCGCACGGCCACGCGCCGGATCCCCGCCCGGGCGGACGCGGCCTCCGTGGCGGCGATGGCGGCCATGAACGCCGGCTCGTCGCGCGCCGCGAGCTTCAGGACGCGGACTTCCTCGGGCGGCCGCCCTTCGGCGAGCGGGGTCGAGTGCCAGACGACGAACGCGTCGAGGCCGTTCGCGCCCTCGACGAGTGAGGTGTCCCCGAGGCCAAGCTCGGCGGTGAGCGCGATCTCGCGTGTGAAGTCCGGTGCCGGCTGCGGTGCGAAGCTGGCGACGAGATCCCGCGCCGCGCGCGTGGCAGCCTCGCGAGCGGCGGCGGCCCGTTGCGACAGGAGCACGGGCGTGGGGTGTCCGCGCGCGCCGACGTCGCGGGTCATCGTCACCGTCAGGTATCCCGGGGCGAACCCGAGCCGGCCGTAGAACCCGATGTTCTCCACCGTGCGGGGCATGGTTTCGAGGCCGAGCGTCGTCACACCCTGAGCCACCAGCCACTCGACCGCCGCCCGCACGATCGTCTTGCCCAGCCCCATCCCCTGCCGGTCGGGACGGACGGCGAGGGGGCCCATCCATCCTTCGGAACCGGAGCGGTGGGCCACGTTGAACGCGGCGATGCGGCCCCGCTCGTCGCGCCACACCATCGCGCCCTCGCCCGCGTCGGAAAGCGCGTAGCGCCAGACCAGGGGATTGAGGTACGGCACCCGGACGCCGACCAGACCGTCACGCCGGTAGCGGTCGGTGAAAGAGTCAGCGAACACGTGGTTCAACGCGTCGATGTCCCGCTCCCGGGCTGTTTCCGGCCCGTGCAGCTGGCGCTCAGGCTGCCACGCCCGCATCGGCAGCTCCCAGCGTTGCGGTTTCATCCCGGACCACGCTCGCCCCTCCCCCTTCGCGGGCCGGGTCGTAGGCGACCCGGATCACCCGGTCCAGACCTTCGCGCACCTGCTCGACGTGGGTGATGAGGATAACCTGCGGGAAGCGATCGGCCAGTCTCCGCAGCAGCCCCACGACGTGCTGGCGGCGGGCCTCGTCCAGGGAGCCGAAGATCTCGTCGAGCACCAGCAGCGACAGCGGCTGGCCGGCGCGCTCGGCGATCATTTGGGAGATCGCGAGCCGGAGCACGAGGTTGGCCAGGTCCTCCTCGCCTCCCGAGATCACGGGCTTCGGGACGCCGTTCTCGAGAATGGTCACCTCGTAGTCCTCGTTCAGCTCGAGCTCGTGATAGCGATCGTCCGTGAGGTCGGCGAGGAAGCCCGACGCCAGCTCGCCGATCTCGGGTCGCATGGCCGCGTTCAGCTCGGCGCGGAGATCGGAGAAGGCGCGATCCAGCTCGTTGTGCAGCCGGTGGCGGGTTTTGAGCGAGGCGATGTGACGCTCCTGCCCCGCCCGCTCTTCTTCGCGGCGCGCCGCATCCCGCACATCGTGCTCGGCGCGCGTCAGCTCGCCCCGCGCCTCGACGAGCGCCAGCTCGGCCTCGCGGAGCTCGCCGAGCGCTCGATCGTAGCGCTCCTTGGCCAGGCGGTACTCCTGCTCCGAGAATCCCTCGGCTTTCACGGCCGCCGCGAGGTCGCGCACCCGCCGCTCCGCGAGCGAGAGCGCCTGCTCGGCGCTCTCCGCGTCTCCCACGAGCGTCTCGGCCCGCTGCGCCCGCGCTTCGTACGCCGCCGCTTCCAGGGCGATCGGCTCGAGCTTCAGCAGGTCGGCCCGCACCGCGTCGTGGCGGGCCGCATCGTACCCGCCGCGGCGCTTGTCGAGCTGCTGCTCCAGAGCCACCGCGCGCTCCTCCGCGGCCTTGAGCTCGGCGACCGCGCGGGCCCGCTCCTCCGTGGCGGCACGCAGCTGTCCCGCCTGTTCGCTCGACTTGCGGCTTTCGTCCCGGAGGGCATCCAGGGCACGCTCAGCCGCGACCACCGCGGCCGGTGCCTCCGCCAGCTGCTCCAGACGCTGGCGAAAGTACTTGCCGTCCTCCACGATCGCCTGGAGCTGCCGATCGAGCACGCCGAGGACGGCGGCGTGCTCGGATCCGAGCGGCCGGCGGCAGGTCGGGCACTCACCCTCGGGACCGAGCTCGCCGATCCGGTCGCGCTGTTCTTTCACCTCGTCGTACTGCTTCAACAACTCCGTGCGCCGCGTGGTGGCGTATTCCTTCTCCCGCGCCCACGCGGCGCGCTCCTGCCCCGCGGCCTGCTCCGCCACCTGCAGCCGATCCGCCAGGAACCGCGCCTCATGCTCCGCCCGCGTGAGCGCCGCGTCCGCATCGGCCAGCTCCGCCAGCCGCTGCTCGTGCCCGCGTGTGGTGCGCCGCAGCTCGTCGAGCTGCGCCTGATCGGCCCGCCGCGCCGCCTCTTCGCCCTGGAGCAGCTCGAGCTCGGCGGCGTCGCGCTTGAGACGCGCCATCGGCGCAAGCTCCGCTTCGAGGCGCTTTACCTGCTCGCGGGCCTGCAACGCTTCGGCGAGCTCCTTGTCCAGGCGCTGAAAGTCCTGGCGGCGGACGTCCACCGCCTGCTGCGCCATGCGGCGTTCCCCGTCGAGCGACAGCGTGCGCTCCCGCCGGGCGACCCACGCGTTCCACCGCGGCTCCTCTTTCGCGAGCGCATCCGCCGCACTCTGCCGGGTCTTCTCCGCGGTCTGCGCGGCGCGCCGGACCGTGGCGAGCCGCTCCTCCATGCGTCGTCGTTCGTGCTTCAGGGTGTCGGGATGGGGCAGCGCCGCTTCAAGACCCTTCAGCTCGGCCGCCAGCGCATTGCGCACTTCCCGCGCGCTTTCCTGCGCGAGGCGCAGGCGCTCGTATCCGAGCACCTGCGACAGGAACGCGGCGCGCTCGGTCTTCCCGAGGGCGGCCATCACCGCGAGCTGCTTCTGTCCGGTGAAGTACGTATTGAAGAACTCGCTGTGGGTCATGCCGAGCGCCCGCTCGAGCTTGTCCGTGACGGCCGAGAGGGAGTTGGCGACCACCTGGCCGTCCAGCACGAGCGCGGCGGTGGACAGCGTGCGCGTCACGCGGTACTCGTGCGCGCCCAGCCGGAATTCGACCTCCACTTCCACCCCGGCCTTGCCCCGGGCCCCGTGCCGCCGGATCGAGTCCTTGTCCCCGCGCGCGGCCTGGGCGCCGTAGATCGCCCAGGCGATGGCCTCGAGGATTGTCGTCTTCCCGGCACCGTTCGGTCCGAAGATCCCCGTGATGCCCGGGCCGAACTCGATATCGGTGTCGGCGTGTTGGCGGAAGTTGACGAGGTGGACCCTACGCAGCTCCATCAGCCGCGGTCCTCCTCGCCCGCATGCTCGACGTACTCCACGCCCAGGCGCGCGAGCTCGGCGCGGTTCAGGTCGGCGTCGAGCGGGCGGCGTTCGAGGAACGCGCGCGTGAGCTCGGGCAGCGTGTGCCGCCGTCCCGGCGCGTCCGGCAGCTCGACCCGATGGACCTCGGGGCGCCGCAGGTCGAGCTGAAAGTGGAGCGCGCGCGCCTTGTACCCGCGGATGGCGGCGTGGTCCAGCGCCCGTGCGGTATCGCGCGCGACGTCGAACGCGAGCAGCCGCACGATCTGATCGTCGATCGCGGGTTTCGCCGCGGCCACGAGGGCGGCGATCCGCTCGTCCAGCTCCTTGGCGGTGAGGCCCTTGCCCTCGATCAACGGCAGATCGATATGGCGCCGCACGGGCGCGATGGGCCGCGGCGTGACCCGGCCCGTCTTGAGATCGACGACGAGATACGCTTTCCCCTCGCGCCCGCGCTCGCGCTCGTCCTGCAGCTGGCCCCAGGGATTCGGATTCACGTACTCGAGGCTCCCGGCATACCAGGCGTTGGCGGCGACTTCCTGCGCCACGTGGTGGTGGCCGAGGGCGACGTAATTCCATTGCGCCGGGGCGAGATCGTGCAGGTCGAGCGGCGCGCCGCCGTACTCGGCCGTGCCGCGGGCCTCGCCGATGCCCGGTAGCTGGCCATGCACGAGGAGCACGTTGTAGGTGACCCCGCTCTGGGGCCGGAGCGCCGGGCGCTCCGCCTGCATCAGGGCCTCGTGGGGCACGGCCAGGACCGCGCAGTCCAGGCGCGGCAGCATGACGCGCCGCGCCTGATCCACGACGACCTCGACGCCCAGCGCCTCGTACAACCGGAGAATCGTGCCGGTTTCGGTGGACCGGGGTGTATCGTGATTCCCCGCGATCATCACGATCGGGGTCTCGGGCAGATCGGCGCGCAGCCGCTGCAGCTGCCTGAAGAGGAAGAGGATCGCGGGGTTGGTCGGTCGGACAGAATGGAAGATGTCGCCGGCGAGTACGATCAGGTCCGGCTGCTGGGTGACGACGTCGTCCACCGCGCGCCGGAACGCCTCGGCGACATCGGCCTCCCGCTGGTTCCCGCCGCGCGGCGTCTGCCGCTCGTACTGGCGGAACCCCAGGTGCAGATCGGCGAGGTGGGCGAGCTTCACCCGCTCATGGCACGCCGCTCAGGTTGAGCGACGTCGCCTGCGTCATCGTCATGTGCATGCCCTTCGCTCCGAGGCTGCCGCCACTCACGTCGATGCCGATGGTGCCGCCGAGCTTCGAGTGGATCGCGGCGCCGCGCGAAACCGAGTACAGCTGGTCGCCCGTCAGGGTGCCCGCGAGCTTCATGGTGACGGCCTGCCCCTGCTGCGTCATGACGATGGGTTCCGTCGGGAGCGTCGTCTCGAGAGCGACGAGGATGGTCGTGTCGGGCGTACTCGTGGCGAGCTCACGGATGGTGAACTTGGTCTTGGCCCTGAACGGCGTATTCGCGCCCGCGACCTGACCCAGCGGCAGGTCGATCTCCGCCGACCACGAGTCCCCCACGCCGACCGGCCCGTCCGGGAACGGGAACGACAATCCCCGCAGGCCCTTCGCGAGCACCGGACTCGGCTCGCCTCCAGGAGCGCCCGCCGCTTTGACGACGTTCCGGCGATCGTCGAACACCACACTGGCCGAGCGGCCGCGCAAGCTGTCGAGGGCGGCCTGAAAGCCGGGGCCCATCATGGGACCGTCCATCGTGACCGAATCGAACCGCATCGTCACGCCGGTCCCGCCGTCGGTCGGCCCCGTGATGGTCTGCGTGAAGTAGATGTGCATCTGGATCTTCTGCTCGGGCACCTTCGCCATCTGGCCGCTCTCGAACCGCACGCTGTTGCTCTGCTCCATGAGGTACGGGAAGGTCGAGCCCTGCGGCGGGTGGTAGCGCAGGGTCACCTTCTTCGCCTCCCCGCAGCCGGCGGCGATCACGCCCAGAAGAGCGGCGACGTGTGGCAGACGAGTCATGGCCATGCGGTCGGCTCCCGGGTCAGTAGGGTTCGTCGGCAATGGGATTGAGGGGCTGCACCACCTCGCGCGGGCGCTCGGCGGCTGGCGCCGGCACCGCGCGGCCGAGCGCGCGGCGGAAAAACGCCAGCGGGTCCTCCGGCCGGGCGCGCCGCGTCGCGGCGAGGGCGCGGCGCACGTCGTCGGGCGTCCGGTCGGCGATCAGGTCCTTCGCCTCATTGGGCCGAATGCGGCGATCCATCCGCACGAGCTGGCGGACCACCGCGTCTTCGAACGGCAGGTCGGCGGCGGGCGGAAAGCGCCCCACCCCATCGCGCCCGCGCAGCACCGCCGGCCGCGGGAAGCGGACGAACACGGGCTGTGTGAAGTGCGGGTGGCGCACCATCAGCTCCCCCACGGGAAGGGTGGCCAGCTTGATCTTGGTGGCCGGGGTGAGCACCTGGTATCCGGGGGTGGCCAGCTCGTCGAAATCCATGCGACCATACACGATCGTCGCCGCATTCCCCACGACGCGGCGATGCACCTGGGTGCGGAACTGCTCCGCGCCGAACAGCACGAGACCAAGGTAACGCCCGCGCTCGGAGATATCGAGCAACATTTTCTTGACATACGTGTCCGGCCCGTCCGCCGGCGCGTACTTGTTCAGCTCGTCCACGAACACCACGACCGCATCCACGCCCAGGTCGCGCCGCTCGAGCCGCTCGCGCAGCTGGGACACGATCCGCGCGAACACGAGGTCCTGGCCGAGCGGATCGACGTTCGCGATATCGACCACGTAGACGGTCTGAGCGTCGAATCGGCCCCACGGCAGATCGCTCGACGGGCCGTCGTCGGTGACCAGCCCTTTGCAGCGCGTCGAAATGTTGGAGAGGCGGTTCCGCACCTTACGAATCGTCGCCACGTGATGGGTGCGCCACATGTCGCTCCGGCCCGCGCTCTCGAGCCCGTCGAAGATGGCCCGGAACAGCCGGTCCAGGTCGGCGAACGTCTGCACCCGGTGCGTGCCCCCGAACCCATCGTCGAACTCGCGGCGCACCACGCGGTCGGACAGGAAATCGATAAAGGCGTCGGCCTTCGCGTCGATGTCGTCCCGGTTCAAGAGCACTTCTGCGAAGTCGAGCACCTCTTCGAGCCCCCACACCAGGGGCTCGACGTTGCCCGCGAGATCGGGGTGGGTGCGCAACGTGTTGAGGTTCACCCCGTCGGCCTTGAACGGCGCGTAGTACCGTACGCGCGCGAATGGCTGCGGTGTCACGCCCAGCCGCTCGTAGCGCCGCCGGTCCGCGTCGTCCAGGGGGCCCGGCTGATCGAGGAAGCACAGGTCGGGCCCCTTCACGTTGAAGCACACGGCGGCAACGCGGCCCTTGTGCGCCGGAAAGTGCTGGAAGATGGACGAGAGCAGGAATTCCACGGCGCTCGTCTTGGTCGCCAGTCCCGAGACGCCCGAGATGTTCAAGTGCGCGGCCTCGGGACCGAGCAGGAAATCGGCATCGAGGTACACCGGCGCCTCGAGGCCGCCGGACGTGTAGAGGCCGACCGGAATCCCGCTCGGCGTCGCGCCGGTCAGGTAGGCATCCATGCGGAGCGCCTGCACCACATCGGCGTCGTCCGCCACGCATACCCGGCCGAGCGGCACGGGCTGGAGCGGCTCCTCGGGCTCCTGGCGCAGCACGGCCGCCGTCCAGAGGCGGATCTCCTGGCGCACTGTGGGGCTCTCCGCCGCGCGCGCGGGATCGCCCTCAGCCCCGACGACGTCGTGCAGCGGAGTCGCCAGGTCGGAGTAGGCCATGGCATCCGTCACCACGCCGTACACCACCCGTCCCCCGTCCCCCGTTTCTCGTCCGTCTTCTTCGACGCGGACGATCGCCCCGATCCCGATGCTCGTCTCGTTCGCCGTCCAGAAATGGAATTGATGCGGGGTGGCCGGCTTGAGCTCGGTCGCGACGACGCGACCGACAGGGGTCCCGCCGCTCGGAGAAGATGGGACCCGTTGCTGGATCACGATGCCCGCCGCGGCAGACGCGAGGCGGCGCGGGGGACCAGTTCCCGGGGGGCGCGGGCTCTTAAATACGTTTCGACGTCGTGCATGGGGTAAAGTAACCGGTCCCACCGCCGGTCGGGCGTCGCCACGGGCGCGCGTTCGCGCACGAGCCACCCGGCGATCCGGGATGCCGTGGCGACGGTGTCGGCGTGGGCGCGCGCCTCGACGCGCACCAGCCCGAACAGCAGATCGTTTCCTTCCCATGGCCAGAGCCGCAGGTACCACGAGTAGACCTCGTGGCGCGCGCGGCCCCGGGGCTGGAACACGCTCGAGCGATGATGATCGGGGATCGTGAGCGCGCGGGTGAGGGCCTCGCCCTCGAAGTACTGCGCCGCGTGACTCTTGATGACGCCGAGCGCGCGCGGATGGCGGGACAGCGCGGCCGACTCCGAGAGCACGCCGTCCACCACGAGCCATTCGTCCGGCCCGAGCGCCGCGGCGTGGCGCTCGCCGAGCGCCTTCTCGAGAGCGACTCGCGCATTCTCCACCACGCGCCGCGCCGCCTCGAGCGCGCGGCCCGGCTGCGTTGCCTGCTGCGCATCCGCGGCGACGTCGACGAGCTCGATCTCGCTCGCCTCGAGCGCCGCCCGCACGCCAGGACGCAAGGCGGCCAGGGGCGCGACGTGAAACTCGCGGGTCGCCGCGAGCGCGGTGCTCAAGCGGCGGCTGCCGTCGCGGCGCCGCACGGCGCCCGCCACGTACGCCCGGACGATCGGAACGACGCCGTCGTAGAACGTCACCAGCCAGCGCTCGATCCCGTCAAGGAACGCCACGGCGGGCGGCCCCGCGATGGGGGCCACGGGGTGCGCGGTGACCGTCGCGTCTTCGACCAGCTCGGCGCCCGCGACCTCGAGCAGGTCGCCGCGTCCCGTGCTCTCCTCCGGGACGTGCGAGGCGGGCACGGCCCCCGCGGCGACGAGAGCATCGCGCAGCCGCCGCTCGCCGCTCACCGCGTCCTCAGCGCCCAGCCGATGTAGGTGACGGTGGTATCGTCGGTCAGGATGCGGCCGCCACTCCCCTCCACCTCCTCCACATCCTTCCCCTTCCCTCCCTCGTCGCCCCGCGCAATCCCGCGCATGTCCTGCACGACCATTCCGTAGCGCGTGAGACCGTCGGTCAGCTCCTCGGGCGTGATGAAGCGGGCGAAGTCGTGGAATCCCTCGGGCATGGTGTGCTGGACGTATTCCTCGTCCCAGACGACCTGGAGGAACGCAGCAATGGTGCGGTTGTGCGTGAGGAAGCCGAACCCACCGCCGGGCGCGAGCACTCTGGAGATCGCGGAGAGGGCGCGGTCGAGCCGGTCGACGTGCTCGAGCACGTCGACGGCGAACACGAGATCGAAGGTCCCTTCGAGGCCGGCGCCGAGCAGCTCCTCGGCGGTGCCGCGGCGATAGTCGATCGTGAGCCCGGCCTTGCCCGCATGCTCGCGCGCCGCCGCGAGGGACCGGTCCGACGGGTCGACCCCGGTGACCGCCGCCCCCTCGCGGGCGAGCGACTCGGCGAGAATCCCGCCGCCGCATCCCACGTCCAGGGCGCGCCGCCTGCCGAATCCGCCGAACGCCTTGCGGAAGTAGTGAACCCGGACCGCATTGAGCTCGTGGAGCCCGGCGAATGGACCGACGTCGCTCCACCAGACGCCGGGAACGCGTTCCGTCAGCCGTTCGTACTTGGCCGCTTCGGGGAGGCCCCCGAGCCGCGGCAGGGAGTCGCTCACGACGCCGCCCGGCTCAGGCGGTGACCTCGACGCTCGGGAAGGGCGGGACGTCGAGGAACCAGAGGCCCGCAACCCGCGAGTGCTTGTCCACCTCGACCAGGAAGAGGTCCGCCACGCGGACCAGGGTGACCTGGCGAGGGCGCCCCACACGGAAATGGAATACGGACTCACTGTGGTTCTTCTCGACAATGAGCGCCGTGTCCACCTCGACCGCCGCGATGCCCGGCTGCGAGCGCCGGGCGGGAAAGACGATACGGCCGTCCTTCGCGCCCTCGGGGGAGGCCAATCCGTTGACGGTGCGGACGTCGTCGGGCCACGTGACGACGTCCACGCCCTGCAACACGCCGCCCGCGACGTCGAGCACGACGAACGACCCGTCACCGCCCTCCAGGTCCACGGTCCCGTTCATGCCGGTGGCCTTCGCGACGCCCTTGCAGGCGACGGTGAGGATGTCGGTCTCGGGATCCCAGCGATAGCTCACGGTGGGAAGCTTGCCGCCGAGTGGCTCAATGCGCGCTTCGAAGTTCATCGGTGAGGATGCCTTCCACGCATGCGGGAGGGCGGATAATATAGGCCGCACGCGAGGGGCGGGCTAGCACGGATGGAGCGACGGGACTTCGTAGCGCTGATGGCAGCGGTGCTCGAAACGCGGACGTGGGAACGCGGGACGCGGAACAGCAGAGCGACCCCTGTACCGACCTCCGCGTTCCCACTTCCGCGTTCCCAAGAGCCCTCCCTCTCCCCCGCGACCATCTCGCGCCGCATCGCGCGCGCGCAAGCCGAGCTGACGACGCGCAAGTGGGACTGCCTCATCGCCACCCCCGGCGCGAACTACCGCTACTTCACCGGCTCGAACCCCGGCCGGAGCGAACGCCTCATCGCGCTGGTCCTGCCCGTCGGAGGCGATCCCGCCATCATCTGCCCGGCATTCGAGGTCGGGCGCATCAAGGCGCGCACGCCGATCGCCGACGTCACCGGATGGGAGGAACGGGACGACCCGTTCAAGCTGGTGACCAAGGCGGTGCGGAAGCACAAGGTCCGCGGCACCGGCACGATCGCACTCGACTCGTCGACGGACTACGCCACGTTCCTCGGCATCAAGGACGCGCTCGGCGGCTGGCGCTTCGAGGACGCCCGCCCGGTCACCGAGCGGCTCCGGATGGTGAAGACCGGAGAGGAAGTCGATCTCGTGCGCCGCGCGATCGCCATCACCGAAGACGCGCTGGCCGCCACGTTCGCCGCACTCGCGCCCGGAACGAGCGAACAGGACATCGCGCGCTTCCTCGCGGCCGAGATGGCGCGGCGGGGCGGCGACGGCGACGGGCTCGTGCAGTTCGGGCCCTCGAGTGCGTTCCCGCACGGCGCGCCCGCGGAAACGACGCTCGCGCCCGAGATGCCGGTCCTGATCGACTGCGGCTGCCGGGTGGCGGGGTACACGTCGGACATCACGCGGACCGTCTGGTTCGGCGACCGACCCTCGGAGGAATTCAAGACCATCTTCAACCTGCTGCATGACGCGCAGACCGCCGCGATCGCGCTGGGGCGGCCGCTCCTGACCCAGGGACAGGAGCTGGATCGCGCGGCGCGCCAGGTGATCGCCGCGGCGGGATACGGCCCCCAGTTCACCCATCGCCTCGGCCACGGCTTCGGGCTCGAGGTGCACGAACCGCCCTATCTCGTGGACGGCAGCGAAACGCGACTGGAACCCGGGATGACCTTTACCATCGAGCCCGGCGTGTACCAGCCCGGAAAATTCGGCGTGCGGATCGAGGATGACTGCGTGATGACGGAGACGGGGATCGAGGTGCTCTCGCATAGACCAGCCAAGATCTAGGGACGAGAGACGGGGGATGAGGGAGGGGTGGGGACAGACCGGCGCTTCAGACTGTAGATCAATCCGATCAGTAGACCGACTACCTGGTTCGCCACAGATAGGGTTTCATCGACAGTTCGCTCAGGCACGAGGTTCAGATCGCGCGCCAGCTCCAGGTGCGTGCACAGCTCCGTCGCGGAGCCCAACGCGATTCGTAGAAAGCGAATGAACTGAGGGGTCGTCCCAAGAGCGTACCCCTCGGCAATGTTGGCAGGAATAGCGGCGGCGGCTCGGCGAATCTGGTCAGCGAGACCAAAATGACGACTGAGAGGCGGCTCCAAGGTCAGACGGTAGGCCAGCCGAGCGACGAGACGTCCCCGCGTCCACGCTTGCAGCGAATCGAGTCTTCGCACGCATTGAAAGATCGACTGCGACGCAGGACTGAGGGCGTCAATACGACGCGCGCGTGATCGTTTCCCCGCACCACCCGTCCCCCTTCCCTCGTCCCCCGTCCCTTCTAGTCCCCCAGCTTCTTCGCAAAATTGACGATCCGCTCGAGCGCCTTCCCGATATGCTCCGTCGACGCCGCGTACGACATCCGCACGTAGCGGTCGTCGCCGAACGCCGACCCCGGCACCATGGCGACGCCGGTGGACGTGATCAACCGCGTGCAGAACTCGGTGCCGGTGATGCCGCCGAAGGAGTCCACCCGGAAGAAGAAGTAGAACGCGCCGAGCGGGTCCACGAACTCGACCCCGGGCAGCTCCCGCCGGAAGGTCGACACCACGAGATCGCGCCGCTTGCGGAACTCGGCCACCATCCGGAGCACGTCCTGCTCGACGCGCTCGTCGCCCAGCGCGGCGGCAGCGGCGTACTGCGCGGGATGGTTCGCGCCCGTCGTGGTGTGCGACTGGAGCGCCGCCATCGCCTTGGCGATCTTCGCGGGCGCGAGCGCGAGCCCGATCCGCCAGCCCGTCATCGCGTACGCCTTGCTCACGCCGTAGATGACCACGACGCGCTCGAGCATTTCGTCCGGCAAGTCGAGGAACGACGGTGCCGGTCCCGGGCCGTAATGGATGCGGCGATAGATCTCGTCCGCGATCACCCAGACCTTGCGCTCGAGCGCCCACTGCGCGATCGCGCGGATCTCCGCCGCCGTGTACACCCCCCCCGTGGGATTGCAGGGGGAGCAGAGAATCAGGCCGCGCGCGCCGGGGACCACGCGCTCGAGATCGCGCACGCCGACCTTGAGGCTCCACTCCGCGTCGCCGGCCACCAGGGCGGGCCGCGCGCGCGACAGGTAGACGATCTGGGGATACGAGACCCACGCGGGCGCCGGAATCGCCACGATGTCGCCCGGCCCGAACAGCGTGAAGCAGACGTTGAAGAGCGACTGCTTGGATCCGTTCGACACCACGATGTTGTCGGCGTTCACCGGCCGCCCGCCCGAGAGCACCGACAGATGCTTCGCGGCGGCGACGCGCAGCTCGAGAATGCCTTCGTTCGCCGGATAGTGGGTCCTGCCGTCGCGGATCGCGCGGATCCCCGCGTCGCTCGGGACGGGCGGCGTGGGGAAGTCGGGCTCTCCCGCGCCCAGATCGATCACATCCTCGCCCGCCGCGCGGCGTCGCTTGGCTTCCTGCGAAATCGCGATCGTCGCCGACGTCTCGAGATGCTGCAGGTTGGGCGACAAGCCTTGCGTCATGGACGGGCGGCTCCGTGCGGGTGAACGTCGAGGCACGATACCCATGCCCGCGCGGGCCGCGCAATGGTGTTGCCATCCGGTCGCGCGCGACGTAGCATCCCCACGCCGGACTGTGACAACTCTTTGACAATCGAGGCACGTGTGACGACGCTGGATGAGGGCCGCGCCGCGCTCGAGCGCGGGCGGCATGTGGTCGTGGTGGCGCCGCCGGCGCCGGAACAGGCGGGGGACCTGTGGCGCCTGCTGCCGTCGCCCCACCCGGCCCCGAGCAGTGGCCCCGCCGTCGTCATTGCGTGCCCCGATGAAGTCTGCGCGGCCGCCTGGGCCGCCGCCGCACGACCCGACTGGCGGGTGCACGCAGTCACCGGCCTCGCTCGCGCCGCCCGGACGCTGGCGTCACACCCACCCGACGCCCTCGCCGGCTCGACGGCCGACCTCATGGCCCTGGTCGGCCAATCCGTGCTCAAGCTCGAGGCCGTACCGACGCTCGTGATCGCCTGGCCTGAACAGGCCGTCGCGACGGGCGCCGCGACCGAGCTCGACGCCATCCTCGGCGCCGCCCCCGACGCACGGCGCATCGTGCTCTCCTGGAATCCCGGCCGCCTGAGCGACTTCCTCGAGCGCCACGCGCGGCGCGCCGAAATCGTGGGCGAACTCCCCGTCGACGCCGACGGCAAACCGCTCTCGCCTCTGGGTCCGGCCCGATACGCCGTCGCTGCCGCGCTGCCCGAGCACCGCGCCACCCTGCTCCGGGATACGCTCGATCTCCTGGCTCCGGCGCGGCCCCTGGTCTGGGACGGCGGCGAGATTACGCCACCCCTTCCCACCTGCGATGCGGTCATCTGCCTCACGCTCCCTACCCGCGCCCAGTTTGCCGCGCTCACGGGGCTCTCCGCCGGAGCGCCGGTCATGTTCGTCACGGGAGGCCAGCTTCCCTACCTCCGCTCGATCGCCGCACCGCTGGCCCCGCTCGCCCTCTCCTCCAGCGCGGATCGCGCGCGGGACCGAGCCGCGGCACTGCGGGAGCGCATCGGGCGACGGATCGAACAGGGCGAGCACGATGCGGAGCTCGCACTGCTCGATCCGCTGTTCGAACGGTACGACCCGGCGGAGGTGGCCGCGGCGATTCTGGGACTCCTGGGGGACGTGGGACGCGGGACGGAGGGGGCCACGTCCGACGTCCCACGTCCCGCGCCCCCCCCGAGCTGGACCAAGGTCTTCCTCAACGTCGGGAAGAAGGATCGCGCGGGTGCCAAGGACCTGGTCGGGGCGTTGATACGCGAGGTCGGTCTCGAGAAATCTCAGATCGGTCGCATCGACGTACGGGAAACGTTCAGCGTCGTGGAGGTCGCCCCGTCGGTCGTGGAACGCGCGGTGCAAGCACTGGGCGGTGTGACGGTGCGCGGCCGCCGCGTCGCCGCCCGGCTGGATCGTTACGCCTGAAGAATGCCCGCAGCCGATCCGGCCCGCCCTGAGCGCTTTTCGCTGAGCGGCTTCAGCGGAAGAATCACGGAAGGCGCGTGTGTCGTGTTGTCGTTCGATCGGCGCGCCCGGCGGCGCCGCGCCTGGGCCGGACTCGGCAAGGCGTGGGGCGCGGCGGCCGTGTGTGTGTTCATCCCTGTGGCGCACGTCCTGCTCGTGCCGGGGTTCCTCCTGTTCGGCATCTATCAATTCTTCGAACGACTCGGGACGGCCGAGCTGACTCGCGACGCGCGCGGCACGTGCCCCGACTGCGGCGCCGAGCAGACTTTCGACCTCGGCCGTCGCCGCGAGGCGCCAGCCCCGGTCACGTGCGCCCGATGCCAACGGGGCCTCACGCTGACCTTCCCCGGACCCTCCTGAAACGCTGACGGGCTGCCCAGCGGGGCAGCCCGTGAGTGCAGCGTGCTGCAGCGACAGCTACTTCTTGTTCACCACCATCTTGAGCTGCTTGCCCGCCCGGAACGCCGGGGCGATGGAGGCTTTGATCTGGATCGCGCTGCCTGTCTTGGGGTTCCGCCCTACGCGCGCAGCGCGCTTGCGAGCTTCGAAATTGCCGAACCCGGTGATCTGTACCTTTGCGCCCTTCTTCAACTCTCCGGCGATGATGCCCTTGTCGTCGAACAACGCGTCGATCGTGCGGGTGGCGTCGGCCTTGGACATCTTGGTCCGCATCGCCAGGGCCGAGGTCAGCTCGGCTTTATTCACTAGAAACTCCTTGTGGTAGAGGGGGAAGAAGGGGGGATCGAGAAACCTCAGTATTCATGCCGATTATCTCTCGGATACCTGAGAAAACCCGCATAACTTGGGCAACATATTGGGATATCCCTCGGAAATACGCAAGAGAGAAGGCTTTTCTGGGGTTGGGGGTTAGGGGTTAGGTGCGTGGTGTCGCGAAGCACTACCTTGTCACCCCCTAACCCCTAACCCCGAGCCCCCAACCCCGTGCTCAACGTCGGTCTCACGGGCAACATCGCCGCCGGGAAGTCCACGGTGGTCGGTCTCTTCCGGCGCTGGGGAGCCACGATCATCGACGCCGACGAGCTGGTGCGCGAGGCGGAGACGCCCGGCAGCCAGGTGCTGGCCGCCATCGTCCAGCGGTTTGGGCGGGACGTGCTCGCCCCCGACGGGTCGCTCGACCGGGCCGCCCTGCGAGCCAAGGTCATGGGCGACGACGTCGCCCTCAAAGCCCTGAACGCGATCGTGCATCCCGCCGTGCAACGCCGCCGCGACGAGCTGCAACGCGAGGCGCTCGAGCGGGGCGACGCGCTCGTGGTGAACGACATTCCGCTTTTGTTCGAGGCGCTCGACCCCGCCCAGTTCGCAGTCGTGGTGCTCGTGGATGCCCCGGACGCGCTGCGCCGCACCCGGCTGCGCGCGATGCGCGGCCTCTCGAACGACGACGTAGACCGGATGCTTGCCGCGCAGATGCCCGCGACCAAGAAGCGCGAGCGTAGCCAGTTCGTGATCGAGAACGCGGGCACGCTGGCGGAGCTCGAGGCGCGGGTGCGCACGGTGTTTCGGGAGCTGCGACGGCGCGCGGCGGCCCAAGCGCTCGGCAACATCACGAGGGTGCCGGCCTCACTGCTGCTCGCCGCCGCCGACGCCAAGGACGAGCCGCCCACCCTCGGAGCGATCGCCGCCCGCTACGAGGACGCGGGAGTTGTCGTGCAGCGCGCGGCGGGGCCGGCGGCGATCGAACGCGCCACGAGCGCCACCCCGCCGCCGCTCGCCATCGTGGCGACGGCCCGAGCGAGCGCGACGGCCCGCGCGGGGTGGGAGGCCGCGGGCCGGCGGGGGGTGCTGCTGCTGCTGAGCGATGATCCCGACCCGGTGGCCGTGCGGCTCGATCTTCGCCCCTGGGGTGGCGGGCGCGTCGCACTCGCCGACGGGCTCGGAGCCGGGTTGGCCCCTCGCGCGGATGTGTTTCCTCCTCCGACCGACTAGCTTGACACCCCCTCCCGTGATCTGTAACCTTCGGCCCTACCGCACCCTACACGAATAGCCACCGTCCATGTCGAACATCCCCGACGAACTGCGTTACACCCAGGACCACGAGTACGTCAGACAATCCGACTCCAGCGACGTCATCCAGGTCGGAATCACTGACTACGCACAGGGCGAGTTGGGCGACGTGGTCTACGTCGAGCTGCCCAAGCCCGGCGCGAGCTTCGGCCCCCACGAGACGTTCGGGACGATCGAGGCGGTGAAAGCCGTGTCGGAGCTGTTCTGTCCCGTGGCGGGGACGGTGACCGAGGTGAACCCGGCGCTCACGGGCGATCCGGCGCTCGTGAACCGCGACCCCTACGGCGCCGGCTGGATGATCAAGCTGCGCTTGAAGAACAAGGCCGACGTGAACGCCCTGCTCACTGGCGCCGCCTACAAGAAACACATCGGGGAGTAACCCTGGCCACCCGGTCACACCCGCCGCGCAGCGCACCCGAGCCACCGGTCGCCGAGGAAACGGCACTTCTGCCGGCCGAGCGCTTCGCCGGCCGCCACATCGGTCCCCGCCCCGCCGACGTTCAGGACATGGTCGAGCTCCTGGGCTACCGCTCGCTCGACGAGTTCATCGACGCCGTCGTTCCGGCGGACATCCGGCTGCGCCGGCCGCTCGCGCTGCCGCCCGGGCGCGGCGAGCGTGAGGTACTGCAGGCGCTCAGCGGGATGGCGAGGCAGAACCACATCTTCCGCTCCTTCATCGGGCTCGGGTATTCGCCCTGCATCACCCCGCTCGTGATCCAGCGCAACGTGCTCGAGAATCCGGGGTGGTACACCGCCTACACGCCGTATCAGCCGGAGATCGCGCAGGGCCGCCTCGAAGCGCTGCTCAACTTCCAGACCATGGTGTCGGATCTCACGGGCCTCGAGATCGCCAATGCGTCGCTGCTCGATGAGGCCACCGCCGCCGCCGAAGCACTGCACCTGACGCAGGCGGTGACGGAGGTGACCGCGACGCCCGTGTACCTCGTGGCGGACGGGTGTCACCCCCAGACGATTGCCGTCGTCCGTACGCGCGCCGCGGTCCGCGGCATCGACGTCGTGGTGGCCGCACCCGAGACGTTCAAGTTCGGGCCGGGCGTGATCGGTGCGCTGCTGCAGTATCCGGCGACCGACGGCAGGCTGGCCGACCATCGCGCGTTGTGCGAAGCCGCGCACAAGGCGGGGGCGCTGGTCACCGTCGCGACCGACCTGCTCGCGCTCACCATGCTCGTCCCGCCGGGCGAGTGGGGCGCGGACATCGCCATCGGCTCGAGCCAGCGGTTCGGCGTGCCGATGGGATTCGGCGGGCCGCACGCTGCGTTTTTCGCGACGCACGAGAAGTACAAGCGCCACATCCCCGGCCGCATCATCGGCGTGTCGAAGGACGCCGCGGGCCGGCCCGCGCTGCGCATGGCGCTCCAGACCCGCGAGCAGCACATCCGGCGCGAAAAGGCGACCAGCAACGTGTGCACCGCGCAGGTGCTGCTCGCTGTCGTGGCGAGCATGTACGCGGTGTATCACGGGCCGGAGGGCCTGCGCCGCATTGCCGAGCGGGTGCACACGCTCACGGCGCTGCTCGCGACCGCGCTGCGCCGCCTCGGCTACAAGGTGGTGCACTCGGCCTTCTTCGACACGCTCTGCGTCGAGGTCGAGCGGTGGGCCCTGCCGGGACTGCTCGACTCCGCGCGCGCGCGCGGCATGAATCTCCGCGCCATCTCGCCGACACGCATCGGGATCTCGCTCGACGAGTCGTCGACGTTGGGCGACCTGGCGGACCTCGTGACCGCGTTCTCGCTGAACGACGTCCTGCCGTTCATGGTGAAGGACCTGGGCGAGAAGACGGAGCCCGCCATCCCCGACGCGTTCAAGCGTACCTCCCCGTATCTCACGCACCCGGTGTTCCATCGCTACCGGTCCGAGACGGAGATGCTGCGCTATATCAAGCAGCTCGAGGCGCGCGACCTGTCGCTCACCGGGGCCATGATCCCGCTCGGCTCCTGCACCATGAAGCTCAACGCCACGTTCGAGATGGTGTCGCTGTCGTGGCGGGAGTTGAACCGGCTGCATCCGTTCGCGCCATCCGAGCAGGTGCAGGGCTACCACATGCTGTTCCGGAGGCTCGAGAGCCAGCTCACCGAGATCACGGGCTTCCCCGCCGTCTCGCTCCAGCCGAATTCCGGCGCGCAGGGCGAGCTCGCGGGACTGCTCGTCATCCGGGCATATCACCAGGCGAACAAGGCCCCGCACCGGCGCACCTGCCTCATTCCCACGTCGGCCCACGGCACCAATCCCGCGAGCGCGGTGATGGCAGGCCTGGACGTGGTCGTGGTGCAGTCGGACGCGCACGGCAACATCGACGTCGCGGACCTCCGCGCGAAGGCGGAGCGCCATCGCGATACGCTCGCCGCGCTCATGGTCACTTATCCGTCCACGCACGGCGTGTTCGAGTCGTCCATCCGGGACATCTGCGCCATCGTGCACGAGCACGGCGGGCAGGTCTACATGGACGGCGCGAACATGAACGCGCAGGTCGGGCTGTGCCGCCCGGCAGACCTGGGTGTGGACGTCTGCCACCTGAATCTCCACAAGACCTTCTGCATTCCGCACGGCGGCGGCGGCCCGGGCATGGGGCCGATCTGCACCGCCGCGCACCTCGCGCCGTTCCTTCCCGACCACCCGCTGGTCCCGCTGGGCCACTCGCAGTCGTGCGGGACCGTGGCCGCGGCGCCGTGGGGCAGCGCGTCGATCCTGCCGATCTCCTGGTCCTATATCGCCGCGATGGGGCGCGAGGGCCTGGTCGAAGCCACGAAGGTCGCGATTCTGAACGCGAACTACATCGCGCGCCGGCTGGCCGGACACTTCGAGCTGCTGTATTCCGGCCGGGACGGCCTGGTGGCCCACGAGTGCATCATCGACACGCGCCCGTTCAAGCAGTCGGCGGGCGTGGACGTCGAGGACATCGCGAAGCGGATCATCGATTACGGTTTCCACCCGCCCACGGTGTCCTTCCCCGTCGTGGGCACGCTGATGATCGAGCCGACCGAGAGCGAGTCCAAGGCCGAGCTGGACCGGTTCTGCGATGCGATGATCGCGATCCGCGACGAGATCCGCGAGATCGAAGAGGGACGGATGCCGCGGGACAACAACCTGCTCACCCGTGCGCCCCATACGCTGGAAGACCTGATCAGCGACCAATGGGACCGGCCGTACTCGCGCGAGCGGGCGGCGTTCCCGTCGCCGGCGACGCGCCGCTTCAAGGTCTGGCCGTCGGTGGGCCGGGTGGACGGCGCGTACGGAGACCGCAACCTCGTGTGCGTGTGTCCGCCGGTGGAGGCGTATGAACCGGCCGTCGGGTGAGGCGGCGGTCGCTACCGACGCCTGGCGGGTCTGCGTTGAACCGGACGGCTGCACGGGCGCGGAGAATATGGCGCTCGACCAGGCGCTGCTCGACGAGGCGGCGGCCCAAGGCACGGCGACGCTTCGGCTCTACCGCTTCAATCCCTCCTGTCTATCGCTCGGTCGCAATCAAAAGGACCTGCATCCTGACGGTGTCGACGTCGTGCGCCGGCCCACCGGCGGTGGCGCGGTGTGGCACGAGCACGAGGTCACCTACGCAGTTGCCGCACCGATTGAACCGTTTGGCTCGCTGCGGGCGGCGTACCACGCAATCCACGCGCTGATCGCGACGGCGCTCCGAACGCTGGGGGTGGAAGCCACGCTTGCACCCCACCGTCGGCTCATCCCACCGTCGCCTCACCCCACCGTCGCGTGCTTCTCTACTCCCATCGGCGGTGAGATCCTCGCCAACGGCCGCAAGCTCGTCGGGTCTGCCCAACTACGGCAGGGACCGGCATTCTTGCAACACGGTTCGATCTTGCTCGACGGAACGCAGGAGATGGTAGCGCGGGTCGGCTGTGGGACGTGGGACGGGTACGAAACGACGCTACGGACAGTGCTCGGTAGAGTCGCCGGATTTGAGGAGGTCGCGACCGCGGTCGTCGACGCCTTTGCCGACCGCCTGACCGCCGCCTCATCCGACCGCCGCTTCATCCGACCACCCCCGATCCTTGCCCGTCCGTGACCGCTTCACAATCTTAGGCTCCATGCCCCACTCGACTGCTCGACTCGCGCTCGTTGCCCTGCTCTCTGCCACGCTCTCGAGTTGTTCCCGCGAAGGGGGGTGTACCGGCGAGTACTGCGGCACGGTCGTGTTCGCCTCGGTGGGAGAGCCGGAGACGCTGTTGCCGGCCGTGGTGCAATCGGGGGCGGCGCTCGCGGTCTCGGACCAGATCTTCCTGAAGCTCGCCGACCTCGGACCCTCGACCAATACGGTGGGTGACGAGGATTTCACGCCGCTCTTGGCCGAGCGGTGGGAGTGGGAGGGACCCCTCACCCTCGCGTTCCATATCGATCCTCGGGCCCGCTGGCAGGACGGACAGCGCGTCACCGCCAGCGACGTCGCGTTCAGCTACGACGCCTACAACGATCCGCGGGTCAACTCGCCGGCGCGCGCGCCCCTGCACTGGATCAGCGCCGTCACGGTTCGCGACTCGCTCACCGCCATCTTCCGGTTCCACCGCCGCTATCCCGAGATGTTCTACGACGCGGTGTACCACATGCGCGTCCTGCCCAGCCACCTGTTGCGCAACATTCCGCGCGACCAGTGGCAGACCGCGGCGTTCGGGCGGGCGCCCGTGGGCAACGGCCCCTACCGCTTCGTCTCATGGAAGGCCGGGGAGAGTCTCGAGCTCGCGGCCGACTCGACTTTCTATCTCGGGCGCCCGCACATCCGGCGGCTGATTTGGCGCTTCACGCCCAATCTCCAGGTCGCCGTGACACAGCTCGTGGCCGGTGAAGCGGACGCGCTCGACGTCATCGTGTCGCCGGACGACATCAAGCGCGCCAAGGCCGCGCCCACCCTCGCCATCTATCCCTATCGCAGCGCGAGCTACGGCTTTCTGGGCTTCAACTTCGCGGCGCCGGGCGACACGACCCACAAGCATCCGATATTCGCCGACAAGGACGTGCGGCATGCGCTCGTCATGGCGGTCGATCGCGAGCGGCTGGCGCTCAGCGTGTTCGGCGAGTACGGCAAGGTGCCGCCGGGCCCCATGTCGCAGCTCTGGGCCATCTGGGATCCGGAGACGCGCGGCCTGCCCTACGACACGGCGGCCGCCGCGCGGTTGCTCACCAAGCAGGGCTGGATCGACTCGAACGGCGACGGCATCCGCGACAAGGGTGGGGCGCCGCTCGCGTTCCGCCTGATGGTGCCGACCACGAGCGGCGTGCGGAAGCAGTACGCCCGCCTGCTGCAGGACGAGTTCCACAACCTTGGCGTGGACGTGCAGATCGACGAGGTCGAGTTCAGCGTGTTCCTCGAGCGCGCGCAGGCGGGCAAGTTCGACGCGCTGATTCAGACCTGGAATACCGACCCGACTCCCTCGTCCGGCATGACGCAGACGTGGACCACCGCGGGGATCGGCCAGTCGAACTATCTGCGCTACTCCGATCCGGCATTCGACAAACTGGTGGAGCAGGCGAGCGCCGCGTTCGATCGCACCGAGGCCCGCCGCACCTGGCGCGCCGCCATGGAGCTGATCAATCAGGACGCCCCTGCCGTCTTCCTCTTCGCTCCGGACTATGTAGCCGCCGTCCACCGCCGAGTGGAGAACGTCTCCATCCGGCCCGACGCCTGGTGGGCGACGATCCGCAACTGGCGCGTGCCGCCCGACCGCCTGATCGACCGGGACCGCGTGGAGCGCTAGGTGACTACATGGCTGGTGCGGCGCGTCGCCGCGTCGATCGCCATCGTCTTCGCCGTCGTCACCTTCACCTTCCTCTTGCTGCACCTCGCGCCCGGCCAGCCGTTCCTCCCGGGCGACGAGACCCCGATCGATCCCCGCGTCGTCGCGAACCTGCGCCACGAGTTCGGCCTCGATCAGCCGGTGCTCGTGCAATACGTCAAGTACCTGGGCGCCCTGGCGCACGGGAACCTGGGCGAATCGTTCGCCCTGCACCGCCCCGTCGCCGACGCGCTGGCCGATGCGATCCCCAATACGCTCGTCCTCGCTGGCGCGGCGCTCGTGCTCGATCTCCTGCTCGGCCTTGCGCTGGGCGTCTACCAGGCCGTGCACGCGCATCGCCTTCCCGACATCGGCCTCGGTTACGCCACGCTCTTCGTCGGCTCCCTGCCCACCTTCTGGCTCGCGCTGTTCCTGCTGCTCGTGTTCGGTGAGTGGCTCGGCTGGTTTCCGGTGGGCGGGGTGGTCGATCCGGTCGTGCACGCGTCGCTGCCGTGGGTGGGCCGGGTCGCCGATCGGCTGTGGCACCTCGCGCTCCCGGCGCTGACGCTCGGCTGCGTGGGCGCCGCCGGCACCGCCCGCTACCAGCGCGCCGCAATGCTCGACGCCATGGGGCACGACTACGTCCGCACCGCGCGCGCCAAGGGTCTGCCGGAAGGCCGCGTGGTGCTCGTGCACACGCTGCGCAACGCGCTCCTGCCACTCATCACGCTGCTCGGGTTGTCCCTCCCGTTTCTCCTCACGGGCGCGGTGCTCGTCGAGACCGTGTACGCCTGGCCGGGGATGGGCAAGCTCGCGGCCGACGCGGTGTTCAAACGCGACTATCCGGTGGTGCTCGCGACGGCCGTGACCGCGAGCACCATGGTGGTGCTCGGCAGCCTCGTGGCGGACGTGCTCTACGCCGTGGCGGACCCCCGTATTCGCGTGCGCGCGTGAACATCCGCGCCTTCGCGGCGTTGTGCGGCGCGCTCGCCTGCGCGCTCTTGGCGCTCACCGAGACACGCAAATTCGCTTCGATGAGCGCCGCGGGGCGGCGTTTTCTCAGGCACCCCCCGGCGGCAGGGGGGCTTTTCGTGCTCTCGTTCTTTGTCGCCGTGGCGGTCGCCGCGCCGTGGGTCGCGCCGTACGACCCGGCGCACGCGCTCGAGATCGTCTCGTTGCAGAATCAGCCCCCGTCCCTGCTCCATCCCCTCGGCACCGACCTCTACAGTCGCGACGTGTGGAGCCGGCTCGTGTACGGCGCGCGCGTGTCACTCTCGATCGGCGCGCTCGCGATGCTCGTGGCCGTCACGCTCGGCGCGGTGGTCGGCGCCGTGGCGGGATACGCGCGCCGCTGGGTGGACCCGCTGCTCATGCGCGCTGTGGACGTGGGACTCGCGATCCCGCGGATCTTTCTGCTCCTCATGGCCATCGCGCTCTGGGAGCGGGTGCCCCTGCCGCTCCTCGTCCTGCTCATCGGTTTGACGGGCTGGTTCGGCACGAGCCGCCTCGTACGCGCCGAGGTGCTCTCGCTACGCGAGCGCGACTTCGTGCTCGCCGCGCGCGCGCTCGGCGCGGGGCGCCGGCGGATCATTCTGCGCCACGTGTTGCCGAACGTCGCCGCGCCCATCATCGTCTCCGCGGCCCTCGGCATCGGCAACGTGATGCTGCTCGAGGCCGGTCTGTCCTTTCTCGGGATCGGCGTCCCACCCCCGCTGCCGTCCTGGGGCAACATGATCGCCGACGGCGCGGCGCACCTCACCACCGCGCCATGGACCACGCTCTTTCCCGGGCTCGCAATCGCCCTCGTCGTGATGGCGCTGAACGCGGTGGGCGATGCGTTGCGCGACGCCCTCGATCCACGCAAGGAGATGGCGTGACCGAGCCGTTGCTCCGCGTGCGTGATCTCAAGACCTACTTCGTCACCGAGCGCGGCAGCGGCACTGCGCGGGCCGTGGACGGCGTGTCGTTCGATCTCTTCCCGGGTGAGACGCTGGGACTGGTTGGTGAATCGGGCTGCGGCAAGACCGTCACCGCGCTGTCGCTCCTGCGGCTCATCCCCGAGCCGCCGGGCCACATCCTGCCGGGCAGCACGATCGAGCTCGAAGGCCGGAACGTCCTCGCCCTCGCCCCGCGGGAGCTGCGCGCCGTACGCGGCGCCGAGATCGCGCTCGTGTTCCAGGAGCCGATGACGTCGCTCAATCCGGTGTTCACGGTGGGCGATCAGATCGCCGAGGTGGGGATCGTTCACCAGGGTCTGTCGCGACGCGCCGCGCGCGCGCGCGCGATCGAGCTGCTGCGGCTCGTCGGCATGCCCGACCCCGAGACACGGGTGGACGATTATCCGCATCAACTGTCGGGCGGCATGCGCCAGCGCGTGATGATCGCCATGGCGCTCGTGTGCCATCCCAAGGTGCTGATCGCGGACGAGCCGACGACGGCGCTCGACGTCACGATCCAGGCGCAGATCCTCGAGCTGTTGAAGCGACTCCAGGCCGAGCTGGGCATGGCGGTGATCCTCGTGACGCACGATCTCGGGATCGTGGCGGGGACGGCGGACCGGGTGCTCGTGATGTACGCGGGGCAAGTGATGGAGGCCGCGCGCACGGTCGATCTCTTCGCGCAACCGCTGCATCCCTACACCGAGGGCCTGCTCGCGTCTGTGCCGCGGCTCGACGCGCAGCGGACCCGGCTGCACAGCATTCCCGGCCAGGTCCCCGCGGCGACCGCTTGGCCGGGCGGGTGCCGGTTCCACCCGCGCTGTCCGTATGCGTGGGACAAGTGCGCGGTGGAGGAGCCGCCGCTCGCGGGAACGGGGACGCACGTCGCACGCTGCTGGCTCGTGCAGGAGCCCGAGCGCCGGACGGCGCGCGCGTGACCGCGCCCGTGTCGCTCGTCCAGGTCAACGATCTCGTCAAGCATTTCGCGGCCGCGCGCGGCTGGTTCGGGCTCGGTCGCGGTGGCGGCGCCGCCCGGCCGGCGGTGCGCGCGGTGGACGGGGTGAGCTTCGAAATCCCGCCGGGTCGCACCCTCGGCCTCGTGGGCGAGTCGGGGTGCGGGAAGACAACCGTAGGGCGGGCGATTCTACGGCTGGTGGAGCCCGACAGCGGCCGAGTGGTTGTGGAGGGTGTGGAGGTTCTGAGTCTCCCGCCCCGCGAGCTGCGTGCGCTGCGGCGACGGATGCAGATCGTGTTTCAGGACCCCTACGGGTCGCTCAATCCGCGGATGACGGTGAAGCAGGCGCTGGCCGAGCCTCTCGCGATTCACAAGCTGGCGAACGGGCCGGCGCGGACCGCGCGAGTGGCGGCACTGCTCGACGAGGTCGGGTTGGATCAGAAGCTGGCTGACAGCTATCCGCACGAGCTGTCGGGTGGGCAGCGCCAGCGGGTCGGGATCGCGCGGGCGCTCTCGGTCGAGCCCAAGTTCCTCGTGCTGGACGAGCCGGTGAGCGCGCTCGACGTGTCGATTCAGGCGCAGGTATTGAACCTCCTGTCCGACCTCCAGCAGCGGCATCACCTCACGTATCTCTTCATCGCGCACGATCTCGCCGTGGTGAAGCACGTGGCCGATCAGGTCGCGGTGATGTACCTCGGCAAGATCGTGGAGCAGGCGCCGGCGCCCACGTTGTACGGGACGCCGCGGCATCCCTACACGACGTCGCTGCTGTCGGCGGTGCCGGTGCCCGATCCCGCGAAGCAACGGCAACGCCTCGTGCTCTCAGGGGAGGTCCCGTCGCCGGCGCATCCACCGGCAGGGTGTCCGTTCCATCCGCGGTGCCCGCATCCCAGGAAGAATGAGCGGTGCCGGGAGGAGCCGCCCGCGCTACGAGATATTCGGGACGGGCAGCTGGTAGCGTGTCATTTTGCGGAGGATCCGATGGGGTGAGCTGGCGTCGATATTACCGCGGAGAGTACGGCATTTCTGGCGATACTGGAGATGGCGCCGTGGGACTAGACTGCAAAGCGTACCTTGGAGATCCAACCCATGGAGCCGTCGGGCAGCCGCAGGAGCGCCGAACCGTCAAACGGGACTAGAATGGGAAGCCAAACCACCACCGCACTCTACGTAGTCTTGATGGCAGCCGTGATCGTCGCGATCGATGTGTTCTTCTTCAAGAACCGGTTCTGGGAACGGCTGACGGTCAACGTCGGAATCGTCCTGGTGTTCGCAGCCTTCTACTTCAGATTCCTGAAACGTCCCTGAGGCGGAGTCGCCCATGAACTCACTGCGGAAGTACTCGTTGACCGCTGGCCTCTTCTATCTGCTCACGTTTGTGTCGATCCCCACCCTGTGGCTGTACAGGTCTGTGCGTGGTCCGAGCTTCGTCACGGGCCCCGGTCCCGACACTCGGGTGATTGTGGGTGGCCTGCTGGAGATGATTGTGGCGCTCGCCGGTATCGGAACCGCGGTGGCCCTATACCCTGTCGTCAAGCGACAGGGCGAGGCGCGCGCGGTGGGCTTCGTCGCTTCACGCGTCCTCGAGGCCGCCACGATCTACGTCGGCATCGTCAGCCTCATGTCGATCGTGACCTTGCGGCGGGCCGGCGCGGGAACCGGTGCGCTGGCCACCGCCCAGGGGCTCGCGGCCCAGTACCAGTGGACGTTCTTTTTCGCCCAGAGCTTTATCCCGGCCGTGAACGGCGTGTTGCTCGGCTCCCTGCTCTACCAGTCGCGCCTGGTCCCGCGGTGGCTGCCTGTGTTGGGATTGATCGGAGCGGTTCTGCTCGTCGCGACGTGGTTCGCCATTCTGGTCGGGGTCATGGGAGCGCTGAGCCCTCTCGCCGGGGCTGCTGCGGTGCCAATCGCGGCATGGGAGTTTTCGCTGGGCGTCTACCTGACGGTCTGGGGCTTCAAAGCCTCACCGGTCACCGCCAGCCTGTGATCCGCTTCTTCGCCACACCATCTCCACCCGCACCGGCACTTCGTTCTTCACCGCGATCGTGAGCAGGGACGGCGGGGCGATCTAGCCCGTGCGCTCGCGATCTCGGTATTCTGCCCCCAGCTGGCGCCTGGAGGAGTCGGAGGAGCCGAAGGCGTCTACTGCACCCAATGAATGGCCCCGTGTAATGCCGGAGTTGTTCCATTACAACGCTGCTCGAACCGCACGTCTATCGCCGTCAACGTGCCGCCCGAATAGCTCACCGCATCGACCACAAACCAGCCCCTGATTGTCTCGCAGGGAGCGAAGAAGGAACCCTGGGGACCGTTCCAGGCGAAGCCACCCCTCGTCGGGTTTGTTGACGGGTAGCTGTTGACATTGGGATAGTAGCCCCGTTGGAGCTCCGTGACTGACACCATAGCTCCGAAGTACCCATGGCCCAACGCCGGCGTCCGCCCATCGACGAGGATGTCGAAGTGGGCGGCGGCAGATGTGAAGGTGAGCGTCGCGTTCGCCGGCGTGTACGTCACCGTATAGCCCTGACCGACGGGCTCGCCAACCTCGCTGACCAGGTAGACGTAGTTGCCCGTTGTCGGCGTTGCACCGGCAGCGGGTTGCCAGAGCCCGGCCGGCATGGGAGTGACGGGCCCCGGTGGTGGGGTGGGATCATCCGCGTCCCAGTGGATCGTCCCGTGCAGGGCGGGAACTGCGCCGTCGCAATGCTGCTCGAAACGCAGATCGATGGCGGCCAGCGCACCGTTGCGGTACGTCACGTCGTCGATAGTGAACCACCCTGTGGTTGTGTTGCATCCCCTCCCCTCGCCCTCCCATCCCAAGACGGAATAGGTGCCGGGCTCGAGTTCCATCATCCCATCCGGCATTTGGAACCCCCCCACCCACTCTTCGTCTCCCCTGACCCCCACGTCGAGATGCCCCCCGAACCCCACGACCGTGCCCCGGACCGTGACGAGGGAGTTCCCGCGATCGTATCGATAGGTCTGGCCCTGGCCAACCCAGTCGCCCGGGTCGCTCTGCAGGCTGACCGTTGGCGGCGTGTTCACATCGAATGGGATGCTGGTTGCGCCGGCAAGGCTCGTCGCTGTCGCGGTCAAGGTGTACCCAGGTCCAGTCTTGTCGAGCGTGAGGTCGCTGAACGTGGCGATACCGCCGACTGCGGCTCGGGAAAGAATCCCGCCGAGTACCGCGCCGGCGGTCCCGGTGCCGGTGCTGATCCCCAGCGTGATCATCGCCGTCGAGTTCGTGACGGTGATGCCCTGCGCGTCTTGAACCACGACTTGGACGCCGGGCGCGATCGCGGCACCGGGTCCGGTGCTCGTCGGCTGGACAAAAATAGCAAGCGCGACGGGACTACCAGGCGCGGGAGTAGTGGGTGGGGGAGGCGGAACGGCAAGCGATAACAGGGTGCCGTCGCCGCAATGGCTCGCGCCGAGGGCCGCGCTCAGGAGCATCGCGATTGCGATGGGGCGCGTGGGTTGGCGGAGGGTATGACCGGTGGACATCTACATAATCCTTACGGGGCGGGAGTCGTAACACCAGCCCCAGCCCATCCTGAAGCGGCGTGTTGCGGTGACGCGACAAGTCCCATGCTCTCGAGGCTCCGTGTGCGGCACTTGACCGCACGGGCGCGTCTCCGTAGCCTCCCGATTGAATCGCCGTCGAATGGTGCACGATGACCGTCCGCAGGGTAGCTCCCGTCCTTCTTCTCGCAGTGCTTGGCTGCTCATCGCATGTCGCGCCCCGGTCCGATGTGACCTTGCTGGTCATCAACGACTCATGCCAGGCCGGACACTGCGACTCTCTCGATGTCCTCGCGTTCCCGAGCAACCAGCCACACACGCCGGGCGGACTCTGGTCTATCAAACTCGGGCGCGTTACTACGCCGCAGGCGTGCTTTTCATTCGCGGCGTCAGCCCATTTCTACGTAATCGGCCCCACCGCTGATACCATCAAGTACCTCTGGACCAGCGCGGACCCCTTATCGCTCGGAGCGTTGAGACCACCGGGCAATCCCTTGATGGCTGGCCCGAGCACGGCGACCTTCGTGCCGGCCGCGGCCGATGGATGGACCGTCAGCCTTCCCTCAGGCGCGCAGGCGACCCCGGCCGCAACGTGCACGCGTTGACGTAAGCCGTTACTGAGAAACAAACGTGCCACACGTAGTCCTGCTGAGGGGCGTCAACGTCGGCGGCCACAGAACCTTTCGACCGACCGTACTGGCCGAACAGCTGCGCCACCTCGGCGCTGTCAACATCGGCGCAGCAGGGACCTTCGTCGTCCGTGAGCCGGTCAGCCAGACGCGGCTGCGTGCTGAGTTCGCACGCCGGCTTCCCTTCGATACCGAAATCGTCGTCTGTCGCAGCCGGGAGATTGTCACGCTCTTGTCTCACGGTGCGTTTTCAAACCATCGGCCTCGACCAAACATCACCCGCTTCGTGAGCGTGCTGTCCCGACTGCCCCGTTCCGCGCCGACGCTGCCCATGAGCCTTCCATCCACGGGCAGGTGGCTCCTGCAAGTGCTCGCGCGCGACGGCCGGTTCGTCTTCGGCCAATACCGGCGTCACATGAAAGTCATCAGCTACCTCGGCACGCTGGACCGCATGTTTGGCGTGCCGGTCACCACGCGGAACTGGAATACCATCACGGCGATCGCGAAGGTGCTGTAAGCTCCTCGCGCAACGCCGGGCTATGCCCTGGCCGTCGTCGGCGGTGGACGCCGGATGGCCACGTTCGCGAGCCCGCCCAGCACGCCCATACCCACCACGATCCCTGTGATCTCCGGTGTCCAGCGACCCGCGATCCCGAGCCACGCGTCGAGGGAATACGGGCCATATCCCGTGAGGACGAGGCCCAGCATCGCGGTCATGTACAGGAGCGGCACCTCGATGCCGTTGTCGCTCGCAAACAGTCCGTGCGTGCGGTGGACGGTGATCATCGCGACGACCATGACGGACGTCACGAGGGCCGGACCCACCGGTCCGAGCAGGCCCAGTGCCACGAGCAGCCCACCGCCGAATTCGCCGAGCGCGGCCGCCGTCGCGAACGCCTTGCCGGGGTGAAACCCGAGATACGCGAAGAACTCGCCGGTCTTCGTCAGCCCGTGGCCGCCGAACCATCCGAACAGCTTCTGCGCTCCGTGCGCCGCCATCAGGAGACCGACGACCCGCGCGAGGAGCAGTCCGCTCCCCAGTGCCAGTAGTGTTGGCGTGTTGTGGTACATTGTGGTACCCTTCGGTGTGTTAGTTACTGGTAGTAACTAATGAGCGACCGGCGGCGACGAAAGCAGGCACTTGAACGTGCCTCAGGCACATCTGAGGAACCAATGGGCAAAACGGGGCTGAACCGGCCGGCCGAGCTACAGCATACGCCGACGAACTGCCATGCCCGCGACGTGCTCGCGCGTGTGGGCGACACGTGGTCCGTCTACATCATCCACGTGCTGGGCGACGCGAAAACCCTGCGGTTCAATGAGCTGAGACGAGAAGTCGATGGCATCAGCCAACGGATGCTGACCGTGACGCTGCGCGGACTCGAGCGCGACGGCCTCGTCACACGCACCCTGTATCCCGAAGTGCCGCCCCGCGTGGAGTACGCGCTCACGCCCCTCGGCGCCACCCTGCGCCAGCTGATTCGCGGGCTCGTGGCCTGGGCGGGCGCTCACCTGGCGGAGGTGGATACCGCCCGGGCATCGTACGATGCCCGGCACGGGCCGCCGGCTCGCCTGGGCGTCGCGGAGCGCATGGCGGCGAAGCGGGGGTTGCCGCGCAGGGCCTAGTCGAAGCGTTTCAACCCCTACTCGGTGGTCTGCCCCGCGAAATGCTCCTCGGACGCCTCGGCTTCCGCCTTCGTGGCGCGCACTGTACCATCGGCATGCTCGGGCGGCGCATAGAGCGTGTACAACTTCAGCGCCCTTGCGCCCGTGTTCCTGACGTTGTGCCGCGCGCCGGCCGGGACGACGATCGCCATGCCGCCCTCGATCGCGGCCTTGTGACCGTCGATCCAGACCTCTCCCTTGCCCTGCTCCACGCGGAAGAACTGATCTACGGTGTCGTGGACTTCCTCGCCGATCTCACCGCCGGGCTCGAGCGCCATCAGCACGAGCTGCATGTGAGGACCGGTGTAAAGCACGTGCCGGAAATCCCGGTTCTCCTCGGTCAGGTCCTCGATGTTCGCGATGAACCCTTTCATTGTGTCCTCCCTTCAGTCTGCTGCAGCGTACCGCCCCGCACCTGAAGGAAGTCGGAATCGCGCGTGAAGCCCAGCCCTGACTACTTCGCCCGGGTCGCTTGAGTCTTGCCTTTCACCACATCGCCGTTTTCGTACGTCGCCTGAAACATGCCTGTCATGGTGTTGCCTTTGACACGCGCGACGTTGCGGAGGGATTTGACGGTCTGCCCCGGCCGCAAGACGCTTGGATAGGGGCCGGCCTCGGTTACCAGGCTGTCTCCGCCCATTGCGAGCACGCGGAGTTCGATCGGATCGTGATTGGGGAATGTCATCGTCCCGGATTTGCCGTCGGCGGCGATCGTGAGAACGTACGTCGCGACAACGCTGTCCTTCGCCCCGATCATGGTCTTCCCATTCCAGCTGCCCACCGCACCCTGCGCGGCGGCGGTCGAGACCAACAGAAGGAGAGCAGCGGCGGACCAGCAGAATTGACGGATCATAGGGCACCTCTCTCAGGGAGGATCCCGCGGGGAGAAACGTCCACGTGGGCGGGGAAGATACCGGGGGGACAGGGCGCGGCAAGACGAGCCGGAACGCCCTCAGCGGCAACGCCACGCCAAGTGGTAGAATATGTCGGCATGGACGGGAGCCTGGTCTTCGACCTCGGCGTCAACAACGGCGACGACACGGCGCACTACCTGCAGCGCGGTCATCGGGTGCTGGGCGTCGACGCCGATCCCGCGATGGTTGCCGAGTGCGAGAAGCGCTTCGCGCGGGAGATCGCGGATGGGCGCTTGACGCTCCTGAACGTCGCGATCGCGCCGCAGGCCGGGACGACGACGTTCTACGTGTCGCATGGCAACCGCGGGGCGTGGAGCTCCCTCGACCGCCACGAGGCGTCCCGTGGCAGGCTCGCGGTCACACCCACGCCCGTTGCCGCGCGCACGCTTGGCAGCCTCCTCGATGAGTACGGCGTGCCGTTCTACATGAAGATCGACATCGAAGGCGGCGGCAGTGCTTGCCTGCAGGACTTGAGGCCCGCCGCCGTGCCGAAGTATCTGTCCTTCGAGGCGCTGGAGGGCAGACTGGAAGACCTCTTCACGGCCGCACGGTGCGGCTACACCGGCTTCAAGCTGATCGATCAGCTCCGCGGCTTTCGTCAGGTCGTGCCGCCCCCGCTGCACACGTGGGGCCTCGTCCTGGACACGGGCGCGTACCTCGCGCGGCGAGCGATACGCAGTCTGCCGGGAGTACCGCGCGTGGCGCGCCTGGTGCGCAGGGCGCTGCGGCCCCCGGACAGGCGCGGTGCGACGGGCCACGTGTGGGGCTGGCCGCTCTCGAGCTCCGGCCCCATGGCCGAGGAGACAGACGGCCCCTGGCGCTCGTTGGAAGAGGTCGCGTATGCGTGGCTGTACTACGTCCGGAAGACCAGGACGGCCAGCTGGTTCGACGTCCACTGCACGCATGCGTGATGGACTGTTGCCACCGCGCTGTCACCGCCAACCAGTTCGATACCGCGATCGCGCGGCATGACCTGCGACGTTTCCGGCGCCGCGGGCCCGAGCCGTCCACTCGGCACCTACTGCGTGGCGTGCTCGAGCGCGCGCTGCCGCCGCAGGCGTCCCTGCTCGATATCGGCGGCGGCATCGGGGTGATTCATCGTCTCCTGCTCGACCGCGGCTTTGGCCACGCCATCCACGTGGACGCCTCCGATGCCTATCTGAGTGTCGCCGCCGATGAAGCGCGACGGCTGGGGCACGTCGACCGCGTGCGGTTCCAGCTCGCCGAGTTTCCGGTCGAGGCCGCCGGGGTCCCCGCCGCGGATGTGGTCACCCTCGACCGGGTCGTGTGCTGTGACCCCGACTACGTCAGGATGCTGAGCGCGGCAGCGAGCCGCGCCCGGCACGTGCTCGCCTTCAGCTACCCTCGGCCCCGTTTGCTCACCCGCCTGATGGTGGGCGCCGCGAACGGCTGGCGTCGCCTGATCGGACGCGCGTTTCGGGCCTACGTGCATCCACCGCATTTGATGAAGGCGGTACTCGAGAATGCAGGGATGCGGCACGCGTGGAGCGGCGGCAGCTGGGTCTGGGCCGTGGAGGTGTTCGAGCGGGTGTGACCCGGGTCACGACCCCCGCCGCGACCGGTTTCTATCCTTCCCTCGCGCCCCGCGCCCTTGGCATTCACCGGGTACATGCCCAAGGAAGGACGCCGTCACCATGGCCGACAAGAAGATTCTCTTCGCGAAGATCGAGACCCGCGAGGATGCGCTCAAGACCGTCAAGGACGCCTCGATCGGCTTCCTCGCGGTTGCCGTCCTGCAGGCTCTCCTGGCGGCGTTCCTCGCCCCGGCGCTGTTCTGGGATGCAAGCGCGCTCGCGCTGCTGGCGGGTGCGCTGTGGAAGTGGAACTCGCGGCTCGCCGCGGTCCTGCTCCTCGTCGTGTCGGGCGGGGAAGCGATCGTCACCGTGATGAACCGCCTCGGCATGATGGCCCAGGGCGGCAAGAACGTGATCCTCGCGTTCATCATGTTGGTCGTGGCAATTCGCGCGGTCGAAGCGACCTACAAGCTGGCCGCCAACAGGTTCACCACGCCCAAGCAGCCGCAGCGCGTTCCACCGGCACTACCCGCGAGATACCCCAGCCCCTCGCGTTGAGCGGTCGCGGAACTCCGAAATAGGCCGGGTGGGGGCGCAGCATGGTGCCCTGCTAGGGCGGGCACCCACGTGCCCCAGGCGACGGCATGAGTTTGGGGGATTTCGCGCCATGGTCTGTGCGCCGGATCGCGCTGATGTTGCACGGGTCGTCCTACTGACCCTAGAATTCGGTCGGCCTCACGATGGGTGACCTTCGTGCAGTTCGACCTTGAGAAGAGCATCGCCGTCCTCGAGCGCACGCCGGGCGTGCTGCGCGCGCTCCTGGCCGGGCTCCCCAGCGACTGGACCGCTCCGAACGAGGGGCCCGACACTTGGAGCCCCTTCGACGTAGTCGGCCACCTCATCGACGGCGAAGAAACCGACTGGATGGTGCGCGCTCGCATCATCCTCGCCCGGGGCGAAAATCGGCGCTTCGAGCCCTTCGACCGCTCGCGGCATCTTCAACTCAATCGGAATCGCGCCCTGGAGCAGCTGCTCACCCAATTCGAGGCGCTGCGAAAAAAGAACCTGGCGGAGCTGCGCGGCCTGCGCCTCGGCTCCAGCCAGCTCGATCTCACGGGCGAACACCCCGACTTTGGCTCGGTGACCCTCCGGCAGTTGCTGGCGACGTGGGTCGTACACGATCTTGGGCACGTGACACAGATCGCGCGCGTGATGGCGAAGCAGTATCGACACGAGGTCGGCCCGTGGGTACCCTACCTGCCGGTGTTGCCCGATCACGAGGAGCCCCGCTCGTAGCGGTAGTTCAGCAGAACCTTGCCGTTCCTGAAGGCGCGCGTGCGCTCGAGCGCGAAACCAAGCGGCCCCTTCACCCCTTCGAACATCGTCCGCCCCGCGCCGAGCGCCACGGGACTCACGAGAATCTGGTACTCGTCGATCAACCCCTCGGGTGCGAGCTGCGCGATGATGCTGCCGCTGCCGAGGATCGCCATGCCGTCGCCCGGCGCCGCCTTGAGCTTCCTGACCTCGGCCACAAGATCGCCCTTCACCAGGGTCGTGTTGCTCCACGACGCCTTGGTGAGCTTCCGCGAGAACACGATCTTGGCGGCGCGGTTCATCCCCTCGGCGACAACGGGATCGTTCTTCAGGGCCAGCGGCGTCGGCCAGTAGCTCGCCATCATCTCATAGGTCACCCGGCCGAACACGAGGACGCCCGCGGATTTCGCGTTGCCCTGCACGAAATCCTGGAACTCGGGGTCTTCGCCGTCGGCCTTCGCCCAGCTGAGGTCGCCGCCGGGCCCGGTGAAGTAGCCGTCGAGCGTGATCTGATTGAACGCCGCGAGCTTACGCATGGTCCTCCCCTTGCCTGTCCGCCGACACGATCCGGAAGTGTTTCATGACGCGCGTCATCTGGCCCAGCTCGGGCGACAAGGCCGCCGCGATCGCAGGCAGCCCCTCGTCGCGCAGCACCCGAAATCCATGCCGCTCGAGCATCGCGCGCATCCGGTCGGCGGTGAACACCGAGCGCAGCGGCTCTCCCAAGCGGCGGACGATGAATCCGGCGACGAGCAGCATGAGCGCCGGGCTGTGGTACGCAATCACGAGGCGACTGCCCGGCGTGGAGCGACGCGCAACGACTGCCAGCGTCGCCTCGACCTCGGCGCGGGTCAAGTACATCACGACACCCTCCCACACCCACGTCGTGGCGGCCGTCGGGTCGTGACCCGCCGCGGCGAGCGCCCGGTCGAGATCGTCGCGCGAAAAATCCACGGGAACGAAGCGGACGTCGCGGGCCGTCTGCGTCAACGCCGCCAGACCACGTCGCTTCTCCGCCTGCGAGTCCGGGTGATCGACCTCGAACACCACCACGTCCGACAGCTCGCGCATGCGCCAGGCGCGGCCGTCGAGCCCGGCCCCCAGGATGACGAGCTGCGGTGCGGCGGCCGCGCGAATCACCTCGTCGATCTCGACCGTGCGCGCAACCATCACGTGCGACAGGCGGTCCAAGTAGCCCCACGCGAGGCGCGGGCGCAGCCCCGGCAGGGGCGGGCCCGCGCGAAATCGCTCGACGCGCGCCCTCGCTTCAGCCGGCAGGAGCACGAACGCGGTCGGGTCCGAGAACGTCGTCACCGGCGTTCGCCCATGCGCGGCCGCGCGCCCCATGGCGACCGACACCGCCGTCTGACTCGCGCGCCCGGGCTTCAGGGGATAATCTCCTTCACATGACGAACGTACCCAGGCGCAGTCGCTTCGGCACCGTGCTCCGGGACATCCAATTCTGGGTCCCGGTCGTCGTGCTCGTCGCCGGTCTTCTGGTGCTGCAATGGATCCGCTAGATCACGTCGATCATGCGCGGCTCCGCGTCCTCCAGCTCATCGGCGTCGCGAGCGGCATCACCGCGGGCGCGTGGCTTGGCGCGGCCGAGGCGCCGACCAAGATGGTCACGCTCGGCATCCCGCCCGTCGTCGTGTCGCTCGCGATGGTCGTGGGGGTGTTCCTCGCCCGCTGGAGCGTGCCCGCGCTCCTGCGCGGTACGGCGGCGATCGGGGACGACGTACGGCAGGCGCCGCATCTCGTCGTCTGGGCCGTGCTGGCGGGGTGCCTCTGGGCGGTGGCGAACACGCTCACCATCTACGCGATCAAGGACATCGGCCTCTCGATCGCGTTTCCGCTCTGGAACTCGAACAGCCTGCTCGGCATCGTCTGGGGCGTCGTGTTCTTCAGCGAGCTCAGGGATGCGGGGCGGGCGCGCTGGGCCGCGGTCCTGGGCGGCGCGCTCGTGATGTTCGCGGGGGCGACGCTGCTCGCCGCGGCGTCCGCGAAGCAGGCGCCGGACGCGCACGCGCTGCGCGGCGTCGCGGCGGCCCTCGCCGCGGGCGTCCTGTGGGGCACCATGTACATCCCCTATCGCAAAGCCTACCTCACCGGGATGAATCCCCTGTCGTTCATTACGTTCTTCACGGTGGGCGAGCTCGTGATGATGACCGCGATCGCGCTCTCCGACCAGGGCGGTGTGGCCCCGCTCGCGCGCGAGCTCGCGCAGGCGCGGTCGGTGTTGTTCTGGCTGTTCGCGGGCGGATTCGTGTGGGTGCTGGGGGACCTGTTCCAGCAATACGCGGCCAAGTACGTCGGCATCAGCCGCGGGATCCCGCTCTCGAATACGAATCAGCTGTGGGGACTGCTCTGGGGCACGCTGGTCTTCGGCGAGCTGCAAGGCGCGGGAGCGGGGGGGGCGCTCACGCAAACGGTCGCCGGCTCCGTGCTGATGGCCCTGGGCGCGGCGGCCATCGCGCTCGCGACAGCGACCGGCGCGGAGCACGCGCGCTGGCAGGTTGCGGCGCATCGCGAGGGCGCCCGCTATGGGGTGGATGCGCATTACGTGCGGGCGGGACTCACGGGACACGGCAGCGGATCCCGCGGCCGCACCTGGGTCGACTGGACGCTCGTCCTCGCCGCGACCGCGGTGCTGGTGGGATTCGGCCTGGTGGCCCGTGTGCCGGAGCTCGCGCTCGCTTGGCGCGCGATGGCGGCGCTGGTCGCGGTGTCGGTCGTGCTGCTGGTCGGGACGGGGTATGCGCTGTGGAGGGTGACGGGGTT
>DATIXG010000113.1:0-11821 GCA_035518815.1 Gemmatimonadales bacterium | reverse complement strand
GAATGCCCTGCTGGAGCAACAGGCGGCGGGCCGCGTCGCGGACCGGTTGCGCCGCGGGCCCCTGAATCATGACGGCCCGGTCTTCCCAGTCGGGCCCGACGTAATGCTCGCCGATGCCCATCCCGGTGAACATCACGAGCCCCCGGTACGGATCGTCGTCAGTGAGATCATAGAACGCGATCTTGCGATGATCGCGCATGATGTTGTCCGGCACCGGGAGGATCCCCGCTACTTGAAAGCTCTGGAACGAGAAGTCGGACGGGTTGGTGATGTTCACCTGTACCTTGACGCGATTCGCCAGCCAGGCGTCGCCGTACTGGCTCCGCTCGGCCTGCAGCAGGCGAGAGGCCGCGACCGCGGCACGCAAGCTGTCTTGCACGGCCGCCAGGCGCGTTTCCCACGCTTCGAACTCGTGTGGCAGGTGGAGGTGGTAGGTCAGCGGGTGTTCGAGCACGCGCAGGAAGAGACGACTCTTGTTGATCTCGAAATAATGCTGGTCGAGAAAGAGCATGTAGATCGGCAGCTTGCCCGTCGTGTCGTAGGCGCGCACCCGCTCGGTCAGCGCGTTCAGGTAGGAGTCCACCGTGTGCGCGAACGCCATCTTGTCGGGATCGCCCTTGTCGTTCCGGCCTCGGAAGTCGTGGATCCACAGGACGTGGTAGTCCCTGGCCGCACGCACCGAGCGGCTCATCTCGAGCTGGAAGGACTCGTTCATGACGTACCAGAAGGCGTTCCCCCCCGTGAACCGGGCGTCTCCCGCCCGCTCGATGATCGCGTCGAGCTTCGCCTGCGTGTCACACTGGTCGGGCGTCAACGCCAACTGCAGGGGTAGCCACACGAGGCGCGAGTCGTCCCAGCGCTTCAGCTGGTACTCGCGCACGTCCTCCATGATGTCCACCAGTGTTTGGAAGACGTAGAGGGAAGCCGCCAAGCGATCGTCCGGCAGACCCGACTGGTTCAGCATCCATCGGGCGAAATGCGTCTGCGCCGGAGCCCGGAACTCCGTGAGGTGATCATTGACCTTGCGTTGCCCGAGCAGCCGATCGTACGGCAGGAGCACGTACTCGAGCAGGATGTCGCGCGCCCCGATGCTGAGCGCGCGCCCCCGCTCCCGGTCAGGCGGGCCACCCGTTCCGGGTGCCGCCGCGATGGCGAACGCCCAATCCAGCGCCGCGTGATAGTCTCGGATCTCGTCGGCGACGGAGCGGGAGGTGAGCCGCGCCGTCAGCTCGCCGGTTGCCGCCCCGTACGCCTTCGCCGGCTCGGTGCCGCCCTGGTCCACAAAGGGCGTGACGAAACGGGTCACCCAGCGGGCGTGAGCGCGTACGGAGTCGAGCGCCGCTGCGAGCCGAGGGTCGACGTTACTGGGCGCGGCGACGCGCCGGATGGGGAACGTGCCAAGGTGCACGGCATTCTGAATGGGCCGGGTGGATCCCATGGGCCGTCCCCAGAGGGGGAACGTCAGCCCGAACGTGAGCGAGTTGGCGCGGCTGGGGAGGTAGTCGATCTGGAGCTGTGAGCCGTGCCCGACCACTCCGCCGCGCTGCATGGGCAACTCGAGCCGCAGCAGCAGATCGAGATCAGCATCGGGCACGTTGTAGTCCGCGCCCACCGATACGTGGAAGACCGGGATGGAGAACAGGAACCGGCCGCCGCCATCCATCGTGCCGGTCCGGCCACCGGCGTACCCTTCGAGCCCGACGGCCGCGATGCCGACGATGGGACTCCCGAGGTATCGCCGCACTCCGAGGTGGGCGTTGAAGACGAAACCGGCGGAATCCCCAGGCCGAAACCACCCCGCTGCGACTCCTCCGGAGCCTTCGTAAACCGGTGGCATGCCGAGGGACACGACCTGTCCGCCCCGCTCCGGAGGGACATTGCTCTGAGCGGCGAGGCCGATCCAACCAGCGGAACCGACGGCGATAAGTACGAGGGAGCGCGTGACCCCTCCGATCACCCACGTTCCCCTTTTCCAATGTTGCGTGGCCGAAGGCCGCACCCGTCCGCGAGTCGCCACATACTGCTGCCCTCGCTATTCACGCATCATCGCTCTCCGCACCTCGAGCTCCAGGTCGGTGTATGCGGCCTGTTCGACCGTGACATAGACGGCCTGGATCGTGCCGCCATGGAAGGTGCCGGGCGTCTGGTATTCGCCGCTCACGGCGTCGCCGCTGTCGAATCCGACGCAGAGCCCGTCACCCGACAGCGTGAACTTGGCTGGCTGCGTCTTCATCGGGCCTTCGGCGACCACCTTGTCGTCGATGTACAGCTTCATCGTCCCCAAGGATTCCTTGTTCGGGCCGGCGCCGGTCCGCGTGAACTCCATGCCGAGCGTGTACTTGCCGGGCTTCAGTTCAGCCGACGAGACGAACGTCTGCTCCGGCTTGATGCCGAGGAAGTTGTAGACGTAGTAGAGCTTGTGGTCCTTGATGAACAACGCGTGCCCGCCGAAGCGCGAGCCGTGGGCGAAGATCACGCCGCCCCCGTCCGCCGCGGTGATCTCGACATTGGCGAGAATCTTGTACGAGCGATTGCGCACGCTGACGGCAACGCCTTCGGGGACCGGAGCCGTGCCCGGGTAATAGACGTAACGGTCACGCGGCGGTTCTGCCGAGGGTCGTTCGACGCCCAACTGTTCCATGGCGCTGCGGTCGTCGAGAGGCAGGACCAGATTGATCCTGGCTTCCTCGAACCACGCGCTCTTCAATGCCGCCAGCTTCTGCGGATACTGCGTCGCCAGGTCGGCGGATTCCGAACGGTCCGCATCCACGTGGTAGAGCTGCCACTGATCCCGGTCGAAGTGGCCCTTTCCGAGGAAGGCGGCGTGGACGGTGGAGGCCTTCCAACCGTTCTCCCAGATCCCGCGGGTGCCGAGCATCGAGTAGAACTGGCGCTTCTTGTGCGTCGGCGCATTCGGCGTCGCGTCGAAGGTGTACCGCATCGATACGCCGGAGAGCGGGAACTGCTCCACGCCCCGGTAGACCTTGGGCATCTGGATGCCGACGATGTCGAGGATCGTGGGCACGATGTCCACCGAATGGTGGTACTGGTTGCGGATCTCGCCGCGCGCCTTGATACCCTTTGGCCAGGAGATGACGAGGGGACAGGCCGTGCCGCCCGAGTACTCTGAGTAGCGCTTGAACATCTGGAACGGTGTCGAAAACGCGACCGCCCAACCGGTCGGAAAGTGGTTGTAGGTCTCGGGACTCCCGAGCCTGTCCATCATCTTCATGTTCTCGGCCAGGTCATCGGGGTAGTTGTTGAAGAACTTGTCCTCGTTGACGGACCCATTCGGCGTGCCTTCGCCGGACGTGCCGTTGTCAGCGGCGTAGAAGATCACAGTGTTGTCGAGCTGCCCGGACCTCTCGAGGTAGTCGATGAGGCGGCCGACCTGCGCGTCGGTGTATTCCGAGAACCCGGCCCAGACCTCGGCCATGTGTGAGAACAGCTTCTTCTCATCCGGCTTCAGGGAGTCCCACGGGCGGACGAAGTCGGCCGGGTTCGCCATCGAGTCCGGCAGGGGATTGATCGGCGTCAGTTTCGTGCCCTTGGGCAAGATGCCCTTTTCGATCATGCGGGCCAGGACCCAGCTGCGGTACGCCTCGTAGCCGTCGTCGAACTTGCCCTTGTACCTGTCGATGTATTCCTGCGGGGCGTGGTGCGGCGCGTGATTGGCGCCCGGGTTGTACGACATGAACCACGGCTTCGAGGGGTTGGTGGCCTTCTGGTCCCGGATCATCTTGATCGCCTCATCGGCCAGATCCTTCGAGAGGTGGTAACCCTGCTCTGGGGTGTACGGCGGCTCGATGAAGTGATTGTCCTCGACGAGATCCGGGTACCACTGGTTGGTCTCGCCGCCCAGGAATCCGTAGAAGCGCTCGAATCCCATGCCGAGCGGCCACACTCTGCGGTCGCCGCCCTCGGCGACATCCTGCTCGGGAACGTTGTGGTCCTTGCCCACCCAGTAGGTGCTGTAGCCGTTGTCCTCGAGGATCTGCGCGATGGTGGCGGCCTGCGGCGGGATACGGCCGCTCTGGCCCGGAAATCCGTTTGCCCCCTCCGAGATCGAGGCAAAGCCGTTCAGGGTGTGGTTACGTCCCGTCAGGAGCGTGGAGCGGGTCGGCGAACAGAGCGCCACCGTGTGCCACTGGGTGTAAATCAGTCCGTTCTTCGCCAGCCGGTCGAGGGTTGGCATGTTGATCCGGCCGCCGTACGGCGACCAGGCGGAAAGCCCGGTGTCGTCGTACAGGATGAACAGGATGTTGGGCGCGCCCGCGGGAGCCTTCTTCGGCGTGAAGGGGCCCCAGTCGGCCTTCGAATCGCGGACATCGAGCTTGATGACGCCCTTGAAATTCTTGTAGGGTCCCACCGCCTGGGTGGTAGGCGGTTTTGCGGTCTTGGCTGGCGCTTGGGCTGGTGCACGCGCTGGCGCGGGAGCGGCCTGTTGGGCGACAAGCGCCAACGGCATGGCGGCCAGCAATCCCAATATGATGGTCCTGATTGGCATTTCTCTTCTCCTGGCTGTGAATAGCGCTGGAGGGCGGAGCGATTCTGGAGGGTGCCGGGCCAGTTGCACGGTGGGAACGGTCAGGGGTTCCGGAAGTCCTTCACGACGACGAAGTGACTCATTTGCATGTGGGAGGGCTATTGCCCTTTGGTGCTATCCGGGCGGAGCGCCTCGCCGCGCGCTGCTACAGCACGGGCGCGGCCAGGCGCGAAACCTGAACGCCGAGGTGCCACCAGAACGGTTTCTTGTCGAGCTCGGCCGGATCGATCGCTCGAGCATGAGCGAAATCCCGCTGGAACATCGCTTCCATTTCGGCGGCGAAGGCGCGATCGACGATCACCGCCGTCACTTCAAAATTCAGCCGGAACGAGCGATTGTCGAAGTTCGCCGTGCCGACGGTGGAGACATCGTCGTCGACGAGGGCGACCTTTTCGTGCAGAAAGCCCGGCGCGTAGGCGTAGAACTTGATGCCGAGCTCGCGGAGCTGATCGATGTAGTGAAACGCGGCCATGAAGACGGCGAGACTGTCGCCTTTGCCCGTGGTGATCACCCGCACGTCGACCCCGCGCAGAGCCGCGAGCGCGAGGGCTTTCGTGACGGCCTCATCGGGCACGAAATACGGGGCCGAGAGCCAGATCCGCTCGCGCGCCGAGTGCAGTGCCGACGTGAACATCAGGCCCGCGGTCTCGAGGCGCTGCGTGGGCGCGGACGGCACGATCAGGGCCGCCACGTTGCCCCCGGGCGCCGCTCGCGGTACCCAATTCAGCTTGGGGAGCTCATGCGTCGCCCAGAACCAGTCGGTCACGATGACGGTCTGGAGCTGGGTGACGACCGGACCTTCGAGGCGCACGTGCGTATCCCGCCACGGGCTGAAGGCGGGATCGAGCCCGAGATATTCGTCGCCGACGTTGTGACCGCCGACCCACCCCGTCACGCCGTCCACCACGACCATCTTGCGGTGATTGCGGAAGTTGACCTGGAACCGATTGCGCCATCCCTGGGTCGGTTTGAAGGACGAGACCTGCACGCCGGCCTCCTTCAGTGCATCCGTGTAGCTCCCCGGCAGCCCTTTGCTGCCGACCTCGTCGTAGAGCATGAACACGCGCACGCCGGCCTTGGCGCGCTCGACGAGGGCCTGCTGCATGCGCCGGCCCAGCCCATCGTCGTGAAACATGTAGAACTGGACGAGCACGTAGTCCCGCGCGGCGGCGATGCCGGACAGGATGCTGTCGAACGTCGCCTCGCCGCCAATCAGGAGCTGCGCGCGATTGCCCCGCGTGAGCTTCATGCCCGACAGCCGCTGGATCGCCCGATAAACCGACGGGCGATCGTCGTCCGGCACCGCAGAGGCATCGAGGTTGCGCTGCACCTCCTCGATGAGGCCGTCGATCTCGTCCTTGCGTTGCCGGTACGCGGCGACCATACCCGCGAACTTGCTGCGGCCGAAGACGAGGTAGGCGGGCAGGGCGACGAACGGAAACGAGACGAGTGACACGGACCACGCGATCGCGCCCTGTGCCGTCCGCACCGTCATGACGGCCTCGACGGCCGCGACAATCCCGGCGAGGTAAAAGACCGTCGTGATGGCGGCAATCAAGGCTTCAAACCCAATTCCTTGAGTTTCCTGGCCGCCGTACCGTAGGGGCCGAGCTGGAACACGGCCGCGCCCGCCGGCGAGAAGGTGAACGCCGTGAACGGTTCGGCGAGCATGCTGTCGAGATACGCCCGCGGGGCGACGCCGGTGCTGACGTGCGGATTGAAGCGCACCCCCGTCATGTTCGGCACGAACGTCGACACGTACTTGATCATCGCCGCGTCGGTCGCGGGATCGTCGTGGGGAGCGGTGAACGCGCCGATGGTGGCGGACTCGAGCATGAAGGGTTTCACGGCGGCGATGATGTCGGCTTGCAGCTTGATGATTTGCGGCGTCGGCCTGGCGGAAATGCCCGCGACGCCGGTCGCCCCCGTCGGGGCATAGTAGAACTTGAACGCTTCGAGCTTCAGGCCGTTCACGCCGGCAGCGGCGACCACCTGCTGAGCGGCGGCATAAACCTTGTCGAGGTCGGCCGTGCGGACGAAACACTGGAGCAGCGTGATGTGCGGGCGGTGCGCGGCATCCAGGGCAAAGCCTTTCGGGTAGACCTTGAGCAGGCGGGTGTTGTTGGCCTGCGCCTGCTTGAGCATCGTGGCGTCCGGCTCCAACAGGATGTCGATCGCGATCACCGGGGACTGCTCGGCCCGAAACACCTGTTTCCAATCGTTCTTCATGCTGACCACGGTCCAGCCCTTCCGCTTCGCCAGGTCATCCAGCGCGGGCGGGAAGGCGCCGAGCTTGGCGTCCGGCAAGCCGCGGGCCGGGCCGTACGCATACTCGCGCGCCGCATCGTCGTGCAGCACCAAGAGCATGAAGCGCGCCCCGCCGCCGCCCTGGGTGTACTCCAACATCTCCTGATCGCCCCGGGAGTTGCCGAACGCGGCGATGGGGCGGCGGCCAATGTGCTGGTTGATGCCGACCGGCTTGCCGTCTCGGTCGTCGTTGAAGTTCAGCTCGGGCAGACGGATCAGCACGGGCTGGCTGTCGCGCATGGCGAACTGCGTCTTGACGCTGCTGCCCACGATCTGTTCCGGCGGAATGCCGTACACCTGCTCCGCCCAGGCGCGCATGAACTCGATGCCGCCGCCGGACACAATGAAGGTCTTGAAGCCGTTGGCGCGCAGATAGGCGAGCACTTCGAGCATCGGTTGATAGACCATGTCGGTGTAATGCTTGCCCGTTTCCGGATGCCTCGCGGTCGCGATCCAGTCCTTGACGATCCGATCGAAGTCGTCCGTCGTCATGCCGGTGTGCGTGGCCATGATGAGTTCCATGAGCCCGCGCTCGCCGCCGGCGGCAACGCCCTTCAAATCGCCTTTGAGCACCGAGGCGTACGGCTCCGTGGTCTGCCATTCGGGATGCTGCGGGGCGAGCACCTTCACGCGATCGAGCACGAAATAGAGTTGCACGGGCAACGGCTGCTCACACCAGAGCGTGCCGTCGTTGTCGAACACGGCGATGCGCTCGGCGACCGGGACGAAGTCCGGCGACCCCGGCCTTGTCACCCGCGTGACGAAGGCGACGATGGACTGCTTGGCCTTGCCATCGATCCAGGAGGGCAGGGGGTCGGGGGCGCGAACGGCGGGGGTGGGATTCCCGCCGAGGGTGAACGCCAAAGCGGTGCCGAACAGGGCAGAGATGCGTGCGGTCTTCATAGATCGATCCTCACCGTGGTAATGTGCCCCGTGAACTGATTGTCCCCTTGCTTGTAGTCCGGGGACACGTTGGTCTCGCCGTCTACGCCTACATCGGCGCCTTCATCCGCAGAAAACGCGAACGGCTGCGTCTTGGGGATATGTCCTTCGATGGCCTTCTTGCCATCGATCGTGATGATGGACTTGCCACCGGTGCCTGGCTTCGCTTCATCGGGAATGAACTCGTACACGATGGTGTGCTTGCCGGGGCCGAGGGCCGCTGGGGCGGCGATGTTGGTACGCTCGAGCGCGAACCAGTTGTACTCGTGATGCACCCGGCCGTTTTTCATGTACAGCGTCCAGCCGCCGAAGTAGCCGGCCTGGGCGATGATCACGCCGCTCGCATGCGCGTCGCTCAGCTCGATCTCGGCCGTGATGGTGTGATGCACGCCCTTCACGTTGATGAAGGCGTTCTCCATCATGCCCGTCATGCCGTCGTAGACCGTGAGGGTCTTCCGCCCGCCCATCAGGTCAGGCCGCCCGGCGATGGCGGGGTCGAAGCGCTCCGAGCGCCGGTCGTCGATCGGCAAGACGTGGTTCTTGATGGCTTCCTGCATGAAGACCTCCTGCAACTGCTTCAACTTCTCGGGCTGGCTCGCGGCCAGGTTGTCGGCCTCGCTGAAATCCTTGTCCACGTTGTACAGCTCCCACACGTCGTCTTTCAACGGAGGGTTCGCCACCATCAACCACGGGATCGAATGCCGCGTGCAGGCGACCCACCCATCCTGGTAGATGCCGCGGTTGCCGAACATCTCGAAGTACTGGGTGGTGCGGCGGTCTTTCGCCTTGGCATCGTCGATGGTGTAGAGCATCGAGACACCGTCCATCGGTCGCTGCGTGATCCCGTTCACCGTAGTGGGCTCGGGAATGTGGGCCGCCTCGAGCACCGTCGGCGCCACGTCGATCACGTGATGGAATTGTGAGCGGATTTCACCTTTGGCCTTGATATGGTTGGGCCAGTACAGCACCATGCCGTTCCGCGTGCCCCCGAAATGGCTGGCCACCTGCTTGGTCCACTGGAACGGCGTGTCGCCCGCCCACGCCCACCCGATCGCGAAGTGGGGGAACGTGGTGGGGCCGCCCCAGTCATCAATGTGGCTCATCATCTGATCGGCTTTCCCCACGATCCCGTTCAACGCCATCATCTCGTTGTAGGTGCCCTCGGGTCCGCCCTCGGCGCTCGCACCGTTGTCGCCCACGATGTAGAAGAAGATCGTGTTGTCGAGCGCGCCGATCGACTCGAGCTGCGACACCAGCCGGCCGACCTCATAGTCGGTCTGCTCCGCGAACCCGGCGAAGGTCTCCATCTGGCGCTCGAACAAGCGCTTCTGGGCGGCGCTCATGGCGTCCCAGGCGGGGATCTCCTTGGGCCGGGGCGTGAGCTTGGCGTCGGCGGGGATCACGCCGAGCTTCTTTTGGCGCGCGAAGGTCTGCTCGCGGAGCTTGTCCCACCCGTCCGCGAACTGCCCCTTGTACTTGGCGATCCACTCTTTCGGCACCTGGTGCGGGGCGTGCGTGGCGCCGGTGGCGAAGTACATGAAGAAGGGCTTGTCGGGAGTGAGCGAGTGCTGCGCGCTCACCCACTTGATCGCCTGATCCGTCATGTCCGTCGTGAAATGGTACCCCGGGCGGTGTGGCGGCTCGATCCGGATCGTGCCGTCGTAGATGGCCGGCGCCCACTGGTTCGTCTCGCCCCCGATGAACCCGTAGAACTTGTCGAACCCGGAATGGGTGGGCCACCGATCGAACGGACCGGACACGGAGACTTCCCACGGCGCCGTCTCGTGGTACTTGCCGAAGGCGGCCGTGCTGTACCCGTTCAGTCTCAGGATCTCCGCGAGGGGCGTTATGGTCCCGGGGCGCACCCCCGTGTTGCCCGGGAATGCGGTCGCGAGCTCCATGATCGCCCCGGCGTTGTTCGCGTGGTGGTTGCGGCCGGTCAGGAGCGCCATGCGCGTCGGGCTGCAGAGCGCGGTGGTGTGGAAGCGATTGTATCGCAGACCGCCCGCCGCGAGCCGCTCGAGGGTGGGCATGTGGATCGGTCCGCCAAAGGCGCTGCTGTGACCGAAGCCGATGTCGTCGATCAGCACGATCACCACGTTCGGCGCCCCGTGGGGCGCTCTCACCTCAAAGCGCGGCGGGGCCTTCGCGTTGCGCGCGTCGAGCTCGGTGATCGCTGCGGGCGTCGGCTCGTGAATCGGGAGCACGGAGCGGTCCATCTCGCCCGTCTCCGCGGCCTGCTGTGGTGCCGCCCGCCTGCTGCACGCCGCGATCAGGGCCGCGCCGAGGATCAGGGCACCACGGGTCAAGCCACGATTCACGGAAGTCTCCTTGGGGGAGTCGGCGTGGTCTGCGATCGGGTGGATCCGGTCTGCGTGGCAACGTGCAGCGAGCAACAGGGGGGAGGTATTGCACCTTAGGGCAGACCGGGACCCCAGGCTTGGGTCCGAACCTGCACACGTTCGAGTCGGTTCACGGCCTCCTGGCTCGGTCGGGTGGGTGCCCTGATCCCGTTCGCATCATCCAGACATGTTGTCGCGGGGTCGAGCCTGCTTCAGCCTCCAAAGGAAAAACCTTGCGCGTGTAATGATCCTTCCAGTCGGGGTGTGGCTCGACCGTGATCGTCACGTGGTAGGGCGTGGGCGCGGGCTTGGGCTTTCTTCTTATGCGACCCCAAATATCCTCGAGCACCCCCACAACAGTGAGAACCGGTATCTCTACGACGAACTCGCCGGACCTCGCGGACATCTGGGAGAACTTTGTGCTGATCTTCCCCGTCGCCGGGTCCTTGGCAGTAACGGTCACATTGGCCACTGGATCATCTTGCAAGAACGAATCGTCGCCTGGCGCCGCCTTCAGGATGACCGTGAGTGAAGCAAGTCCGTCGCTTCGGAGGTGCTCGTAGTACCCCGACAGATCCGGCATTTGCATCGTTCCACTCCACCCGGCGGGTGTGGGTCGAACAGCTCGCGCCTACGCCGTGGCGCCTTGCTCATTTTACCTCGAAGCCGCCGCACCGCCAGCGGAGGGCCCGGAGCTGCCCCGAAGTACAACTTGCTCAGTGCCCGGCGAGGCAGTTCTTTGATCCAAAGCACGTCTCTCGAGAATCGTTCCTGCGGTCAAGGAGCCTTCCATGGTATGCCCGGCCCGCGCGCTCGCCGCCCTGCTGCTGATCGGATGCATGGGGTCATTGGGCGCCCAAGAACCACGCCACGTCGGATCGAACCGCGGTCGCACCCTGGGTGGTCACGTGTTTCAGCCCTCGACCGACTTCCCTGATCCGTTCGTCACCACCTACCTGACGAGCAACGTGGGAGCCGGCACCGCGCCCAACCTCGAGGTGCCCGTGTACAACGCCGAGGACAGCGTGGTGCGCGTCCTGAAAGGCGACGTCGGGTTTCTCAACATGGGTGTCCGGTACCAACAGCGCGCGCTGCCGTGGCTCGCCCTCCAGGTCAACATGGGTGGGCTCGGACGCTTCGGCACGGAGACTCCCTCGCTGCTCTCCGAAGGAGTGTCGGCAACCTACAACTTCGGGGCTGGGGCCATGGCGCGCGTCTGGGAGACCGACAAGGTCTACCTTTCGGTTGCGGTGGACTATTCCTCGACCCGTCTCTCCTCCGTCACGCCGCTCGAATACGTGCAGGGCGTGGCACACGCCGTTGGGAAGGTGCTGGACAGCCTTGAGGCGATCGGAGGGATCACGCTCGACAGTGCGGTGATCGACAGCGTGATCCGCTCGATCGATCTGACCGGCTATTCGCTCCATAACAGCTCCAAGGCGCAAAACGCGACGCTGGGGGTCCGCGCGGCATTCGCTCCATTGCCGTGGCTCGGTCTCACGGGGCTCCTGCAGACCGGCCTCGTCGGGCTGTTCAATGGCCCGTCCGATGTCGGGTTGCTCGATGTCGGCGCGGCGGCGGACGTGGATTTCGAGCCCTTGTGGCGCATCCCCGTTGGTGTGAAGGTCTCGGGCCGCTGGCAATCGGTCGATCAAGACGCCAGGGATGTGGTGGACAGCAGGAC
>DATIXG010000112.1:0-3176 GCA_035518815.1 Gemmatimonadales bacterium | reverse complement strand
GATTCACCGTGCCGCCCCACGTGCCGGTGAGCAACGATGCATCAGCGGGTGTCAGCTTCTTAACGGTGCCTTCGGACGCGCAACCAGCGACCAGCATTACGACCAGGCCAACGAGCAGCAGTCCGTACGTCTTCTGCGTTGCCATTTCGCTCATCCCTCCTGATGTTGACGGGCCGGGTTCACCATGGGCGGCATGCACAAGCCGCCTCTTTGTAGCCGACGGGCGATCCCGTGTCAAGGATCGGGGTGGGCCCTCACGGGCCTCCACCGCCCGCACAGGCACCGGCCACGAACCCGCGCCCCGCCCGCTGACACTCCTGGGCCCGCTCGGCATCTCGCTGGTCCCATGCCCGGCGGATGGCGTCCTGCTCGGCGGGGGAGACCGAGCAGCCTGCGAGTGCACCGGCCAAGAGCATGTCCATCTGAATGGCGCAAAGCACCGCTCTCAACGTCTACGCTCAGCTCGCGGGTAGCGTGAAGGTGAAGGTGGAGCCCCGGCCCGGCTCGCTCTGGACCCAGATCTTGCCGCCGTGCAGCTCGACGAACTTCCTCGCGAGCGTCAGTCCGAGCCCCGTGCCTTCCTGCTTGCGGGTCTCGTCGCTGCCGACCTGACGGAACTCCTCGAAGATGGCCGCCTGGTCCTCGGGGGCGATGCCGATCCCGGTGTCGGTGACGGCGATCTCGACCAGGCCGTCCTTCCGGCCGGCCGTCAGGCTGATGCGGCCGCCCTCAGGGGTGAACTTGACCGCATTGGAGAGGAGGTTGAGCAGGACCTGCTTGACCTTGCGCTCGTCCCCCACGAGCTCCCCCAACCGCGGATCGAGGTCCAGGCGCAAGGCGATGCCGTGCCGCATTGCCCGCTCCCTGACCAGGCTCGCGGCATTCTCGAGGGCGGTCGGCAGGTGGAACGGGGCCGGGGTCAGCTCCATCCGCCCGGCCTCGATCTTGGAGAGGTCGAGGATGTCGTTGATGAGGGAGAGGAGGTGCTGGCCGGACGCATAGATGTCCTTGAGATACTCGTCCTGCTTGTCGTTCAGCTCCCCGAACATCCGCTGAAGCAGCACCTCGGAGAAGCCGATGACGGCGTTGAGCGGGGTGCGCAGCTCGTGCGACATGTTGGCCAGGAATTCCGACTTGTGCCGGCTCGCCGCCTCGAGCTCCTGGCTCTTCGTCTCGAGCTCACGAAATAGCCGCACGTTCTCGATCGCGATCACGGCCTGATCGGCAAATGTCTTCAACAGTTCGATCCGGCTCTCCGTGAATGCCGCGGTAGCGCGATGGCTGACGACGATGACACCGAGCGCGTCCTCGTGACGACGCATCGGAACCATCGCGCAGCTCCCGACACCATGAACGCGCGAAAAGCTGTCGGCCGGCACGCGCGGGTCGGTCTGCATGTCGTCGATGCAGATCGCTCCGCTGGCATGAAGCGCGGACCGCAGCAGGTCCGGCGTGCCGTCCGCAAGCAGCCCCCGCGGGAAGCGCTTCAGCAGGGCGGGCAGAACCTCGGGTCGAATATTGTGAGAGGCCGCGACATCGATCCGCTGCCCGTCGTAGCGATACAACACACCGTACAGCCCGTCACAGAGCGTCACCGCGCTCCGCACGATCGCGTCGAATACCGGCCGGGCGTCGGCGTGGGTGCTACTGATAACGCGGAGGATCTCGCCGGTGGCCGTCTGCTGCTCCAGTGCCTCGCTAAGCTCGCGATTGCTGGTCTGGACTTCGGTGAAGAGCCGGACGTTCTCGATGGCGATGACCGCCTGGTCGGCGAAGGTCTTCAGGAGCTGCACCCGCTCGCGTGAGAAGGCGTCGATGTCGCGATGGGTCGCGCTGATGGCCCCGAGGGCTTGCCCCTCGCGGACCATCGGTACCCACACGACGCTGCGGGCGCCGCGCGAACGGTACGCGGTGCGAACCATGGTGGACAGACGAGAATCCTGCTCGATATCCGGAATGTTGAGCACCGAGCCGTCGACGACCCGCCAGAGGTAGTCCGTCTGATGCAGGGGTCGCGGGAACCGCAGGCGGTACGCCTCGACGGCTTCGGGACCGAGATTGTAGTGGGCGGCGTAGTGGGCGGCGCCGGCCTCGAACCGGTAGACGACCGCGGATTCGGCGCCACACAGCCGGCCCGCGCTGGCGACGATCATCTCGAACACCGGCTGCACGTCGGCGGGCGATCTGGATATCACCCGCAGGATCTCGCTGGTTGCCGTCTGCTGCTCGAGCGACTCGCTCACGGCGCGCGTGAGGTCCTCGACTTCCCGCTGCACGTCGGCATACGACGGCGCTGGCGGGTCGCCCCCGTCGAGGCGGGTGAGGGGCGTGCCGCACTCCCGGCAGAACCTGTGGCTGGTGTGGTTGTCCTGCTGGCACCGCGGACACGACATGACGAGGCCTCTCGGCGAGTCGAAGCCGGGGAACGGTCAGGACATGTGCCGAGAGCTTAGTCCTGGGGGCCGGAGGGGTCAAGGACGCGATGGGCCCGCGCCCGAGGCCTCGTCACGTCCGCCTCGCCCGGAAGAACTCACTGAGCCGGGCCCCGCACGCCGGGCCGAGCACACCGGCCACGACCTCGACCCGATGATTCAGCCGGGCGTCGTCCAGCAGGCGGTAGAGGCTCTGCACCGCGCCGGCCTTGGGGTCCGCGGCGCCGTAGACCAGCCGCGCGATCCTCGCGTGCAGCGCGGCGCCGCAGCACATCGCGCAGGGCTCGACGGTGACGTAGAGCGTCGCCCCGGTCAGCCGGTAGTTGCCTGTCTCGCGGGCGGCCGCGCGCAGCGCGAGCACCTCCGCGTGGGCCGTGGGATCGACGAGCGCGATCGGCGCATTGTGCGCGCGCCCCACGATGCGGCCCTCCACGACCACGACCGCGCCGACCGGCACCTCGCCCGCCTCGGCGCCGCGCGCGGCTTCCTCCAGCGCAACGGCCATCCACCGCTCGTCGTCAGGCATGGGGAGACGGGAAGGAGACGCTCTCTACCCTACCCTCTCCCCGTCGGGTCGAGGGTCGGGCAGAGAGACGTCCAGAAGTGGTGCGCCCTAGAGGAATCGAACCTCTGGCCTTCGGATTCGTAGTCCGACGCTCTATCCATCTGAGCTAAGGGCGCTCTTGGCGGAGAGGCCGGGATTCGAACCCGGGACAGAGGTTTTGCCCCTGTAACCGCTTAGCA
>DATIXG010000111.1:0-3247 GCA_035518815.1 Gemmatimonadales bacterium | reverse complement strand
CGCATGGTCTGGGCCGCGGCATCGCCCCCGCACGCCGCGACGACCTGGCCCCACAGCATCCGCGCCGCTCGAATCTTGGCAATGGCCTGGTAGAACCGGCAGCCGACGCTGACGCTAAAGGTGATCTGCTTGGCCGCGGCGTTGACGTCCAACCCGCCCGCGGTAAGCGCCCGCAAGTACTCGACGCCGGTGCCGAGCAGGAACGCCACGTCCTGGGTCGAGGTCGCGCCGGCATGGTGGTAGGGCGCGGTCCCGACCTCGACGGCGCTCATGCGCGGCGCGTGGGCGGCCGTCCAGGCCGCGAGATCGGCCATCTGCCTCAGGGCGACGTCCAGCGGAACCGGCAGCGAGCCCTCCCACATCAGCGCCCCCAGCGGATCGGCATTGAAGCCGCCCAGGAGGCGATCGGGTTCGCACCCGGCCAGACGCGCCGAGGTGACATAGAGTGCCGCCGCGGGAAGAAACGCGCCCCCGGCGTCGAGCCACACCCCGGCGATGTCGCGATGCACCTGATCGAGGGCGCGCTGCAGATCCCCCGCCGTCGAGATGATGACGCCGTCGCGGCCGCTGAGGTCGGCGGCATGCTGGTCGTCGGCGTCATAGCCCGCCGCGGACGCCGCATCGAGGCGCAGGACGACCGAGTTGACGCTGCTGCGCAGATCGTCGAGGATCTGCGCGTTGACTTCGGCCGGATCGGCCGCGGCGTGCTCCTGGCGGATATCCCAGCCGGTCAGCGAGTTGCCCAGCACCTGCGAGCCGCGCACGAACGGCGGGAAGCCAGGGACCCCGGAGGGGTCGCCGTTCGTCGGCCACAGCGCTTCCGTGTAGATCGGCTGCAGGTCGATGCCCTCATAGGTGTGCGAGACCATCCTCTTCTCGAACGGGACGCCCTTCAGCGTCTCCTCGACGGCCTTGCGCCAGGTCGAATAGTCGGTCCTTGGGAAGTCTGTCCCAAGCGAGAACTCTTTCGCGATCATGATTGTCCTCCGTTCCGTGTCGATCATGAGGCTGTTCCGACCACGCGTCGGACGGCGCCGTTCGATTCACCCCGGGTCACCGGGCCGAACTGCTTGAGCTCAAGGTCCGGGAGCATCGCTCCGTGCTCGATCAGATTGCGATGCAGCTCGAAACACCGCGTCAGGTCGTGGCGAATGTGGCCCGTGCGCGACCCCTCGACATACCGATGGAGGTAGTCGCGGTAGGCCGGGTGCGCACAGCGGTCGATCAGCCGGCGCGCGCGTTCGGCCGGACCCAGGCCGCGCAGATCGGCGATTCCCTGCTCCGTGACCACGACGTGGACGGAATGCTCGGAGTGGTCCACGTGGCTGGCGAAGGGAACGATCGCGCTGACTCTCCCCCCCTTGGCGACCGAGGGACAGACAAACACCGCCAGGCGGGCATTCCGCTCGAAGTCTCCGGCCCCGCCGATGCCATTCATCATCTGGGTGCCGCACACGTGAGATGAGTTCACGTGTCCGTAGATGTCGACCTCGAGCGCCGTGTTGGTGGCGATGACCCCGAGCTGGCGGATCACCGTCGGATTGTTGGAGATTTCCTGAGGACGCAGCACGATCCGCGAGCCAAAGTAATCGAGGTCCTCGTAGATCTCCTGGAGCTTCGCTTCGCACAGGGTGAGGGCGGTCGAGCTGGCGCCGATGAGTCGCCCGGAGCGCATGAGATCCACACACGAGTCCTGGAACACCTCGGTGTAGACCGTGAACGCCGGCAGGTCGGGATGCTCGCCCAGACCCGCCATGAGCGCGTTGCCGATGTTTCCCACTCCGCTCTGCAGCGGCAGAAACTCGCGTGGCAGACGGCCCGCCGCCAGCTCATCCAGAAAGAAGCCGACGAGGTGTTCGGCGATCTTCTTGCTCGCGGCGTCGGGCTGGCGTGGCGGCACACGCGTGCTCGGTTCATCCGTTTCGACGATGGCGACAACCTTGGCGGGATCCACCATCGCGTACGGGACACCGATCCGGTCAAGCGGGTGTCGGATGGGGATGGGCTCGCGATGAGGCGGCAGCGGCAGGATGAGGATGTCGCTGAATTCCCGGACGCGCGCCGGGTGATGCCGGTTGATCTCGATCACGACCTTCTCGGCCAACTGCAAGTAGGTCGGCGCATTGCCGATGGACGTCGTGAAGAAGACTCGTCCGTCGTCCGAGATGTCGCTGGCTTCGATCACGGCAACATCGATCTTGCCGAAGAATCCCTCGAACAGCTGCTGCGAGCAGTGCGAGAGATGGACGTCCGCGAAGTCGATCTTTCCCGCGTTGATGGCATCCCGGCAGGGTTTCTCGAGCTGGAACGGCATCCGAAAGCTGACCGCATCGGCCTGCGGAAGGTCCACGTCGACGGCGGGCCCGCCCTCGGCGCCACTGAGGATCCGGACCTGGAACGGCTCACCGCGCTCGTGCAATGCCCGCGCCCGCTTGGCGAGCGCTCTCGGCACCGCAAGCGGGCACCCGGGAGGGGTGAATCCACCAATCCCCAGGGTCGCGCCGTGCGAGATCAGCTCGGCTGCCTCCTCGGCAGATCGGATGGGAAATCGTCCGTATGACTTCATCGTGTCCTCGCTTTCACGCGATTGCGATCACTTGCCCTGGAAGACAGGCGCTCGCTTCTCGAAAAACGCCTTGACGCCCTCTTTGAGGTCGTCGCTCAGAAATGCCGTTCGCCGCGCTCCCTGAATACTCTCGAACTCGTCGGCGCTCATGGGGGTTCCCCTGCTCAGGCTGCTCAGCTCGGCCTTGACGACCGACACTGCCAGGGGCGCGCGGCTGGCGATCGTCTGCGCGATCTCCATCGTCGTCGCCTCCAGCTGCTCGGGGCTCACGAGGCGATTGAGCAGCCCGAAACGATAGGCATCTTCGGCCGAGAGGGGATTGCCAGTGACGACCATCTCCTTGACGATGTGCAGCGGCAACACCCCGAGGAAATGCGACATGCCCGCCGCATTGTAGGAAATCCCCATCTTGACGGGCGTGATCGCGAAGGTCGTCTGGGGTGTGCCGATGGCGAGGTCGCACGTCACGGCCAGGTCACAGGCCGCGCCCCAGACGCTGGCGTGCAGCATGGCGATCACCGGCACCGTACAGCTCCGGACGCGACGGAGGACTCGTTCGAATCCCGTCGTCCACGTCACGGCGTCGTGGCCGTCGAGCGGGATCTCACGGATGTCGTGCCCCGCCGACCAGATCTTCGTGTTGGGATTCGCGCGGATGATCACGACGCGGACCCGAGCTTG
>DATIXG010000110.1:0-20908 GCA_035518815.1 Gemmatimonadales bacterium | reverse complement strand
CCAGAGCAAACTCGGAACTTGGGACACAATACGCGGTGTCGTTCTGAGCCGAGAGGGGCTCAAGGAAAATAGGGGCAAGGAGCACCAGGCTAAGAAGCATTGTGCAATTCCGCATCGAGGTGCCCTTCCGCTGCCTAACGGCTCGCGCATGAGCCGCGGGCGACTCGCGCGCCGCGCGCTCCGCTGTTGAACGTGAGTTCGTGCGCGCCAGCGCACAAACGCCCCGCTTCCTTCAGCACGATAGCGCCCGGCGGCTCCATGCGCTTGTTAGGCTGCCCAGGCACCAATGTCTACTTCCTCCCCCCGATGACCACAGAGTCTAGACGCCCTTCCTCGGCCACGAGCCAGAAATTCAAGGCACCCGCATCACGCATTGTTGCGTTGAGGCAAGGAATGCCGTGGGCCACATCGGTGCCCCGGTGCATGAGTATTTGGATCGAATCGCAGCTGAAGCCTGCAGCAATAAGGAGCCGCCTGGCATCATCGATAGGTGTCCCGCGCGGCGAAATGGCATACAGCCGAGATTCAAAGTCGGCGGTACTAGAGGGCCGTTCACAGCCCATGGCGGTGATGGCAGCGGCGGCAGCGACGAGGAGCGTTCGCATCAAAGATGACGGTGGCAGCCTAACGGCTCGCGCATGAGCCGCGGGCGACTCGCACGCCGCGCGCTCTGCTGTTGAACGTGAACAACCGCCGACGAGGGTACAAACGCCCCGCTTCCTTCAAAACGATAGCGCGCGACGGCTCCATGCGCTTGTTAGGCAGCGCGTGAACCGAGCAAGTCATGAGGAGGCGAAGATCCGTCCGCCACATGCGGCGCAGAGATAGCTGCCGTGATCCGAGGACGCATTGAGAAAGGAATGAACTCCTAGGGCGTCTCCGGTCTTCACAACGCGAAGGGTATCCTGCCGACCGAGGCTCGATCCAAACGATTGCTTGTAGCCTATGGAGCTTTGAGTACTGGGACAGAAAAGGATATCGGTCCCGCGTGACGTAACCTCGATTGCGCCACGCTGAAAGGCTTCCATCATCGTTTGCTGATAATAGCTCTGGCTTGGGTCGTCAAAGACAGATTGAACTGTGTGCGATGAGGCAGGGTTCGTGTGCTTCATGTGTTTGTCGCGCTGGTATTGCGACGCTAAGAAGTCCGTTGTTGGCGGAGATGGCCTGAGGCGCCGATCGCTTGCGCAACGCGCACAGTAGTAGGTCACCCGGTCCTGAAAAGCGCTACCGTCAAGAACGTCAACGCGCTGCCTAACTCATAGTAGGTATCTGAACGGCCCATCGGCCCCCCCTCACGGAGGCAACCTTCCCGCAAGCCGGGAGGCTCGGAAGCCCTACCTCATAATATGCCCGCAGACGCAAGCAGAAACGAGTGGGGAACGGTCGCGAGGGGCGCGACCTAACACGCTCGCGACCTAACTACAAGAGGTCGACTGGACTGCGCACCCCGAGGCGGCCCCGGTTGAGCACGTGGGTGTAGATCATGGTCGTCCGCACGTCCCGATGGCCCAGTAGTTCCTGGACGGTCCGGATATCGTAGCCCGCCTCGAGCAGATGGGTGGCGAACGAGTGGCGGAAGGTGTGGCACGTCGCCCGCTTCGGGATCCCTGCGTCCCGCACTGCCTGGGTTACCGCTCGCTGGACCCCCGTGTCGTGCAGGTGGTGCCGGCGCTCCTCCCCGCTGTCCTGATCGACATACCGGCGTGTCGCAGGAAAGACCCATTGCCAGGGCCACGCTCGGCTCGCAGATGGCACCTTCGCGCCAAATGCGCCGGGCAACACCACCGATCCCGCCCCCTCCTCCAGATCGAGCTGGTGCTGCCGCTCCACTCGGCGCAGGTGACTCTGCAGCGGCGGCTGCACACTCACCGGCAACATCGTCACCCGGTCGCGGCCCCCCTTCCCTCGACGCACGACGATCTCCCCGCGTCCAAAATCCACGTCCTTCACCCGCAACGTCAGCGCTTCGAGCAAACGGAGCCCGCTGCCGTACAACACCATCGCAACGAGCTGCGGGACGCCGCGCAACGCTGCCAACACCGCCTTCACCTCGGCCGGCGTGAGAACCACCGGCAGACGACCGGGCTCCTTGGCCCGGAGCAGCTCAACCGGCTGCACGAACGGGCGGCGCAGCACCTGCTCGTAAAGAAACTGAAGCGCGCTCAACGCTTGATTCTGCGTCGCCGCCGCCACCGCTCCCGTGTTGGCCAGCGAAACCAGAAACCGCGAGACCTCCCCGGGATCGACCTCGGCGGGATGCCGCATGCCCGCAAACCGCACGAACCGGCGCACCCAACCTACGTACGCTTCCTCGGTACGGGTACTGTAGTGGCGTAAGCGAATCGCCTGACGGAGCTGGGTGAGGAGCTTCGGAGGGGAATGAAGACCGACTGACGGCGGTTTCACAGCCAGCGGAAACTGCCGCGCCGATCAGCCGGCCCGCGGGCCGCCACCCGAGCCGCGACGCCGCCGGTCGTCACGGATGTTGTACGCCATGAGAACAAATCCGGCGATCGCCAGCACCCCGGCGGCGACAAATGTTGGAACCCAGTGCATCAAATAGGTCATGCCCGCGTCCATGCCTCAACAATGATTCCGAGCGCCACGCAGCACAAGCCACCCCCAATCACAAGCGCGAGAAACAGGTCGCCGGGCCTGCTCGGCTCGAAGAACGCGTCGAGTGGACCGAACACCAGTAGCAGGATTCCGATCTCGCGGACCGACTCACCGGCAAGACGCTGGGCTTTACGGGTGGCGATCACGATCCCACGATGCTGCGGCTGTGCCCGCCCCGCAGTACCGAAAACGCGCCTGCGGGCGCGTAGGTACGCGACCGCCCACACCTACCCCTCCCGATACTCCCCCCACACCCCGCGCAAGACATCGCTGATCTCGCCCACCGTCGCCCGCGCCCGCACCGCGTCGAGGATCGCGTGCATGAGCGGCGCGTCCGGCCGTTCCGCCTCCCGCCGCAGCGCCGCCAGCGCCGCTGCGACACGGCTCGCCTCCCGCTCGCCGCGCGCCTTCCTGACCCGCCGGACCTGCTCGGCCGCGAGCGCCGCGTAGTCGGGTGCCGGCACCGACGGCACCACCTGATCGTCCGCGTAGAAGTTCACCCCCACCACCTGCGCCGCGCCCGATTCGACCGCCTGCTGCTGCGCATACGCGCTCTGCGCAATCGCCCGCTGCGGAATCCCCTTCTCGATCGCCCGCGCCGCGCCACCCGCGTTCTCTATCTCCTCGAGCAACACCCGCGCGTCGCGCTCGATCCCGTCCGTCAGCGCCTCCACATACCAGCTCCCGCCGAGTGGGTCCACTACGTCCGCGACGCCGGTCTCGTGCGCGAGCAGCTGCTGCGTGCGGAGCGCGAGCGTCGCGTTCTGCTCGGTCGGGAGCGCCAACGCCTCGTCGTACGCGTTGGTGTGGAGCGACTGCGTCCCCCCCCACACCGCCGCGAGCGCCTGGAGCGCCACCCGCACGATGTTGTTCTGCGGCTGCTGCGCCGTGAGGGTCGAGCCGCCCGTCTGGGTGTGAAACCGCAGCCGGCACGCAGCATCGCTGGCCTGGAATTCGTCCTTCATCAGGCGCGCCCACAGCCGCCGCGCGGCGCGGAACTTCGCCACCTCCTCGAACAGGTCGGTGAACGCCGCGAAGAAGAACGAGAGCCGCGGCGCGAGATCGTCCACCGCAACCCCCGCCCGCACCGCCCGGCGCACGTACTCGAGCCCGTTCGCGAAGGTGAACGCCACTTCCTGCGCGGCCGTCGCCCCCGCCTCGCGCATGTGGTAGCCCGAGATCGAGATCGGGTGGAATCCCATCCGCTCCCCCACCACGTAGCGCAACAGATCGGTCACGAGGCGCAGCGACGGCTCGACCGGATAGATGTAGGTGCCGCGCGCGATGAATTCTTTGAGGATGTCGTTCTGCACCGTGCCGGCCAGCTCGGTGCGCAGGACCCCCTGCTCTTCCCCCACCACGACGTACATCGCGAGCAGAATCGGCGCCGTCGCGTTGATCGTCATGGACGTGGAGACACGGGCGAGCGGAATGTCGCGCAGCAAGGCCGCGAGATCGTCCACCGTGTCGATCGCGACCCCGGCGCGCCCCACCTCGCCCTCCGCCCGCGGATGATCGGAGTCGTAGCCCATCTGGGTGGGGAGATCGAACGCGACCGAGAGGCCGCTCTGCCCCGCGGCGAGCAGGTGCCGGAACCGCGCGTTCGTCTCGGCCGCGGTCCCGAACCCCGCGTACTGGCGCATGGTCCAGAGCTTGCCGCGGTACATCGTCGGGTAGGCGCCGCGAGTGTAGGGAAACGCCCCCGGCGCGCCGAGATCGCGCGCGGCATCGCCCGGCCAGTCGCCGGGCCCGTAGACCGGCTGGCGGTCGCTCACCCGCCTACTTCGACAGCGCGAAGACCGTCCCGAGCTTCTTCGGCACGCCCGCGTTCTTGAGCGTCACGTACTGGGGCAGCCCGTTCGCATACGGCGGATAGTCCTCACCCTGAATCAGCGGCGCGAGATAGCGGCGGCACTTGTCGGTGATGTGAAACCCGCTCTCGCTGATGAAATCGCGCGGCATCTTGCGCTCCACGTTCGCCACCTGCTCGAGCGGCGCGCTCCCCGTGGTCCACGCGTACGGGGCATCGGCCTTGCGCTCGATCGTCACCATGAGCCCGGACTTGCCCGCGAGCGCCAGCTCGACCGCCGACTTGCCAACCGCGTAGGCCTGCTCCACGTCGGTCTTGGACGCGATGTGCCGCGCCGCGCGCATCAGATAGTCGGCGATCGCGTAGTGATACTTGTACTTGAGCTTGTCGCCCACGAGCTTGGCGAGAAGCGGCGCCAGCCCGCCCAGCTGCGCGTGGCCGAACGCGTCCTTCGTCCCCGCCTCCGACAGAAATTCACCCGACGGCAGCCGCAAGCCCTCGCTCGCGACGACGGCGCAGTAGCCGAACTGCTTGACCGCCGCGTCCACCGCGCCCAGGAACTTCTCCTCGTCGAACACGATCTCGGGAAAGAGAATCACGTGCGGCGCGTCGCCCGGCCGCTCAGACGCGAGCCCGCCCGCCGCCGCCGTCCACCCCGCATGCCGGCCCAACACTTCGAGGATGAACACCTTGGTGGACGTCTTGGCCATCGACGCGACGTCGAACCCGGCCTCGCGGATCGAGACCGCCGCGTATTTCGCCACCGACCCGAACCCGGGGCAGGTGTCCGTGAGCGGCAGATCGTTGTCCATGGTCTTCGGGACGTGGATCGCCTGAATGGGCAGGCCGCGGTCTTTGGCCAGCTGTGAAACCTTGAGACACGTATCGGCCGAGTCGCCCCCGCCGTTGTAGAAGAAGTAGCCGATGTCGTGCGCCTGGAACACTTCCATCAGGCGCTCGTACTCGGCGGGATTCTTGTCGAACGGCTTGAGCTTGTGGCGGCAGGACCCGAACGCCCCGCTCGGCGTGTGCCGCAGAGCCGCGATGGCCGTGTCAGACTCGAGCGACGTGTCGATCAGGTCTTCGGTGAGCGCGCCGATGATGCCGTTCCGGCCCGCATACACGTTCGCGATCTTGTCGCGATTCTTGCGGGCCGTCTCGATCACCCCCTGCGCCGACACGTTGATCACGGCCGTCACCCCGCCGGATTGGGCATAGAACGCGTTACGCGGCATCGAACCCCTCAGTGCGCATGTTGGATCTCCATGTGGTCGTGCTGTCCGTCAGTCGCGAACGTGATCGACCCGTCGCGGTCGGTTCGCAGGATCGTGATGCCGTGCCGCGCGAGCCGCGCCAGCACCTCGGGCGCCGGATGCCCGTAATTGTTGTGCCGGCCCACGCTGATCACGGCCGTGCGGGGCGCGAGCTCCGTGAGCCACGCGTCCGATGTGGCGCTGCGCGACCCGTGGTGGCCGACCTTGAGGACGTCCACCGCCCCCGCACGACCCGCGAGGCGCGCCTCCACGGGAAGCCCCGCATCGGCCTGGAACAGCAGCCGCACCGACCCGTACGTCACGCGCAACACGACGCCGTGCTCGTTCACGTCGAGCGGGAGGGCGAGCCACGCGCTGTCGGGGCTCAACACGTCCAGCGTCACGCCGTCCAGCTCGATCCGGTCGCCCGCGCGCGCCGCGCGGTAGCGGGCCCCGGAAGCCTCGACGGCGCCCAGGAACTCGAGGTAGAGCGGCCGGCCGAGCGGCTCTCCCGGCTCGAGCACGACGGCGGGCGGGAACGCCCCGATCACCGCCGGCAGACCGCCCAGGTGATCCGCGTCGCCGTGGGTCGCCACCAGCACCGCAACCCCGCCGGCCCGCTCCCGTTGCAAGAACGGCACCACCACCCGCCGCCCTTCGTCCCCGGCCGGCGTGCGCGGCCCGCCGTCGATCACCACCCAGCGGCCCGCGGGCGTGCGCAAGGCCGCCGCATCGCCCTGGCCAACGTCGAGAAAATGTACCGTCAAGCAGTCACACGCGTCGAGGGAGGGAGTGACCGCGCCTGCCACACCGCTCCAGGCGACGAGCGTTGCGAAAAACGCGATCCGCCCCGCGAGCAACCATGGTCGGCGCGGGGAATGCCACAGCCACCACGCGAGCCCCGCGACGCCCGCCCACACGAGCGCCGCGCGCCACCCCGCCTCCATCACGACGTGCCCCCCGGGCACGGCCGCCGCCGCGCGCGCGATCGCGTCGAGCAGCGCCAGCCCCAAGCCCGACCCGGCCGCGAACAGCGCTGCGAGCCACGGCACGATCCACGACGCGCCGAGCGCCACGACCAGTGCGGGCACCACCACGCCGGCGAGCGGAATCGCGAGCAGGTTCGCGACCACGCCGATCGGCGCCACGGTGCCGAAGGCATACGCGGTGATCGGCGCGGTGAGCAGCGTCGCGGCGATCGACGGCGCCACGAGACGCGCCGGTTTCGGCAGCCTGGCGGCCGCACGACCCGCCCAGATCACGGCACCGACGGCGCCCACCGAGAGCCATGCGCCGATCGATTGCAATGCCCACGGATCGCACAGCAAGAGCACGAGGACCGTGAGGCCCATCAGCCCGCGCGGCGCCACACTCCGCTCGCGCCACCGCGCCACCGCATAAATAAGGAACATGATCGCCGAGCGGGTCGCGGGCGCCGGGAAGCCGAGCACCCAGATGTAGGCGACCAGGACCGCGGCCGTGACCGCGAGCCGCCGCGGCACGCTCAGGCGCAGGGGCCCGAGCAGCACGCCGAGCCAGGCCGCGAGGAATCCCACGTGCAGACCCGAGATCGACAGGAGGTGCGCGAGCCCCGACTGCGCGTATTGGTCGCGCAGCCGGGGGTCGAGCCGCGCCTCGGGATCGATCACGAGCGCCTCGACCATGGGAGCGCGGGTCCCGAACAACGTGCGAGCCCGCGCCATGATCCGGTCGCGCACCGCCCCGCGGCCCCGGGGGACGGCGTCGAGCAACTTGACCCGTCGCGCGACGAGCACCCCCGGTCGCACGTCCGGCGTTGCACGTCCCACGAACGGGCCTGCGACCACCCACGTCGTGCCGCCCCTCGCCGCGTGCCCTTCCGGCCAGCGCACCCGCAACTGCCCGCCGCAGTGCGCTCCGTCGACTACATCGGCATCGACCACGCCGCCGCTGTCCGGGACCGGGCCGGCGAGCCGAACCACTGCCGCGTGGGTGGACCCGTCGCCCGTCCCACGTCCCCCGTCCCACGACCCCGCACACGTCGCTTCCCGATCGCGGACCGCGGCCGCTCCCCACAGCATCCCCGCCGCGGCCATGATGCCGGTCGCCGCCCCCACCGGCGCGGTCCCGGCGATCGCAAGCGCGCCGACGAGGACCGGCGCGAGGATGTACCCGTCCCTCGTCCCCCGTCCCTCTTCCCCGAGAAGGAGTCCCGTGGCGAATCCGATACTGATATAGAGGATCGGCGGCCTCGTACGCCGGCCGCCTAGCGTGCTACATGAGCTGCACCGGCTGCGCCCCACAGCGGGGCGCGAGACCTACCTTGCGGAAGCCCTCGAGCAGCACGACGTCGAGCTTGGCCTTCTCCTGATCCGAGCCCAGGGAGAGCTCGGTGAGCACTTCCCCCTCGCGCGAGGACACGTAGTGAGGGGACAGCCGATTGAGCGCGTAGACGACCACGTCGCTCCGGCAGGTGTCGCACCCGCAGAACCGCGGCAGTTGGGGACGCAGTTTCTCGTATTCCCGCTGCGTCACTTCGAGCGTCACGTTCGTCACCCCACGACGGCCAACTCCCGCTCCGGCGCGACCGGCCGGGCCGTGAAGGTGGAGCCGGTGGTGCCGGTGAACCGCACCCGCCGGTAGCTGCCGATCCAATCGGTTGGGCCGGCCAGCAAGGCGACCTTGTTCGCGCGGGTGCGCGTCTGGAGCAGGTCGCCGCGCTTCGCGATGCCCTCGACCAGGACGTCGTGCTCCGTGCCCACGAGCGTGGCGTTGTGGGACGCCGCGGCACCGCGTACCACACCGATGAGCCGCTCGAGCCGGGCGGCCGCCACGTCCTCGGCCACCGCATCCTTGAGCCGGACGGCGGGCGTCCCCTCGCGCGGCGAGAACCGGAACGTGTAGGCGTCGTCGAATCGGGCGGCGGCAACGAGCGAGACGGTCTCCTCGAAGTCCGCTTCGGTCTCGCCCGGGAATCCCACGATGAGATCGGTGGTGATCGCGATGCCCGGCACCGCGGCCCGCAGGTCCCGCACGACCTCCAGGTAGCGCGCCCGCGTGTAGCGGCGCAACATGCGCCTGAGCGTGCGGTCGGACCCGCTCTGCGCCGGCAGGTGCACGTGCTCGCACACGGCCCGCGTCTCGCCCATCGCCGCGAGGACACGCGGCGTGAAATCGGTGGGATACGGCGAGGTGAACCGGAGCCGCCTGATCCCCGCCACGGCGCCCACGGCGCGCAGCAGGTCGGCGAAGTCGTGCGTGCCGTCGTGATAACTGTTGACCGTCTGCCCAAGGAGCGTGACCTCCGTCGTGCCGCGGGCCGCGAGTGCCTCCACCTCGCGCACCACGTCGGCCAACGTACGGCTCCGCTCCGGCCCGCGCGTCATCGGAACGATGCAGAAGGTGCACCGATAATCGCAGCCGCGTTGCACGGTCACGAACGCGGACGCCCCGGCCTCGCGGGCCGCCGGCACGTCCTCGTAGTGCTCCCACGCGCGGAACGTCACATCCGCCGCGCGCTCTCCTCCCTGCGCGCGCGCGATCAACGCGGGCAGCGTGCGGTAGCCGTCCGGACCGACCACGAGATCCACCTGCGGCACGCGTTCGAGCAGCCTGGGCCCGAGCCGCTGCGCCATGCAGCCGATCACGCCCAGCACCGCGCCCCGCCGCTTGTGCCGCTTCAGCTCGCCCACCCGCCCCAGCACCCGCTGTTCGGCGTTGTCCCGGACGGCGCAGGTGTTCACGAGCAACACGTCCGCCATGGCGGGATCGTCGGTGCGGACGTACCCGCCGCCGCCGAGCAGCCCGAGCACCAGCTCGGAATCGGCGACGTTCATCTGACAGCCGTACGTCTCGAGGTAGATATGCGGCATTCAGTCCACCAGTACCGGAAAACGGGGACGTCCGTCCCACTGCTCGACTGGAAGATAGACGGAGAGATAGTCCTCCGTCAGCGCGTCCACCCGGCCGCCACTGCGGCCGCTCGCGACCGCGTCGGCCGTCTGCCCCACCCGGCTCGCCCGGTGCGCCCGCGCCTTCTCCTCGCCCAGCACCCGCAACTCCTCCGCGCGCGCCTGAAGCTCGGGCGCCCGGACCTGTCCCGGCAGTCGGGTGGCCCCTGTTTCGGCCCGCGCGCTGAAAGGAAAGACGTGCAGATAGGTGAACGGCAGCGCGTGCACCAGAGCCACCGTCGCGGCGTGGTCCTCCGGAGTCTCCCCGGGAAAACCCGCAATCACATCGGCGCCGAGCCCGAACACCGGCAGCCGTTCCGCGAGCCATTCGAGCCGCGCCCGATACGACTCCGCCGTGTACCAGTGGCGACCCATGCGCTTGAGCACCTGATTCGACCCTGCCTGCAGCGGCGCATGCAGGTGCGGCGCGACCCGATCCGGTGCCTCGATCAGGAGCCGCGCGATCCGGTCATCGACTTCGGTGGCTTCTATAGAGGAAAGGCGGAAGCGGACGGAGGGGACGGCCTCGACGAGCGCTTCCAGGAGCTCCCCGAGGGTCGCCTGGAAAGATGAGTACCCTTCACCCTTCCCTCCTCCCTCTTCCCTGTCTTGTCCATACGTCCCGATATGGACTCCGGTCAGGACTATCTCTGAGTGATGCTCGGCGAGGACCTGAGCTTCTCGCACGATTTCGGAGACAGACCGCGACCGATTCGCGCCACGGGCCAGCGTCGTCGCGCAGAACGTGCAGTGCTCGTCGCAGCCGTCCTGGATCTTGAGCCACGCGCGCGCATGGGCGCCGAAGCGCCGCAGGCCAGGCTCGATGCGCGGCGCGGTGAACCCCGCCGCCGCGAGCACCGCCGCCGGCTCGGCGCCCGGCACGATCGCCCGTACGGCGGGCAGCGCGCGCAGGCGGCCGTCGTCGCGCGCGGCCGCGCATCCCATCACGATGGTCTCGAGCGGCTTGTTCCGGGCGAGGCGCCCCACGAAGCGGCGCAGCTTGGCTTCACTTTCGGCGGTGACGGTACAGGAGTTGACGATGGCGAGATCGGCGAGGGCGGGATCGGTGACGACGGCGACGCCGTTGTCGGCGAAGGCCTGCCGGACGAGCTCCGTATCGTACTGGTTGGCGCGGCAGCCGAAGGTGTGGAAAAAGACGTTCACTGCCGCACCGTGAACCCCGTCATCAAGGTCCACACGCCCTCGTCCAGGCCCGTGCCGCTGCGTTGCAGACGCTCCACCCCGAAGTCGAGAACGCCATGTCCTGACGCGAAGGTGCGGCCCAGGCCCGCGCTCACGGCGATCTCGCTCGGCGCCGAACCGCCCGTCGCGAACGGGAACTGCCCGCCGCGCGCGCCGAGGCGCACCGCGAACCCCGCGCCGCCCAGCTCGGTGCCCACCGCCCAATCCATCGTGTTGTAGGAATCGACGCCCACCACCGACCACGTGCTCCGCGTGACCGACCCCGCCACCCGCAGCCCGGGCTTGAGAATCAGGCGCACGGCCGCGCCAACGGTGAGCGGGAGATCCGTCGTGCCTCGCGGGTTCTCGTTGACCTTCACGTCGAGCTTGCCGTCGCTGCGGACGAAGCCCACGAGCGACACGCCGTAAAAAGGCTCGAGGCGCACGCTGGCCGTCATGCCGAACCCGGTGTGCTTCACCACGTTCGTGTCCCGCACCGGCGCATAGGCTGAGAGACTGTCGAACACGCGGATGGCGGTCAAACGGTCGGAGCCGGTGAGGCCGTGGACGCCCAGCCCGATGGCGAGGCGCGGTCCGACTTTTGCCGCCAACGCGAAGCGCACGTCCGTCACGCCGCCGTCGCCGATGTTCTCGTCCACGTACTTCACCATATCGCCGCGGATGAGCGTGCTGTCACGGGTGATGAGGTCGTAGCTGTGATCGAGGTACGACCCGAATCCCCCGCCGAGGACCATGTATGGACCGATGGGACCGGCGAGCGTGAACAGCGGGAACCGCGATTCCTTCAGCGTCTGGGTCTTCCCGCCCGTGGGGCTGATATCCCGGATCGCGCTCCAGCCGACGGCGCTCGCGGTGAGGCGCTTCACATCCGTGAGCGCCACATCGGCCACGGCCGACATGGCGTCGAACGCGGCGAACGCGCCGCCGGTCGAGCGCGCACGCACGCTCTCCGGGCGGCCCGGGCTGCCGATCGTGTTGATCCCGAACTGCGAGTTTTGCGCGGTGAGGGGGTGGCCGGCCGCGAGCAGGGCGGCGGCGACGAGCGCCACGCGACGGAGCATCACTTCACGACCTCCGGGTAGCGCGGCGCGTAGGTGACGTGCAGCCGGGGACGGTACGGCGTGTCGAGTGAGGAGTGGAAGCGCAGCTCCGCGAAGTCCGCCCCTTCGGGCACCTGGCGCAGAAACACCGTCGTCGGCAGCGCGCCGTTCAGCGTCCAGTTGATCAGGACGTTCGTCAGGTTGAGCCGGATCGTATCGACCGGGGTGATGTGGATACGCGTCGTGTCGTTGAGGGCTGTGCTGAGCGGCGACTTCGCGCCGAAGTCGGCGATCACGGGATACGCGATGACCTGGAACGAGTCCGCGGCGATGCCCACGGGCGGCGTGGTGGGAATGAGCTCCAGGGTCGCGAGGATGATCCGCGCCGAATCACGGATCACGCGGGGAACGGCGAGCCGCATGATCGTGCGAACGGACGGAACGCCGCCCACGACCATGTCCGTGCCGATCGGCGCCGGCGAGGGCAGGAACACGAACCCGTCGAAGCCGTTGACGCCTCCCGGGGTGCGCGCCGTAGAGGTCGCCAGCCGCCGATGCGCGACGCTCGAGCCCAACGAATCCACCTTCACGAACCAGATCACCGCCGGGCCCTGCCCCCGATCCTCGAACGACGATACCGACACGCTCGCCAGAGTGTCCGCGCTCACGCGGATGCCGAAGGCGAGCTTGCCCGTGTCCGCGGCCACGAGCGGCGCCTGCGCCGAATCGAGCTTGACAAGGACCCGCAGACGGTTGTTGAGCGTGTCCACGATGACGCTGTCGCCGGTGACGGGATCCCGGCTGCCGGACTGGGCGACGAGCGAGTCGAGGTTCACCGTACGGACCGGGGGAGCGGCAAATGCGCCGCTCAGGTCCGTGAAGGTCGTACTCGAATCGATGGCAAGCGGGAGCTTGTAGATGCCGAGCCGCACGTTGCGCGCGGCCGAGTCGCGCCCGGAGACTGTAAAGGACAGCCAGAGCGAGTCCACCCCGATGACCGCTCCGGTCGTCGTGTCGGGGGGGTTCAGCGCCATGCGCGTCTGCAGCTTGTATGTCCGCAGGATCGGCCGGCTGTCGCGTCCGAGCGAGGGGAAGTCGGCGGCCAACAGGCCGGTCGCGTCGTCCGGATCCACGTAGCCGTTGGGGCGCCCGAACGAGGAATCGCCGGACACCGTCCCCGTGATCACGGTATCAATGACCGAAATCGCGCTGGTCGGGCAAAATGCGGGACAATCGCCCGGCGCGGTCAGGTCCTCGATACAAGTGGTGAGGGAGAGGACGAAACAGAGCGGCGCGAGCCATTTGGCCGCGCGCCTCAACCGCCGTGCTCCATGCTCATCCAAAAACCGTGCGACCAGAACGCTTCTCCCCCCGCCGAGACCTTAGTGTAACCCCGGTCGTCCCACGGGGTGCCCCATGGGGCGCTCAATCGTACGCCCGGGGGAGGCGCGGCCCGAGCGAGGTGAGGGCCTCGCGCTGCAGCTGGTCCCCGGCGCTCGCGAACTCCTCGAGCGTGATCCGGTCCCCCGCGTCGTCCCCGATCAGGGTGGCCACGTCGCCGACCGCCACAGGGTGATCGCCCACTTCCACCATCGCGAGATCCATCGTCACCGCGCCCACCAGGGGACAGCGGACCCCGCCGATGAGAACCCCGCCCCGGCCCGAAAGTCCCGCGGCGCGCCGCACGCCGTCCGCGTAGCCGATCCCGAGCGTCGCGACCCGCGTGGCCGTCCGCGCAGTCCACAGCGCCCCGTAGCTCACGCTTTCCCCGGCGGCCACACGCCGCACCGCCAGGACGCGGGCCCGCAGGCTCACCACCGGGCGCGGCGCTGGAAGCCCGCGGCCGGGCGAGCCACCATACAGGAACAGGCCGGGCCGGATCAGGTCGAACGCGAATTCCCGACCCCGCAGCGCGGCCGCGCTGTTCGCGACATGGAGCAGCGGCGGCCGTCGGGGAAGCCGCGCGACCGCTTCGACGAATCGCGCGCATTGGCGCTCGAGCGACCCGTCCCCCCGCTCCGCCGAATGGAACTGCGTGTAGCAGCCCTCGAGAGAGGGTGTGTTCGCCGCGTCGCGCACCCGCTCGATTTCGTCCCAGCGCACACCGGAGCGGCCCATGCCGGTGTCGATCTCGAGGTGGAAAGCGCGCTCGCCGCGCGCGGTCCATTCCCGAATCGCCTCCGCATCGCCCAGCACCGGGGTCAGCTGGAACCGATCGAGCTGATCGAACAACGCGGGCTGCACCGGCATGAACACCACGACGGGGCGCATCAGCCCCGCGGCGCGCAGCTCGCTCCCCTCCTCCACCGTCGCCACGCCATAGCCCCACGGCTCGAGCGGCTCGAGGGCCTTAGATACGGCGACGGCTCCTACCCCGTAGGCGTTCGCCTTCACCACTGGGAGGAGCCGGGTACCGGCGACTCGTGCCGCGGTGCGGGCGTTATCTACAAGGGCGGCGAGGTCGACCTCGACCCAGGCACGGCTGTAGCGCCCGCGCATTGACACGTTCACAGGCGGGCGTATGATACCCCGCCCGGAGGCTAAATGCAAGGCGATGAAGCGGTTGGACGCGCGCTCGCCCTCGTGCGCGACCTGCGCGCGCGCTGCGCGTGGGACGGCGCCCAGACCCGGGCGACCCTGCGGCCCTATCTCGTAGAAGAAGTCCTGGAGCTCGACCAGACGTTGCGCCGCGACGACCCCGTCGAGCTGCGCGACGAGCTGGGCGACCTGCTCCTCCACTTTGCATTCCAGGTCGTGCTCGGCGAGGAGCGCCGGGAATTCGACGCGGAATCGGTCACGCGGGGCCTGGAAGAGAAGATGTGGCGGCGGCATCCGCACCTGTTCGGCGGCGGGGAGAAACCGGTATCGTGGGAAATGGGGAAGAGGGAAGAGGGACGGGGGAAGGGTCAGACGCTCGCCGGACTGCCCCCGACCCTCCCGGCGCTCCTCATGGCCTACCGCCTACAGGAGCGCGCGGCCGGCGTGGGGTTCGATTGGCCGGACTCACGCGGACCGCTCGATAAAGTGAAGGAAGAGGTCGCCGAGGTCGAACGGGCAACCGGCAACGGGCAACGTCAGGCACTTGAGGACGAGATCGGGGATCTCCTTTTCTCGGTCGTCAATCTCGCTCGCAAGCTCAGCATCGATCCGCGGGCGGCACTCGAGCGGGCGAACGACAAGTTCGCGCAGCGGTTTGGGTCGGTCGAGGACCTGGCGCGAGTCCGTGGCTTGGAGCTGGGACGGGCGAGCCTCGCGGAGTTGGATGAGTTGTGGGAGGAGATCAAGGACGGGCAAGGAGGGGCAAGGACGGACGAGGACGGTCAAGGCGAGGTGTACCCTTGACCGTCCTTGACCGACCTTGACCGTCTTCGCCCGTCCCTCACGGCCACAGTTTGTAGAGCGTGCGCGGGAACGCAATCGCCTCCCGGATGTGCGCAATCCCGCAGATCCACGCCACCGTCCGCTCGACGCCCAGACCGAAGCCCGCGTGCACGAACGTCCCGTATTTCCGCAGGTCGAGATACCAGGAGTAGGAGTCGACCGGTAAGCCTTCGTGCTGAATGCGCGCCAGCAGCTTGTCGTGGTCGTCCTCGCGCTGGCTGCCGCCGATGATCTCCCCGTAGCCTTCGGGGGCCAACATGTCGTTGTTCAGCACGGTGCGCGGGTCGGCGGGGTTCTCCTTCATATAGAAGGCCTTCACCTGCTTCGGGTAATTGTAGACCATCACCGGGCGGTCAAATTGCTTGGCCAAGAGCGTTTCATCGTCGCCACCTAAGTCCCGGCCCCACTCCATGTCGCTGCCCAGGCTCTTGAGCTTCTCGACCGCGTCGGTATAGGAGATGCGCGGAAACGGGGTCTGCACCTTCTGTAGTGGCGTGACGTCGCGCTCGAGCTCGGCCAGCTCGGCTTTGCGCCGCTCGAGGCAGCGCGCCACCACGTACGTGACGAATTCCTCCTGAAGGCGCATGTTGGCGTCCGAGTCGTTCCAGGCGACTTCGGGCTCGACCATCCAGAACTCGGTGAGGTGGCGCCGGGTCTTGGACTTCTCGGCGCGGAACGTGGGCCCAAAGCAGTAGACCTTGCCGAGGGCCGCCGCCGCGGCTTCGACGTACAGCTGGCCCGTCTGCGCGAGGTAGGCGGTCCCGAGGTCGAAGTACGCAGTGGCGAAGAGATTCCCGGCCGCCTCGCCGATCGCGCCCGTCAGGAGCGGCGTATCCACGAGCGTGAAGCCGCGCTCGTAGAAGAAATCGCGGATCGCCTGCACCACCTCGGCCCGCACGCGCGCGATCGCCACCTGGCGCCGGCTGCGCAGCCACAGGTGGCGGTGCTCGAACAGATAGGCGGTGCCGTGCTCCTTGGGGGTGATCGGGAAGTCGACGCTCGCGCCGAGTATCTTGAGATCGGCCGCCTGGAGCTCGACCCCGCCCGTGGCGCGCGCGTCGGCGCGCACCGTGCCGGTGACCTCGAGCGAGGTCTCCTGGGTCAGCCGGCCCACGGCCTCCCAGGCAGCGTCGGGGACGTCCTTCTTCGAGAGGACCGCTTGCACGTAGCCCGTGCCGTCGCGCAGCATCACGAAGGCGATCTTGCCGCTCGAGCGCGTAGTCATCACCCACCCGCGGACGACCACCGTTTCGCCCGCGCGCTGGGGCAACGATTCGATCCGCACGGCTTCGGGCATAGGGGCGGCATACTACTGGCGCTCTGGTGGGCTGTCAACGCGACGGCCTGCGGAGGCTACGCGCCGCCCTCCAAGCTCTCACCCGACGCACAAGAGACGCGGTGGCCCGTCGCGCTCGGCACACCCCAGCACGACCCGTCCGCAGCCGAAACGCTCGGCACCGACCCGCGCCTGCGCTGGCGCGCCCACGCGGGACGCGCGGTGCGCGGCTGCCCCGCCGTGGGCGAAACGGTGCTCGCCGTGGGGACCGTCGATCGCCAGCTCGTGTTGCTCTACCGCCCCACGGGTCAGGTACTGTGGCGCGCGGGCCTCAAGGGGACGGTGCGCGGCGGACCGCTGCTCGCGCGAGACCGCGTCTACGTCGCCACCGAGGCGTCGCCCGAGTCGCGCATCTACGCGGTCCGCATGAAAGATGGGTCCGTCGTGTGGAGCATCCCCACGGGGAGCGTCGCGGCTCCGCTCGCGCTCGACGGCGATACGCTGTACGCCGCGACCGAGGGCGGACTCGTGCTGCGGCTCGCCACCCGCGACGGCGCGGCGACGTGGCACCGCAAGCTCCCGGGCGCCGTGCGCGCCGCGCCGGTCCCGACGCCCGAGGGCATCGCGCTCGTCACCACGGCCGACACGCTGTTCCTGCTCGACCGGCGCACGGGCGAGATCCTGCGCCGCATGAAGACCCCGGGCGCCGTGCTCGCCACTCCCGCCCTCTCACCTCATGCCGACCGCTTGTACATCGGGACCACGGACGGGCACTTCTTCGCCGCGGCCCTGCCGGCGCTCACGGTGCTGTGGGACCTGGACGCGACCGACGGCGTCTACGGCTCCCCCGCCGTGGCGCGCGACACCGTGTATGCGCTGGCGAAGAACGGCAGGCTCTGGATCGTCCCCGATGCCGATACCACGGGCAGGGGCGCGCGCTCCCAGGCGATCGACGTCGTCTCGATCACGGGGCCGAACCCGCTCGCCGCCGGGGTGCTGATCGGCGGGATCGGCGGCGAGGTGATGCTCGTCGACCCGGCCACCGGCGCCGTGCGCTGGCGGGTGCAGGCTGACGGTCCGATCGAACAGCCGCCGCTCATCCTCGACGGTGAGCTGGTCGTCGTCGGTGGCCGCGGCGATATTTACCTCTACCGATGAAGCAGCTCGTGCTTCTTGTGGGACTCCTGGCCTGGCTCGTCACCGGGCTCCTCGCCCAGTCCCCAACCCCCAACCCCCAGCCCCGAGGCAAGAGCCCCTGGTACGTCCACTACGGCAAGTGGGCGGCCGCAGCCGGTGCCGTCGCCCTCACCGTGCTCGGCGCCCAGGAACACAACAAGTCGAACGACGTATACGGCAATCTGCTCGACCTCTGCCACGCGGACGACAAGAACTGCGCGCTCAATCCCAACGGCACCTACATCGATCCCGGCGCCGAGGAGATGTACCAGTCTTCGCTGAGCTACGACCGGCGCGCGCGCGCGCGGCTCATCGCCGGCCAGGTGAGCCTGTTGCTGTGCGCAGGGTTGTTCGTGGCGGACCTGCGGCACAAGGGACCGGAGAATATTCCGGTGCATATCGATCCGCTGGCGGGTCGGGTGGGAGTGCGGGTGAGATTCTAGCCCACCCTGAAGAGCTCGAACCCCCGCTCATACCTCGCCAGCACCCGCGCCCGATACACCGCATGACGCGTGTCTGACAGCGTCGGATCCAGCGCGATGATCTCGGCCGCCGCCCGGCGCGCCGCCTCGAGCAGCGGCATGTCGGTGTCGAGCCGCGCGAACCGCAACGGCACGCCGCCCGACTGGCGCTCGCCCACCAGGTCGCCCATGCCGCGCTCCTTCAAATCCAGCTCGGCAATCGCAAAGCCGTCCGTCGTGCCGGCGAACGCCTCGAGCCGCGGCGCCGCCTCCGGCACATCCGACAGCAGAATGCAGTGGCTCGCCTCGGCGCCCCGGCCCACGCGGCCCCGCAGCTGGTGCAGCTGCGCCAGGCCGAACCGCTCGGCGTGCTCGATCAACATGACCGTGGCGTTCGGCACGTCGATCCCGACCTCTACCACCGTTGTCGCGACCAGGACCTGCACCGCATTGTCGCGGAACCCGCGCATCACCCGGTCGCGCTCGTCGGCCGGCATGCGCCCGTGTACCACGTCCACCCGGGCCTCGCGCAGCGCGATCCCCAGCTTCTTCGCCATCGTGGTCACGGCCTTCAGGTCGGTGCGCTCGGACTCGACGATCACCGGGTAGACGACATAGGCCTGCCGCCCCGCCGCCACCTCGCGCCGGATGAAGTCGTAGATCTTGGCGCGGGCCTGCTCGGTGCGCAGCGCGGTCTTCACCGTCCCGCGCCCGGGGGGCCGCTCGCGCAGCGTCGTGACGTCGAGATCGCCGTACCACGTGAGGGCAAGCGAGCGCGGAATGGGCGTCGCCGTGAGCAGCAGCACGTCGGGCGCATCGCCCTTCTCCACGAGCGCGGCCCGCTGCTCCACCCCGAAGCGATGCTGCTCGTCGATCACCGCCAGGCCCAGGCGCTCGAATTTCACGCCCTCCTGAATCAGCGCGTGCGTGCCGACCACGAGCCGCGACTCGCCCGACGCGATGCGCCGGCGCGCGGCGGCCTTGTCGCCCGCCGTGAGGCGGCCGACGAGCAGGTCCGGCGTGAGGCCGAGCGGCGCGAGCAGTCGGGTCAGCGTCGCGTGATGCTGCTCGGCGAGCAGCTCAGTCGGAGCCATGATCGCCGCCTGATAGTCGTTCTCGGCCGCGAGCAGCATCGCGAACAGCGCGACCACCGTCTTCCCCGTCCCCACGTCGCCCATCAGCAGCCGGTGCATGCGCTGCGCGGCCGTCATGTCGTCCGCGATGTCGCGCACCGCGTGCCGCTGGTCGGCCGTCAGCTCGAAGGGGAGGTGCTCCTTGAGCCGCGTCGTCAGCTCCTTCTTGAGCACGAAGCGGATCCCCGAGCGCGCGCGCTTGGCGAGCGAGCGGGCGCGCGCCTGCACGAGCTGCTGATCGAACAGCTCGTCGAACGCCAGGCGGCGGCGCCCCGCCTCGGCGGCGGCCACGCTCTCGGGACGGTGCACGGCCGCGAGGGCCGTCTTGAGATCGGGGAGGGCGAGGCTCTGCGGCACGCCCGGGAGATGCGGGTCCACCACGAGGGCGAGCAGCGCGTCGAGATGCTGCTGCAGGAGACCGCGAATCTGGCGGTGGCTCAGGCCTTCGGTGGCGGGATAGACCGGGAGCACGAGGCCGTGGTCGTTGTCCTCGCTATCGCCTTCGGCGGCGAGAATCACGAACTCGCGCGGCACGAGCTGGCGCCCGTGATAGTAGCGGACCGGGCCGGTGACGAGGAGCAGCTGGCCCTGCTTGATCTGCCGCTCGAGAAACGGCTGGCCCGGCCAGGCGCATTCGAGCGGACCGCTCGAATCGCGCAGCACCGCGCGAAACACCCGCAGCCCACGGCGCGTGGGAATGACGCCGGTGCTCACCACCCGTCCGATGCACGTCGCCTCCCGTCCCACCACGGCGCGCGCGAGCGGCGTCACGCTCGTCGCGTCGAGATAGCGGTGCGGCGTGTGGTACAGGAGGTCGCCCACGGTGCGGACGCCGATGCGCGCCAGGGTCTCCGCGCGCTTCGGGCCAACACCCTTCAGATACTTCACGGAGGTCGTGAGTGTCAGCGCCATGCCCGTCCCTCGTCCCTCCTCCCCCGTCCCTCAGCCCGCCACGAGCCGTCGCGCATACCGCTCCGGATCGAAATCCTCGAGATCGTCCAGCCCCTCACCCGTACCGAGGAATCGAATCGGGACCGCGATCTCGCGCCGGAGCGCCACCACGCTGCCGCCCCGGGCCGAGCCATCGAGCTTCGTGATCACGAGGCCCGTGAGGGGCACGGCCGCGGCGAATGCTTTGCCTTGCGCGACGGCCGTCTGCCCCGTGGTCCCGTCGAGTACGAGGAGCGTCTCGTGCGGCGCCTGGCCTGCAGGGTGTGCCTTGGTGGCAACGCGAACGACCTTTTTCAATTCGTCGAGCAGCCGGTCCTCGGTGTGGAGACGGCCGGCGGTGTCGATCAACACGGTGTCGATGCCGCGCGAGCGGGCCGCCGTGATCGCATCGAATGCGACCGCCGCCGGGTCGCCGCCTCCCTGCTCCGGCCCGGTGACGCACGGCACGCCCAGGCGGTCCGCCCAGATGCGCAGCTGCCCCGTGGCACCGGCCCGGAAGGTGTCGGCCGCGGCGAGCAGCACGCTGCGCCGTTCGCGCGCGAGGCGGTGCGCGAGCTTCGCGACCGTCGTGGTCTTGCCCGTGCCGTTCACGCCGAAGACGAGGATGACGGTTGGCGGGGTGGATGCGTGGGCGAGGGCGCTCGGGGCTCGGGGCTCGGGAGAGGCAAGAAGCCCG
>DATIXG010000109.1:0-83728 GCA_035518815.1 Gemmatimonadales bacterium | reverse complement strand
GAGCGAACCACTCGCACTTGGCAGCAAGGCTCCGGGGTTCAGGCTGGCGGCCTCGGATGGCAAGACCTATTCGCTCACCGAGCTGCTGAAGCAGACCCATGTCGCCCTGGTGTTCTATCCGGGGAACAACACCCCTGGGTGAAACCGCCAACTCTCCGCCGTGCGCGATGAGATGACCGAATTCACACGCAGAAACATCCAGCCCTTCGGGGTCAATCCGGCGGGCGTAGAGAGTCACGCCAACTACGTGGCGAAGCTGGGGTTCAATTTCCCCCTGCTTTCCGACCCCGATCGCGCGATCGCCCGCGCTTATCAGGCGTTGAAGGAGGACGACAAGGGGATTCAGCGCTCGGTATACGTGATTCGGCGGGACGGAACGATCGCGTTCGCGCAGCGCGGCGCTCCTCCCGTATCCGAGATCGTGGCCTCCGTAGACGCGGGCGGTCGTGCCTCCTGATCTCCGCGGGAAAGTTGCACTCGTCACGGGCGTCGGGCGGGTCGGGCAGATCGGCCACGCCGTCGCTCGCGGGTTCGCCGAGGCGGGCGCGACCCTTGTGATCGCCGACCTGAACCCGCAGGCGCTGGCGGAGCGAGCCCGGGAATTCGCGACGGATGGCCGTATCGTACGCACCGCCGCGGGCGATCTTACGACTCCTGTCGCCGCCCGCGCCGCAGTGGCTGTCGCCGTCGAACAGTGCGGGGGACTCGACATCGTCGTGAATGTGGCCGGCGGGCTCGTCAACTTCGGCCCGGCGGCGGACCTCGCTCCCGACGCGTTCGAGCGCGAGCTGGCGATCAACGTCAAGACAACGTTCTACGTGTCGCAGGCCGCGATCCCGGCGCTGCGCCGGCGCAGCGGCGGCGCGATCGTGAACTTCGCGTCCGTGGCGGCACTCCGGCCGCAAAGCCAGATGGCGTCCTACATCGCGGCGAAGTCCGCTGTAGCGGGGCTCACCCGTGCGCTCGCGCGCGAGCTGCGCGACGACCGCATCCGCGTGAACGCCGTAGCCCCCGGCATGATGCGCACGGCCGACAACGTGGCGCAGGTGCAGGACCCCAAGGTGCGCTGGGTCGAGCTGTCCGATCTCGTCGCCGCCGTGCTGTACCTCGCCAGCGATGAGGCCCGCGCCGTAACGGGTGAGGTTCTGCCCGTGACGGGAGGAGAGCTGTAGCCAAGCATGAGCGACGTCAGCATCATGCGCGACGTGGTCGTGGTGGGGGGCGGATGCTACGGCACGTTCTACGGAGGCCAGCTCGCCAAGGCACGCGACAAGGGCCGGGCCCGGTTCCGCCGCGTGGTCATCGTGGATCGGGACCCTGCGTGCCGCGCCCGCCGTGAGCTGGGAGAGGCACCTGATCGCGCGTTTGTCGTGAGCGAATGGGCGCCGTACTTCGACGCATTTCTGGGCTCCGCCGACCCGACGGAACCGGGGGCGCCCGCCGACTACATAGTGCCGTCGCCCCTCATGCCGCATCTCATGTTCCAGTGGGTGCTCCGCCGGGCGCAGGCGCGCTGGCCCGAACGCACCGTCGCCGTCGAGGCCATCCCCCTCGCTCTCGGCACGCCGTACGAGCGCTCCGCCCCGGCGCCGGACAATACGCGCTACGTGTCGTTCGCCGACTGGGTCTGCCCGACTCATTGCGTCGAGCCGTCGGTTTGTCCGGCCACCGGAGGACCGCGCGACTGGGAGATGAGCCGGGCAGTGACCGAACTCGCGGCGCGACTGCGGGCGGCGGGCGACGCCGTGAGCGGGCCGGCGCTGTTCCAGTGCCGCCATCAGGTGTTCGGCGTCGGGGCGTTCGCGGTGGGCGAGGTGCTGGCGGGCGACGAGCTGGTGTGCCGCGTCGGCGCCGAAGATGGACCGGCCGCCGTGCTGATTGGCACCGTCAGCTCATGTCACGGGGCCGTCAATCTCCTGAGAATCGGGTCCACTCGCGCCGCGCTCGCCCGTCCTTGACCGCCCTCGACCGTCCTCCACCCATGAGGCCAGCCGAGCGTCGTGCGACCCTCGTCCGCGCGCGCGACCTCTTCAACTCCGGCGCCTACTGGGAGGCCCACGAGGCGCTGGAAACCGTGTGGCGTTCTATTATTACGGAAGACGAGGCGCGCCTTTGGCAGGGGTTCATTCAGGCCGCCGCCGCGCTGCTGCACCGCTCGCGCGGCAACGCCCACGGCGTCGAGGTCGTGGGGCGGGGCGCCCTCGAGAAGCTCGCCGGTCCGGCGCGGCCGGACGTCGAATTTGAGACGGTTACCTTTCGCGCGCGGCTGGCGCGTGCCCTGACGGGGGAGGGGGATCCCCCGCGACTGGAATTTCGAACGGATGCCTGAGAACACGATCAACGGGTACGACGTCATCATCGTCGGCGCGGGACCCGCGGGGTTGTGCGCCGCGATGTACGTGGGGCGCGGCATGCTCAAGGGGCTCGTGGTCGAGCGGGGCGCGCCCGGCGGCGAGCTCCTGAACACCGACCTGATCGAGGACTACATCGGGTTCGAGAGCATCAAGGGCTGGGATCTGGCCCAGAAGATGGCCGAGCACGCCAAGAAGTTCGGCGCGGAGATCGTCACCGACACGGTGGAGCGCGTGCGACGCGACCCGAACGGCGGGTTCAGCGTGACCACGGCGCGCGGGGCGACCTACCAGGCCCCCACGGTGATCCTCACCGCGGGGGGCACCCCCATCAAACTCGGCGTGCCGGGCGAGAAGGAGTATGCGGGACGCGGCGTGTCCTACTGCGCGGTGTGCGACGGCGCCTTCTTCAAGGACGAGGTGCTGGCCGTCGTGGGGGGCGGTGACGCCGCCGTCGAAGAGGCCGATTACCTCACGCGCTACGCGAGCAAGGTCTACATCGTGCACCGCCGCGAGCGGTTCCGCGCCTCGAAGATCCTGCAGGAGCGCGCGTTTGCGAATCCCAAGATCGAAGTGATCTGGAACAAGCGCGTGCGCGAGATCGCGGGCGGCGAGCGCGGGACCGAGCGCCTCGAGCTCGAGAACACCGTTACGGGCGAGCGTTCTTCGCTCGCCGTGGGAGGGGTGTTCGTCTTCATCGGGTTCCAGCCCAACACGCAGCTGGTCGAGAGCCACGTCAAGCACGACGCGGGTGGTTATCTGATCACCGACGAGCGGATGATGACGTCCGTCCCCGGTCTGTTCGCCGCGGGTGACGTGCGCAGCCAGCTCACCCGTCAGATCACCACCGCTGTGGGGGACGCCACTACCGCCGCCATCGCCGTGGAGAAATACCTGGCCGCCCTGCGCGAGAAGGAGAAGGCGGCGCTCGCCTCGTGAAGGTCGTCACGATTCCGAATGGCCGATTCGCCCAGAACTGCTACCTCGTGGTGGACGAGGCGGCCCAGGAATGCGCCATCGTCGACCCGGGCGAGGGCGCGAGCCTCATCGTCGAGCGCCTGGCCGCCACCGGGGCCCGCCCGGTTGCCATCTGGCTGACGCACGCGCACGTCGATCACGTGATGGGCGTCGGGCGGCTGCGGGCCGAGACGGGTGCGCCGGTCTACCTGCACCCCGAGGATCGCCCGCTCTACGATCACGCCGCCGAGCAGGCGGCGGCTTTCGGGATGCCCAAGGTGGCACTCCCGCCGCCCGACCGCGCCCTGGCGCCCGGCGACGGGCTCCGCGCCGGCGCGCTTCAGTTCGAAGTCCGTCACACCCCCGGGCATTCACCGGGCAGCGTGTCGCTCGTCGGGGAGGGCGCCGTGTTCACGGGGGACGTGCTGTTTCAGGGGTCGATCGGCCGCACGGACCTGATGGGTGGGGACTTCGACACCCTGATCCGGAGCATCGAGCGGGAGTTGCTCCCCTTGCCGGATGACACCATCGTGTACAGCGGTCATGGACCCGAGACAACGATCGGACGCGAGCGTCGCGCCAACCCCTTTCTCGCGGGCGCCCGCCCCCTCCGCCCCCATGCCTAGCACGGCGCCGCGCTGCCTGCGCTGCGGCGCTCCCGTTGTCCCGAAGCCCGTCGGATGTAAGAACCCTTGTTCCAACTGCGGCTTCATCTACCCGTTGGGGGATTGCTCTGACTGACGGCGCCCGAACCGGCCTGAGCCACGCCCTCGCCCTCGCGCTGATGGTGCTCGATTGCCTCGTGCGCGCCTGGCGCATTCAGCTCGCCGTCCGGACTGCGGGCAGTCGCCTCGGCTTGGTAGAAGCGTTGCGACTGAACCTGTACGGCGAAATGGCATCGAGCCTCACGCCCAATCGCCTGGGTGGCGAGCCGGCGCGGTTTCTGGGACTCGCGGAAGGCGGGGTCCGTCCCGTCGCGGGGCTCGTCGGCCTGGGCGTCGAGGTGGCGGCCGAGTGGCCCGTGTTCGGGCTCCTCGGAGCCGCCCTGCTCGTGTTCTACGTGCCCGACTGGCAGACGCAGGGTCGCCATTGGCTGCACCGCCACCGCGCCGCCGAGCTCGTTTTCATCGAGCTGATCGCGCTCCTCGTGCTCGTCGTGATCTACGGGCTGCAACGCCTGGTGCGGGCGGGCATGATTCGCCACCGGGTCCGGCGCCAGTGGCGCGTGGCCTGGGCGCACGTGCAGCGTGCCCCGCGGTGGGTGCTGCTCGTCGGCGCGCTCCTCACCGTCGTTAGCCTCACGTCACGCGCCCTGGTCCTCCCGGCGCTCGCCTACGGGATGAGCGACGCGCCGCCGTTTGCCACGATGTTCTTCGGCGCTCTCGTGCTGCTGCACGCGCCGCTGATCGTACCCCTGCCGTCCGGTGGCGGCGGGATCGAAGTGGCCTTCTTGTCGGGCGCCGCGGGGGATTTCGGCACGCATCAGGTGTTGATGCTCGTGCTGTGGCGGTTCTATACAACCATCCTGTTGACCGTCATCGGCGGCTACGTGCTCATCCGGAGCGTCGGATATCGTGCCGCGACCCAACTCCTCAAGGTCGGCTGGATGCGACGCTCCAAGGAGACGGCGTCATGACCAAGCCGCGGCTCGCCCCGCTCACGCCGGAGGAGGCCCCGCCCGACGTCCGGCCGATCTTCACGACGTACCTGCAGGAGCGCGGCAACATCCCCAACATGTTCCGGACCGTCGCGGTCCGGCCCAAGCACCTGCAGACGATGATCGCGCACTTCCGGACCGTGATGAACGAAGGGACCGTCCCCCCGCTCCTGAAGGAGCTGCTGTGGGTGCGAGTGTCCCATTGGAACCAGTGCCACTACTGCCTCAATTCCCACACGGTCCTGGCGCGGAGGCGCGGCGCGAGCGAGGCCCTGCTCGACGCGCTCCAGGAGCGCGGTTCGCGCGTCTCGATCGACGAGCTCGAGCCTGGATGGCGCGCGGCACTGGCCTACGCCGACGTCATGCACGGCACCGGCCACGACGTCACCGATCCCTTGTTCGGCAGATTGCGCGAGGTGTGGGACGAGGGACAGATCGTGGAGATCAGCCTGGTCATCGGCATGGCGGAGTACTTCAATCGGTTCAACAATGCGCTGCGCGTCGAGCCGACGAAGTGATTAGAATAGGTCGGCCATGCTCGATTCCTGGCTCGAGACGGATGGCAGCCGGACGGAGCCTGTCACGATGAGCGATAGGCGCGTGGAGCGCGACTCGCTCGGCGAGCTGGCGGTGCCGGCCGCCGCGCTCTACGGCATCCAGACAGAGCGGGCGCGTCACAACTTCCCGGTGTCGGGCCTCCTGCCGCTCGCGTCGTTCGTCGATGCGGTCGTCTGGATCAAGAAAGCCGCCGCGCTCGCGCATAAGCGCTCCACGCGCCTCGACGCCCGCGTGGCCGACGCCATCGTCCGCGCGGCTGACGAGGTCCTCGCGGGCGGCCACCGGGACCAGTTCGTCGTCGATCCCTACCAGGCCGGCGCCGGCACGTCCCACAACATGAATTGCAACGAGGTCCTCGCGAATCGCGCCGCCGAGCTGTTGGGCGGGCGGCGCGGCGAGTACACGCTCGTCCATCCCAACGATCACGTCAACATGGCGCAGTCGACGAACGACGTGATTCCCACGGCCATCCGCCTGGCTGCGCTCGCCGGGCTTCGTGGACTCACGGACGCGATGACCCGGCTCGAGCGGGCGTTCCTCGCGAAGGGCCAGGCGTTCGACGCGATCCTCAAGTCCGGCCGTACGCACCTTCAGGACGCCACGCCGATTCGCTTGGGCCAGGAGTTTACGGCCTACGGGCACACGGTGGCGCGCAACCGCGAACGCGTCGCTCGCGCGGCCGACGACCTCCGCGACCTGGGAATCGGCGGCAGCGCGGTGGGCACCGGCCTGAACGTCGAGCCCGAGTATGCGGGGTTCGTCGTGGAATCCCTCCGCACCATGACGGGGCTCGAGCTGCGCGAGGGCCGCGACCGGATCCAGCTGATGCAGTCGCTCGGGGACGTTGCCGCGTTCTCCGGGGCGCTGCGGACCTATGCCGTGGACCTGGGGAAGATCGCGAGCGACGTGCGGCTCCTCGCGTCCGGGCCGCGCACCGGGCTCGCCGAGATCGTGTTGCCGGCGGTCCAGCCCGGGTCGAGCATCATGCCGGGGAAGGTCAACCCGTCGATCGCCGAAATGGTCAACATGGTGTGCGTGCAGGCGGTCGGGAACGACGTGACGGTGGCGACGGCGGCGGAAGCGGGCCAGCTCGAGCTGAACGTGATGATGCCGGTCATCGCCCACAACGTCCTGTTCACGCTGCGGATTCTCACGAGCGCGAGCGCGCTCTTCGCCGAGCGCTGCGTGGAGGGGATCGAGGCCGATGCGGCGCAGTGCCGCTACTGGCTGGAGCGCAGTCCGGCGATCGTTACGGCCCTGGCGCCGCTGATCGGCTACGCGCAGGCGGCGGCCCTCGCCAAGGAAGCGATCGCGCAGAACGTTACGGTGCGCGAGCTGGTGCGCGCGAAGGGCATCCTGACCGAGCAGCAGCTGAACGACGTGCTGGATCTCAAGGCGATGACCGAGCCGGGCGTGCCGGGGGAACGGCGACGCTAACACAGCCACTACGAGGAGGCGCCGATGAACTGCATCATCGCAGGTCTGGTCGCTGGCGTAGGCGCGTTTTTCGCCGACTACTTCATGTGGAGCAAGGTCTTCATGAAGGGAATGGAGCAGTACTCCACGCCGGTCCCGCCCGAGCAGATGAAACAGGTGATGGCGAAGAACCTGCCGAAGTCGGCCGTCCTGGCGCTGGTGTTCGGGCTGCTCTTGGCGTGGTTCTACAACCGCCTGAAGGGCGGGCTGTGGGTAACCGCAGGCCCGCTCGCGGGAATGGAATTCGCCACGCTGCTGTGGCTGCCCACGATCGCGCTCTCGACGATCGGCGGCAGCGTGTGGTATGACAAGCTCCGTCCCATCCATCGGGCCACGCTGTGGAGCTGGCTCGTGCGTATGAACGTCGCCGGCCTCCTGGTGGGCGCGATCGTGCGGTAATTCTGCGGGGACAAGGAGCGACCATTGAATCCCGAGTACGGCTGTAGCATATTGGTATCATGCGAATTACGACGTGGGGCGAGTACGGGCTGATCGTTTCTCTGACGCTGGCGCGCCGCGCCGGTGAGGGGCCGGTCGCCGCGCGGGAGCTCGCGGAGCAGGAGCGCCTGCCGCATGACTACGTCGAGCAGATCCTCCTTCGCCTGCGGCGCGCCGGTCTTGTCGAATCGGTGCGGGGCGCCAAAGGCGGCTACCACCTGGCGCGTCCTCCTCAGGCCGTCACCGTGAAGGACGTGATGGATGCGTCCGAGCACGCCACCTTCGAAGTCAACTGCGATCGTCACCCGGTCAACCAGGATCGATGTAGCCGCGACGCGTCGTGCAGCATCCGCCCGGTCTGGCGGATGCTCGAGCATCGGATCAACGAGCTGCTTTCAGGTATCTCGCTGGCCGACCTCATGCACGAAGAGCCGGAGGTCTACCAGATCGCTGGTGCGATGGCCGGGAACTAGTCTCACCCATCGCGTCGTTGCACTTCAACTGACACCCGACCCTGCCGGTCGGGCTTGACCCGTTTGGAGGCTCACGTGGACTACGCACATCCAGAAGTGCTCGTCTCGACTGAGTGGGTCGCCGGTCACCTCAACGATGCCGGGTTGCGTCTGATCGAAGTGGACGTGGACACCACCGCGTACGACTCGGGTCACATTGCGGGAGCCGTCGGGTGGAACTGGCAATCCCAGTTGAACGACCCCGTGCGCCGCGACATCCCCGACGCTGCGACGTTTGCGAAGCTCATGAGCGCGGCCGGCGTCACGCCGGATACCACCGTGATCCTTTACGGGGACAACAACAACTGGTTCGCCGCCTTTGCGTTCTGGTTGTTACAGCTGTACGGGCACAGCAAGGCCAAACTGATGAACGGGGGACGGGCCAAGTGGACGGCCGAGGGCCGGCCGCTCGTCACAACCCCCGCCACGGCGCGGGCGACCACGTATCCGGCGCCGGCGAAGGTCAACGCGGCGCTGCGCGCGACGCGCCCGGATGTCGAGCGTGCCCTCGGAGCGAAGCAGGTCGGACTCATCGACGTGCGCTCGCCCGCCGAGTACAAGGGCGAGATCATCGCGCCGCCGGGCATGTCCGAGACCGCGCAGCGTCCCGGCCATATCCCCGGCGCGCGCAACGTGCCGTGGGGACAGGCCGTCGGGCCGGACGGCGCGTTCAAGTCGCGCGACGAGTTGGAGCAGCTCTACGCGCAGACCGGCGTGCTCACTAAGGACGAGATCATCGCCTACTGCCGCATCGGCGAGCGCTCGAGTCACACCTGGTTCGCCCTCAAGTACCTGCTCGGCAGGGACAAGGTGCGCAATTACGACGGCTCGTGGACCGAGTGGGGCAACCTCGTGGCCGCGCCGATCGCCAAAGGGGCGGAGCCGTGAGTGAGACGGTGGCGGTAGGTGGCGGTAAGCGGCGGGAACGGGCGGTGAAAGCCGCTGCCTCCGAGCCTGCTGTGTGGGGTCTCGTGGGGAACACGCCACTGATCCCCCTACCGCCCCTTACCGCTTCCGACCGCCCCTTGCCGTCCGTCTTCCTCAAGGCCGAATGGTTCAACCCCGGGGGGAGCGTCAAGGACCGCGCGGCCCTCTTCATCCTGCGCGACGGTCTGGCCCGGGGCCTGTTGCCCCGGCGGCGCCTGCTCGACGCGACGAGCGGTAACACCGGCGTCGCGTATGCGATGCTCGGCGCTGCGGCGGGGATCGGCGTGACCGTGTGTGTCCCGGCCAACGCTAACGCCGAGCGCAAGGCGCTGCTCGAGGCCTACGGCGCGGAGGTCGTGCTCACGGATTCACTCGAGGGATCGGACGGCGCGATTCGGCGCGCGCGCGAGCTCGCCGCCCGCGAGCCCGAGCGGTATTGGTACGCGGATCAATACAATCATCCGGCCAACCCGCAGGCCCACACCGCGACGACGGCCGAGGAGCTGTGGCGCCAGACCGAAGGGCGGATCACCCATCTTGTCGCCGGCTTGGGGACGACGGGGACGCTCATGGGCACCGGGCGGCGGTTGAAGCAGTTGAACCCCGCGGTCGAGCTCATCGCCGTCCAGCCCGACAGCCCGTTCCACGGACTCGAGGGACTCAAGCATCTGGCGACCGCCATCGTGCCGGGCATCTACGATCCGGCGCTGCCGGATCGAACCGAATTCGTGGCCTCGGAAGACGCGGATGACGCGGTGCGCCGCTACGCGCGGCAGGGACTGTTCGTCGGCTGGTCGGCTGGCGCCGCGGTCGTCGCCGCCGAACGGTTGGTTACCGCCCCCGACCGCCCCCGACCGCCCTCGTCGGCCGTGATCGTCGTCATCGCTCCCGACTCCGGCATGCGCTACCTGAGCGACCACGACCGGCTGGCGGGCAACGCGTCATGACGCTCGTCCTCGATCCCCGACAAGCGACGGAGATCCGCCAGCACGGCGAATCCGACTACCCGCACGAGGCGTGCGGCCTGATGGGAGGAATGGCGGACGGCGAACGGACCATCGTCACGCGGCTCGTGCCACTCGCCAATCGGCGCACCGATGCGGCGCACAATCGCTACCTGATCGACCCGGACGCGTACCTGCACGCGCAGCGCGAGCTGGATCGCGATGGCATTGAGATCGTCGGGATCTATCACTCGCATCCGGATCATCCGGCCCGGCCGTCGGAGTTCGACCGGGAGCATGCCTGGCCCCATCTGAGCTACGTCATCGTATCGGTCGTGAAGGGGCGCGCCGCCGACATGCGGAGCTGGCGCTTGTCGGACGATCGCGACGCGTTCGGCGAGGAACCTATTACCTTGGAGCAACGGAAGGTCGCATGGCAGTCAAAGTCCTGATTCCCACGCCGCTCCGCCCGTTTGTGGGGGGACGCGACGCGCTCGAGCTCGAAGCGGCGAACGTCGGGGAAGTGCTGCAACGGCTCACGAACGAGCACACCGCGCTCAAGAAGCACCTGTTCGCGGACGACGGCCGGCTCCGCAGCTTCGTCAACGTCTACGTCAACGACCGGGACATCCGGCAGCTCGAGCAGCAGCGCACCAAGGTGACCGCGGGGGACACCGTTTCCATCATTCCGAGCATCGCGGGAGGTCGCGCGGTGGCCGACGCGCTCCCGAAGCTTTCGCACGAAGAGATCCTCCGCTATTCGCGGCACCTCATCCTGCCGGACGTCGGTATGGAGGGACAGCGCAAGCTCAAGGCGGCGCGGGTGCTGCTCGTGGGCGCGGGCGGCCTTGGGTCTCCGGCGGCGCTCTACCTCGCCGCGGCCGGCGTCGGCACCATCGGCATCGTCGACTTCGACGTGGTGGACAAGACCAACCTGCAGCGGCAGATCCTCCACGGCACCGAGGCGGTCGGCGCCACCAAACTCGACTCGGCCCGCGCGCGCATCGAGGACCTGAACCCGAACGTGCAGGTGGAGACGTTCGAAACCCGCCTCACCTCCGAGAACGCGCTCGACATCATTCGCGAGTTCGACGTCGTCGCGGACGGCACGGACAACTTCCCCACGCGGTATCTCGTGAACGACGCGTGCGTGCTGCTGGGGAAGCCGAACGCGTATGGATCGATTTTCCGGTTCGAGGGCCAGGCGTCCGTGTTCTATGCGAAAGAAGGGCCGTGCTACCGCTGCCTCTACGCCGAGCCGCCGCCGGCCGGCCTCGTCCCATCGTGCGCCGAAGGGGGCGTGCTGGGCGTGCTGCCGGGGATCATCGGCTCGATTCAGGCCCTCGAGACGATCAAGCTCATTCTGGGTCGTGGCGACACGTTGATCGGTCGGCTCGTGCTGTTCGACGCGCTGCGGCTCACGTTCCGCGAGCTGAAGCTCGCGCGCGACCCGGATTGCCCCGTGTGCGGGAAGAACCCGACCATCAAAGAGTTGATCGACTACGAGGCGTTCTGCGGGGTCACGGCCGAGCCGGCGTATGAGGGCGCCGAGATCACGGCGCTCGACTTGAAGGCCGAGCTCGATGCCGGCAAGCCACTCGTGCTGCTCGACGTGCGGGAGCCGCACGAGCACGACATCGTCGCGCTCGAGGGTTCGCAGCTCATTCCCTCAGGGGAGCTGCCCGCCCGCCTCGGAGAGTTGGACGACCACGCGGACATCGTCGCCTATTGTCATCACGGGCCCCGCTCGCTTCGCGCGCTCGAGCTCCTCCGCGCCGCGGGCTTCACCAAAGTGAGGAGCCTGCGCGGCGGCATCGATGCGTGGGCGATCAACGTGGATCCGGAGATGGCGCGGTACTAAAGGCGGAACGCGGAAGTGTTCCGCGTTCGTACTTCCGCGTTGGAATGCCGAAGGGGGGACTCGAACCCCCACGGGCTTGCGCCCACTGGCTCCTGAAGCCAGCGCGTCTACCAATTCCACCACTTCGGCGCGTGGGAACGCCAAAGATAGGCCGCGGTATAACCTCAAGTCAACTCTTGGCTTGACCGCTCAACCCACGGTTTCTATCTTCGCCTTGCTGCATTGGACAAACTCTCCATTGCCCGCAACCCGCGGGCGCGACACGACTACCATCTCCTGGAAACGTGGGAGGCGGGGCTCGTACTCACGGGAACCGAGGTCAAGTCGCTGCGCGCCGGCAAGGCAAGTTTGGGAGAAGCGTACGCCCACGTCCTCAGGGGCGAGGTCTGGCTGGAAGGGCTGACGATCGCCCGCTACGAGGCCGGCAGCTACAACAACCCTCCCCCCGCGCGCTCCCGCAAGCTGTTGCTGCACAAGAGCGAAATTCGCGCGCTCATCGGCGGTACCACTCGCAAGGGTCTGACGGTGGTGCCGCTCGAGCTCTATTTCAAGGACGGACGGGCCAAGGTGGCCATCGCGCTCGCGCGGGCCAAACGCGAGCACGACAAGCGGGAGGCGCTGCGGCGCCGCGACGCTGAGCGCGAGGTGGCGCGGGCGCTGCGCAGCAAACGCTCATGATCATGTCCCTGTGGCCCGTCCTGCTGCCGCTGCAGGTGATGATCGCGACCCCCCGTGGCGCGGCGACGGTGCCGGTGACCACAGAGCGGGGGAGCGCGGCGGTCGCGGCTTCCCGTCTGGCCCAGGTGCTGGATCTCACGACCACGCTCGACGGGTCGGAGGCCACCGTCAGCCTCGGCGGGACGGTGTTCGTCTTTCAGCTCGGCGCTCCCTTCGTGCGGTCGCGCGGCGTGGTGTACGCGCTGATGTGCGCCCCCTACGTGGCGCGCGACACGTTGTTTCTGCCGCTCGACTGGCTCGCGGTGTCGCTGCCCCGAGCCTTGGGACCGCGGTTTCAGTGGGATGCCGCGGCAGCGACCCTGCGGGAGACGACCGCTGAGACCACCTCGACGGCGGTGGCGGCCGCACCGGCGGCGCACGCGCTCACCGGCCTGCGCCTCGCGCACGCGGTCGTGATCGACCCCGGACATGGCGGAGTCGATCCCGGCAATCCGGGGCTGTACTTCCCGGGCGGGCTGGTCGAGAAAGACATCACGCTCAGCGTCGCCCGGCTGCTGCGGGCCGAGCTCCTGCGCCGGGGACTCGCCGCGACGCTCACGCGGTCGCGCGACACCCTGATCGATCTCGCGGACCGGGGCGCGTTCTGCAGCAACGAGTGCGATCTGTTCGTGAGCATTCACGTGAACGCCATGCCGTCCGGACGGCACCGCGAGGGTGCGGGCGGCGTCGAGACGTACTTCCTGTCGGATGCCAAGACGGAAGATCAGAAGCGCGTGGCGAAGATGGAGAACGACGCCATCCGCTTCGAGACCGGAGGGCCGGCGGTCACGGGCGACGTGGGCTTCATCCTCCGCGACTTGCAGCAGAACGAATACCTGCGTGAATCCGCTCTGCTGGCCGCGCTCGTCCAGGGGCAGGCCAGCGCCATCCATCCGGGCGGCGACCACGGCGTGCAGCAGGCGGGCTTCACCGTCCTCGCCACGGCCCGGCGGCCCGCGATCCTGGTCGAGACGGGGTTCGCGACCAACCGCGCCGACGCGGCGTTCCTCGCGTCGGCGTTGGGGCAGCACAAGATCGCGAGCGCGATCGCGGACGGCATCGTGGCCTACCTGCGGGAGTTCGAGCGCAAGCTCGCGGTGGCGCCGCCCGCGGGGGGGCGGTGAGCGGCCGCCCGTGGCTCGGACTCGCGCTGCTCGGTGCGGCGTCGTGCGGATACTACAACGGCATGTGGAGCGCCAACCGGTTCGCCGGGCAGGCGCGGCGGTTCGAGCACGATGGGCGTCTCGCGGAGGCACGCGCGTCCTGGGCGCAGGCGGCCGAGAAGGCGGAGTCGGTCGTGGCGCACTCTCCGCATGGCCGGTGGGCGGACGACGCGCTGGTCCTTCAGGGCGAAGGGCTAGCCCGAAGCGGCGCGTGCGACCGGGCAGCGGCGCCGCTCGGGCGCGCCCTCCAATCCGTGCGGGATTCGTCGCTCCTGGGGCGCGCGGCGCTCGTCGCGGGTGAGTGCGCCCTCGCCGAGCATAGCCCCGCGACGGCCGAACGTCTGCTCGAGCCGCTCGCGACCCCCACGGACCGGCGCGAGGCCTCGCGCGCGACGTACCTCCTGGGTCAGGCGGCCGAGCAGCGCGGCGCGTTCGTGACGGCTGCGGCCTGGTACGCGCGGTCGCGCGAGAAAGACGCGGCAGCGGCGCGCGCTCGGGCGCTGCTCTATGCAGGCTCGACCTCGGCGGCTCTCGCGCTCATCGACACCCTGGTCGAACGCGGGTTGGGCGAGGGGGTCTGGGATCCATTGCTCGCCGATGTCGGTCGAACCGCCGGAGCGGATACCGCGAGCAGCACGCTCGACCGGGTCCTCGCACGCGGCCGCTGGCGCGGCGGGCCCCTCGCGCGCCTGCTCCTGGACGACGGAGATCGCCTGTTCGCCGCCGGTGCGCTCGACGCCGCGTACCGGCGCTATGCCCAGGTCGCGGCGGCGGCGCCCGATTCGACCGAAGGCCAGCAGGCGCTGGTGCGCCAGGTGCGCGTGGATGTCGCGCGAGCCACGAGCACCGCGGACTTCCCGCCGCTGCGGCAGCGCTTGAGCCAGCTCCTTCAGGCGGGCCTCGGTGCCGTGGCTACGAACGATGCCCGAGCCCTCGAGCTCATGCTCCGATCGATCATCGCCCCGGAGCGGGACACCGCGGAGGCGGCCGCGTTTCGGGCTGCCGAGCTCGCGCGGGACTCTCTTCGCGCGCCGTTGCTCGCCGCGCACCTGTTCATCGCGTTTGCCGCCGCGCACCCCGCGTCACTGTTTGCCCCCAAGGCGCTCGTCGCCGCGGCCGATGTGTCACCCGCGGCCCGGGACTCCCTGCTGGGCGTGCTGCAACGGGACTACGGCGCCTCGCCGTACACGCTGGCACTCGCCGGCGACGTCAGCCCGGGCTACTCGGCGGCGGAGGATTCGCTCGCGCGCGCGCTGGGTGTGGCCATCGCGTCCGCCGCCGCCGCTCCTGCGTCGGTGATCGGACTGCCGGTGCCCGGGCCGCGGGGGCCACGCCTGGACGACCCCAGGGCCGGGCGCGCCGCGGCTCCCGCCGTGCCCGCGCAACCGCAGCGACCGGCCCCAGGCGCCGACGGGCCGGGCCGCGGGAAACGTCGAGCGCCGACGCCCCCTCCCGGCTCCGAGCGCCCGTGAGCCAGCTCAGCCTGCTCGGCACCACTTTTCAAAACCCGGTGCTCCTCGCGGCAGGCACTGCGGGATTCGGGCACGAGCTCGAGGGCGTCATCGACCTCGATGCGCTGGGCGGATTCATCACCAAGGCCGTGACCCCGGAGCCGCGTCGCGGGCACGCGGCGCCACGCGTGGCGGAATTCCCTGGCGGGATGCTCAACGCCGTCGGGCTCGCGAACCCCGGGCTCGATACCGTGGCCCGGCACGACCTGCCGCGGATCGCGCGGCGGCTGGCGCGGGCCCGCATCCTCGTCAACGTGGCGGGCGCATCCGTAGCCGACTACGTCCACGTGGTTGAAGGGCTGGCCGCCGTCGAGGGGATCACCGCATACGAGATCAACGCGTCGTGCCCCAACACGGCGGCGGGCGGTCTCGAGTTCGGTGCCGAGCCGGCGGCGCTCGCCGAGCTCGTGCGCCGTTGCCGAGCGGCCACGATGCGTCCGCTCGTCGTGAAGCTGTCGCCCGTGCTGCCGGACATTCCGGCCATGGCGCAGATCGCGCGGGACGAGGGAGCAGACGCCGTGAGCGTGATCAATACGATTCCGGGAACGCTTGACCATCGCCTGGGGAACGGCTTCGGCGGCGTGAGCGGGCCCGCGTTACTGCCGATCGGTGTGCTGGCGACCCGGCGCATTGTGGAGCGGGTCGGCGTGCCGGTGATCGGCGTTGGTGGCATCCGCACGGCCGGCGATGCGCGGGAGTACCTCAAGGCGGGCGCGAGCCTCGTGGCGATCGGCACTGCGGCGCTTGCCGATCCCCGGACGCCGGAGCGGATTGCGCGGGAGCTCGCGCGTGGCTGAGCTGATCGTGGCCTTCGATGTGCCGAGCGGGAGGGACGCTCTGGCTCTGGCGGACCGGCTGCCCGGTCTGCGCTGGGCGAAGCTCGGACCCGTGTTGTTCGCGCGTGAAGGGCCGGCGATCGTGCGAGAATTCCAGGCGCGCGGCCTCCGCGTCTTCCTCGACCTCAAGTGGCACGATATCCCGAGCACGGTCGCGGGTGCGGTGGGCGCTGCCCGCGAGCTGGGCGTGGCGCTGGCGACGGTGCACTGCCTGGGGGGACGGGCCATGCTCGAGCAGGCCGTGGGGGCAGCCGGGGATCTGCCGCTGGTCGGCGTCACCGTGCTCACGTCGCACGGGGTGGTCGAACTCGAGCAGACGCTGGGGCGCGGCATTCCCGATCTGGGTGTGGAAGCGGAGCGCCTGGCCCGAATCGCGATCGTGGCCGGGCTGCGTGGCGTGGTGGCCTCGGGCGCCGAGGTACCGCTCCTGCGAGCGCGGTTGGGTCCCGACCCGTGGCTGGTCGTGCCCGGCATCCGGATGCCGGGGGAGCCGACGCACGACCAGACGCGGACCATCACCCCCGCGGAAGCAGTCGGGCGCGGCGCCACGCACCTCGTCGTGGGCCGACCGATCACAGCGGCGGCGGACCCGGCTCAGGCGTTCGATCGGATTGCCGCCGCGTTGTGACATTACGGGACGGTGAAGGACGCTAATCCCGCCACTTGCGTGGACTTACGACGCGGTCTATTATTCAAGACTGGGATCGAATTTCTGCCAGGAGACCACGCGTTGAAGGTTCGTTCGAGCGTCAAGCCAATCTGCGAGCATTGCAAGGTCATCAAGCGGCGCGGGGTTCTTCGCGTCATCTGCAAACGCAATCCCAAGCACCGTCAGCGGCAGGGGTAACCGATGGCACGAATCGCCGGGGTAGATCTGCCGCGGGACAAGAAGATCCTGTTCGCCCTGCCGTACATCTACGGCATCGGCCGGAGCAACGCGCGCAAGCTCCTCACGGAGACGGGCGTCAGTCCTGACGCGCGCGTGCGCGACCTGCGCGACGCGGAAGTGGCGCGCTTGCGGCAGGTGATCGAGCGGGACTACAAGGTCGAAGGGGCGTTGCGCACCGAAGTCGCGATGAACATCAAGCGGTTGATGGATGTCGGGACGTACCGCGGTACGCGGCATCGCAAGAATCTTCCGGTCCGCGGCCAGCGGACGCACACCAACGCGCGCACGAAGAAGGGTCCACGGCGCGCCATCGCGGGCAAGAAGAAGCCCCTCTTGAAGAAATAAATGGCTCAAGCGAAACCAGCAGGCGTCAAACGCGCGAAGAAGGTCGTGGAAGCCGAGGGGATCGCCCACATCACGGCGACCTTCAACAACACGCTCATTACGATCAGCGACATGCAGGGGAACGCCGTCGCTTGGGGATCGTCGGGCAAGGCGGGGTTCGCGGGGTCGAAGAAATCCACCCCGTTCGCTGCGACAGTCGCCGCCGAGCAGGCGGCACGCGAGGCGCTGAACATGGGTGTGCGGCGGGTGCACGTGCGCGTCCAGGGTCCGGGCTCGGGCCGGGAATCGGCGATCCAGGCGCTCGCCACCGCGGGGTTACAGATCCGCTCCATCCGCGACGTGACGCCGATCCCTCACAACGGGTGCCGGCCGCCCAAGAAACGGCGGGTCTAGCCGATGGCGCGCTACACCGGTCCCGCCTGCAAGCTGTGCCGTCGCGAAGGCACCAAGCTGTTTCTCAAGGGCACGCGCTGCCTCACGGAGAAGTGCGCCGTCGAGCGCCGCGCGTATGCGCCCGGGCAGCATGGGCAGTCGGCGGGGCGCCGGCGCAAGGGCTCCGAGTACGCCAAGCAGCTGCGTGAGAAGCAGAAGGTCAAGCGCATCTACGGACTGTCGGAGCGCCAGTTCCGCAACATCTTCGATCGTGTGCTCCGGGAACCCGGCGTGACCGGTGAGGCGTTACTCGTAGCCCTCGAGACCCGTCTCGACAACCTGGTGTACCGGATGGGCTTTGCGACGTCGCGCCGGCAGGCGCGCCAGCTGGTCCGGCACCGGCACATCCTCGTGAACGGGCGGACGCTGGACATTCCTTCGTACCGGGTGCGGCTGGGCGAGGAGGTCCGCGTGGCGGACGGGAGCCGCGAAATGGTACAGGTGCGGGCGGCGCTCGAGCAATTTGGTCGGACGCAGCCGGTCGCATGGATCCAGGTCGATACCGAAAAGGCACTCGGGCGCGTCACCGAGCGTCCGCGACGTGACGCGATTCCGATCGCGGCACAAGAACAGCTAATCGTCGAGCTCTATTCCAAGTGATTACGACTCTTGATTTGACGGGGCTCGTCCGCCCGCACCTGGTCGAGATGACCAAGCGGGAAGACGCTCCGAATGCCGCCGAATTCCGGCTGCAGCCGCTGGAACGCGGATACGGCTATACGCTGGGCAACTCGCTGCGGCGCATGTTGCTGTCCTCGCTGCGCGGCGCCGCGGTCTGGGCGTTCCGTCTCGATGGCGTGGTGCACGAGCACCAGACCATTCCGGGTGTCGTCGAGGACGTGCATCAGATCATCCAGCGCCTGAAGCAGCTCACCCTGGTGCTGGCGCCCGATGCGGACGAAGCGGTCCTGCGCATCAAGCGCGACAGCGCGGGACCCGTGTACGCCCGGGACATCGAGGCGCACGGGGCCGTCACCGTCGCGAGCCCCGACCTGCTCCTCTTTACGCTCCAGGATGATCGCGAGCTCGGGGGCGAGCTGTACGTCAACAAGGGCCGGGGATACGTCGAGGCCGAGCAGCACCCCCTCGACCGGACCATGCCCGTGGACGTTGTCCGCATCGACTCCATCTACAATCCGGTGCGCCGCGCGAACTTCACCGTCGCTGAGACGCGCGTGGGCCAGCGTACGGACTACGATCGCCTGACCCTCACCGTCGAGACGAACGGCACCATCTCGCCCGAGGACGCGGTGGCGTATGCGGCGGCCCTCGCGCAGGAGCATTTCCGCTTCTTCGTCGATTTCGGCAAGGTGCCCATGATCCCGGCGGAGCAGGCCGGCAACGGCGGTGCCGTCGGGACCCACTTGCGGGACGTGCTGGCGCGCAGCATCGACGACGTCGGGCTCTCGGTGCGCTCCGTCAACTCGCTCAAGAACTCGAACATCCGTACCCTCGCCGACCTCGTGCAGTACCGCGAGGAGGACCTGCTCAAGGTGAAGAATGTGGGCGAGAAGGCGCTGGGGGAGATCGCGGAGCTGTTGCGCCGCGAGAATCTCAACTTCGGGATGAAGCTCGAGGATGTCGAAGGCGATGTCCGTGTCGTGGACCCCGGGACTCCTCCGCTGACCCAGCTCAGCGAAGATGCGGACGGGGAAGGCGAGGGCGAGGGCATGGGGAGTCTGGGGGCCTGATGCGCCACCGCGCCAAGGGTCGTCAGCTTTCGCGCACCGCGAGCCACAAGAAGGCTTTGCTCGCCAACATGGCAACGAGCCTGTTCAAGCACGACAGGATCGAGACCACGGAAGCGAAAGCCAAGGAGCTGCGGCCCTACGCGGAGCGCCTGATCACGCTGGCGCGCCGCGGGGGACTACACGCGCGGCGCCTGGCGGAGTCGCGGCTCAAGGATCGCGCCGTCGCCCAGCGCCTGTTCAAGGAGCTGGGCCCCCGGTTCGCGGCCCGGCCCGGCGGGTACACGCGAATAGTGAAGCTGGGTCATCGAGTGGGCGACGGCGCCGACATCGCCCGGATCGAACTGCTGGGTGAGTGAACGGTCCGCCGGAGCGGTATCGGGGAGGGGGACCCTGACGGGTCCCCTTCTTTATTTACGAGAGCTGGGAGGTCGCGACCTGGGAGGCCTTCGCAACGCGGTTCGACTTCAAGCACTGGGTGCAGACCCGCAGCCGCCGCGTCGCACCCCCGACCTGCGCGCGGACGCGCTGCAGGTTGGGGTACCAGCGGCGATTGGTCTTGTTGTTCGCGTGGCTGACGTTGTGCCCCGTGATAGGGCCCTTGCCACAGATGTCACACACTCGCGCCATGGGCAGCTATCCGACCGAGAATGAGCCAGAAACGACCGCGCGCCGCCCGGCCTGCCGGCGGCGCGAAGAGCGCTAAACCTACAGGGCGCGGGACCCGGGAGCAACCCCGGCGCACCGCCCTCGTCACGGGCATCACCGGTCAGGATGGATCCTACCTCGCCGAGCTGCTGCTCCAGAAGGGGTACGAGGTGATCGGGATCGTCCGGCGCACCTCGCACGACTCCTACGAGCGCATCGGCCACCTGCTGGACCGCCTGCACATCGTGCCGGCGGATCTGCTCGATCAACACTCGCTCACCTCGGTGATTCGCGACGCCCAGCCGCACGAGGTCTACAATCTCGCGGCGCAGAGTTTCGTGCCCACGTCGTGGACCCAGCCGGTGTTGACGGGGGAGTTCACCGCGCTCGGCGTGACGCGGCTGCTCGAAGCGGTCCGCCTCGCGGGCCCGGGCGCGCGCGTCTACCAGGCGTCGTCCTCGGAGATGTTCGGCAAGGCGATGGAGACGCCGCAGCGCGAGACCACGCCGTTCTATCCGCGGTCTCCCTACGGCGTGGCCAAGGTCTACGGCCACTGGATCACCGTGAATTACCGCGAGTCCTACGGACTCTACGCTGTGAGCGGCATTCTCTTCAACCACGAATCGCCCCGACGCGGGCTCGAGTTCGTGACCCGCAAGGTCACCCATGGCGTGGCCCGGATCGCGAAGGGCCTCGCCACCGAGCTGCGGCTCGGCAACCTCGAGGCACGCCGCGACTGGGGATTCGCGGGCGACTACGTCGAGGCCATGTGGCTCATGCTGCAGCAGCCCAAACCCGCCGACTACGTCGTGGGCACGGGCGAGACCCACACGGTGCGCGAGCTGTGCGACGTCGCGTTTCAGCACGTCGGGCTCGATTGGCGGAAATACGTCAAGGTCGATCCTGCGTTCGTCCGGCCGGCTGAGGTCGATATTCTCCAGGCCGACTCAACCAAGGCCCGCAAAGCGCTGGGCTGGAAGCCGCGCGTGGGGTTCGCGGAGCTCGTGCGGATGATGGTCGACGCCGACCTGGAGCGCCTGGCGTGAAGGCGCTGGTGACCGGGGCCGACGGATTCGTGGGCACCTGGGTGGTGCGGCGGCTGCTGGCCGACGGCTGGGAGGTCACCGGAGGCGTGCAGCCGGCCCGGCTCGGACGTGATGCGGGGGCGGGGGCCGAGTGGGTCCCGCTCGAGGTGACCGACGCCGACTCGGTGCGGCGTTGTATGGCCCGGCCGTTCGATGCCGTGATCCACCTGGCGGCGGTGGCGTCGGTCAGCGACGCGGCCGGCGACCCGGGTCAGGCGTGGGAGGTGAACGCGGCCGGCACGGCGCGTCTGGTGGAGGCGATCGTTGCCGCCAAACGTGCCGGGACTGCCGACCCGCTGTTGCTCGTCGTATCGACGGGCGAAGTCTACGGGCGCGGCGACGCGACGCCCCGGCGGGAAACCGACCCGGCCGCGCCCTGCTCGTCGTACGCCGCGAGCAAGCTCGGGGCCGAGGTGGCGGCTCTCGAAGGGTGGCGCCGCGCAGGGGTGCGCACGGTGGTGGTGCGCGCGTTTCCTCATACTGGACCAGGGCAGGACCCGCGCTTCGTGGTGCCGGCGTTCGTGCAGCGCCTGAGGCAGGCCAAGCGCACCGCCACCGCCACGATCAAGGTCGGCAACCTGGCGCCGGTGCGGGAATTCCTGCATGTGGCCGACGTCGTGGACGCGTACGTGAGGCTCCTGGCGTCGGGCGAAGCCGGGGAGGTTTACAACGTGGCCTCGGGTCGCGGGGTCTCGGTGGCGGAGCTGCTGGACAGACTGGCGAAATTGGTGGGCGTGTGCCCCAAGCGAGAAGTGGACCCGGCGCTGGTGCGCGCGACCGATATCCCCTATCTGATAGGCGACGCGGCGAAGCTCCGCGCCTGCACCGGATGGGCGCCGCGCCACTCGCTCGAGGAGACGCTCCAGGACGTGATCGATGCCCAAGCGGACTGACCTGCACCGCATCCTGTTGATTGGGTCGGGCCCGATCATCATCGGGCAGGGGGCGGAGTTCGACTATTCGGGCACGCAGGCGGTGCGGGCGCTGAAAGAAGAAGGATACGTGGTCGTGCTGGTGAACTCGAACCCGGCCACGATCATGACCGATCCCGAGCTCGCCGACCGCACGTACGTGGAGCCGGTCACCCCGGACTGGGTGCGGCTCGTGATCGAAAAGGAGCACCCGGACGCGCTACTCCCCACGATGGGTGGCCAGACGGCGTTGAACGTGGCGATGGCCCTGGCGCGCGACGGCACCCTCGAGCGCAACGGGGTCGAGTTGATCGGCGCGAATGCGCGTGCGATTCAGATGGCCGAGGACCGGGCCGAGTTTGCGGCCGCGATGCGTCGCATCGGCCTCGCCATCCCGGACGGGCGCACGATCGGCTCGGTGGCCGAAGCGCTCGACGTGGTCGCCGAGGTCGGGTATCCGGCGGTGATCCGGCCATCGTTCACGTTGGGCGGGACAGGCGGAGGCATCGCGTACAACCGTGCGGAGTTCGAAGAGAACGTCGAGCGTGCGCTGGAGCTGTCGCCCGTGCATACGACGCTCATCGAGCGGAGCGTGCTCGGGTGGAAGGAATTCGAGCTCGAGGTCATGCGCGACCGGCGCGACAACGTCGTGATCGTCTGCTCGATCGAGAACGTCGACCCCATGGGCGTGCACACCGGCGACTCGATCACGGTGGCGCCTGCGATGACGCTCACCGATCGGGAGTACCAGCGCATGCGCGATGCCGCTATCGCCATCATTCGCGAGATCGGCGTCGAAGCGGGCGGGTGCAACATCCAGTTCGCCGTCAATCCCGCGGACGGCGAGATGCTGGTGATCGAAATGAACCCGCGCGTGTCGCGCAGCTCCGCGCTCGCCTCCAAGGCGACGGGGTTCCCGATCGCCCGGATCGGTACGAAACTCGCCGTCGGGTACACGCTGGACGAGCTCCCGAATGACATCACGCGCACCACGCCGGCGTCCTTCGAGCCGGTGCTGGACTACGTGGTGGTCAAGGTGCCGCGGTTCGCGTTCGAGAAGTTTCCCACGGCCGACTACCGGCTCACGACCCAGATGAAGTCGGTGGGCGAGTCGATGGCGATCGGACGCACGTTCAAGGAAGCGTTTCAGAAGGGGCTGCGCGCGCTCGAGGCGGGGCGCACGGGCTGGGTGACGGGGACGACCCTCGCCGACGACCGCTTGACGAGCGATTCGCCGGCAGACCTGCGGGTGGCCCTCCGCACTCCAACGCCCGAACGCGTCTTCCAGATCAAGCGCGCGCTCGTGGCCGGGCTCTCGACAGACGAGATCGCGCGCGCCAGCGGGATCGATCCCTGGTTCCTCTATCAGTTCGAGGAGCTGCTGGCCGCCGAGCGCGCGTTCGCGGCCCTGCCGTCGATCGGCGCGCCGGAGCTGCGGCAGATGAAGCGCATGGGGTTCAGCGACGTTCAGCTCGCGGCGCTGCGCGGCATGGGCGAAGCCGACATTCGCGCCATGCGCGCGCGCTACGCCATTCACCCCGCCTACAAGACCGTCGACACCTGCGCTGGCGAGTTCCCCTCGTCCACGCCGTACCTCTACTCGTCCTACGACGACGAGAACGAATCGGTGCCGTTCGGGGACCAGGCCGTCGTCATCCTGGGCAGCGGGCCCAACCGCATCGGTCAGGGCGTGGAGTTCGACTACTGCTGCGTGCGCGCCGCGCTCGCGTTCCGGGAGCTCGGGTTCAAGACGATCATGATCAACTCGAACCCCGAGACGGTGTCGACGGATTTCGATATCTCGGACAAGCTCTACTTCGAGCCGCTCACGCTCGAGGACGTGCTCGAGATCGTGCGGTGGGAACGGCCCAAGGGCGTGGTCGTGCAGCTCGGCGGGCAGACGCCGTTGCGCCTGACCAAGGCGTTGGAAGCGGCGGGTGTGCCCATTCTGGGCACGTCACCCGATGCGATCGACGTGGCCGAGGACCGGCAGCGCTTCGAAGCGCTCGTCCGGCGCCTTGGGGTCAATCAGCCCGCCAGCGGCACCGCGCGCTCGGTGGAGGAGGCGGTCGCCGTCGCCCGGCGGATCGGGTTCCCGGTCCTCATCCGGCCGTCCTACGTGCTCGGCGGCCGGGCCATGGAAATCGTGTACGACGACGGGTCGCTCCGGGAGTTCTTCACGAAGGCCGCACGAGTGGCGCCCGAGCATCCCGTCCTCATCGATCATTTCCTCGAGGACGCGTTCGAGGGCGATGTCGACGCGATATCGGACGGGCGCCGGACAGTGGTGGGCGGCGTCATGCAGCACATCGAGGATGCGGGCGTTCATTCCGGCGATTCGGCCTGCGTGCTCCCCCCGTACCTGATCGGTGACCGGCAGGTGGAGGAGATGCGGCGGTACACCAAGGCGTTCGCCCAGGCGCTCGGGACGGTGGGATTGATCAACGTTCAGTACGCCATCAAGGACGGGACGGTTTACGTGCTCGAAGTGAACCCCCGCGCCTCGCGTACCGTACCGTTTGTGAGCAAGGCGACGGGCGTTCCCCTCGCGAAGCTCGCTGCCGCCGTGATGGTGGGGCGCACCCTGGACGAGCTGTCGCTTCCCGACGAGCTTCCGCTCCCCGCCGTCGCTGTGAAGGAGGCGGTGTTCCCGTTTACCAAGCTCCCGGGCGTCGATACCATTCTCGGGCCGGAGATGCGCTCGACCGGCGAGGTGATGGGGCTCGCCGACAGCTTCGGGATGGCGTTCGCGAAGGCCCAGATTGCCGCTGATGGAGAGCTTCCGCTGGAAGGGGCGGTGTTCGTCACCGTCAACGATTCGGACAAGCCTACGGTCGTACCGATCGTGCGGCGTTTCCACGAGATGGGGTTTCGCATCCTCGCCACTGAGGGGACGCAGCGGTACCTGCGCGCGCGGGGCGTGCCGGCCGAGCTGGTCCTCAAGGTCCACGAGGGACGTCCCAACGCGATCGACCTGGTTGTGTCGGGCGAGATCCAGCTGCTCATCAACACCCCGCTGGGCAAGTTCACGCAGGTGGATGACTACGCGATTCGACGCACGGCACTGATGCACCGGGTGCCTTACACCACGACCATGTCCGCGGCGAGCGCCGCCTGTGACGCGATCATCGCGTTGCGGAGCCGCGCGGGCAGCGTGAGGAGTCTCCAGGAATGGCACGCAAGAACAGCAGCAGAAAAGCCGCTCCCGCCCGCGGAAAGGGCACCGGGAAACCGCCCGCCGCGCGTCGTCCGGGCGTAGGGAAGCCGGCTCCCAAGGCCGCGAAACCGGCCGCGAAACCAGCCGCGAAACCGGTCGCACCGCCGCCCCCCAAGCTCAAGTTCCGGGGGCGGATGCTCGAGAACGAGGTGCTCGGCCGCTACACGACCTACCGGATCGGTGGGCCGGCGCGCTACTTCCTGAGCCCGGGTGAGGTCGACGACGTCGCCAAGGCACTCCAGTTCGCCCAGGAGAAGGGCGTGCCGTGGGTGGTGCTCGGTCTCGGCTCGAACGTGCTCGTCAAGGACGGGGGCTTCCCCGGTCTCGTGATTCGCATGGGCAAGGGACTCGACCGCTTTGAAATGAAAGGCGCCACGGCGATCGTCGGCGCCGGCCTGCCGACGCCCCTCCTCGCCCGCCGCACCGCGGACGCGGGGTTCGCGGGCGTCGAGCGCTTCATCGGCATCCCGGGAACCGTTGGCGGCGGCGTCTACATGAATGCCGGCTGTCACGGTGCCGAGTTCGCCGAGGTCGTCACTGAAGTCACCGTCATGGACCCGGCCGGCAAGGTCAAGCAGCTGACGCGCAAGCAGGTGCCGTTCAAGTACCGCACCAGCGGCCTCGGCCAGGTGATTGTGCTCGAAGCGAAGCTCAGTCTCGGTGAGGAAAGCCCGGCCAAACTCAAGGAGCTGCAGAGCCGCCTGCTGCGGTGGCGCAAAGTGGGGACCCCGTTCGATCAGCCCTGTTGCGGCTCGGTGTTCAAGAACCCCTCGGGTCAGCGGACGGCGGGCATGTTGATCGAGGAAGCGGGGCTCAAGGGCTTCCGGATCGGCGGCGCGCACGTGTCGATCCTGCATGCGAACTACATCGTCAACACGGGCAACGCGACCGCGTCCGACGTGCTGAAGGTGATCGACCACGTTCGCAAGACCGTGTCGAAGAAGCTCAGCGTGGACCTGGAGCTCGAGGTCAAGGTGCTCGGGATCTAAATGGCCGACTACTTCGTGCACGAGTCGAGCTACGTGGACGAGGGTGCGCGGATCGGCCGTGGCACCAAGATCTGGCATTTCTGTCACGTGATGCCCGGGGCGGTGATCGGCGAGCGCTGCAACCTTGGCCAGAACGTCGTCGTCATGCCGGGCACGCGCCTCGGCGACAACGTGAAGGTGCAGAACAATGTCTCCATCTACGAGGGCGTAGAGCTCGAGGACGACGTGTTCTGCGGTCCCTCGTGCGTGTTCACGAACGTGCTCACGCCGCGGAGCCACGTGTCGCGCAAGCATGTCTATCAGAAGACGCTGGTGCGGCGCGGCGCCACCATCGGCGCCAACGCGACCATCGTGTGTGGGGTGACGCTTGGGGAGTACGCGTTCATTGGAGCGGGCGCGGTCGTCACGGCGGACGTGCCGGCCTACGCGCTGATGGTCGGCGTGCCGGCGCGGCGGGTGGGATGGATGTGCCAGTGCGGCGAGCGTCTCTCCTTGAGCGGCGGCACCGGGTCGTGTCCTGCCTGCGGGAGCGCGTACGAGCAGTCGGGCGGCCAGCTGCGCCCGGTCGCCCGGCCGGAGGTGGCCCGCTAACGTGAACGTTCCGCTGCTGGACCTCGGCGCTCAGTATCAGTCGATCCGCGACGAAGTACTTCCCGCGCTGCAAGCAGTCGTCGAATCGCAGCAGTTCATCATGGGACCCGCCGTCGCCCAGCTCGAGGCCGCGGTGGCCAAAGTCTCCCATGCCCGTCACGGCGTCGGTTGCGCGAGCGGGACGGACGCCCTGCTGCTCCCGCTCAAGATCCTTGGCCTCCGGCCCGGCGACGAAGTGATCACCACCCCCTTCACCTTCTTCGCCACGGCCGGCGCGATCGTGAACGCGGGCGGGACGCCGGTGTTCGTCGATATCGACCCCGCCACGTTCAACATCGATCCCGCCGCCGTTGAGGCGGCACTCACGCCCCGTACCCGCGCCATTGTGCCGGTTCACCTGTACGGACAGCTGGCCGCGATGGAGCGCCTGATGGCGGTCGCCGGCCGCCGGGGCGTGCCCGTCATCGAGGACGCCTGTCAGGCGATCGGCGCTCGGCGCTCGATCGACGGCGAGTGGCGCATGGCGGGCGAGCTGGGGTGGGTCGGAGCGTACTCGTTCTTCCCGAGCAAGAACCTTGGCGCCTGGGGAGATGCGGGGATGATCGTTACGTCGGACGATCAGGCGGCGGAGCGACTGCGCAAGTTTCGACTGCACGGCGGCGCCAAACAGTACCACCACGACGAGGTGGGAACGAATTCGCGGCTCGACACGCTGCAGGCGGCCATCCTCTTGGCCAAACTCCCCCACCTTGCGGCCTGGTCGGCCGCCCGGCGCCAACATGCCGAGTACTACGGGCGCGGGCTCGCGGGCCTCCCGCAGGTCACGCCGCCGACGGTCGACCCGAGCAACGAGCACATCTTCCATCAGTACACGCTGCGCGTCGAACGGCGCGACGAGCTACAGGCATATCTCAAGGCGAAGGGGATCGGCACGGCCGTCTACTACCCGGTGCCCCTGCATCTGCAGAAGTGCTTCAGCGCGCTGGGCTACCGGACGGGGCAGCTGCCTGTCGCCGAGCGGGTCGCCGGCGAGGTGCTCTCGCTCCCCGTCTATCCCGAGCTGACGCGCGCGCAGCTGGACTACGTGGTCGACGCCATCCGCGGCTTCTACCGGTGAGCCGGGTCAAGCTCGGCGTCATCGGCGCCGGGAACTGGGGCAAGAATCACGTCCGTACGGTCGCGGGGCTGGCCGATGCGGAGCTGGCCGCCGTGTGCGACACCGATCCCAAGACGCGCGCCCGCGTGGAGCGCCAGCACCCCGCGGCCAAGGTGACTGGCGACGTTGCCGAGCTGCTTGGAGCCGTCGACGCCGTGATCGTAGCCTCGCCGGCGACCACGCATGCCAAGATCGCCCTGCAGTGCGTGGAGGCCGGCAAGCCATGTCTGGTGGAGAAGCCCTTCGCCCTCGGCACGGAGGATGCGAAGCGAGTCGCCCGCCGCGCCGCGGAGCGTGGCGTTGCGGTCCTGGCCGGGCACCTGCTGGTCTTTCACCCGGCAGTCGAGCGCCTGCGAGCCCTGATTCAGGCGGGCGACCTCGGGACCCTCTACTATATGTACGGCCTGCGGGTAAACCTGGGGCAGGTTCGGGCGGACGAGAACGCCCTCTGGAGCTTCGGGCCCCACGACGTGTCGGTGGCCCTGTACCTGCTGGGGGAGGCCCCGACCCGGGTTGCCGCGCAGGGCAGGAGCTATCTCCAGCCCCAGGTTGAGGATGTGGTATTCCTGACCATGGAATTCGGGAGCGGGGTGCTGGCGCACGTCCAGATGTCCTGGCTGGACCCGCATAAGGAGCGGAGGCTGACCGTGGTGGGAGCGAAAAAGATGGTGGTATTCGACGACATGGAGCCCCGGGAGAAGTTGCGGATCTACGATAAGGGCGTGGACCGGCCCCCCGAGTACGCCTCGTATGGCGAGAGCCTGGCGGTGCGTGAGGGCGACATTTTCATCCCGCGCATCCCCGCGATCGAGCCCCTCGCGGCCGAGCTGCAGCACTTCGTCCGGGTCGTGCGCGGGGGAGAGGCCCCCCGATCGAGCGCGGAGGACGGGGTCCGCGTGGTGCAGGTGCTCGAGGCGGCGACGCGTTCTCTCGCGGCGGGCGGCACGCCCGTGACGCTGTGAGCCGCGCTCCGGCGGTCTCTGTCGACGCCCTCCTCAAGAAGGTGGAGGACCGCAGCGCCCTGGTCGGGATCGTGGGTCTCGGGTATGTCGGGCTGCCGCTCGCCGTGGAATTCGCCCACGCCGGATATCGCGTCCTGGGATTCGACCTGAGCAAGCCGGTCGTAGAGGGCTTGAACCGGGGAGAGTCCCACGTGCAAGACATCCCGTCGAGCACCGTCGCCGACCTGGTAAAGAGCGGCCGCTTTTCAGCCACCACGGACCTGAGCCGTCTCAAGGAGCCCGACGCGATCTCGATTTGCGTCCCGACCCCGTTGTCCAAGACGAAGGATCCGGACGTCAGCTACGTCCTTGCGGCCACGAACTCGGTGAAGCGGACCTTACGGACGGGGCAGCTCATCGTCCTGGAATCCACGACGTACCCGGGCACGACGCGTGAGCTCATGCTCCCGGCCTTGCAGGAGACGGGGCTCAAGGTCGGCGAAGACTTCTTCTTGGCATTCTCGCCGGAGCGCGTGGATCCCGGTAATCCGACCTGGAATACCCGAAACACACCCAAGGTGGTCGGCGGGATCACGCCTCAATGCCTGCGCGTGGCGCTCGCGCTGTACCGCCCGGCGATCGAGCAGCTGGTGCCCGTCTCGTCCACTGAAGCCGCCGAGCTGGTCAAGATTCTCGAAAACACCTTTCGAAGCGTGAACATCGGCTTGGCGAATGAGATGGCCATCGTTTGCGACAAGCTCGGGGTCGACGTGTGGGAGGTGATCGACGCCGCCGCGACGAAGCCGTTCGGATTCATGAAGTTCACGCCCGGCCCCGGTCTCGGCGGCCACTGCATTCCGATCGACCCGCACTACCTCGCGTGGAAGATGCGCGCATTGAACTACAAGACGCGCTTCATCGAGATTGCGGGCGAGGTCAACGCGGAGATGCCGGAGTTCTGGGTGGGCAAGGTGAGTGACGGATTGAACGAGCGCGGGCGTCCGGTGTCTGGGAGCAAGGTCCTGGTGTTGGGGGTGGCCTACAAGCGCGACATCAAGGACGTACGCGAGAGTCCGGCACTCGACGTGATCCGGCTGCTCGAGCGGGGGGGCGCCGTGGTGCAATACCATGACACCCACGTCCCGGCCTTGAAGGACGACGGCGTGGACCTGCATTCCATCCCCCTGACGAAAGAGGCGGTCGCGGGCGCCGACTGCGTGGTGGTTGTGACCGATCACTCGGACGTGGACTACGACATGGTCGCTCGGCACGCGCGGATGGTCGTGGATACCCGCCACGTCTTGAAGCGTCGCGGCGATGGGGCAGGGGGAGGAGGGGCGGCGGGCGGGTCGGCGAGATGAAAGTCGCGGTTGTCGGCACGGGTTACGTCGGCCTGGTGGTGGGCGCGTGCCTCGCCGAAACCGGCAACACCGTGGCCTGCGCGGACGTGGACGCGGCGAAGATCGCGGCACTTCGCGCGGACCAGCTCCCCATCTACGAGCCGGGCCTCGGCCCGATCGTCGCGCGCAACCGGCGCGAGGGACGGCTGACCTTCACGACCGACGTCGGGACCGCAGTCGAGCAGGCCGACGTCATTTTCATCGCGGTCGGTACCCCGCCGGACGAGGACGGCTCGGCCGATCTCCAGCATGTGCTGGACGTCGCCCGCACCATCGGGCAGCGCATGAAGGCGCGGAAGATCGTCATCACCAAGAGCACGGTGCCCGTGGGCACGGCGGAGCGCGTGCGGGTCGAGATCGCGGCGCACACGAAGCTGCCGTTCCACGTCTGCTCGAACCCCGAGTTCTTGAAGGAAGGGGCTGCCGTCGAGGACTTCATGAAGCCCGACCGCGTCGTCGTCGGAGTTGACTCCGACGAGGCGGCACGCGTCCTCGAGGAGTTGTACGCGCCTTTCGTGCGCACCGGCAATCCGTTGCTCTTTATGGACATCCCGTCGGCCGAGATGACGAAATACGCGGCCAACGCGATGCTGGCGACACGCATCTCCTTCATGAACCAGATCGCGCAGCTCTGCGAGGCGACGGGCGCGGATGTCGGCCTCGTGCGCCGGGGCATCGGCAGCGACCGGCGGATCGGCCCGGCGTTCCTGTTCCCGGGGCCCGGGTACGGCGGCTCGTGCTTTCCCAAGGACGTGCAGGCGTTGATTCGGACCGGGGTCGAGCGGGGTGTGTCGCTGGACGTTCTGACCGCGGTGGAAGCGGCGAACGCACGGCAAAAGCATTTGCTGTTTGAGAAGCTCGGGCGGCACTTCGACGGCAAGCTACGGGATCAGGTGATCGCGATGTGGGGGCTGGCTTTCAAGGCGGAAACGGACGATGTGAGGGAGAGCCCGGCCCTGGTCCTCGCCGACGCGCTGATCGCCGCGGGCGCCCGGGTGCGCGTCCACGACCCCGCCGCGATCGAGACGGCGCGGCGGCACCTGGGCGATCGCGTTGCCTACGCGGGGAATGCCTACGAGGCGCTCGACGGGGCCGCGGCGCTCGTGATCGTCACGGAATGGCTCGAGTATCGCAACCCTGACTTCCCGCGCATGCGGCAGCTCCTGGCTCGGCCGCTGATCGTGGACGGACGCAATCTGTACGACCCCGAGCGCCTCGCTCGGCTCGGCTTCACGTACGACAGCATCGGGCGCCGGCTGGCATGCGCATCCTAGTCACGGGCGCTGCCGGGTTCCTGGGGTCGCATCTGTGCGAGCGCCTGCTCGCGGACGGGCACCGGGTCATCGGCATGGACAACTTCATCACCGGCTCCCCGGCCAACATCGCACCCTTCCAAGGCCGGCCCGATTTCGAGTTCGTCCGCCACGACGTCACCAACTTCATCGAGATCGACGGGGCCCTCGACGGCGTGCTGCACTTCGCGAGCCCCGCGAGCCCCGTGGACTATCTCGAGTTCCCGATCCAGACGCTCAAGGTCGGGTCGCTCGGCACGCACAAGGCGCTGGGCGTCGCGAAGGCCAAGGGCGCCCGGTTCCTCCTCGCGTCCACCTCGGAAGTGTATGGCGATCCCCTCGTGCACCCGCAGACCGAGAGCTATTGGGGCAACGTGAATCCGGTCGGCCCACGCGGCGTGTACGACGAAGCGAAGCGGTTCGCGGAGGCGATGACCATGGCCTATCATCGTGCGCACGGCGTCGACACGCGCATCGTGCGGATCTTCAACACGTACGGGCCCCGCATGCGCCCGCACGACGGACGGGTCGTGTCGAACTTCATCGTGCAGGCCCTGAAGGGCGAAGCGCTGACCGTGTATGGTGACGGCAGTCAGACGCGTTCGTTCTGCTACGTGGACGATCTGGTCGAGGGCATTCTCCGGCTGTTCGAGCGGGGCACGAGCGATCCGACCAACATCGGCAACCCGACTGAGTTCACCGTTCGCCAGCTGGCCGAAGAGGTGCGCCGGCTCACCGGATGCACGAGCCCCATCGTCGAGCGCCCGCTACCGGTCGACGATCCCAAGGTGCGCCAGCCCGATATTTCGCGCGCGCGGTCCATCCTTGGTTGGGAGCCGAAGGTGTCCCTCGAGCAGGGGCTGCCTCGAACCATCGAGTACTTTCGGCGCGTCGTCGCGGCGTGAGCCCGTCCCGCAGGCTCTATATTGGTGGCGTCGGCATTCGGCACTTCGTCCGGTGGCGCGAGGCGATCTATGGACGTTAGTCCTGAGCATCTCGTGGAGCGGGCTCGCGAACGGTTTCAGCTCCAGGACTACTACGGAGCCATCCACATGCTGGAAGAGGTGGTAGCGACGGGCCGGGCCTTCGCGGACGCCCACCACCTCCTGGGGCTGTCGTATTCCCTGGCCGGGCAGCCCGAGCAGGCCCTTTTGCAGCTGGAACGGGCCCTGGAGCTGAACTCGAACTACGTGGAAGCCCTGTTGCACCGCGCCATTGTCCTCAACGAGTTGGGGCGCGAATCCGAGGCCGATGCGATGTTTCGCCGGGCCGCCGAGCTGGGGGCGGAGACCCGGCTGGGCTTCCCGGTCCACATTGCGGCCAAGCTGGCCAACCAGCACGCGGTCATGGGGGACGCCTACCTCGAGTCCGGGGGCCTGGCGCAGGCGATCCACCAGTACCAGGAGGCCCTGGCCCTCGGACCCGCCTTCCACGATCTGCGGTATAAGTTGGGGCGCCTCCTGCTGCAGGCTGGGCGAGCGCTCGACGCGCGCGAGCAGTTCGAGATCATCGTGCGGAGCCGCCCGACCTACCTCGACGCCGCTGCGATGCTGGGGCTCGCCTGCTATCTCGCCGGGGACGGCCTCGCGGCCCGGACGGTCTGGGAGGAATGTCGTGCCCGTCGGCCGGAGGACCCGCGGGTGGAAGCGTATCTCGCGATGCTGGCGCGGAACGATGTGAGTGCGACGCCGGTGGACGGTGCGCCGCCCCCGCCCGCGGATGAAGCAGGCGGGAAGGGGAATGTGGGCCGGAGTGGTGCCCGCCGCCGGAAGCCGTCGTGAAGGCGCTGGTATTGGGGGCGCTGACGCTCGCCGCGCTGGCCTGCTCGCAAAGCGCGGCCAACCACGAGCAGCTCGGGGACCGGTCATACGCCGCGGCGGCGTATCGGGACGCGCTCGCCGAATACGAGTTGGCCCTGAAGGCCCGGCCGACGGCGGACCTCCACGCGAAGGCGGGAGCCGCGGCGCTTCACACGCAGGATCTCATGCTCGCGGTCGCGCAGTACCGGGCGCTGGGGGAGCGCGACAACTCGCGGGTAGCGGAGGCCGCGGAAGGGCTGGAGCGCGTGATCCGGGCGGCGGTCGCGGCAAACGACCGGGCGGCGCTCACGAGCGGGCTCGCGGCCGTGCGCGCCGTGGCGCCGACCCGTCCGCTCGGCAGGTACGCGCGGCTCGTGGCGCTCGAGGCTGCGGAAAGCGGCGACACCGTGGTGGCCATGGCGCTGCTCCCCGTCGCCGTCGCCGCGGCCACCGACGCACGCAGCGGGGACTCGCTGCTGTACGCTTACGGGCTGGCCGCCGCCCGCGCCCGCGACTGCCAGACAGCGGTCGCGGCGTTCGAGGGCGTGCTGCGCCGGCAACGCGAACCGGTCGTGGTTGAGGGGGCGCGGGAAGGGTTGAGTCTCTGCGCGCTGATGCAGGGCCAGGCGCTGCTCGAGCGGGGGCAGCCCGCCGAGGCGGAGAGCTGGTTCCGGCGCGCGACCGCTCCGGGGGCATCCACCGAGGTGGAGCGGGCGGCGTTTTTGGGTTTGGGAGACGTGCGGCTCGCCCAGGGGGACGTGCCTGGAGCCCTGGACGGCTATCAGCAGGCGATCGCGGGCGGAATTCCGGGCGACAGTATCACCGTCCGCGCGCAACAGAAAATCAATGCCTTGGGGAAGGCGGACGGCGCGGATGCGCCGGCGCCGAAACAATTGTGAGGACTATGCGCATCAGGATGTTGTTCGGGTTGGCGTTGCTCACGGCATGTGCTGGTGGTACGAAGCCGCAGATCCAGCCGACGACGTTGGACACGGACCAGATCATGTTGCGGGCGCGCGCCGCGTTCCACCACGGAGCGTTTGACGCCGCGTTGCTCGACTATCGCCGGCTGCAGTTCGAGCTGTCTCCGGGGCAGCCGGAAATGGCGGAGGCGCGATACTACGTGGCCGAGTGCATGTTCCAAACGAACGACTTCGCTGGGGCCGTCGTCACGTTCACGAAGGTGGCGGAGGAATTCCCGACCTCGGACTATGCGCCCCTCGCTCTGCTCCGCGCGGGCGATGCCAACCTGCGGATGTGGCCCCGCCCGGAGGTCGATCCCACCCCGGGCCAGACCGCGCTCGCGACCTATCAGGAGCTGCTGGGGCGTTATCCCTCGTCGGACGCGGCGGCGCGGGCCCAGCTCCGCGTCAGCAAGCTCTCGGAGTGGTTCGCCGAGCGGAGCTACAAGATCGGCATGTTCTACGTCCGCCGGAAAGCCTACGACTCGGCCATCATCTACTTCAAGGACATCGTCGCGAGCTACAACACGACCAAGTGGGTCCCGTCGGCGTTGCTCCGGTTGGTCGACAGCTACCGCGCCATCGGGTACGTCGAGGAGATGAAGGAGACCTGCGCGAATCTGCGGCAGTACTACCCGGACACCTACGGCCTCAAACGCCGGTGTCCCGCCGAAGCGAGCACCGCCGACCCCTGACGTGGAAGCGTTGTTCGGCGGCTCCTTCGATCCCGTGCACATGGGCCACCTCATCGTGGCCGAGGCGGCGGCCGACGCCCTGGATGTCTGCGTCCGGTTCCTGGTCGCCAAGGAGCAACCGCTCAAGGGACGCACGCACCAGGCATCCCCCGAGCAGCGCGCCGACATGCTCGCCGCCGCCGTCGCCGGCAACCCCCGCTTTCGGGTCGAGCGCATCGAGCTTGAGCTTCCTGCGCCGTCCTACACGGTTCGGACCTTGCGAGCCCTGGCCCAGCGAGAGCCCGGGAACCGCTTCCTGTTGTTGGTAGGGGGCGATGCCGCCCAGGAGCTCCCCGCCTGGCATGAGGTCGACGCACTGCCGAGTCTCGCCGATCTGGTAGCGCTGTCCCGGCCCGGCTTCCCGCCGCCCACGGGCGGGCTGATCCGGCGCACGGTGGCCGTGCCGACCATCGATATTTCGGCGACGGTAGTGCGCGAGCGGGTGGCGCGCGGTCGGTCGATTCGCTATCTCGTGCCCGAGGCGGTCCGCGACTACATCGCCGCCCACGGCCTGTACCGCTAGCGAGGGCAGATGCTGAAACAGCTTGTCACCAAGGTGCTCGGCACCCGGTTCGAGCGCGAGCTGAAGCGCATTCAGCCCGTGGTGGATGCGATCCGGCAGCACGAGGAGCGTCTCAAGACGCTCCCCGACGCCGCCATCCAGGCGCAGACCACGAAGTTCCGGGACGTGCTGCAGCAGCGGACGGGCACGCTCGCCGCCGAGGTGGCGAGCCTCAAGCAGGCAAAGCACGACTGCCCCGACGCGGACGAGCGCACCGCCATCGATCGCAAGCTCGCCGAGGCCGAGCAACGGCTCCGTGCCGAAACGGAGGCGGTGCTGGGCGAAGTCCTCCCGGAGGCGTTCGCCACGGTGCGGGAGGCGTGCCGGCGCCTGCAGGGCACGGAGGTGGCCGTCACGGGACACGCCCTTACCTGGGACATGGTGCCCTACGACGTGCAGCTGATCGGCGGGATCGTGCTGCACCAGGGCAAGATCGCGGAGATGGCGACGGGCGAAGGCAAGACCCTCGTCGCTACGCTGCCCCTGTACTTGAACGCCCTGACGGCGAAGGGCGCGCACCTCGTGACGGTCAACAACTACCTCGCGCGCCGCGACTCGCAATGGATGGGTCACCTCTTCAAGTGGCTCGGCCTGACCGTTGGGTGCATCGACGATACCGAGCCCTCGACGCCCGAGCGCCGGGCCGCCTACCTGTGCGACATCACCTACGGCACGAACAACGAGTTCGGGTTCGACTACCTGCGCGACAACATGGTGCGCTCGACCGACGAGCGCGTCCAGCGCGGACATCACTACGCCATCATCGACGAGGTGGATTCGATCCTCATCGATGAGGCGCGCACGCCGCTCATCATCTCCGGTCCTGTAGGGACCGAGGCCGACGAGAAGTACGCCCTGTACAACGCGCAGGTCGTCCAGCTCGTCCGCAAGCAGAACGCCGTGGTGAACGACCTCCTCGGTCGCGCGGAGCCCCTCGTCGCCGACGAGAAGACCGCGTACGAGGGCGGCGTCCTGTTGTATCAGGCGCAGCTCGGGATCCCGAAGAACAAGAAGCTCCTCAAGCTCCTCAACGAGCAGGGCGTGAAGGCGCTCGTGCAGCGCGTGGAACTCGATCATCTGGCCGACCGCAAGCTCCCGGCGCGGGAGCAGAAGATGCGGCACCTGGAGGACGAGCTGTACTTCGTCATGGACGAGCGGGGGCACTCCGTGCACCTCACGGAGAAGGGTGTCGAGACCATGTCGCCCGAGGACCCGGCGCTGTTCGTGGTGCCCGACATCTCGCAGGCCGTCCACGACATCGACCGGGATGAGTCGCTGGCGCCCCCGGACAAGTTGGCCAAGCGGCGGGCCGTGGAGGCCGAGTATGCGCGCAAGAGCGAAATCCTGCACATCATCCACAAGCTCTTGCAGGCCCACGCCTTGTATGAGAAGGACGTGGACTACGTGGTGCAGGACGGCCAGGTCTTCATCGTGGATGAGTTCACCGGGCGTCTGATGCCGGGCCGGCGCTGGTCCGACGGCCTCCACCAAGCGGTGGAAGCCAAGGAAGGCGTGGCGGTGCGAGAGGAGTCGCAGACACTCGCGACCATCACGATTCAGAACTACTTCCGCATGTACGACAAGCTCGCCGGCATGACGGGGACGGCCGAGACCGAGGAAACCGAGTTCTTCCAGATCTACGGTCTCGAGGTGGTCGTGATTCCGACGAACCGCCCGGCCCGTCGCATCGACAAGCACGACCTGATCTACAAGAGCCGGCGCGAGAAATACAACGCCATTCTGGATGAGATCGAGCGGCAGCACGGCCGCGGACTCCCGGTGCTCGTCGGCACGGTGAGCGTCGACGTGTCAGAGACGCTCTCCCGCATGCTCAAGCGCCGCGGGTTCCCCCATGAGGTCCTCAACGCCAAGTACCACCAGCGCGAGGCCGAGATCATCGCCCAGGCGGGGCGCGCGGGCGCGATCACGATTGCGACGAACATGGCGGGCCGCGGCACCGACATCCGGCTCGGGCCGGGCGTCAAGAAATGTCGCGTGTGCGGCATCACGTCCCGCGACCCCGCATTCGGCCAGACGGTGGAGCCGCCGGACCTGTCCCAGCCCGAGATCAAGAAGCTTGGGTGCTACGACGATCCCCCCTGCGGGCTCGTGATCATCGGGACCGAGCGGCACGAAGCACGCCGCATCGACCGCCAGTTGCGGGGCCGCTCCGGACGCCAGGGAGATCCCGGCCAGAGCGTCTTCTTCCTGTCACTCGAAGACGACCTGATGCGGCTGTTCGGCTCCGACCGCATTGCCCGCTGGATGGACCGCACGGGCGCCGAAGAGGGCGAGGTCATCACCCACCCGTGGGTGACGAGCGCCATCGGACAGGCGCAGAAGCGCGTCGAGCTCCAGAACTTCCAGGCCCGTAAGAAGCTGCTCGAGTACGACGACGTGATGAATCAGCAGCGGGAAGTGATCTACTCGCTGCGCCTGTTCGCGCTCGAAGGCGGCGAGGAGCTCAAGGCCGAGGCGCAGCGGATGATCGACGCGGGCGTGGAGCACCTGGCGAATCAGGTCATGGGTGGCGGCGGCGCGGACGAGTGGGATCGCGAGCTCGTGGAAACGGAGTTCCTGCTCAAGTTTCTCGTCTCGGTCCCGGCCGTGACGGACGCCGCCAAAGTCCGCACGCGCGCCGATGTGGTCGCCGCCGTGCACGAGGCGGGTCGCACGGCGTTTCGGGCGAAGCTCGACTATTTCGCCGAGATCGAGGCGAAGGTCGGCGCCCCCAACCTGAGCGGGCAGGCGCTCTCGCAGGTGATGCTCGGTGTCATCGACGAGAAATGGAAGGATCACCTCTACGACCTCGATCAGCTGCGGGCGGCCATCCAGTACCGCGCCTGGGGGCAGAAGGACCCGCTGATCGAATACAAGCAGGAAGCCTACGAGATGTTCGTCGGGCTCATGCACGACTTGCGGACCAGCTTCACCGAGCGCTGGCTCAAGCTGCAGGTCGACATCGGGCCACCGCCGGGCGGCCCCGGCGACGTGGGCGGGCCAGCAGTGCGAGGCCCGCGGCCCGGGCCCTTTGGCGGGCCCCGCCGCCCCACGCCGATGGTGACATCGAAGCCCGCGGCCGATGGCCTGGTCCAAACGGAATCGTCGGGTCTGAAACCGCCAACGGGACGGTCGCCAACCGCTTCACCAGCCCCCAACCCCTACGCCGGCGTCGGCCGCAACGATCCCTGCCCGTGTGGGAGCGGGAAGAAGTTCAAGAAGTGCCACGGCGTCGGGCTTTGAGCGCCGCGCCGTAGCGCTCACGCAACCTCGCGGCCTGTGAGGTGCCTCACGCGCGCGGAGGCGGAACGCATGTGAGCGCGCTCACCCGGGTCACATTCGTCAGCAACAATCCCCGCAACCGAGTGTAGGCGGGATGTGAGGGACGCGCGGCGGCTGCTTCGCCCCGCGCCCTTGTATCGGACTCTCGGATAGGAGGATTGACAATGCGACGAGCACTTGCGGTTATCGCCGCCCTGCTCACGAGTGTGGCGCCCCGAGCGGCGCATGCGCAGGGCATGCTGAGTATCAAGGGTGGCCTGTCGTACGGCAACGTGTCCAACCGTGGGCTGTTGCCCGGAGAGCTGGATCAGCGTACCGGCTTCGCGGGCGGCCTGGCCCTGAGCCCGTCCCGCAGCGGGCTGGTCGGCCTCGGCATCGAGGCCCTCTACGCCCAGCGGGGTGTCGAGAGCTCCACCGGCGGCGACTCGCGCGAGTTGAACTACGTCGACGTTCCGGTCTACTTGATGGCGACGCTTCCGACCCCCGGCGCGGCCCCGTTCGTCTATGCAGGTCCCCAGGTCTCATTCGAGCTGAAATGTCACGACGGGGTAGGCGACTGTTCGGACGGCGATCGTCCCAAGACGAGCTACGCCGCGGTGATCGGGGCAGGCGTCCGGCTCGGCGCGGGGCATGGGCTGAGCCTGGAAGGCCGCTACCTCTACGGCCTCACGGACTTGAAGCTCAGCACCGTCACGAGCTCCGCCAGCTACAAGACCCGCTCCTTCCTGCTCCTGGCGGGCTTCGCCTTCTAGCCGTTTTTTCCGATCCTCGTGCGAGAGGATCGGATGCGGGTAGGCGCTTGGGGCGGGCTAGCTTGGCGAGATGCCCCTTCGACTCGCCGAGCACCCCGAGCGCGACCGTCCCCGTGAGCGCCTGTGGACCATCGGCCCTGCCGCGTTGACTGGGCAGGAGCTCCTGGCCATAGTCCTTGGAACGGGATGCGCAGGCCAGGACGCACTCGCAGTGGCGGGTGCGGTCTTGGCGCGCGTAGATGGTTCGCTGCGGCGGCTCGCCAGTCGGCCCGCCGCAGAGTGGGTGGGCGTCCCGGGTGTGGGGCGGGGCAAGGCGGCCCGCATGGCGGCCGCGCTCGAGTTGGGCCGCCGCGTGAGCGCGGAGGAGACCCCGCCGCCCCACCGGATCGCGACACCAGCGGACGTGCACCGCTACTACGCGCCGCGCCTGCGCGACCTCGTGGTCGAGGAGTTTCACGTGCTCGCGCTCGGAAGCCAGAGTCAGGTGAAGGGCGACTTGCTGATCACCCGGGGGATTCTGAACAGTTCGCTGGTCCACCCGCGGGAAGTGTTCCGCGCCGCCATCGTGGAGGCGGCGGCGGGGATTATCGTCGTGCACAATCACCCGAGCGGCGACCCGACGCCCTCGGCGGACGACCGGGCGGTGACGCGGCAGCTCGTCGATGCCGGACGGCTGCTCGACGTGCCGGTCTACGATCACGTGATCGTGGGAGGCGATCGCTACGTGAGTTTCGCCGAGACGGGCTTGTTGTGACCAGCACGGTGCCGCTGCTCGCTCCCGAGCTCGCCAAGGCCGTGGCCGCGCAGATCGAGCGGCTCGACGTGGACCTGCTGACCCGCGCCTACCGGGTCAGCGCGCAGGCGCACCGCGGCCAAAAACGCAAGTCCGGCGATGATTTCCTCTCGCACAGCGTCGCGGTGGCCACACTCCTGGCGGAGCTGCAGATGGACTCGACGACGATCGCCGCCGCCTTGCTGCACGACGTCGTCGAGGACTCCGACGTGTCGCTCGACCAGATCCGGCAGGATTTCGGCACGGAGGTCGCGACGCTGGTCGATGGCCTGACCAAGCTCTCGTCGCTGACGTTCCGCTCGAGCGCCGAAGAGCAGGCGGAGAACTACCGCAAGCTGCTCCTCTCGGTGGCGAAGGACGCCCGGGTCATCATCATCAAGCTCGCCGACCGGGTCCACAACATGCGGACGCTCGAGCACCTCGATCCCGAGCGACAGCGCCGGATCGCGCTCGAAACGCGCGAGATTTACGCCCCGCTCGCGCATCGGTTTGGGATGGCGGGCGTGAAGGCCGAGCTCGAAGATTTGGCCTTCAAGTTCCTGGAGCCCGAGGACTACCGGGCGCTCTCGCGACAGGTTCGTGCCAAGAAGGCCGAGCGCGAGCGCACAATCCAGCGCCTGCATGAGCCGCTCGCGCTCGAGCTGGCCAACGCGGGGCTCGAGGGGGTCGATATCACCGGGCGGCCGAAGAACCTCTGGTCGATCTACAAGAAGATGAAGAAACGCGGCAAACCCTTCGAGGAGATTTACGATCTCCTCGCGGTGCGCGTACTGGTCAACAGTATTCCCGAGTGCTATCACGCCCTTGGGGTGATCCACCACAAGTGGACCCCGCTCCAGGAGCGCATCAAGGACTACATCGCAAGCCCGAAGTCCAACGGGTATCAGTCCCTGCATACCACGGTCTTCGGCCCCGAGGGCCAGCTGTACGAGATCCAGATTCGCACTCGGGAGATGCACCGGACCGCCGAGTACGGCATCGCGGCCCACTGGCTCTATCAGGAGCGGAAGGGCGGGGACGAGCTGGATCGGCACCTCGCGTGGTTCCGCCAGCTGATCGAGCTGCAGCAGGACGCGCACACGCCGGAGGAATTCCTCGAGTTCCTCAAGATCGACCTGTATCAGGACGAGATCTTCGTGTTCACGCCGCGCGGTGACGTGAAGCGGCTGCCCAAGGGCGCCACGCCGATCGACTTCGCGTTTGCGGTCCACACCGAAGTGGGCCAGCACTGCCAGGGCGCCCGGATCAACGGGCGGATTGCGCCGCTCCATCGGCCGCTCAAGAACGGCGACACGGTCGAGATCCTCACCAGCGCGCAGGCCAAGCCGTCGCGCGACTGGCTGGCCCACGTCCACACGGCGCGGGCGCGCCACAAGATCCGCCAGTGGACCAAGCAGGAAGAGCACGTCCTCAGTCTTGGGATCGGCCGCGAGATGCTGGCCCGCGAGGTGCAACGTCGGCGTCTCGAGCCGCCGGACCCTCCGCGCCTGGCGAAGGCCGCCACCACGTTGTCCGTCGGAACGGCGGAGCAGCTGCAGGCGGCGCTCGGGCGCGGCGACATCCCGGTGGGGCAGGTCATGCGGGCGCTCTATCCCGACCTGGCGCCCGAGGACCTCCAGCCTCCCAAGACGGGTCTGGGGCGGGTCATCGAGCGTCTGCGCCTCGGACGCGGGATCAAGATTCAGGGCGTCGACGGCCTGATGGTGCGTTACGCCCAATGCTGCCAGCCGGTGCCGGGCGACCCGGTCGTGGGCTACGTGAGCCAGGGTCGGGGGATCTCGATCCATCGCGCCGATTGCCCCAACCTGCTGACCCTGTCGACCGAGGCGGAGCGGCGGGTGGAAATCGACTGGCAAGAGTCGAAGGGCGAGACGTTCGTCGTGCGCCTCGCGGTGCACGGCGAGGATCGTCGCAGTCTGTACGCCGACATCTGCGAGGCGATCAGCGGCTCGGACACCACGATCCGGTCCGTCGAGCTCACCAGCCGCGATGGCGCGGTGCTCGGCGCGGTGCTCGTGGAGGTCGAGAACCAGAGCCATTTGAACAAGGTCATCCGGGCTATTCGGAAGGTGAAAGGCGTCACCGACGTCGCCCGCCACGACGCAGGTCCCTAGCGTCGCATGCCGTTCGATCTCGTCTCACCATTCCTGCCGGCAGGCGATCAGCCTCGGGCCATCCGCGAGCTTGGGGCGGGCCTCGCGCGCGGCGACCGCTACCAGACGCTGCTGGGCGTCACCGGGTCGGGCAAGACACTCACGATGGCGCACACCATCGCCGGTCTCGGGCGTCCCGCGCTCGTGCTGTCCCATAACAAGACCCTCGCGGCGCAGCTGTACGGGGAGCTGAAGGCCTTCTTTCCGCGCAACGCCGTCGAGTTCTTCATCTCGTACTATGACTACTACCAGCCCGAGGCCTACGTCCCCCAGACCGACACCTACATCGCGAAGGACTCCTCCATCAACGACGACATCGATCGCTTGCGCTTGCGGGCGACGTCGAGCCTGATGGAGCGCGATGACGTCGTCATCGTCGCGAGTGTGTCCGCGATCTACGGCTTGGGCGACCCCGACGTCTACCGGGCGCTCCTCGTCACCGCCGGCGTGGGCGAAGAGCGGGGACGTGACACGCTCCTCGCAGACCTGGTGCGCGTACAGTACCAGCGGAACGACGTGGGCTTCGACCGCGGCACATTCCGGGTCCGGGGTGACACCGTCGAGGTCTTCCCCGCTTACGACGAGCAGGCGGTGCGGGTCGAATTCTGGGGCGACACCGTCGAGCGGATCGCCAAAATCGATCCGCTCACGGGGAACGTGATCACTCCCTTGACGCGCTGCGCCATCTACCCGGCCACCCATTTCGTCACGCAGCGGCAAACGGTGGAGCGCGCCGTCACGGCGATCCGCGCGGAACTGCGCGAGCGGCTGGCCGAGTTGCGCGGGCAGAACAAGCTGCTCGAAGCGCAGCGCCTCGAGTCCCGCACCCATTTCGACATCGATATGCTGCTCGAGGTCGGTCGCTGCGCGGGGATCGAGAACTATTCGCGCCATCTCACAGGCCGCGCGCCAGGTGAGCGGCCGGCGTGCCTCCTCGACTACTTTCCCGATGACTACCTCTGCATCATCGACGAGTCCCACCAGACCATGCCGCAGGTCGGAGGGATGTACGAAGGCGATCGCTCGCGCAAGCAGACGCTGGTGGACTACGGATTCCGGTTGCCGTCGGCGCTCGACAACCGGCCGCTGCGCATGGACGAGTTCATGGCCCTCGTACCCCGCATGATCTTCGTTTCGGCGACGCCCGGAACCGAAGAGCTGGCGCTGTCGGGTGGCGTCGTGGTCGAGCAGATCATCCGCCCGACCGGGCTCGTCGATCCCGAGGTGCAGGTTCGTCCGGTGAAAGGGCAGGTGGACGACCTGTTGCACGAAATCCGCTTGCGCGAGCAGCGCCGCGAACGGGTGCTCGTGACCACCCTCACCAAGCGCATGGCCGAGGACCTGACGGACTACCTGCAGCAGCACGGCGTGCGCGTGCGGTACCTCCATTCCGAGATCGACGCGATCGAGCGCGTCGAGATCATTCGAGGGCTGCGGCTGGGCGAGTTCGACGTGCTGGTCGGGATCAATCTCCTGCGGGAAGGCCTCGATCTGCCCGAGGTGTCCCTCGTCGCGGTACTCGACGCTGACCAGGAAGGCTTTCTCCGCTCCGACCGCTCGCTGATCCAGACCGTGGGCCGCGCGGCGCGCCACCTGCACGGCCAGGCGGTGCTGTACGCCGACCGCATGACCGGATCGATGCAGCGCGCGCTGGACGAGATGGCACGCCGGCGCACGCTGCAGCGGGAGTACAACGTCGCGCACTCCGTCACGCCCCGTTCGATCGTCAAATCGGTGGATCAGGTCCGCTTCGCCACCCGCGTCGCCGACGCGAAGACCAGCCGGCCGGCACCGGCCGTGCACCGTCCTGCGAATGCCACCGAGCGGGCCGCGCTGATCCAGCTGCTCGAGCAGCAGATGCAGGCCGCGGCCGAGGAGCTCGACTTCGAGCTCGCGGCGCTTGTTCGGGACCAAATCCTCGAGCTGAAGGCTGCCGATGACCGGCCCCAGGCGCCTGAGCGCGGACGAGCTCAGCCGGTTCGGTGAGGCCTTGGGCCGGAGCCTCGCGCCGCCGGCCACTGCCCGGATCATCGGCCTGACGGGCGACCTCGGCACCGGCAAGACCGCGCTCGTACAGGCGATCTGTCGCGGCCTCGGCGCGCGTGCCGCCGCGACGAGTCCGACCTACGCCTTGGTGCATCAGTACGAGGCAGCCGGGCGCCCGGTCTATCACGTCGACTGCTACCGCTTGCGCTCCCCGGCCGAGGCGCAAGACCTGGGCTTCGACGACATGATACGCGCCGGGGCGACGATCCTGATCGAGTGGCCGGAACGCGCCGGACCGTGGGCGCCGACCCTCGACCGCCACTTTCGACTGGCCTACGGTAGCGATCCCGACACGAGAGAGCTGGAAGAGATTCGGTGACGACAGTGGGAACCCGCCGGTGAGTGGCTACTGGCTCGCGATTGACACGGCGACCGACATCGCGAGCGTCGCCCTTGGTCTTCGGGAGGCCTCGGCGGGCGTGCGGGCCGAGAGCGGCGCCCACGTACAGGGCGCACGCCGGCACGCGGCCGAGATCGTGCGGCTGGTGGATTTCACTCTCGAGCGCGTCGGCATGAGGCCCGCCGATCTCGATGGGATCGTGGTGGGAGATGGGCCCGGCAGCTTCACCGGTTTGCGGATCGGGTGGGCAGCCGCCAAAGGCCTGGCCCACGAGGCGGGCCTCGAGCTGGTGACGATCCCCTCGCTCCTGGCGGCGGCCGCCGGCGCCGCGGTGAAGGTCGGTCCCGTCCCGATCGCCGCATGCTTCGATGCGTTACGCGGGCAGGTGTACGGAGCGCTCTATCGCATCCACCCGCAACGGGTCGAGACGCTCGTCCCTCCCGCGGTGATGACGGTGGACGAGTTCGTGCGCGTCGCGCCCGAACGCCCCAGACTGGTGGTGGGCGACGGCGCCATCCGCTACACTGCCGCCGCGCGATCCTGGACGGGCACGGACCCCGTCGCACCGGAGAATTTGCCCCCTGCCGCCACGATGCTGCTGACGCTGCTATCTCACGACGGCGCTGGCAGGGTCGTCGACGTGCTCACCGCCGAGCCGATGTACGGCCGGCCGGCCGAGGCGCAAGTCAAATGGGAGGCTCGTCACGGGCGCCCTCTTCCGAATCCGAGCAGCCCGTCCGGCTGACGTAGCCGCGGTCGTCGCGATCGAGCGGATCGCCTTCTCAGATCCGTGGTCGGTGCGCGATTTCCACGAATGCGCCGAGTCCGGCGCACCGTTTCTCGTCGCCGTGGTAGGCGACGCGGTCGTCGGCTACTCGATCGCACACCACGCCGTCGACGAAGGCGAGATTCTGAACCTCGGCGTGGCGCCGGATCAGCGCCGCCGGGGCGTCGGGCGCGCCCTCATTGAGTCGATGCTATCGCGTCTCGGCGACGAGGGTGTCGTCAATGTGTTCCTCGAGGTTCGGGAGTCGAACGCGGCCGCGCAGCGTCTCTACGCCGCGCTCGGGTTCACTGAGGTCGGCCGTCGGCCGGGGTATTACCGTTTCCCGACGGAGGACGCGGTCATTCTGCGGACCCGAATCGGTTACTCCGAGCCGCGCGCATGAATCGGATCCAAGTGGCGTATCTTTGATTGACAGAATAACTTGCGATTCATATACTGTGGGGCATCCTTGGTGCCCCGCCCGCTGCAAGCGCTGGAGGTCATCGTGAGCCGGAGCCTGAATAAGGTCATGCTGATCGGGAACTTAGGGGCCGATCCCGAGGTGCGCAGCACCAATAACGGTTCTCGCGTCGCCACCCTGTCTCTGGCCACGAGCCGTCAGTGGACCGGGCAGGGCGGGGAGAAGCAGGAAAAGACGGAATGGCACCGCGTTGTGTGCTGGAATAACAAAGGTGCCGGCGGCCAGCTGGCGGACGTCGCCGAGAAGTATATGAAGAAGGGTGACCGCGTCTACATCGAGGGTCGGATCGAATACCGGACCTGGGAAGATCGTGAAAAGCAGACGCGGTACACCACCGAGGTCATCGCGCGAGAAGTGCTCCTGTTGTCGTCGCGGAGCGGTGGGACGGACGGCGCCGGTGACCCGGCGCGAGCCAAAGCCACCGCCAAGGTAGCGCCGGACGGCAAAGGGGACTCGCTCGATGCCTTCCCAGAACCGCTTGATGAGGAGGACGACGATCTGCCGTTCTGAACGGGCGGTACTGCTCGCCCTTGTAGCAGTGCCGCTCGTGTGTGGGATCCTGCGCGCGCAGGACACCACCGGGGCCGTGCGGGACACGACGGGGGCGGCGGAAGCCGTTCCCCTGTCACAGCAGACGGGTCAGCTTCCGTCCACGCACACGGTGGCGCGCGGCGAAACGTTGTGGTCCATCGCGCAGCTGTACTTCAATGATCCGCTCCTCTGGCCCGAGATCTACCGGCTCAACTCCACGTCGATCGAAGATCCTCACTGGATCTATCCCGGCCAGATCTTAAGCGTGGCGGGCCTCGAGGCGGTGGCCCAGGCCGTGCCGCCCGATTCGACGGCGGCCGCGGCGGCGGCCGCGGCTGCAGCAGCCGCGGCGGCTGCTGCTGCGGGGGGCGCGTCAGACACGGTTCGGGCCGACACCGGGGCGGTTGCCGCGGCCGTGGACACCATGGCGGTGGATACGACGCCGTCGGTGATCGAGGAGCCGCCCCCACCGCCCGCCGAAGAGGCGTATCAGACCATCTTCGATCGCCCAGCCTCACGCACGCAGGAAGTGCGCGAAGTGTTGCGCGCGTATATGAGCCAGCCGTACCGGCCCGTCCGCCGCGGGGAGTTTTACGGATCAGGGTTTCTGACCGAAAACGAGAACCTGCCGTGGGGCAAGGTGGTCGGCACGGTCGAGCAGTCGTCGATTCCACGCCTGTCGGCGCGCGAAACGGCGATGCAGTTTCAGGGCATCGTCGTGGAGCCGCCCCCGGGCGCTTCGTACCATGTCGGCGATTCGCTCCTGACCGTGCGTATCGTGCAGCAGCCAGGCGATTGGGGTGACGTCGTCATTCCCACCGGTATCGTGCGGGTGCACGAGGTGGCCAAGAAGCAGATGCTCGCGGAGGTCGTCGTGCAATACGACCGCGTGCGCGACGGGCAGTTCGCGCTGCCCCTCGAGCCCTTCAAGGATCCGGGCGAGGTGCGGCCGACGCCCGTGACCAGCGGCCTGCGCGGCCAGGTGATTCAGCAGCGCGACATGCATGCGGTGGCGATTACCCAGCAGGTCGTGTTCCTGAATCGCGGCCGCGCCGACGGCGTGGTTCCGGGAGACGTATTCCAGCTCTACACCGGCGAGGCAGGGACGCCCTCAGAAGACGTGCGCGCGGTGGTTGAGGTGGTGCACACGCGCACGCGGTCATCCTCCGCGATCATCCTCACGGTGAAGAACGCTCAGATCCTCCCGGGCCTGCCGGCTCGTCTCGTCCGCAAAATGCCGTCCTAAGGGCGTGCCGGCCGCGGCCGGCGCTCCAACTGACATGCTCTTCGCGCTCCATCTCGCCGCGCTCGGCCTGTACGGTCTCTCCGCGGCGCTTGCCTTGGCGCCATTCGCCGGTGTCTCGATACCGCGCCGCTGGACGCTAGGCGTCGCGACGCTCGGCGCCGTGTTGCACGGCGTCGGCGTGACTCAGCTCACCCTGGTCGGGCTCGGCCCCGCGCTCTCGATGTTGGCGCTGTGCCTCATGTTGCTGCAGATCGGCAGCGACCTGCTGCTCCGCGCCGGAACGGTGGCCTTGTTCACAGCGCCCCTCGCCGGCGGACTGGTCGGTTTGGCCTTGCTCCTGGGGCTTGCCCCAGGAGCCGAGCCCTCTGCCGGGCGGAACCTGTGGTTTATCTTGCATGTAACCCTAAGTGTACTGGGGCTCGCCCTGCTGGCCCTGGCGTTCATTTCGGCGGCGCTGTACCTGTGGCAGTTTCGCGAGCTCAAGGCGAAGCGGTTCGGGCAGGTATTCCAGCTGTTTCCGCCTCTCGAGCGCCTGGACCGCTTGAATCACGTTGCGCTCGTGGCGGGGTTCCCCGCGCTCACGATTGGGGTGCTGCTGGCGATCGGCTATGCGGTACGGTATGCCGGGGGAATGCACGTCGACCCGGCACAGGTGGTGTGGGGCTCGTTTACCTGGGGGGTGCTGGGGTGGACGGTTTGGGTGCGGGTCGCGCGGCGTTGGGCCGGTCGGCGGGCGGCGTTCGCGAGCATCGCGGGGTTCACCGCCGTGGTGCTCGTCTACGTGGCCCTGAAGCTGGCGCAACCGGGCACGGAACGTTTCCTGTGAGCGCGGGAGTCGCGTGAGTATCGCTGTTGTTGGCGTCAACCATCGCACGGCGCCGCTCGAGGTTCGCGAGCGGTTCGCGCATGCGTCGCACGAGGTGCCGGGCGCGCTCACCCGGGTGCTCTCGGCCGGGGCGGCGGGCGGGGTTCTGCTTTCCACGTGCAACCGCACGGAGTTCTACCTCGCCGAGCCTCGCGACCCCGTTTCCGATGCCGTATGGGAGCTGCTGGGTGAGCGTCTCACGGGGGAGCGCGGTGCGCAGCGGTATGGCTACATGGAGCGCGACCGCGACGCCGTGCGGCACCTCTACCGGGTGTCGGCGGGCCTCGATTCGATGGTCCTCGGCGAGTCGCAGATCCAGGGACAGGTCCGTGAGGCCTGGGAGATTTCGCGCGGGCAGGCGGGCCCCGTGCTGCATCGCCTGTTCCAGTCGGCGCTACTGGTCGGCGCGCGCGTTCGCAGCGAGACGGAGCTTGGCAAGGGAGCGGCCTCCGTCCCCTCCGCCGCAGTCGCGGTGGCAAGCAAGATCTTCGGGGACCTGACCGGGCGGCTGGCGCTGATTCTTGGCGCCGGGGACATGGCCGAGCTTGCCGCCACGTGCCTGGTCGATCAAGGGGCGCGGGTGACACTGGTGGCGAATCGGACCTACGAGCGCGCGCGCGCCATCGCCGAGCGCCTCGACGCGCGGGCGTTGACCCTCGAAGAAGCATGGCCCCACTTTGCCGACACGGACATTGCTCTCTGCTCGACGTCGGCGCCGCACGCGGTCGTCACCTGGGAGCGTGTCGCCCCCGCGATTCAGAGTCGCCGTGGTCGGCCCCTCTGCATCCTCGACCTGGCCGTCCCGCGCGACGTGGATCCGGCGGTGGGCCAGCTCGAGAACGTGTTCCTGTACGACGTGGACGACCTCCAGGCCGTAGCTGGACAGGCCGCTGCCCTGCGGCGCGGCGAGATCCCATCCGCCGAGCTCATTGTAAGCGACGAGGTGGAGCGCTTCTGGACCTGGTACGGCGGCCTGGCTGTAGTCCCGGCCCTGAAGGCGTTCCGCGAGCAGCTGGACGATGTGCGGGCGGCGGAATTCGAGCGCGCGCTCCGTCATTTCAAGCATCTCCATTCGGAAGACCGCGAGCAGCTCGAGCAGTTCAGCCGGCTTCTCTTGAACAAGTTCCTGCACCACCCCACCGTGGCGTTGAAACAGGCCGCCGAGCGTGGCCGCGCGTACGCGTTGCTCGACGCGCTTCGGGAGCTCTTCGCGTTGGAGAGCCGGGATGGGTCGTAAGGTTCTCGTCACGGGCGGGGCGGGATTCATCGGCTCCCACATCGTGGCCGCGCATTTGGCCGCCGGCGACGACGTCACCATCATCGATGATCTGTCCACGGGTCGGCGCGAAAACGTCGCGGCCGGGGCTCGCTTCGTCCAGGCGGACATTCGCTCGCCCGCGGCGCGCGACCTCGTCGCGCGGGGCGGCTTTGACCTGCTCAATCACCACGCCGCCCAGATGGACGTGCGGCGCTCGGTGGCCGATCCCGTGTTCGACGCCGAAGTCAACATCATCGGGCTGTTGAACCTGCTCGAGGGCGCCCGTGCCGGCGGTGTCCGGCGGGTCGTGTTCGCGTCTTCGGGCGGCGTCGTGTATGGCGATGACGGCGTGATCCCGCACGTCGAGACCAACGCCAAATTCCCCTTGTCGCCTTACGGGGGCGCGAAGCTCGCGTCGGAGTACTATCTCACGATTCACGCCCGCTTGTACGGCCTGGAGACGGTGGCGCTTCGCTATGCCAACGTGTACGGACCGCGCCAGCGTCACGACGGGGAAGCGGGCGTCGTGGCGATCTTCGGCCGGCGCCTGCTCGCGGGCGAGCCGCTCACGATTTTCGGCGATGGCGAGCAGACGCGCGATATGGTGTTCGTGGAGGACGTGGCCAGCGCGAATCTCGCGGCCGGCGCGTGGACCGTCGTCCCCCCGACCGGGATCGACAATCGGGCCTTCAATATCGGAACCGGCATCGAGACCTCCGTGAACCGGCTGGCGCACCTGCTGGGCGGTGCCGCGGGGCGGGAGCCGGTGATCCATCGCGGGGCCGCCCGTCCTGGCGAGCTGCAGCGGAGCGCCCTCGCCGTCGACAAGGCCGCTCGCGAGCTCGGGTGGCGTCCCCGCATGACGCTCTCGGACGGTTTGCGGGCGACGGTGCGCGCCCTCCAGGACAGCTAGCGCGTGCTCTTACAGGTCGGGCGCGCCGTTCCCACCACCCCCTGGGACCTCGTCCTGACCTCGAGTCGCGAGACCAAGGTCGTCCTCGCGGTTCTCCTCGTCTTCTCGATTGTCTCGTGGTACTTGATCTTCCTGAAATCGTGGCAGTTTCGCCGTCTGCGACAACAGGCGGATCGGTTCATGACCGAGATCGAGAAGGCGGCCCGGCTGGACGATGCCTATCGCGCGGCCATGCGCCTGCCCGCGTCGCCCTACAACCGCCTCATGCGGGAAGGGATCCACTTCTTTTCCGAGCTCCGGCCAGGCGGGTTGAAGGCCGATGGTCCGGCGGCGACCCCTCGCGGCACCCTGACCGCGACGCAGCTGGAAGCGCTCCGGATGGTGCTGGCGAAGGAAGTCGCTGCGGAGCGTGATGCCGCGGCGCGTTTCATTCCGTGGCTCGCGACGTTCGGGTCGGTCAGTCCTCTGCTTGGTCTGCTGGGGACGGTGCTGGGCGTGATGGACGCCTTCATCGGCATCGCCATCGGCGGCTCGGGCAACATCGCGGCGGTGGCTCCCGGCGTAGCGGAGGCGCTGGTTACCACCGTGATGGGCCTCGCGGTGGCCGTTCCGTCCGTCATGGCGTACAACATCCTGGTGAGTCGCCTGGGTCTGTTTGCTGGGGAGCTCGAAGGTTTCGCGCAGGAGATCATCGGGACGATGGCGCGCGAGGGGTGGCTCTAGGTGGCGGGCCTGCTGGGCGGCGGCGGGTTGCGCGGCCACGGCGAGCTGCCGCTCAATGCGGACATCAACGTCACGTCCCTCGTCGATGTCGCCTTCGTGCTTCTGATCATCTTCATGATCACCGCGCCGATCATGCAGGGGGGTGTGGATGTGCGCCTGCCGCGCGCCGAAGGCCGGCCCCTCGAACCCAAGCAGGGCCTGGTCGTCACTGTGGACCGCGACGGGAACATCTACGTCGATCAGGCGGCCCTCTCTTACGAGGATTTCCGCGCGACGTTCCCCGCCTTCGTGCGAACCAAGCACCCCACCGGGGTGTACCTCCGAGCCGATGGCAGCGTCCCCTACGCGAGCGTGATGAGAGTCCTGGCCGCGATCCGTGCCTCGGGCGTAACCGACGTCGGGCTGGTGGCTGAGCCCGAGACGGTGGGCCCATGAAACGGTCCCCCCGGCTGCCGCGCAGCGACGGCGTCGGCGTGGTGGGCAGCGTGCTGGTACACGGGATGGCGACGGTCTTCCTGTTCGGCGGCGCGACCCGGCAAACCCCGTCACCGCCGGTGTACCGCGTGGAGCTCGTCGCGGCGCCCGAGCCGGTACCAGGGGAGCGCAAGGCGCCGGATGCCGTGCAGCGCCCCGCCGACGCCGCGGTGCCGGTCGCGAAACCGAAGCCGACGCCAAAGAGCACGGTGGCACACGCCGCTCCCCCTCCGGTCGCCGACGCCACGCCACGCGAAGCCGCGCCGCGGACGACCGCGCCCGTAGCGCCTCTGGCCGGTGAAGCCCCCTCGACTGGTCGGGATCGGCTCACCGTGAGCACCGAGGGCATGGACTTCCCCTTCCCGGAGTACCTGCAAAACGTGGTGACGCAAATGGGCCAGCGCTGGGAGCGCCCCTACGACGGCTCCGCCCTCGATGCGGAGGTCTCCTTCATGATTCACCGGGATGGCTCCGTGACGGGCCTCCAGTTCGTTCGGCGGTCCGGCAGCTTCGCGTACGATCTGGAAGCTCAGGGTGCCGTCGAGGCCGCCAGTCGGGTCAAGGCGTTCGGTCCGCTTCCGGATGGGTGGGACTCGGACGTTCTCTTCGTGAGGTTCTGCTTTTGCGCCGAGCGTCGCTAGTGTCGGGGGGGGTACCGGGGTTTGTCCGTGCGGTCGTCGTGAGCGTCGTGGGACTCCTGCTGGGCCCAGGGTCGGCGCCGCTTCATGCCCAGGACACGTCCGCCATCGACCGCGGGGTGCGGATCGGGATCTACTACCGCCCCGGGGTCCGGCCCGGCATCGTGCTACTGCCAGATCGCGCGGCGGCGCTCGACTCCGCGCGCGCCATTCTGGCCCGCGATCTCGACTACAGCGACCGTTTCGAGATGATCACGCTGCCGGGCGGGGACTCCATTCACGTCACCGCGTCGCCTCCTTCAAGCTCCGGTCCGGCGGGAACGCATTCCCGCGGGGCGACCGAAGCCGCGTCTCTCAACTATCCCCTGTACCAGGCGTTGGGAGCGGACTTTGCGATCGGCCTGTCGGTGCGCGGAGACTCCGCCGCCGTCGTTGTCCACGACGTCACCGCGGGAGCCGTACGTCGCACCTTCAAGGCTCGCCTGCCCGCCGCCACGGACTCGGACTTCCGGATGGTTATTCATCGACTGGCGGACCGGGTGGTGGATGCAACGCTCGGGGCCCCAGGGGTCGCGGCCACGCGGATTCTGTTCGTCATGAACGGCAAGCTGTACTTGATCGACCAGGATGGCGCCGCGCTCACCCAGGTGAGCTCTGCCGGGGATCGGGAGATCCTCTCGCCGGCGTGGGACAGGGGCGGACGGCGGTTTGCGTACATGGCGTTCGTCGCCGGGCGTGGCCAGCTGTTTCTCCAAGAGGGAACGGGTGGCAAGCGTCGCGCCCTCACCAACGGTGCAACGCTCGACTTCACGCCGACATTCGCTCCGGACGGCAAGACCCTGGCGTTCAGCCGCGCCATCGAAGAGGGCACCGATGTGTACACGCTTAACATCCGTGACAACTGCTGCTTACAACGCTTGACCGTGGGGCGCTTTTCTGACAACTTGTCTCCGACTTACAGCCCCGACGGCCAGCGGATCGCGTACGTGTCCACGCGCCCCGGCTTGCCGCAGATCTACGTGATGGGGGCGGACGGCACCGGTCAGGAGCTCTTTGCGCCGTTCGACTACGGGGTGACCGGTTCGTCCAACGCTCCCGACTGGTCACCAAACGGGCAGACGCTCGCGTTTCATCGCGACGTGGGTGGGACGCTCCAGGTGTTCGTCCTTGACGTGCGCACCCGCACCGTCCGCCAGCTCACCTCATTCGGGCGGAATGAAGACCCGACTTGGGCACCGGATAGTCGCCACTTGGCGTTTGTTTCTGATCGCTCGGGGTACCGTCAACTCTGGGTGATTGATGTGGAAACTGGTCGTATCCGGCCGCTGCTGCAGCAGAGCGGCGGCCGGCTCCCGGCATGGTCTCCGCGGCTTCCGGAGGCCGGGCCGTCCACACCCTAACTGGGGAGCTCGCCCTACATGAAACGCCTATTGCTTGTCGTGCTGGCTGGCGTCGTCGCCGCGACCGTCGTCGCGTGCGGCGGCAAGAAGGCTCAGCCGGCGACGACTCCCACGCCGCAGCCCAACGCCGATTCGCTCGCGGCAGCGGACAAGGCACGCAAAGACTCGATGGACGAAGCCGACCGGGCGCGCGAGGAAGCCGAGCGCCTCGCTCAGCAGCGCACCGCCGATTCGCTCGCGGCGTTGGGCCACACGTCGGAAGCCGTGCGCGCCATGCTGAGCGCCATGATCCACTTCGACTACGACAAGTCGAATATCCGATCGGGCGACGCCTCCGTCCTCGACCAGAAGATCGCCATCCTGCAGGCGAACCCTGATGCGCGGATCCGCGTCTCGGGTCATTGCGACGAGCGCGGCTCGGATGAATACAACCTCGCGCTCGGCAACCGTCGGGCGACCGCGTCCAAGCAGTATCTGGTGAGCCACGGGATCGACGCCGGCCGTATCGAGACGATCTCCTACGGTGAAGAGCGGCCCCTGGATCCCGGGCACAACGAGGACGCGTGGGCCAAGAACCGGCGCGCTGAGTTCGATGTGGTGAGTGGCGGGGATGCGCTCAAGCAACCTTAAGGGGCAGGGGCGGGTTGCGGTCTAGCTTCTCGCTCTCGATCGGCGTGGTGGCACTCGCCGGATGCGCCCTGAAAGGGGACGTCCGGCGAGTCGAGCTGCAGGTCACGGCGCTGAAGGAGCAGGTCGGGGGCGCCGAGGCTGCCCGGAAGGCGCAGACGGACTCGCTGCTCGCGCTCGTCGCCGCCCTCCAGCAGGCCCTCGCCGCGCAGCAAGCGTATTTCGTACAGTGGCGTGGGGACATGCGCACCGACCACGTGTCGGTGCAGCAGCAGCTGGTCACGATCGGGGAGTTGTTGGGCCAGAGCCAGCAACGGCTCACGGAGCTGCGAGGCCGCCTCGAAGCGCAGGCGCGCCAGCCCGTTCCCGCGGTCGAGAACGCGCCCGGCGTGCCGGTCGGGCCGTCCGGTAACCCGAGCGGGCCCGGCCCCGACGAGATGTATGACCTCTCACTCCAGCAGTACCGCCGCGGCAGTCTGAGCACCGCCCGCCTCGGCTTCCGCGAGTTTCTCCGCGTCTATCCGACCCATGAACGCGCCGCGGACGCCTTGTTCTACGTCGGGGAGACGTTCGCCACAGAGAATGCCGACTCGGCGGCCGCCGTCTACCAGCAGGTCGTGAAGAGCTACCCCAACTCGTCGCGGGCTCCCGCGGCGCTCTACAAGCTCGGCCTCCTCGCCGAATCCCGCGGGAACAAGCCGGCCGCCCGGACCTACTACCAACGGGTGGTCGCCGGGTATCCCCGCTCGGATGAGGCCAACCTCGCCCGCGACAAGCTCCAACGGCTCGGACGTTAGCCCGCCCCGGCGGCCAGCGTGCCTGATCAACCCGTACGGGGCGAAATGCCCTTCCTCGATCACCTCGAGGAGCTGCGCTGGCGGATCCTCTACAGTCTCCTGGCGATCGTGGTCGGGACGCTGGTCGGATGGGTCATCGTAGAACGGGTCGATGTGATCGGCCTGCTCATGCGACCGATCACCCCGCTCCTCCCCGGTGGAAAGCTCAAGTTCACGAGTCCGACCGAGCCGTTCTTCATCACTCTGAAGTTTGCCTTCGCGCTCGGCGTGCTGCTCGCCTCTCCCGTCGTGGCGTACCAGGCATGGTCGTTCCTCGCGCCCGCGCTCTACGAGCGCGAGCGGCGCCTCGTGATGCCCGCGCTGGCCGTTGGTGTGGTGTTGTTTCTGGGGGGCGCCACGGTGGCCTACCTCTGGGTGCTGCCACGCGCGCTGCAGGTGCTCTTCAGCTTCCAGCGCGGGACCCTGGAGCCGATCATCACGGCCGGCAACTACTTCGGGTTCGCCGCGCAGATCATCATCGCCTTTGGTCTGATCACCGAGCTTCCGCTCGTCGTGACGATTCTCGCGACGCTCGGCCTCGTGACCCCGCAGTTCCTCGTGCGCAACCGGCGCTATGCCATCGTGGTGGCCGCCGTGGCCGCGGCCCTGCTCTCGCCGCCCGATGCGGTGTCGATGATGATCATGATGGTCCCGCTATGGCTGCTGTATGAAGTGGGCATCTGGTGTGCCTGGGTCGTGACGAGGCGTCGCGCACGTCGCGACCGCGCGACGGCAGGGGCGGCGGTACTCGCGCTGCTGTGCCTCGCGGGTGGCGGGCGGCTCGAGGCGCAGCAGCCTCAGGTCCGACGCGACACGGCGGGCGTCCAGGGGCGGGCATTGGACAGCGCGACGGCGCGCCGGCTGGGCCTGCCGACGGGTCCGACCCGCTCCTTCCCGCCGAGCGATGCCGTCATGGACTCGCTCCTGCAGCTGCCCGGGTTCCGCGTGACGCAATACGTCGCCGATACGCTCATCGTGGTGAGCGACAGCCAGGCCATTTTTCTCCGCGGCAACGCGTTCGTCGACCGGCAAGGCTCAAAGCTCGAAGCCGACTACGTGCGCTACCGGGAATCGAGCTGCCGCCTCGACGCCGAAGGCGACCCCAGATTGTTCGAAGAGGGGGGCGTGATGGTCGGCGAAGCGATGCGCTACGACACCTGCATCCGCCGCGGCACGGTGCACCAGGCCTTCACGAATTTCAACGAAGGTGGCGTCACGTGGTACGTGCGGGGCGACCTGTCCGTCGACTCGGGCTCAACCCGCCTGTACGCGGCGTCGAGCGACATCACCTCGGATGACCGGCCGGTTCCCGACTACCACTTCGCTACGGGCGAACTGAAGTGGCTCAACAAGAATGTCATGGTCGCACGTCCCGCCGTGCTATACGTGCGTGATGTGCCGATCATGTGGCTGCCGTTCATCTTCCAGGATATTCGCACGGGCCGGCGGAGCGGAATGCTGGTCCCCCGTTTTGGGGTGAACGATCTGGTACGTCCCACCCGGAGCTACGAGCGCCATTTCGCGAACATCGGGTACTTTGTCGCGGTCAACGACTACCTCGACCTGCTGGGCTCGCTCGACTGGTACGCCAATCGCAACATCACTGTCCACGGCCAGTCGCGGTATCGCTGGCTCGACCGCTTCGTCAACGGCAGCTTCACCTACGCGCACGTCGAGCAACTGGACATTCCGGGATCGTCCTCGCAGATCAGCTGGCAGCACCAGCAGAGCTTCGACCAGCAGACGCGTTTCAACGCCAGCGTCAACTACGCAACGAGCGGCACGGTCCTGCAGCAGAACTCCGTGGATCCGGCCCTCGCCACGGCCAGCCTCTTCTCGCAGCTGAACTTCGACAAGCGGTTTGCGTGGGGGACGTTCAACCTCGGCGGCAGCCGCTCGCAGGATCTCTCGAGCGGCCAAGTGAGCCAGAACTTCCCGCGGGTGACGCTCACACCCGCTCCGGTGAACATCTCGCCGTCCATCACCTGGTCGCCGGGGTTCTCGTTCAACAACCAGCAGACCTTTCACGGCCAACCGCCCTCTCTGCTGCTCGTTCCCGGTCCGGGTGGCGTACCCGACACCATCAAGAATTTCGCGGACTCCCGCCAGTCGCAGATCACCTTCGAAACCCCACTCCGCGTGGGTCGGTGGAACTGGTCGAATAGTTTGAACATGACCGACCAGGCCAGCAACGCGCCGTTGGCCATCGAGATCATCGATTCGACCGTTCCGGGGGGAGTGCGGCACATATTCTATGGGTCGACGTTCGGCAGTGCGCTCGACTGGCAGACCGGCATCAACCTGCCGCAGCTGTTCTCGGGCACGTGGAAGCTCCAGCCGGCCGTTCAGATCATCAACACCACGTCCGCCGGCCCCTTCATGCTGCGCAACCAGTTCTCGAATGGCCAGTGGGTCCAGCAGGGAAAGCGCGTCCAGGTAAGCCTGGGGATCCGTCCCACCGTGTTCGGGTTCTTCCCGGGGTTCGGTCCGCTCGAGCGCATTCGGCACTCGTTCTCGCCAATCGTCAACTATTTCTACGCTCCCGGGGCCACCGTCTCGGCGGAGTACTCGCGGGCGCTCGACCCGGCCGGGGTGCTCCTCAACTCGCGCAGCGATCCTCAGCAGACCATCACCTTCGGCCTGTCGCAGAACTTCGAGGCCAAGCTTCGGCCGCCTGCGGGTGATTCCGGGAAGCAGCAAGCCCGGAAACTGCGCCTGCTCAGCATCAACACCGATGCGCTCGCGTATAACTTCGAGCAGGCCAAGATCCCGGGGCACAACGGATGGCAGACGCAGACCATCGGCAATACGTTCGCTTCCGACCTGCTCCCCAACTTCAGCTTGCGGTTGGTGCACGACCTGTGGCTGGGCCAGGTCGGACTCGACTCGGCCCGGTTCTCACCATTCCTGCAGAGCGTGAATGCGTCGTTCGCAGTGTCTCCCGCGACGCTGCGCGGTCTCGCCCGGCTGTTCGGGTTCCATCCCGGCAAGCCGGCCGCGCCGGCCGCGACGGACACCGGCGCGGCTGCCAGGGCGCCGGGGCAACCGGGCCTTCCGATGTCGGGGCAGAACCCGCCCCTGTTCGGTGGTCCGCGGATCACACCGGTCGGGGGCTATGGCGGCGGCCAAGGTTTTTCGATGAGCCTGTCCTACACGAGCACGCACACGCGCCCGCAGGTCGCGGGCGCGGCCGGAGCGGCTCCCGTGGCGCTCAATCAGGAGCAGCTCAACACGACCCTCAACTTTCAGCCGACGGCCAAGTGGCGCGCGACGTGGTCCACCCAGTACGACTTCGTCACCGAGCAGTTCGGGGAGCACATCGTCCGTCTCGAGCGGGATCTGAACCGCTGGCATGCTACCTTTGCATTCGTGAAAAGCCCCAACGGCAACTTCGCGTTCGCGTTCTCGATCGCCCTTTTGGACGCGCCGGAAATCAAGTTCGATTATGAGCAACAGACCGTAGCGCAGTGAGTGTCCGCCCTGACCCTTGTCCCCTGGCGGGGACAGAGCGCGCGGGCAGGGGAACTGCTAACCCCATGTATCATGACCACTTTCCCGGGGGCACAGGGCCTGCCCTAGTGGCCCGGCAACTGGCACACCCGAGGCTTCCATGCGCACCCAGACTCTCGTCGCTCTCGTCTTCGCCGGGTTGCTCGCCGTTGGCTGCGACTCGTCAACCACAACGAACACCGTCGTCCTTTCGCCGCTCCCGGCGCCTGACAGCCTTGGGTCCGTGTCGCTTAATCGCGCGATCGAGCTTCACTGGGCGGACAACGCCTTCCGAAGCGCGCCGTCGCGCTTCGAGTGGTACACGGTTTACAGCACGAGCTACAACCTCGACACCGGCGTGTGTGGGGCCACATGGGAGATCGAAGGGACAACCGTGGCCCCCGAGTTTCTCGCGGGCGCGCTCACGAACGGCGTGCCCCGCTGCTACACGACCACCGCGATCGCGACGGATGGCTCTGAGAGCGACCGCTCGCCGCTCTGGCAGGACACGCCGCGTCCGGACGCCCGCAACGTGCTGGTGTACGCCGATGGCACCAACCTCGCCCTTTCCGGGTTCCGGTTCTGGGATGACGTGAACGGCAACGGGACGGGTGAGTCCAACGAGCTGGGCTTGGTGCAGAGCGGCGCGTCGACCGATGTGGACTTCATGATCCACCGGAACGCCGACTCGAGCCTGTCGATTGTTCCCGTTTTCACCGGAACCAGCGTGCGCTTCTACGGTGCCGGACCGGTCGCCGACCTGACGTCGATCGACTTTGCGCCCGCCAGCGGGTACGGCCGCAGCGCGCTCCTGGCGATGCCGGGTTACGGCTATGTGTTTGAGATCGTCGACGGACCGAACCCCACCTACGGCGCGGTGCGCGTCACCCACGTGGGGCGGCAATACCTGATCCTTGATTGGAGCGTCCAGACCGATCCGGGGAATCCGGAGCTGCAACTCCACGGCGGCAGCGTGGTGGCCGCTCCCAGCGGCTCCATCGTGTCCGCTTCGAAGTAGTCCCCCCCTCTCAGGGGACGCCGGGCGAGGCGCCAGGGTGCTTCCGGCCAACCTGGCGCCTCGCGTCTTTGGGCCCGAGCCACCTCTAGCAGAAGCCTCGTAAGCGCCGTCCGGACAGCGGGTTCGGCTTGTTTGTGTTCTTGTGGCCCCGTATCTTTAGAGCCTCCATGTCCAAGCTTGCCAAGGCCAAAGAGAAGGCCAAGAACCTCGAAGCCAGAGACCCCAAGGGGGCAATCGAATCCTGGCTCGACGCTCTCCGGGCACAGGAGGAGGAAGGAGAGGCCAACCCCGATCTCACGATCTACAACCGCGTCGGGGATCTGTACCTGAAGCTGAAGGATGCGGGGCAAGCCGCCGACTACTACGAGCGCGCCGTCGACAAATACGCAGAGCTCGGCTTCCACAACAACGCGATCGCGATGTGCAACAAGGTGCTCCGCTGCGCGCCGGGGCGCCCCACCACCTATTTGAAGCTCGCCAAGCTGTACGCCGCCAAAGGCTTCCTAGCGGAGGCCAAGCAGAACTTCGTGCTGTATGCCGACCGCATGCATGGTGCCGGCAAGATCCAACAGGCCTTTGTGGCGCTCCGAGAAGTCACCGACCTCTCGGCTGAGGGCGCCGGGCTGCGACACATGCTGGAGGACCACCTCAAGATGTACGGGGCGCCCGCCCGCTCCAGCGAGGGAGCGCCCCCGGCGCCCGCTCCACCTGCTTCTCCGGACGCGAAGGAGGACTTGCACAAGTCGGGGAAGCGCAAGACCTCGAGCCTCGTCTTCCTCGACCTCGACGAGCCCCCGACGCGCGGGAAGGCGAAGTCGCCGGAGCCGCCGGTTGCGGCCGCTCCGTCCCCGCCACCGGCCGGCACAGACGATCTCGTGACGGAGTTCGCCCCCGAGGTCGATCCGTCGCTCGAGATCCAGCCGACGAGCCTGGCCGATGACGCGGCAACCGGACGCCCAATGGGGACGGTTGAGGGTCTCGAGCGCACGGCCGACTTCGGTGACGTGCAGGCGAGCGCTCCGTCGGCGCCGTCGCTCCGCGACGATGAACCCACGGGAGACGGGGTCGAGCTCCTGAGTGATTTCGAAGCGACCTCCGGCGCGCCAGAGGCGGCCCCGTCGTTCGACTCGGTGGAATTGGACGATCTGGAAGACACGATCGAGATCGCCGAGCCAGCCCCACCGCCCAAACCGCCTGCACCTCCCGCGGGACGACCGGCGCCGTTTGCGCCGAAGGGTCCCGGCGCTCCCAGAGCGCCGCGCCCGCCGACTCCGGCCGCAGAACCGCCGAAGGTGAAACCGGTGGTGCCCAAGCGGCCGGCGGCCGAGGAGCAGCCGAAACGGAAACCGGTCATCGAAGTGCCGCCACTTGAGCTCGAGCCGGATTTCGACACGGAGGCCGCCGGCCCGGCCCAGGACATGGAGGAACCACCCCTGGTGCTGGACGAGGCGCCGCCGACAGCGGGGCGTCAGTCGGGATTCATCGATCTCACTCTCGACGACGAGTATCAGGGTGGCGGCGCCGAATCCCTGGCGCCGCCCGGGCCGACGATCGAAGAGCTCGAAGAGCGGGTCGCCGACGATCCGGATGATCCTGACGCCCATCGCGAGCTTGGCGAGGCGTTGATCGAGACCGGGGACCGCGAACGGGGCATCGAGGAGTTGGACCATGCGACTGCCGGGTTCGAGAACCGGGGCGAGCTCGATCGCGCGCAGGATCTGGTTGAGGAGGTCCTGCACCTGGATCCGAACAGCGTCCGCCATCGCCAGAAGCAGGTGGAGTTCGCGTTCAAGTCGGGCGACCGGGCGAAGCTCGTGGATGCCTACCTCGGGCTCGCCGACACGTTGTTGCGGGGTGACCTGCCCGAAAAGGCGCGAGCGGTCTACCAGCGCGTCGCCGAGCATGAGCCGCACAATGAGCGGGCGAAGGCTGCGCTCGCGATGCTCGCGCCGGTCGCGGCCAGACCTCCGGCTCCCAAGACGCCGGCGCGCGAGGGGAGGGTGGCGGCCAGGGACGCGAAGATGAAGGTGCGCGAGGATGCGGTGACCGACGACGCGTCGTCGTTCATCGATCTGGGCGCCATGATCTTGGACGAAGAGTCGGTCGCGCGGGATACGCGCATGAAGGTGGCAGATGAGGAGCCGACGGGGGACGAAGAGAGGGATTTCCACGACATGCTGGCCCGCTTCAAGCAAGGCATCGCCGAGAACATCGACGAGGCGGACTTTCAGTCGCACTACGATCTGGGCGTGGCGTTCAAGGAGATGGGCCTCCTCGACGAAGCGATCGCCGAGTTTCAGAAGGCCTTACGCGCTCCCGAAGGGAAGCTGCGGACATCCGAAGCCCTCGGCGCCTGCTTCATCGAGAAGGGGGCCTACATCGTGGCGGAATCGATCCTGCGGCGGGGGCTCGAGCTCCCGGCGTCGGGCGATCAGGAACGGGTGGGTGTCTTGTACTGGCTCGGACGTGCGCTCGAGGAGACGGGCAAGAAGGTCGAGGCACGCGACCTGTACGGCCGCGTGGTCGCGGTGGACATCCACTTTCATGACGTGGGGCAGCGCGTGAAGGCGCTGGCCCGCGCCAAGTAGCGTGACGCAGCAGACGGCCCCCATCGCCCTCGCGGACATCCAGCGGCCCATTGCGGGCGCGCTGGACGACCTGGCGCTCGAGCTGCGGCGCATCGTGGCCGCCGATTTCCCGGTGATCGCGGCGGCGAACGAGCATCTGCTGCAAATGCGCGGCAAGCTGTTCCGGCCGACCCTCCTGTTTCTCAGCGAGCGGGCCGCCGGCGTCTCCTCGCCGCGGGCCATCACCCTCGGTGCGGTGGTCGAGCTGATCCATCTCGCCACTCTCGTCCACGACGACTCGGTTGATCATTCCGTGCTCCGGCGCGGGATGCCGACGATCAACGCGCTGTTCTCGCACCAGGTCGCCGTCATCATGGGCGATTACCTGTACTCGCGTGCGATCATCGAGCTGGTCAACCTCGGCGACCTCGAGCCGCTGCGCGTGTTCGGTCGCGTCACGAACGAAATGACGGTTGGCGAGATGCGGCAGCTCGAGGCGCATGACAAGCTGGCCTACAGCGAGGATCAGTACGATCACCTGATCCGCGCCAAGACTGCGTCGCTCATGTCCGGCGCATGCGAGGTCGCGGCGCTGCAGGCGGCACCCGCGGTACGGGAAGCGCTCGCCCGGTTCGGCATGCATCTGGGCATGGCGTTCCAGATCGCCGATGACCTGCTGGATTACACCCAGCCGGAGGCGATCACGGGGAAGCCGTCGGGGTTGGACTTGAAGGAGCACAAGGTCACGTTGCCCCTGATTGCGGCGCTCGAGCGGATGGCGCCCGCCGAGCGGCGGCGCGTGGCCGAGCTCATGGCCACTCCCGCGCCCTCCGACGAACTCGTGGCGGAGGTGATCCGGGCAGTGGATGCGGCGGGTGGGCTCGAGTACGCCCGGCGCCGCGCGCTCGAGCGTGCGCTCGAGGCCGAGACCGACCTGGGCGTGCTGGCGCCGTCGGCGGCTCGCGACGCGCTGCGCGATTGCATCACGTACGCTGTCGAGCGGCGCAGCTAAGACGTGGCGCAAGGCCCTCGCCGCCCGCTATTTTACCTTGGGGTGCTCGCCACGGGGTTCGTCCTGGGGGGCTTTCTCCACGCGCTGTTGCGGCGTTATCTGCCGCAAGGCGCCGCGAAGGAGTTCTTCACGACGGCCGTCACGCCCACCCTCGGCCCGGTCCACATTGATCTACTGGTAGTGTCGGTGACGCTCGGGCCGATCGGATTCGACGTATCGTTGCTCGCGCTGGTGGGCGTTGCCATTGCCTACTTCGTCGCGCGATCGCTCTTCTGAAACGAGGTACCCATGTTCGGCGACCTGTCGTTCAGCCACATCCTGATCCTGCTCCTCGTGCTGGTGCTGGTGTTCGGCGCGAAGCGAATCCCCGAGATCGGGTCGTCGCTGGGGCAGGGCATCAAGGAATTCAAGCGGAGCCTGAAGGACGTGACGGACGACCGCGAGGCGCGCAACGTGCCGCCCCCACCAGCCTCCACGCCCTCATCCCTGTCGTCGGGCGGCGATCCGAAGCGTCTCAGCCAGTAGGCTGGACGTGATGAGTGGCGGCGAGCTGTTCCTTCTGCTGTTGATCGCGCTGCTGGCGCTGGGCGCGCACCGCTTGCCGGAAGCAGGTCGGACGCTGGGGAAGGGATTACGGGACGTGCAGCGCGCGCTCAACGAAGCCCGGCGCTCGATAGCTGGTGGACTCGAAGAATCGCGCCCGCCGGCGCGGCGCGACCGTTTGATCGACTGACCGCGGTACCCGGTTAGCTGCCTGCCCCGGGGCGGAACAACTCCTTCCGGCGGTCCACGATCCTGGCATGCGACCGCAGCGCCGCGAGATATGCCTGGACCCGCGCCTGCCGCACCGGTTGCAGCAGCTCCTGACGCTGGGACTCCTTCTGGTTGAGCCAGGCCAGCGAATCCGCCGCGACCCGCCGCACGCCCTGTACGATGAAGAACCCCGAGCGGTCCGCGATCACCCCCGAGCGCTCCCCGGGCTTCAAGCCGAACGCGGCCCCCACCACCAGCGCATTGCCCTGCAGCAGCGGCGGCGGTGAGAGCCGGGTGAATGGTCCCACGGTTTGGACCGTCAGTCCCGGCGTCGGCGCAGTGCGGGTCAGGTCCGTAACGCCCGACAGGGCGCGGGCCACCTCGTCGGCGCGGCGTGCGGCCGCGTCGTGCTTCTTGGCGAGCCGTGCGGCGCCGAGCACGGCGCCGCGGATCTCGATCAGCGGCGGCGTCCCCGCGGGAATCAGAGAGTCGAGGCGGAAGACATAGTACGCGGGCCGGGCGTCGATCACCGGGCTCGTCTCACCGACGTTGTTCTCGAAGGCCCAGACACTCACGTCCGGGATCACGTAGCGGCCGAGCGTCAGGCGCTGCCCTTCCATCACCCGGGTGCCGCTCACCACGCGCAGCCCCAGCTTCCGTCCCACGCTGTCGAGCGCGCTGCCGTCCGAGCGCTCGGCGACGAGCTTGTCGAGTGTGTCCGCCCGCGCCTCGACGTAGTCGAGGTGCGCGCCGTGCAGCTCGACGGGGATGAGGATGTGGCGCACATGCAGCGAGTCGTGCCGCACGGCATCCACCCGGATGATGTGATAGCCGAAGGAAGAGAGCACGGGCTGGCTGAGCGCACCGGGCGCGAGCTGCCGCATGCCGGCCACGAACTGCGGATCGAACCCGCTCCCGTCGTGCGGGATCCACCCGAGATCGCCGCCGTGGTTACCGCTCGCCGTGTCGGACGACTCACGTTTGGCTACGTCCTCGAACTTCGCGCCCCGGGCGAGGTCCGCCCGCACCGCCCGAGCCCGGGCGAGCGCCGCGGCGCTGTCCTCGGCTGACGGGAACCGCCCCTGCGCGATGAAGCTGACGTAGGCCACCCTCGGCCGCTTGAAGTCGGCCTTGTGCCGCTCGTAATACTGCTGCACCTCCTCATCGGAGACGGTCACATCTTGATCGGGGATCTGCTCGGGGCGGACGGCTGCCACGGCGACTGTGGTCGATTCGTGCTGGTCGCGATAGATCCGCCACAGCTTTGCATCCGGCACGTAGACGTCGGCTGTGAGGTACTGCATGAGCTTGTACTGCGGGATCTGCTGACGGTAGCGGGCCTCGAGCGATTCCAGGAACTGCGGATCGCTCCCCGACGCGAGGTATCGCTGCCACTTGGAAATGTCGAATTGACCGTTGGTCTGGAAGTCGGGCGATTCCTCCACCTCGGGCGGCGGGGTACTCTGGGCCGCCTGAATCACTTCCTGATCCGTCGCGGTGATGCCGAGCTTGCGATACTGGCGGTCGAGCAGGAGAGCCTGTACGAGCTCGTCCACGACCTGATTTTGAACCTCCTGCTGGTCCTCGCGGGTGAGCGCTCCACCCGACTGGCGGCGGAACTGCTCATAGGCGTATTGAACCGCGGCGTCGTATTGGGGCAGATGGACTTCGCGTCCGTCGACCTTGAGGACGACGTCGCCGCGCCCGTACTGCCCCCGGCCCGTGATGCCCATGCCCACATCGAACACCAGCCACCCGATGAAGGCGACGGCCAGGATATAGAAGATCCACTTCGCATTCTCGCGCATTGCGCGCATCATGGGCGTCGACTCCGCGTGTCGGACCGGGAAGGGCGATAAGTCTAGAGATTGCAACAACAAAACTCAAGCCGAAACCGCCATTTCCGATTGACAGCAACGCCGGCCGAACACTATCTTCGTCCAATTCCGACAAAGACTTAGGCTGTGGCGCACACCAGCGAGATCGAGAAGCTCGAACGACGCTATGCTGAGAACCCCAAAGGGCGCAATTTTGCGCCTTTGGCGGACGCCTATCGCAAGGCAGGCCAACTAGATCAGGCAGTCGAGCTGTGCAAGAGCGGCCTGGAGCGCCACCCCGACTACGTGAGCGCCCATATCGTTTATGGGCGCTGCCTGGTTGACCAGCGGAACGACGAAGGCGGCGAGCAGGTGTTCCGCCACGTGCTCGAGCTCGATCCCGAGAACGTGATCGCGTTCAAGGTGCTGGCGGAGATCGCCGAACGGGGGAGCCGGCTCGGCGATGCCGTGGACTGGCTGACCAAGCTGCTGGCCGCGGATCCGATGAACGGCGATGCTGCTGAGGCCCTGGCCCGGGCCAAGAGCCGCGTTGCGCAGGCGAGCCGGTCGGGTACGCCGGTGGCCCCGGTCGCCCCGGTGGCCCCCGCGCCACCACCGCCCGCGCGAAGTGCACCGGCAGGTCCCGCCACGCCGACCGCCCGTCAGTCCGGCGCCCATACGGGTCCGGCTGCGGCGCCGACCGCTCGCCAGTCCGGGGCGCATGCACCGCCGGCCGCCGCTCGGGCGCCGACGCGATCGCCTGCTCCGCCTCCCCCGCCACCTCCACAACCAACTCCAGAACCCGAGCCCATGGTGATGTCCGACCTCGTGGTCGAGCATCCCGAGGAGGCGCCGAGCGCGCCGCTCGTCGAGACTGGTCTTGGAGGAGAGGGTTTCGAGACGTACGACGGGGTCGTGAACTTCGAGTCGGTGCGAGGCGCGGGCCTGGGCGCCGACGGAATCGAGCTGCAGGAAGAGATCGTTCTCAACGCGTCGCCGATCGAGATCGAAGGGCTGGCGCGGACGCAGTATGAAGGCAGCGGGCTGTTCAAGGTCGACGAGGGGGCGCCCGGCGTCGCCGAAGAGGACGACGCGCCGCTGGTCGACCTACCGCTCATCATGCCGGAGGACGTCGTGGCGGAGCCCCCGCCCCCCGCCGCTCCTCCGCCGCCGGTGTCGCGCCGGCCGACGCCGGCGCCTCCCCCCCCGCCGTCTCCTCCCCCTGCACCCCCACCGCCACCCGAGCACAGGCCGGCAGCGGCGAGGATGTCCGACGACGACGGGGCGGCGGACACGGCCGCGCTGTCTCGCGCGCAGCCGGTCGTAACGGAGACGATGGCTGAGTTGTACATGAAGCAGGGCCATCAGGAGGAAGCGCTGCGCGTCTATCAGGCGCTGCAGCAGCAACGTCCCAGCGACGCTCGCTTGCGGGCGAAGGTCGAGGCGCTGTCGGGGCGCCGCAGTGGTGGGCAGTCGGCGCGAGCATTCCTGCAGAGCGTTCTCGCGACCCGGTTGGGAGCGACGGCGTCCGGGGCTGCGCCTCTCGGCTTGTCGGACCAGCTCGACTCGGCCTTCGGCGTCACGCCGGAGCCGCCGGGCGAGCCCACGCGCGCCGCGCAGGACAGCATCACCCTCGATGCTTTGTTCGGCGAGGAGCCCGGCGCGCCGACGGGGTCGACGTCTCAGGTCGAGCCTCCCGCGCCACCGCCGTCGGCCCCCGGTCCGGCGTCATCGGGTGGCGGCTTCTCGTTCGACGAGTTCTTCGGGTCCGGAGGGGCCACTGGGGGCGGAGGTGACGCCGCCGGTGCGCCACCCGAGCGGAGACCGCCGGCCCGCGGCTCCGGGTCGCGGCCCAGGCCGGGTGCCGAGGACGAGGGCGACCTGGATCAGTTCCAGTCGTGGCTCAAGGGTCTCAAGTCCTAGTGCACATCGCCGTCTTGAACGGCCCGAATCTCAATCTGCTGGGAGAGCGCGAGCCCGAAGTGTACGGGCGCGCGACGCTCCAGGAGATCGAGCGCGCCACGCGCGAGCGCGCGCGGGCGCTCGGCGCCGAGTGCTCGTGGGTCCAGACGAACCACGAAGGCGAGCTGGTCGAGGCGATTCAGCAGCTTCGCGGCAAGGCGGACGGGGCGGTGATCAACGCCGCCGCGTTCACGCATACGAGCCTCGCGGTGCGGGACGCCCTGCTGGCCGTGCGGGTGCCGTTCGTCGAAGTGCACCTCTCCAACGTCTTCGCGCGGGAGAAGGAGCGGCACCATTCAGTGCTCGCCGACCTCGCGGTGGGGGTGGTGACCGGATTCGGCGGCGAGAGCTATCGACTCGGTCTCGAGGGCCTGCTCAACTTTCTCGGGGCGCGGCGTGGGGGCTGACCGTCGCCGGACGCGTCACGACATCCTCGCGCGCGCGCTCGAAGCGGCGGAACTCGACGGCCTGCTCATCACGTCGCGCGCCAACATCCGCTATCTGACCGGGTTCAGCGGATCGGCGGCGCTCGCCGTGGTCACCCGCGGCGACCTTCTGCTCGTGACCGATTTCCGCTACGACGCGCAGGCGCGCGCGGAAGCCGGCGCCGTGGCCCGCGTGGAAGTCGATGCGGCGAACGTATGGGAGCGGCTGTTCCGCGAGCTGGGGTCGCTCGGCCCGCTGACCACCGTGGGGTACGAGGCGCATGCCCTGACGATCAAGGACGGGGAGCGGCTGACCCAGGCGGGCAAGGCGTGGCACTGGAAGGCGACGACCGATCTGGTGGAGCGCCTGCGCGCGAGCAAGGACCCAAGCGAGGTGGCGGCGATGCGCGCCGCGGCGGCGCTCGCCTGCGAAGCCGGAGAGGTGGCGCTCCAGGCGGTGCGTGTGGGGATGAGCGAGCTCGAAATCACGGGCGCCCTGGAAGGCGAGCTGCGGCGCCTCGGGAGTGAGGGGCATCCGTTTCCCGCCATCGTGGCTTCGGGCCCACGCACGGCGCTGCCGCATGCCCGCTCGAGCAAGCGCACCGTCGAGGCAGGGGACTGGCTGCTGCTCGACTTCGGCGCGCAGGTCGACGGCTACTGCGCGGATATCACGCGCACCGTGGTCGTGGGAGCGCGTGCGAGCGAGCGTCAGCGGGCGTTATACGAACTGGTACAGGGAGCGCAGCTGCGGGCGCGCGCCGGGGTGCGCGCGGGGATGACCGGGTGCGATGCCGACGCGCTCGCGCGGGAGCCGATCGCGGCCCGGGGTTTCGGCGAGGCGTTCGGCCATTCGCTGGGGCACGGACTCGGACTCGAGGTCCACGAGGCGCCCCGGCTGTCGAAGACGAGCGCCGACCCCCTCCCTGCGGACGCCGTCGTCACGATCGAGCCGGGCGTCTATCTCCAGGGCGAAGGCGGGGTGCGCATCGAGGACGACGTGCACCTGTGCGTCGACGGGCCGGTGTTGCTCAGCGACGGCCGCACAGAGTTACGAGAACTGGTGTGACGGCGGGCGCAAGGGGGGCGGGTGACGGGGCGGGAGTGGTTGCGATTGACGGGTAGCTCTCTGGGGTGGTCTATTTCCCGGCGCGGAGGCGCATGAACCTCGACATTATCGCGCGGCTGGTGCAGATCCTCAGGGAGTCTCCGGAGCTCGGGGCGATCGAGGTGCGCCGCGGGCTGTTCGGGGCCTGGTCAACCGTGCGCGTGTCGCGCGCCGGTCATCCGTCGTCCAACACCATCCCACATGTGGTGGTGGCGCAGGCTCCGGGAGCCACGAGTGGAGCCCCGGCACCGCTCGAGGCCGGCCCCGTGTCCCGCGGCCGCGGGGCAGCCGCCGGCGGCGAAGCGGGGGCAGGGGCGGGGGCGCCACCCGCGGCCGTCGCCGCAGGGCTGCTCGAGATCAAGTCGCCCATGGTAGGTACCTTCTACGCTGCGCCCGAGCCCGGAGCGGAGCCCTATGTGAAGGTGGGGACCCGCGTGACGCCCGGCCAGGTCGTGTGCATCATCGAGGCGATGAAGATCATGAACGAGATCGAATCCGAGGTGCAGGGCACGATCAAGGAAGTGTGCCTCGACAGCACGCAACCGGTGGAATTTGGACAGACCCTCTTCCGAGTCGATCCCTATGGCTGAGACTGCAGGTGCGGCGTTCAACTTCAAGCAGGCCATCACCCAGATGGTCCAGCGCAACGGGTCCGACCTGCTGCTCAAGGTGGGTCGTCCGGCGACGATCCGGGTGAACGGCGAGCTGGTGGCGCTCGAAACCCAGCCCTTGAAGCCGGAGGAGTTGAAATCGCTGGCCGAGCAGATCATGACGCCGCGCCAAGTGAAGGAGTTCGCCGAGCACAAGGAGGCCGACTTCGCCATCGGCGTGCCGGGGGTCGGCCGGTTCCGGACCAACGTGTATCAGCAGCGGGGCACCGTGGCGTTCGCGTTCCGGTCCATTCCGTACGAAGTGAAGACGATCCGGGATCTGAACCTCCCACCGGTGCTCGAGGAGATCGCGGCGCGGCCGCGCGGCCTCGTGCTGGTGACGGGGGTGACGGGCTCCGGGAAGTCGACGGCGCTCGCCGCGTTGATCAACCACATCAACTCGAACCGCCGCGTCAACATCATCACGATCGAAGACCCGATCGAGTTCCTGCACCGGGACAACCTTGCGAATATCTCCCAGCGCGAGGTGGGGAACGACACGCTGTCGTTCAACTCGGCGTTGCGCCACGTGCTGCGCCAGGATCCTGACGTGATCCTGATCGGCGAGATCCGGGATATGGAGACGCTGGACACGGCGCTCAAAGCGGCCGACACGGGGCACCTGGTGTTCTCGACCCTGCACACGACGGACGCGACGCAGACGATCAACCGCGTGATCTCATTCTTCCCGCCCCATCAGCACGAGGAAATCCGCCACCTCCTCTCGACCGCGCTTCAGGCGGTGGTGTCGCTCCGCCTCGTACCCCGAAAAGACGGGCGGGGGCGGGTGCCGGCGGCCGAGGTCCTGATCAGCACGGCGGCGGTGCAGGACAACATGCGCGATCTCTCCAAGTCGCTCTCGATCCCGGATCTCATCGCCGAGGGCTCGGTGCAGTACGGCATGCAGAGCTTCGATCAGTCCTTGTTCCAATGGTACCAGCAGGGGCTGATCAGCTACGAGAGCGCGGTATTCTACGCGACGAACCCGAGCGAGTTCGCGCTCAAGGTTTCGGGCGTCGACTCGGCGGCCAGCAAGGCCTTCGGCGGGCGGGCGGGCTCGACTGCCGGTGGCATCGACCTGAACTCCTGATGTTCAAGAAGGTCCTCATCGCAAACCGCGGGGAGATCGCCCTGCGGGTGATTCGCGCGTGCAAGGAACTGGGCCTGGGCACGGTGGCCGTGTATTCGGAGGCGGACCGCGAGTCGCTCCACGTACGGTTTGCCGACGACGACGTGTGCATTGGGCGCGCGCCGTCGCGCGACAGCTATCTGAACATCCCCCGCCTCATCGCGGCCGCGGAAATCACAGGGGCCGACGCCATCCACCCGGGGTACGGCTTTCTCGCCGAGAACGGTGAGTTCGCCGATACGGTGCGCGCGTCCAACATCACCTTCATTGGGCCCACCGGCGAGCAGATCCGGCAGATGGGCGACAAGGCCGCGGCCCGCAAGCTCGCGCAGAAGCTCAAGGTCCCCACGGTGCCGGGCTCGGCGGGAGCCGTCGAGGACGTTGAGGCCGGGTTGAAGATCGCGACCAAGATCGGATTCCCCGTGATTGTGAAGGCCGCGGCGGGCGGCGGCGGGAAAGGCATGCGGGTGGCCGCCGACGAGGAACAATTCGGGCAGTCCTTCGGGTTGGCGAAACAGGAAGCCCTCGCCGCGTTCGGGTCGGACGAGGTCTACATCGAGAAGTACCTGGCGCACCCCCGCCATGTCGAGATCCAGCTCATCGGCGATACCCAGGGCAGGATCATGCATCTCTGCGAGCGGGATTGCTCGGTCCAGCGGCGCCACCAGAAGCTGATCGAGGAGGCCCCGAGCCCCGCCGTGGATCAGACGCTGCGCCAGGACATGGGGGATGCCGCGATCCGCCTGGCGGAAGCGATCGGCTACGTGGGGGCGGGCACGATCGAGTTTCTGCTGGACGAGGACGGCTCGTTCTACTTCATGGAGATGAACACCCGGATTCAGGTGGAGCACCCGGTGACGGAGATGTGCACCAACTTCGACCTCGTGAAGGAGCAGATCCGCGTGGCGGCGGGCGAGCCGCTGTCGTTCGTCATGAACGGCCAGCGCCTCCGCGGCCACGCCATGGAGTGCCGAGTCAACGCCGAGGATCCCGCCCGCAATTTTCAGCCGGCACCGGGGACCATCACTGCCTACCACCCGCCGGGAGGGCCCGGCGTGCGGGTCGACACGCATATCTACGCGGGCTACACGGTGCCGCCGTTCTACGACTCGCTGCTCGCCAAGGTGATCGTGCACGGCAACAACCGCGCGGAAGCGATCGCGCGCATGCGCCAGGCGCTGGACTCGTTTATCATTGAAGGCGTGACCACGACCATCCCGTTTCTCAGTCGGGTCATGCGCCACCCCGACTTCATCAAGGGCGCGGTAGACACGAAGTTTCTCGAGCGGGTCCCGCACCTCCTCTCCGGGCAGGCATGAAGATCGACGTCCATATGACGCCGGGCGGGCTGACGGCGGGAGACCTGACGGGCCGGGCCGCGGTCGTCTTCGACGTGCTTCGGGCCACGACGACCATTATCGCGGCCATCGCCGCCGGTGCGCGGGCCGTGATTCCGGCAGCGAGCTCCGAAGAAGCCGTGCGGCTCGCGTCCAACCTGGAGCGAGATGGCGTCCTCCTGGCAGGGGAGCGGCGCAGCCTCAAGATCGAGGGGTTCGCGCTGGGAAACTCGCCGCGCGAAATGACGCCCGAGGTTGTGGGGGGCAAGACCATCGTGCTCGCGACCACGAACGGGACGCCCGCGCTCGTCGCGGCGCAGGGAGCCGACCCGGTGCTCGTGGGTGCGGTCGCGAACTTCGGCGCGCTCGTCGATCGGGCGGGCCAAGCCCTGACCGAGCGGGGAGAGCTGGTGATCATCTGCGCGGGGCGGGAGCGGCAGTTCGCGCTCGAGGACGCGTACACGGCGGGCCGGCTGGTCAAAGCGGTGAAGCGGGGGCGCCGCGGCGTGGAGCTGAATGACGCGGCCACCGCGAGCCTCGCGCTCGTGCGCGCCTTCGAGAACTGGAGCGATGCGCTTGCCGATACGGCGGCGGCGCGCCAGCTCGTCGATGCCGAAATGGGTGAGGACGTCGAGTTCGCCGCGAAGCAGGACCGGTTCGACATCGTGCCCCAGTACGCGGAGCGCCGCATCACGTGAACCCCCGGGTGCGCGAGGAGCTGATCGGGATCGGGGCGCTCGTCGTGGGCGTCTTCCTCGGCCTGACGCTCCTCGGCACCCAGGTGACGGGAAGCTGGGGTCGTGCCCTGGGCCTCGGGCTCTGGGAGATGTTCGGCGCGGGCGCGGTCCTGCTCCCCGCGCTCGGCGTGCTCTGGGCGCTGGCCGCCTTTCAGCGGCTGGGGAGTCTCTCGACACTGCGGGGCGCCGCGCTCGGCGCGGGCCTCATCGTACTCGTCCCGTACGGCATCGGGATCGTCACCGACGTGCGCCTCGCCGACCTGGCTGCCCCCTACGGCGCGTGGACCACGGCGCAGCGTCTGGCGGGGCTCCTGCCCGGCGGCCTCGCGGACATCGCGCATCGCACGGTTGGCACGGCGGGAGGCGCATTGTTGGGTCTGTTTGCGCTCTCCGCGCTCGGCATCGTGACGATCGGATGGCATCCCCTGGTCGCCTTGCGCACCCAGGAGGGGAAGCCGGCCGAGCCGGCCCCCAAACCCAGACCCGCGCCGAGCGAGCGGGCCAGCCTGGCGCCGACCGTAACCGCACCTCGCCCGCCGAAACCCCCACGCCCCAAGAGCGAACCGAAAGCGCCGCCGCCCCCCGCGGTGGACGGCGCTCTGATCCCACCGCTCGACCTGCTCAGCGCTCCGACGGGAGAGGACGTGGACGCCGGCGCCGCGCAGATCGAGCGCATGGGCGAGAAGCTCATCGAGACGCTGCAGACGTTCCGCGTGGAGGGCTCGATTGCCGGCCGCACGGTCGGTCCGGTCGTGACGCAATACGAGGTGGCTCCGGGACCGGGTGTGAAGGTCGGCCGGATCGCCGCGCTGGCCGACGATCTCGCGCTGGCCATGCGCGCGCACAGCCTGCGAATCGTCGCGCCGATTCCGGGCAAGGCGGCGGTCGGCATCGAGGTGCCAAACCCCACGCCGCGCATGGTGACAATCCGGGAGCTCATCGAGACCGGCGACTACCGGCGTCCGTCGCGCACCTTGCCCGTCGCGCTCGGGCGCAACCTGGAAGGCGACGCGGTGGTCGACGATCTGGCGAAGATGCCGCATCTCCTGATCGCCGGGGCCACGGGCTCCGGGAAATCGGTCTGCATCAACACGATCATCACGAGCCTGATTTACACGCACCCTCCCGAGACGCTCCGGCTCCTGATGATCGACCCCAAGATGGTCGAGCTATCGATCTACTCGGCGCTGCCGCACCTGGGACATCCGGTGGTCACCAACAACCACAAGGCGGCCACCGTGCTCAAGTGGGCGGTGAGCGAGATGGACCGGCGCTACCGGTTGCTCCACGTCAACCACTCGCGGAACATCGGGGACTTCAACAGCAAGGTTCGTGAGGGGAAGACGCTCGTGGCGTCGGAAGGGGCGAGGGATGAGGGGCGGGGGACGAGTGGATCGGGAAGCGCGGACTCATCCCCCCTCCTTTCTCCCCCGCCCCCATACTCCGGCGGGATCCTCCCCTACGTCGTCCTGATCGTGGATGAGCTCGCCGACCTGATGCTGACGGTGCAGGGAGAGATCGAAACACCGTTGGCGACGCTGGCGCAGAAGGCGCGCGCGGTCGGCATCCATCTCATCCTCGCAACGCAGCGCCCGTCGGTGAACGTCATTACCGGTCTCATCAAGGCGAATTTCTCGTGCCGCGTGGCGTTCCGCGTCTCGGCCAAGGTGGACAGCCGAACGATTCTCGACCAGAACGGCGCCGAGACCCTGCTGGGGAACGGTGACATGCTGTTCCTGCCTCCCGGCAAGAGCGAGCCCGTGCGCATTCAGGGTGCCTTCATCTCGACCGACGAGACCGAGCGCGTGATGGACTGGTACCGCAGCCGGGCGCCCGCCGCGGCCGCGGCCGAGCGGGGGAAGGCGGAGATCGTACGACAGATCGCCGCGATCGAGGAAGCCGAAGCACGGGATGCGGGACGCGGCACGGGGGACGACGAATCGTCCGGCGAGCGCGACCCGCTGTTCCGTCAGGCGGCCGAGGTGTGCATCCAGAACCAACTGGGCTCGACGTCGCTCCTGCAGCGACGCATGAGCATTGGATACGGGCGCGCGGCTCGTATCATCGATCAGCTCGAGGATGCCGGCGTGCTCGGACCGGCCAACGGGTCAAAGCCGCGGGATGTGCTGGTGGGGCTGGATGAGTTGGATGAGATAGGGGGTTAGGGGTTCGGGGTCAGGGGCTCGGGTCATTTCCCCAGCCCCGAGCCCCTGACCCCGAACCGCTGCATAACAAGGGTACCACCCGCGGGCTTTCGATCCGCCGGTTGACGTGCGCGCCGATAGTTTCCTGCGCATGAAGAGCGGCCTGCGGAGCGACCCGGCGCAGTGGAGCGATGAGCGGCAGCGGCGCGGGCTGGCGGGGGAGGCCCAGGCGATCCGCTACCTGGTGTCACGCGGCTGCCAGATCGTCGCCCACCGCTTCCGGGCCGGGCGCGCAGAGATCGACCTCATTGCGCGGCGGGGTGACGTGGTGACCTTCATCGAGGTGAAGACGCGGCGCGGGCAGGCGTTCGGGAGCCCGCTCGAAGCAGTGACCGGCGTGAAACGGCGCGAACTCGTGAAGGCCGCGCGCGTATGGGTGGACCGATTTGGTCAGCCGGGAGACGTCTACCGGTTCGACTGCATCGGAATCGTGGACGGACAGCTCGAGCACGTGGAAGACGCATTCCGGCCGGGGTGGCGCTAGGCGCGCCTTCGGTATATATTCGGGCCTCCATTCGAGGAGGCTCAACCATCCCATGTCGAGGACTCCGATGGCCGTCGACGACCGCGACACCGCCAGGCAGGCCGACGAGCGGAAAAAGGCCCTCACGCTCGCCATCACGCAGATCGAGAAGACCTGCGGCAAGGGGGCCATCATGCGCATGGGGGCCGACACGCCCCGCGTACGGGTGGACGCGATCTCGACTGGCGCGATCAACCTGGACGCGGCGATCGGGATTGGAGGCATCCCGCGGGGCCGCGTGACAGAGATTTTCGGGCCCGAGTCGAGCGGCAAGACCACCCTCGCGCTGCACGTGGTGGCGAACGCCCAGCGGAAGGGTGGGGCGACGGCCTACATCGATGCGGAGCACGCGCTGGATGTCGAGTACGCCAAGAAGCTGGGCGTTGATGTCGACAACTTGCTCGTCTCGCAGCCTGACACGGGAGAGCAAGCCCTCGAGATCACGGAGATCCTGGTCCGGTCCGGGGCGGTCGACGTGATCGTGATCGACTCCGTCGCGGCGCTCGTGCCGAAGGCCGAGATCGAAGGGGAGATGGGCGACAGTCTCCCCGGACTCCAGGCCCGGCTCATGAGCCAGGCTCTGCGCAAACTGGCAGGGGCGATCAACCGCTCGCGCACTGCGGTGGTCTTCATCAACCAGCTGCGTGAGAAGATCGGGGTCATGTTCGGCAACCCGGAGACGACCTCGGGCGGGCGCGCGCTCAAGTTCTACGCGTCGGTGCGCCTGGACATGCGCCGTATAGCGCCCGTCAAGGAGCGTGAGGTCGTCATCGGCAACCACGTCCGGGTGAAGGTCGTGAAGAACAAGGTCGCGCCCCCGTTCCGCCAGGCGGAATTCGACATCATGTTCGACGAGGGGATCAGTCACGAGTCCCTGCTCGTGGACATCGCGGCCGAGGTGGGGATCATCGAGAAGTCCGGCGCCTGGTATGCGTACGGCAAGGAGCGCATTGGCCAGGGGCGCGAGAACGCCAAGCTGTTTCTCAAGGACCACCCCGATATGGCTGCCGAGGTCGAGGCGAAGGTGAAAGAGCACCTCGGCATGCGGGGGGCGACGGTGCCCGACGAGGAGGCACCTCCTCCGGAGGAATAGTGCCGCGCGTGACCGGCCTCGCCCCCGATCCGCGCCAGGCGGGATACCGTCTGGTTGAAGTGGATCGGGGGCGATTTGCGTCTCTGCCGGCGGACGCCGTGGTCGCGCTGGGTCTGACGGTGGGCACCGAACTGTCCGGGCCGCTGCACGCGCGCTTGCAGGAGCTGGCCGATATCGAAGCGGCCTACCGCGCGGCGTCCCGGGCGCTGGCGGCGCGGGGGCGGGCGCGGGGCGATCTGCGGCGCCGCCTCGCGCAGAAGCAGCACCCGCCCCAGGCAGTGGAACAGGCGCTCGCGCGGCTCGAGGAACGGGGACTGCTCGACGATGGCCGCTTTGCGGTCGACTATGCGGCGCGGCGGGCGACGAAGGGCCGGGGACCGGCTCGGATTGTGGCCGACCTGCTGGCGCAGGGGGTCGCGCGGGGGCTCGCGGAGACGGCGGTCCGGGACGCCTTCGCCCAGGAGGGACTCGATCCGGCGACCACCCTGCGGGCCGTCGCCGCGCGGCGCGCCGCGCAGCTGGCGGGGCTGGATCCATCCGTACGCAGACGGCGGCTGCTCGCCTATCTCAGCCGCCGCGGATACCGCGGCGCGGACCTGCGCCAAGTCGTGGACGAGGTGGAACGGGGGCTCTAGTCGGTAGCGCGGGCTCGACCTCGGGCACTCACCCCGGGAGCACTATATTCCTCGCATGCAGTCCGCCGAAATTCGCCGCAAGTTCCTGAGCTACTTCACCGCCCGCGCGCATCGCGAGGTGGCAAGCTCGTCTCTCGTCCCCGCGGATGACCCCACCCTCCTGTTCACCAATGCCGGGATGGTGCAGTTCAAGCGCGTCTTCCAGGGGCTCGAGCACCGCGATTACACCCGGGCCGTGACCTGCCAGAAGTGCGTCCGGGCGGGCGGCAAGCACAACGATCTGGAGCAGGTGGGCCACACCGCCCGCCACCACACCTTCTTCGAGATGCTCGGCAACTTCTCCTTCGGCGACTACTTCAAGAAGGAAGCGATCGAGTACGCCTGGGAGTGGGTGACCGGCAGCGAGTGGCTCGGCATCTCCCCGGACCGGCTGTACGTCACCGTGCACCACACCGACGACGAGGCGCGGCAGCTCTGGCGGAAGGTGACCGGCATCGCCGCCGACCGGATCTACGGCTTGGGCGACAAGGACAACTTCTGGCAGATGGCGGACACGGGACCAGCGGGCCCGAACACCGAGATCTACGTCGATCTCAGGGGAAAGAGGGAAGGGGGACGGGGGAAGGGGGCCATGGGGCTCGACGAGTTCATGACGCTCCAGGAGGGTGGCACCCTGCTCGAAATCTGGAATCTCGTCTTCATGCAGTACGACCTGCAGAAAGATGGGTCCAAGCTGCCGCTCCCCGCGCCGTCGGTGGACACGGGCGCCGGGCTCGAGCGTATCGCGGGCGTGCTGCAGGGTGTCCCCTCGAACTTCGACACGGATCTGTTTGCGCCGATCATTGAGCGGGCGGTCGAGGTGGTCGGGAAGAAGTACGATCGCGGCCCCGGCGGCGCGTCGTACCGCGTGCTGGCCGACCACGCGCGCGCCGTGGTGTTCCTGCTCGCCGACGGCGTGGTGCCGGCAAACGACGGGCGGGGCTACGTGCTGCGCCGGATCCTGCGCCGCGCCGTGCGGCACGCCTGGCTGCTCGGCCGGCGCGAGCCGACGCTCGTGCACCTCGCCAAGGTGGTGATCGGGGAGATGGGGAGCGTGTATCCCGACCTCCCCGCCAAACACGCGGAGATCGAGAAGTGGACGCGCGCCGAGGAGGAGCGGTTCTTCGACACGATCGAGGGTGGGCTGGCGCGGCTCGATGAGCTCAAGGGTGCGAAGGTCATCTCGGGGGACGAGGCATTCAAACTGTACGACACGTATGGGTTCCCGATCGACCTCACCCAGATCATTGCGGCCGAGCGTGGGCAGACGGTCGATCTCGCGGGATTTGAGCGCGCACTTGGAGGCCAGCGCGAGCGTTCGCGCGCAGGGCTCACCGCGCATGTGACCGATGGCGTCGAGGCTCGAGATTCGGCTCGTGCGGTCGTGAAAAGTCGGCGCGGTGAGTGGCGCACCGTCAAGGCGAAGGGCAAGCAGCGTTGGGTCGGCTATGACGCCACGAAAGCGGAGACCGACGTCCTCAAGTTCCGCCAGTCCGGCGACCAGGTCGAAGTGGTCCTCGAAGAGAATCCGTTCTACGTCGAATCCGGCGGTCAGGTGAGCGACACGGGGCGCGTCACGGGGGAGGGATGGGCGCTCGAGGTAGAAGACGTGGAGAAGGTAGACGGGGCGAGCGCCGTGGTGGGCCGCTTCGAGCGTGAATTCGAACCCACGCCGGTCCTGGCGCAAGTGGACGAGCGGCGACGGCAGAACGTCGAGCGCAACCATACCGCGACGCATCTCGTACATGCAGCCCTGCGAAAGATCCTGGGTCCGCACGTGCGGCAGCAGGGATCGGTCGTCGCCCCGGATCGGTTGCGGTTCGACTTCGCGCACCACGGACCGATTGACGACGCGACGCTCGCCAAGGTGGAGGAAGAGGTCAACGCCCACATCTGGGAGAACCTTCCGGTCACGACCCGGGAGATGAAATACAAGGACGCGATCGCGGCGGGTGCCATGGCGTTCTTTACCGAGAAGTACGGCGACATTGTGCGCGTGGTGGATGTCCCGGGCGTGTCGGTCGAGCTGTGCGGCGGCACCCACGTGCCCGCGACGGGGCGGATCGCGTTGTTCCGGTTCACACACGAGACCGGAGCGGCGGCCGGCGTGCGGCGCATCGAGGCCGTCACGGGACCCGTCGCCTACGAGCTGGTCCGCAAGGTCGAAGAGCAGATCGGCGAGGCGGCCGCGACGCTCAAGACGCAGCCGGAGCATCTGGTCCGGCGGCTGGAGCAGTTGCTCGAGGAGAACAGGAAGCTCGAGAAGCGCGTTCAGGATCTGCTCAAGGGGGGACGTGGGAAGGGGGAAGAGGGACGGGTGGAGCAGATTGGGGATGTCGAGCTCCACATCGGAGAATCGGAGCTCGAGGAACGCGATCAGATCGCCATGATGATGGACGCTTTCCGGGCAAGCCACCGTCGCGCGATCTCGGTGCTGTTTACCAACGGCGAGCGGGGCGGCATCCATGTGGCGGTGACGGACGATCTCGTCGGGGAAGGGGTGAAGGCCGGGGAGATCGCGGGCGCGATCGCGCGGGTGAGCGGGGGCAAGGGAGGTGGCCGGCCCCACTTCGCATCGGCGGGCGCCGGCGATGCCTCCAAGCTGGGGGAGGCGCGGCGCGAGGCGCCGGCGATCGTCAAGCGGTTGCTGGGCAAGTGACCCGCCAGGCGCTGGTCGCGTGGCTCCGCGATCGCGTGCCGGCGCCACCCGCGGGGTTGCGCCAGCATCTCGAGGCCCGTCTGACCGACTCGGCCGAGCCGTTGCCGGACCATCTGGCGCGCCTCGGCGGGGACCTGCTGGCGCGCGTGGCCAGCCAGCCGGCCGGGGGACGCGAGTTGGCGCTCGATCTGCTCGCGGCGGACGCGTTCGTCACCTACGCGTTCGAGGCGCTGGCCGAGGGCGACCCGGCGGGCCTGGTGCGGGTCGCCGAGCGGATCGGGGTGGAGAGCGAGTCGTGAACCCCACCGAGCGGGTCCGGGCGGACCTCGAGGCGCTGGCTGCGCTGGTCAAACAGGTGGCGCTCGAGCACGCGGACGACATCGCGCGGCTTGCGGCGCGGTTCGCTCGCACCTTGAGCCAGGGCGGGACGCTCTTCTTCGCAGGGAACGGCGGCAGCGCGGCCGACGCGCAGCACATCGCGGCCGAGTACGTCGTCCGCTACAAGCGGGACCGACGCGCGCTGCCTGCGGTCGCGCTCACGACCGACACCTCCATCCTCACCGCCGGCGGCAACGACCTCGGATTCGACGAGATCTTTTCCCGCCAGGTGGACGCGCTGGCCGGCCCCGGCGACCTGCTCGTCCTGCATTCCACGAGCGGCGAAAGCGCGAACGTGATCCGGGCGGCGCGGGCGGCCAAGGCGAAGGGCGCCGGCGTCGTCGCGCTGCTCGGCAAGGGAGGTGGGCAACTGCGCCCGCTCGTGGACGACGCCCTGGTCGTGCCCGCTGCCGAGACCGCGCGGATTCAGGAGCTCCACCTGGCGGCCGAGCACGTGATCTGCGAGCTGGTGGAGCGGGAGCTGGGGCTCTGAGAGGCCAGAACGGGGAAGGCGGAACGCGGAACGCTGCGATGAGCTTTCCCGAGCGCCTGCCGATCCCCGAAGAGGTTGTACGGATTGCCGAGAAGCTCGAGTCGGCGGGATACGAGACGTGGTGTGTCGGTGGCGCGATTCGCGACAATCTGCTGCAGCTCGAAAATCACGATTTCGACCTGACGACGGCCGCACTGCCGGCGGACGTGCAGCGGCTGTTCTCCCGCACCATCCCCGTCGGAGTCGAGCACGGCACGGTGGCGGTCCTGGACCGGACCGGTCGCCCCCACGAGGTCACGACGTTCCGCCGCGATATCCGCACCGACGGGCGCCACGCGGTGGTCGAATTCGGCGTGTCGCTGACCGACGACCTCGCGCGGCGCGACTTCACGATCAACGCGATCGCGTATCACCCGTTGCGCCACGAGTGGCGTGATCCGTTTCAGGGCGCGGCCGACCTCGATCGCAAGCTGATTCGGTCGGTGGGCGATGCCAACTGGCGCTTCCACGAAGACTTCCTGCGCATCCTGCGCGCACTCCGGTTCAGCGCACGGTTCGAGTTCCGGATCCACCCCGCCACGCTCGAAGCGGCCGAAGCGAATGTGTCGGGATTGTCGCAGCTGTCGGCGGAACGCGTGCGCGACGAGTGGTTCAAGGGCATCCTGACCGCCAGGCGCGTGTCGCGGATCGTCGAGCTGTGGGTGACCGTCGGCGCGGCGCGGATCTGGCTTCCAGAGCTCCGGGATCGGGGAAGGGCGAAGGGGGAAGGGGTGGACGTGGACAAGCTTCCACGGGACCCGGTGCTCGTGTCCGCTGCGCTGGCGACCGATCCGGCCTCACTGCTCACTCGCCTCAAGTGCTCCAATCGCGACATCGAGCGGGCGAGAGCGATCGGAGACTGGGGGGACAAGATTCCCGATCCGCGGCACGTCGTGGAGGTCCGCCGCTGGCTCTCGCGGGTCGGCGAGCACGCGGATGATCTGCTGGCCGTTCTTCTAGCCTTCCCGCCCTCCCGCTACCCGTTTCCCGTAGCCCAGCTTCCCAAGGTCGTCCAGGTGATCCGTGCGGCGAAGGACCCGCTGAGCCTGAAGGACCTCGCGGTGACCGGCGACGATTTGCTCGCGGCGGGCGTGCGCCCGGGTCCGGACGTGGGGACCACGCTCGAGCGCTTGCTCGGTCTCGTGATCGAGGACCCTCGCCACAATACGCGGGAGTACCTGCTCGCCCATGTCTAGCGCGCTCACGTACGCTCTGGTCGCGGCTCTCGGGAACGTCGCGGGCGCACTGGCGGTGTCGAATGGCACGGTGCGCGGTTTGGTGCTCATCGAGCACACGGTCGCGTTCGGGGCGGGGTTCATGCTCACCGTGGCGCTCACCGAGATCCTGCCGGAGGCGTTCGCGCGGAGCGGTCCGGGCGCACCGTGGCTCCTCCTTGGGGGATACCTGGCCGTGCACCTCACGCAGCACACGGTCACCCCGCATTTCCACTTTGGTGAGGAGACACACCCGGTCCGCCCCGGTGCGGGCACAGCCGCGCTCGTTGGGCTGTTGCTGCACACCGTCTTCGACGGCGTGGCGATCGCCAGTGCTTTCCTGGTCGGCCCGGCGCTCGGGGTCATGGTCTTCCTGGCGATTCTGATCCACAAGCTGCCCGAAGGCGTGACGATCGCGAGCCTGATGATGGCGGCGGGCCGTTCGCCCCGAGCGGCGGTGGGGTCCGCTGCGCTGCTGGGTGCTGCGACGGTGGCGGGGGTTCTGCTGACCGATTCGATCGGGCTCCTCGCGCGCCACGGCTTGGCGGTGGCGGGAGGGGTCACCCTGTACGTCGCCGCCTCGAATCTGGTCCCCGAGTTCCAGGGGAAGTCGGGCTGGCGGCTTCCGACGGCCTTCTTCCTAGGCGTCGGGGCGTCGCTGCTTACGAAGACGCTGCTGGGCCGCCTCGGGTAGCCATCACCGCGCGCAAGCGATTCAGTCGCCCCTTGATCCAGCCGGTCACGGCGGGGCCGAGCGCGCGACGCACGGTCTGACGA
>DATIXG010000108.1:0-2752 GCA_035518815.1 Gemmatimonadales bacterium | reverse complement strand
GCCGTAGATCACGGAGGCGGAAAAGCCGTCGTAGATCTGGGCCACGTCGACGTCCTTCGGCGTGAACCCCGAGAGCGAAGCCGACATGAGGAGCATCTGGCGGTGATCGCCTCGCCCGGGGCCCGTCGTCATCACGACATACTCGGGCACACTCGGACGCTGACCGGCCCAGGAACCCCCAGGAGCCCGATGCCACAGGCAGCCGAGCCCCGACCTCGCGGGCGGTCCGGGTGTCCAGCCGGCGAGCTGGGCGCCGAACAACCCGCCCTTCAGCGGGACGAGGTCGTCCCAGAAGCCCGGCTTCATCGCTGCCTGTCGCCGCGGTGGGACGGACTACGGCTCCGAGACATCGAGCCCCGTCTTCTTCTGGGCCGCCAGCCTCATCTCGCGCAGCACCCACTTCTGGGTCTCGTCCGGGATGAAGAAGCCGCCGATTCCGGACGAGAAGAGCAGGTCGAGCACCTGCTCCGTCACCCGCGTCAGCTCCCGCTCGATGTCCTGGCCTGCCTCCGGCTTGGGAGGCACCATGATGACGACCGTGTCGTCCGCCTGCTCGATGATCTCGATCCGCAGCGCCGGACCGGGCGTGTAGCCGAACTGCTCGCTCACCACCGCGACGGGATCCGAGAGCAGCCTGGCCCGGTAGGCAGGGTCGGTCGCGATGCGCTCGTAATACCGCTCGACGAAATCCGGGTTGTGCACGATCACCTCTCCTCTTTGCGGGCGGCATTGCGCAGGGCCAGGAGCTTGAACTTGGCCGCGACCGGGACGAGCCAGACGAACAGGCCCTTGCTGGACCAGAGGTCCATCTGATTGAGCGGTGCGGTCGGCGCCGCCGATGCAGGATCACGGACGGGCGGGATGGTGAAGTAGATCCTGTCCCGGCGCTGCACCACCACCTTCACCTCGAGACCGGCTGGCACCTCGATGCCCATGGATTCGAGTGCCCCGACCGGGTCGCGCTCCACGCGGGCGGCGAAGGCGTCGTCCGTCCAGACGCGCCTGGTCAACTCACGTTCGAAATCTCCGGACACGGGTACCTCCTCGCTTCCGGCGTTGGACTGCAGTGCCGGCCGTCAGGGTTCGCGATCGATGATCAGGAAGCTCGGGCCTCGATGCGCGAGCGCCCGCGCAAGAACGTCGCCAACCACCTCGACGCTCGTGATCCGCTCGGTGCGCGCGCCAAAGCCCTCGGCGATCCGCTGCAGGTCTACATGGGGGTCGCTGAAGTCCATGCCGACGAAGTGCGTGGTCTCCATGGTCGTCCCCATCGCGGCGCACCACAGCTCCTTCAGCAACCGGTACTCGTTGTTCACGAAGCACACGAAGATGGACGGGATGGCATACTTGGCCGCAGTCCACAGCGCGTGAATCGAGAACAGGCTGCCGCCATCGCCCACGAAGCAGACTGCGGGCTTGCCCGTGGCGAGCCCGATCCCGACGCCCAGCGGCATGGCCCAGCCCAGCCCCCCGCCGCGAGGCGAGAAATGGACATTGCGAAACCCGAGGCGCACGGCCATGTCCTGCACGACGGCGTCCTCGGAGGACCCTTCCGTGACGACATGGGTTGCCCGATCGAGATGACGCAGCACGGAGAGGATCAGCGCGTCGCTCGGGCGCGCGCCGGAGGCCGGATAGCGCGCATCCAGAGCCGCCTCGTCGGCCGTCCGCTCGCCGGCCGCTCCCGCCGTGGCTCCCAGCGCCGCCGCCAGCGCCGCCAGGGTCGCCTCGATGTCGCCGAGCACCGCCATGTCGCACGGAAAATCGAAGCCGAGCTGGCTGGCGGCCGAAGCGATCTGAATGACCCGGAGATCGTCCGGCAGCGCAGGGAGGCCATCATAGGTGAAGCTGTCGACCTTCTCGCCGATCAGCAGCATGGTGTGGTAGCGGCTGAGCGTCTCGTTGATCCTCCGCGTCGTCGGTGGAAGCTGGCCGCGGAAGTTCGGATGGAGCGGATCGACCGTCCCCTGCACATGGAAGGGGGCGGCGTAGATGTCTGCGGCGAGTGCGGTCGCGATGCGGCTCACCGCGTCGACACCGTGCGCCGCGCCGACCGCGTAGTCGGTGACGATGGCGAGCCCGCCCGCCGGAACGGCCTGCAGCGCGCGGACGACCTCGTCGATGGCACGCGGCACCGTGTCGTCGATGATCCGCGTCTTCTTGAACGCGGTGTGCTCCGTCTGCTCCAGCATGAAGTTCATCGGGATCGACAGGAACACGGGCCCGGTCGGCTGCAGTCGCGCCTGCAGGTAGCAGCGCTGCAACGCGACGGCGAGATCGTCGGTGCGGGTCACCTCATACGCGTATTTCGTGGCGGTCTCGGCCAATTGCGTGTTCGGCGCGCCGAGAACCGGATTGTGGATGAGGAAGCGCGAATCCTGCTGCCCGTTGATCACGAGCATCGGCACGCCGGACATCAGCGCATTGCGCATGTTGAACATGCCGTTGGCGAGACCCGGATAGGTGTGCAGGCTGACGACGGACGGCTTTCCAGTGATGAGCGCGTAGCCGGCGGCGATACCGACCGCACTGGATTCATGCAACGACAGGACATAGGTGGCTTTCGATGCTGCCACGGCTGCCAGGAATGTCGTCTCGGTTGTCCCCGGATTGCCGAATACGAACGGAATGTCGTACGTTTTAAGGAAATCCTGGATGAGCTCGCCGCCGGTCCGACTTTTCATTGTTCGCTCCTGATCGCTTCCCTCTGCCGGTCGAGAGTCATGCCGCGCGGGCGATCACCGCATGGATT
>DATIXG010000107.1:0-2194 GCA_035518815.1 Gemmatimonadales bacterium | reverse complement strand
GTTGACCAGGAGGCCGATCTGAGTCGACCGGATGCCCCGGGCCGCCGGCACGGGGAGCGAGCCTGCCATGGCGGGGGAATATGACGCGGCTGGGGCGGGACGGTAAGCCGGAGCGATCCCGATCACGCCTGCGGCGTGCCGTACCCGCGCGGGCCGGGTCGAAACTGACCGAGGCGAGAGGGAAGAATCGGGAAGCGGACAGGAGCCTGGATCATGCCAGGCAAACCAAGGAGGAGCCGGACCTATCGCTGGGCGGTTGCCCTCCTTCTGCCGTACTCGGCCACGACCCGCTGCGCATTGCCTCCGTCTTGCTCATCGCTGTTATCTTGCGCAATCCCCGCAACCAGCATCCGCTCAGCGCTGTATCGTGCGTAAGGTGAAGGCAGTTCGATGACAGACGCAGCTCGGAAGGGCGATCGATGGACTCACCGGCGCTGAACTCGCGCTTTATCCTAGGCACGCGCACCGATTCCACCAACTATAAGGATGCGACCACCCAGGTGTTGGCGTGGGCCAAGATCCCTGAGTGCCGCTACGTCTGTGTCTCCAACGTGCACGTCACGATGGAGTCGTACGACTCCTCCGAGTACCGCGCGATCGTGAACGGGGCAGATCTGGTGACTCCGGACGGCATGCCCCTGGTGTGGGCCTTGCGACTGTTCGGCGTGGCCGACGCGACGCGGGTGTACGGGCCAACGCTCATGGAACACGTGCTCGAGCGCGCGGCGGAGGTGGGGGTCGCGGTCGGTTTTTACGGCACGACTCCGGAGGTGCTGACGCGCCTGTTGCAGGCGTGCCAGCGCAGATTCCCCGAGCTACCCGTGGTATACGCCCATGCTCCCCCCTTCCGGCAGCTCACGGCGGAGGAGGATGCGGTGGTCGTGCGCGAGATCAACGGCTCGGGAGCGCGTATTCTCTTTGTGGGACTCGGCTGCCCCAAGCAGGAACGGTGGATGGCCTCGCACAAGGGACGAGTGAACGCGGTGATGCTCGGCGTCGGGGCCGCGTTCGATTTTCTCGCCGGACTGAAGCCCCAGGCGCCCCGGTGGATGCAGCGCGCGGGACTCGAGTGGCTATTCCGTTTGGCTACCGAGCCGCGTCGGCTCTGGCGGCGGTATGCGTATCACAATCCTCGCTTTGTGGCGTTGCTTGCCAGACAATACCTCAAATCCGTTATTCCGTGACGGACCCGCACCCAGAGCCTGCGTTCATCAGTGCATTACCGGACTCTCGCGCCCTGCGCGCGGACCTGGGCTTCCACCCATGGATAGGTTCGCGCGATGCCATCCTGCAAGGAGAAGCGCGCAGTCCATCCCGTCGAATAGATCCTCGCGTTGCTGAAGTTGCGCGAAAGGACGCCCACCGGACCCTTGATATGCTCGACCTGGACCCTCTTGCCCGCGACGGCGGCGATCGTCTGTAGCAGCTGGTTGACCGAGACGTATTCGGCACTGCCGATGTTTGTGGGCACGGTCAGTTCGGATTGCGTGAGCCGGTAGATACCATCGACCATGTCATCCACGTAGGTGTAGGAGCGAATGGCGCTACCGTCCCCCCAGATTTCCACGGTTCCCCCGTCCTCTGCTTCCGCCACCTTCCGGCACAGCGCTGCTGGGGCCTTCTCGCGCCCGCCCGTCCAGGTGCCCTCCGGACCGTAACAGTTCTGGAATCGCGCGATTCTCACCTGCATCCCGGACCGCCGCCCGTAGGCGAGCGCCATGCGCTCCGCGTAGAGCTTTTCCCAGCCGTACTCGTTGTCCGGCATCGCAGGGTAGGCTTGCTCCTCGGTGAGTTCTGGCTCCCCGAACTGCATGTCTCGGTAAACGCAGACCGACGAGCTGTAGAAATACCGGCCGATGCCCGCCCCGGCGGCAGCGTCAATCATGTTGATGTTGATCAGTGCACTGTTGCGCATGATCTCACACTCGGCGGAGTGAATGAAGCCCATCCCGCCCATATCCGCCGCGAGCTGATAGACCTCCTCAAACGCACCTGTCGCCAGCGTGAGGGCCAGCCGGCAGGCGTTCGGATCCCGCAAGTCAACCTGCAGGAACTCGTCGGCAGCTGTTGGGGAGAACTCTGCTAGTTTCTGATCAGCCCCGCGCACCCAGTAGCCTTCCCGCTTGAGTCGCTTGACCAGGTGACTTGCGATGAAGCCGCCCGCCCCGCAAACCAATGCTCTCTTCATGAGCCC
>DATIXG010000106.1:0-5599 GCA_035518815.1 Gemmatimonadales bacterium | reverse complement strand
TTCGAGGCGTGCCAGGCGCTCATCCGCCGCCTCGAGGCGGCGGGCGGTGACGCGCAGATGCTCGGCCCCGCCGAAATGGGCACTCGTGGCAACAGCCACATGATCATGCAGGACAAGAACCACCTGCAGGTCGCCGATCTCGTCCTGCAGTGGATCGACGCGCACGTCACGAAGCGGAGCGCGGGGAGGAAGTGATCCCCAAATGCCTCAGCCAACCCGACGCACATTCCTCGGGGCGTCCGCCGCAGTGCTGTCAGGAGCAGTCACGGCGAAGCACGCACTCGTGGCGCCGGCAGGCGCATCGGCCCAGTCCGGCAGCGTGAAGATGCCGGCGGTCGTCGGGCATCCCAACGAGAAGGGGGTGGCGATCGAACGCGTCACGTACACCGCGCGGACCCTGGGCACGTCGATCGTCGCCAACCTCTTCATGCCCCCGGGCGCGGTGACAGGCCGCAAGTACGCGGCTATCGTCGTGACGCACCCGTTCGGCGGGGTGAAGGAACAGACCGCGGGCCTCTATGCCCAGCGACTCGCGGAAGAGGGGTTCATCACCCTCGCCTACGATGCCTCGTACCAGGGTGAGAGCGGCGGCGAGCCGCGGCTGATGGAAGTACCGGCGCAGCGCCTCGACGACATCAGCTGCGCGATCGACTACCTCGTGCGGCACCCGCAGGTCGACCCCGCGCGCATCGGCTCGCTGGGCATCTGCGCCGGCGGCGGCTACGCGCTGTGCCAGGCGCAGACCGAGCTGCGGGTGCAGGCTGTGGCCGCGGTCAGCGCCTTCAACTTGGGCGAGGCCCGCCGGGAGGGGATGGGCACGATCTCCTACGAGGAGCGGATGAAGCGGCTGCGAGACGCCGCGGCGGCGCGCTCACGCGAAGCGCGTGGCGAGGCCGTGCAGCTCGTGCCGGTCGTCCCGGACACCGCCGCGAGCTTCACGGAGCGCACACCACAGCTCTATCGCGAGGGCTACGACTACTACCGGACGCCTCGCGCGCAGCATCCGAACTCGCCCAATCGGTACGTGCTCTCGAGCCTTCCGCAGCAGATGGCGTTCTTCCCGTTCGAGCAGCTCGACACCATCTCGCCCCGTCCGCTCCTCGTCATCGCGGGCTCGAAGGCCGACACGCTGTTCTGGAGCCAGCAGGTCGTCCAGAGGGCCAGGGACCCGAAGGAGCTCTTCGTTGTCGACGGGGCGACGCACATCGATCTCTACGACCGGCCGCAGTTCGTGACGCCCGCCGTGGCCAAGTTGAAGGAGTTCTTCGGCCGTTCCCTTTCCCCTGACGGGACGAGGTGATCGGCCTCGCCCCAGGCTCGGCCGCCAAGAAAGAAGGAACAGACATGGCAGACCAACGTCGACTTGGGCTGGGGCGTCGCGGCTTTCTCGGTGCAGCGGGCCTGGCGGCGATATCGCTGACGGGCGGCACGGGCGCGCAGGCTGGCGATCAGGCAGCCGGCGCTCTGGGCTCCATGACCAAGACGGGTCGGCGAAAGCTAGGAAAGCTGGAGGTCTCGAGCGTCGGCCTCGGCGTCCAGAACATGAGCCGCACGTATCAGACGACGATCCCCTCGCGGCCGGAGATGCTCAACATCATCCGGAGCGCGTTCGACCACGGGGTGACCTTCTTCGACGCAGCCGAAGCCTACGGCCCCCACGAGGTGGAGCGCATTCTCGGCGAGGGTGTGTCGCCCTTCCGAAACCAGGTGGCCATCACCTCGAAGTTCGCGTTCGACATCGATTTCGAGACGGGCGCCTTCCGCGGCGGACTCAACAGCCGCCCCGATCACATCAAGCTGGCCGTCGAGGCCATGCTCAAGCGTCTCGACACCGATCGCATCGACCTGCTCTACCAGCACCGGGTGGATCCGCAGGTTCCGATCGAGGACGTCGCTGGCGCGATCCAGGGCCTGATGACGCAAGGCAAGGTGCTGCATTGGGGCCTGTCCGAGATGGGGCCCAACACGCTGCGCCGCGCGCACGCGGCCCTGCCGGTCAGCGCCGTGCAGAACGAGTACTCGATGCTGTGGCGGGGGCCCGAGCAGCAGGTCCTTCCCATCTGCGAGGAGCTCGGCATCGGCTTCGTGCCGTGGAGCCCGCTCGGCGTGGGGTTCCTGACCGGTGCCATCGACACGCGCACACGCTTCGCGGACGGCGACATCCGCAAGGGCGAGTCGCGGTTCTCCCCCGAGAATCTGGCCCACAACCTGGCGCTCGTCGATCTCGCGAAGAAGTGGGCCGAGCGGAAGCGCGCCACGCCGGCCCAGATTGCCCTCGCGTGGCTGATGGCGCAGAAGCCCTGGATCGTGCCCATTCCCGGCACCACGCAGATGGCGCACATGGTCGAGAACGCGGGTGCGATGAACGTGCAATTGACAGCGCCCGAGGTGGCCGAGCTGAACGCCTCGGTGGCGGCAATCGAGGTCCAGGGCGCGCGCCTGCCGGACGGCGTCCTCCGCATGTCCGGTGTCGAGGCGCCGCCGAAGAGCTGAGGGAGCGCAACATGATCCGTGTGACAGCCACCGTCGCCGCGATCGCCCTGCTCGCCGCCGCGGCGGTCGATGCTCAACCGCTGATCATCTCGCGCGGCGGCTCACGACCCGTGCGCCCAGCTCCGGCTCAGAACTTCACCGGCACCGCCAGGGTCGAGATTTTGTTCGAGGCGCTCGATCCTTCGGACGCGAGTGCCGGGGCCGTGACGTTCGAGCCGGGAGCCCGCACGGCGTGGCACTCGCACCCGAGGGGCCAGATCCTCATCGTCACGGCGGGCATCGGCCGCGTCCAGCGTTGGGGTGACCCCATCGAGGAGATCCGAGCCGGAGACGTCGTCCGAATCCCCGCAGGTCAGAAGCACTGGCACGGTGCCACGCCGCGGGCGTCGATGACGCACATCGCCATCACCGAGCACCGCGACGGAACGACCGTGCAGTGGATGGAGGCCGTGACCGACGAGCAGTACAACGGCGCACCCGCGCAGACGCCACAGGGTCAGCCGCCAGGGGCATCGCCGCCGGAGTCGAACCGCCCGCAGGGTCCTCCCAAGCCGTCGGGAGAGGTGCAACCGCGCGTCGCACCAGGGATGGCGGCGCTCACGGACGACGTGCTGTTCGGCGATGTGTGGCGGCGGCCCGAGCTGTCGCCACGCGATCGAAGCCTGGTCACGATCTCGACCTTGATCGCCACGGGCAAGTCATCCGTCCTCGCAGGCCACCTGGGGCGGGCACTCGACAACGGCCTGCTGCCGAGCGAGGCTTCCGGGGTGCTGGCTCACCTGGCGGTATACAGCGGATGGCCGAGCGCAGTATCGGCACTGGACGTCTACGACCAGGTGTACGCCGCACGGAAGATCGACACCGCCGCGCTTCGCGCGGTGGGGCCGCGCCTTCCCGCGCCTGCCTCGGACGTGGCGCGGGCCAGAGCGCTCAGCGAAGAACTGGGGGGAATCGCGCCGAAGTTCGTGCAGCTCACGAACGAAGTCATCTTCGACGACCTCTGGCGCCGGCCTGATCTCAGCGCCCGCGATCGCAGCCTTGTGACGATCGCCGCACTCGCCGCAATGGGCGACGCCGATCAACTCTATCCGTACGTGCGACGCGGCCTCGACAACGGCCTGACGCGAGATCAGATCGCCGAAGCGTTGACCCACCTGGGGTTCTATGCGGGGTGGAGCAAGGCCATGGCGGCGATCACGGCCGTCGCGCGGTCCCTCGGCAAGTAAGGGAGTAAGGGCAGCCTGCTGCGATCGGTCCAGTCCGCAGCACGGCCTTGCGCTATGCACTGATCCAGCCGGGGGCATCGATTGCCCCCTGCGGGTGAAGCAGAAGGGGGGCCTCCTCCGGGGGAACCTCACCCGGGCGCGGCCGATTCGCCGACGAACCGGCCGACGGCGAGCAGACCAATCACTTCTGCGACCCGACGATTTCCGCTGTCAGTCGTGCGATGGCCACCGAACCCACCTCCGCTGATTCCGCAGGACTTGACGTCGGGACTTGCAGGGCTGGTCTCGGTCTGACGTTTGCACGTCAGGTCGTTCTGATGGGGACTAGGACCGAGGTGGACCGGGTGTGGCAGAGCCAGACGATATCCTGACGACTGAAGAAGCGGCGAGACTCCCGAAGGTGTCGGTGCGGACGCTGGAGCGGTGGCGGGTCCGGCGGCGGATTCCCTACGTGGAGTATCCGAGGCAGGGGGTTTGGGCTCCCGTTCGCTTCCGCCGGTCGATATCCTGGAGTGGCTGAGGCAGCGGGTCGTGAAGGCGCAGCGTAACGGGGACCAGGTGGCATGGTGGGGCGGAAGCTGCCTCGGGGGATCTACCGGCGTGGCGACGTGCTCTGGATCCGGTTCAAGAACGCCGAGGGAGCGCTGAGCCGCGAGAGCACGGGGCAGGGCGACCTCAAGGTCGCCGAGGCGATCCTCGCGAAGCGGCGGTCGGAGGTGACGATGCTGCACCACTTCCCGACGCGCAAGTTCGAGCAGGTCTCGTTCGACGAGCTGCTGAAGGCGTGGAAGCCGGCGCACGTTCGGAGGACGCCGACGTTCCACTACCTGCTGCCCCGCGTCCGCGACGCGTTCGGCACGGCGAAGGCCCGCGAGGTAACGACGGAGAAGGTCCAGGAGTTCCTGGATCGGTTGAAGGACGAGTCGGGTCTCTCGCCCTCGTCCGTGAACCACTACCGCACGATCTTGAACTCGATCTTCAACGAGGCGGTCCGGCATGGCCGGTACGACTGGAACCCGGTGCGCGCGGTCCATCAGTTCCGGGAGCCGCCGGGGCGGGACCGGTTCCTGAGCATCGAAGAATTCCAGGGGCTGCTGGCAGGGTGCAAGGACCCCGAGCTCCGGACGGTGATCCTCGTGCTCTGCATGACGACCCTGCGGCTTCGCGAGCTGCTGAACCGCCGGTGGAGCGAGATCCACCTCGAGGGGCCGGCGCCGTACATCTCGGTGCCCCACACGAAGACGGGAGTGCCGAAGAAGACTACTGACACACCGGCCCCCGGCGAGAAGAGCGACGAGGAAGACGGTCCGGAAGCCCTCATCCCTGAAGGGGATGTTGGCGGGGTGGACGGGACTCGAACCCGCGACCTCCGACGTGACAGGCGAAAGGAGTAGGAGCGCCCATCAACGGTTTCCTGAGATTCGTCAGGGAGTTCGAGCGACGCAGCCCGACACGGGGCGGCACGAAAAGACGCCTTCCGACGGGCCGAAATGACACGCGTAGTGCACAGGGAGGCGAAAGGGCTTGCGCTGCTACCTGTGCTTGTCCCCAATGGTCAGGAAGTGTTTGTGCATGCCCTCCGTGTCCTTCTCGCCGTCGAACTCGCCCATCTCTACGGTGCGCCCGCGGCGGTAGGGGCCGAATTTCTTGGCGAACTCGGACTGGAAGCGGTACAGGTACTTCGCTTCCTCGAGGGATCGCCCCTCCTTCTCGTAGTCCTTCTCCCACGGCCGGCGGCCGTATTCGTCCACGGCGCCAGGGCCGCTCTTTCCCCCGCCCCACATGACGGTGCCTCCGAGGCTGATCGCCCGCGGATCCGGCATGAGCAGGATGCCGTCGCCGTAGGTGTTCCAGTCCGACTTCGAGACGAACTTCTCCGG
>DATIXG010000105.1:0-2181 GCA_035518815.1 Gemmatimonadales bacterium | reverse complement strand
GCTTCCGCCCGCCCACATCTGCCACCCCCAGCCTCTCGTGCGCTTGGGCGTCATCACCCAAGGCAAGAGCCGGATGCGGTAATGCCGCACGTCCGGATCCGTGGAGGGGGTGATCAGCGATGGTCATTCCTACTCCGACTGCATGGCTACAACGGTTGGGGGGCCAGTGCGGAATGTGCACTGCACCACGAGGCACGAGAGTATCCCGGAAAACCCGGGCGGTCGGGGAGGGGGAAGCGCTGGGGGAACGGACGCCCCACAGCGCGCTGGGCTGGCCCCGGAGGCGGCCGGAGGAGGAGGTTGGCCGCCGGCGAGGCTCAGCCCAGCGCGCAGGGACGCGGTACGGACTCGGCTGGACGCCTAGATTCGGACGAGGTAGCCGCCGCGCTCGAGCTTGCGGAGGCGGGTCTCAAGCTCGGCCACCGACTGCGCGCGCGCGAGGTACTCCTCGACGCGGCGCCGGCGGGCGGTTTCGAAGACGCGTTCGACCCAGCCCCAGAAGTTCGCCAGGGCGGACCGGACCGCGGCCGCGCGAAGCGCGCGCGCCTGCCGCTCGATCTCGGACGCGTCGAGCACCGGGGATTCGGCCCCCAGGCTTATTTTGCGTTGCACCATTTCAGGCGTACAATCGTTTGAAATCGACGCTCCAGGAGCCTCGGTTTTAGGTTCCGGACCTGGCCGGATGATGCTGTCGCCTTCGTACATTGGAATCGCATATTTCATTGAAGAATCCTTTCTACACTGCTGACAAAAATGGATTTTACGCAGTGCACGTAATCAACATATATGGGCCGGGGAGGTCAATCCAATCGCATGTTTGGATCCCGGCAATCGGCTTGGCCTATACTGTGTCTAAGTCCACATTGCATCGCACAAAATTGGCCTTAGAAAGACCCTTCTAGGACATACTTCCGCCTGGGATTCATGGAGCTTTATCAACTCCGCAGCTTCGCCGCGGTCGCCGAAACCGGGCACCTGACCCGGGCGGCGGAGAAGCTGCATATCAGCCAGCCCGCCCTGAGCGCCCAGATCAAGGCACTCGAGGACGAGCTCGGGGTGGCGCTGTTCGAGCGGACGTCGAGCGGGATGACGCTGACGTCGGGCGGCCAGCGGCTGCTTGCGGAGGCCGGGAAGGTGCTCGCGGCGGCACAGCTGCTGCGGAACGAAGCCCGCAGCCTGAAGGGCGAGGTTGCCGGCAAGGCGTCCGTGGGGACGGTCCTCGAGCCGGATCTCTCTCGCGTCGGCGAGTTCCTCAGCGTGATGGTGGAGCGCCATCCGCTGCTGCAGCTCGAGCTCCACCACGAGATCTCCGGCGCGGCGCTCGAGAAGGTCCGCGACGGGGCGCTCGACGCGAGCTTCTTCTACGGCGAGTTGACCCAGCCGTCGGTCGCCGGCCTCGCGCTCCGGCCGCTCGTCTATCGCGTGGCCGCGCCGGCCGCATGGCGCGGGAGGATCGCCGGGGCAGGGTGGCCGGACGTCGCGGCGCTACCCTGGGTCCTCACGCCGCCGATCAGCTCGCACAACCGCCTTGCGAGCGCGCTCTTTCGCAAGCACGGCGTCGAGCCCACCAAAGTCGTCGAGGCCGACCAGGAGTCGGTGATCAGTTCGCTCGTCGCGTCCGGCGTCGGGCTGTCGCTGATGCGGGAGGACGTCGCCCTCGAGCGGGAGGCGGCGGGCGAGATCTGCCTGTGGGACCAGGGCCGCGCGACCACCACGCTCTGGTTCATCCATCTGCACGAGCGGGCCGAGGATCCGGTGATCCGCGCGCTGCTCGAGGGGTTGCGCGACACCTGGGCGCTGCAGGAGGAACCGGTCGCGCCGCTTCGCGGGCGCGCCGCGCGTCGCTGACCGCGGGCGGCGTCGGCGCGATCACGCCGGCGAACCCTGCGGGTTCAGCGGCGCGCCGATCGCCTGCTTACGAGGCGCGCGGTCCCGCTACCGGGTCGCCAGCTTGGCGTTCGCCTGCGTCAGGCGGTCGATCAGCACCCGCATGAACGCCTTCTGGAAGCTCACCTGGCACGCGGAGCTCGCGACCTTGAGCGCGATCGTCTTGATCTCCACGACGGTGATGTCGGTGTTCGAGGTGATGGTCGTGGTCCGGTGCGCGACCTTGTCGCTGAAGTAGAGGAGCTCGCCGAAGCAGCCGCCGCGGCGCACGGTGTTGATCGAGGTCCCGCCGAT
>DATIXG010000104.1:0-20398 GCA_035518815.1 Gemmatimonadales bacterium | reverse complement strand
TGATCCTGCGTGCGCCGAGGATGGCGCCGAGGCGAGCATAGCAGCGGCGAGCACGCCCCCGACTACACCCCCCACAATACCCCCTCGCCCATTCGCCCGTCGGCTACCGCCACGTGCTCCATCTCGTTCCAGAACACCTTGCGATCGCGCGATTCCCAGGGGCCGATCAGTCCGGGCCGACGAACCTGCAGCGTGTTCTCCGATGGGAACGCCACCACTGTCCCTGAAACTCGGTCAGCCCACGTCCAGACGCGCACTGTGGTCCCAACGGGGACCTGGCGCGCAAGATCCTCCATGGGCGGTTTCCGTAGCTCGGGGGAGTAGCCGCTTGGGGACGTTGGCAAGCAGCCGAGTGCCAGCATCACCGGTAGGACGAGCGGACAACGACGTGTCACCGTGCGCCCGAGATCTAGAACAGCTTGCCGATGCCCCGCCACAGCCCTACCCCCACTGAAGCGAGCGGCCCGAGCTGCCGCTTGCGCTGTAACGTGACCGAAAGCTCGGCGAGCTGCACTTGGCTCTTCAGCTGCTCGAGCCGGGCCTGCATCGTCTCGATGTCGGCCTGCACGCGGGCGAGCTCGCGCTCGACCGTGAGGACGTCCGTGATGCCGTTGGCGTTCGCGAGAAGCTGCTCCAGCCGATCCCGCACCGCGATGCTCGACTTGAGCCGCGCCTCGAGATCCGTGTACTGGTCCGTCACGTCATGGGCCGTCAGGGAGCGACGCTCCTCGTGGCCGAGAGCGGCCACCTGATTCATGACCGACTCGACCGCCGGTGCGGGCACCTTGCAGACGACCGACGCGCCGCCATGGCCGGTCTCGCTCGAGCGCTCGACAAACCCGCCGGCATCGGCTACGAAGTCCGCGACCTGCGCCGCGACCTTCTTGGCGCTATCGACCGTGACGACTTGCTCTGAGGATCGGGTGATCTTGCGGGTGGACTGGCTTTGCTGAGGAGTGGGAGGGCCGGCTTTGTATCCGCCACAACCAATGCCGAGAATCGTTGCTACGACGACGCCGCTGCCTGAGCGGATGAGCGACCGGGGGCGCATGCGGGCTCCGCGCGTGAGTGATTCGATTGGAAACACTCGAACCGCACGGGGGTTCCGCGGCCAGTCATGCTTCACCCTCCGTCTTGAGCCGGTACTGCAGCGCTCCCGAGGGGCAGCGCGCCACCTGCGCCGCGACGTCGGCCGCCGCCGCGAGCTCCGGGCGAACCCATCGTTTCCGGGCCACATCGAACACCGCGGGGAGCCCACGCACGCAGACGCCCGAATGAATGCAAATGTTGGGATCGAAGGTGACGGTGATCTCGGGAGTCTCGTAGACCTGCAGGCGCTTGGACATGTGGTTGGCCCTCCCCGGACCAAGGCTACCGCGGTGCGCGAGGACCGCGCAAGCGATGTTCAGGCGCCGCTCATCCGCCGTGGCGGGCGAGGAGCGCCCACGCGAGCAACGCTCCGAGCCACAGCACGGTCGCGGTCAGCCCATAGCGCGAGGCTAGCCCCTGATAACGCAGCCCTTCGGGGGTGAAGAGGTCGCTGCGCCGCCAGCCCCCATCGAGGCGGAACGTGACGCGCGTGTAGCTCACACCCTGCTGGCGCTCCCGCTGCATGCGGCGCTCATTCCATACCGCGACAGCCGCAGAGATCGTCCCGGCCAGGCCGAGGGTCGAAGCCACGAGCAGCTGGAGCTTCATTCAGCGCCCGGTCGGCCACTCGGAGCGCGGCCAGGGCTTTCCTGCGGGACGCTTGGCACCGGCGAATCCCGTCACCAGCGCGCGCAGCGCCGCGTCCCACACCGGCTCGGGCTGCTTCCCCATCGGCATCGGGAGGCACCCGCCCCGTTCTGTGGACGCGAGCCCGAGGCAGAGCCCGTGAAACGCGGTGGTGACCGTGTCCACGGCCTCAGCCGGGATGATGCCGGCCGCCGCGCAGCGCTCGACCCGCAATCGCAGCACCTGTAACGCCTCGAGCGCGATGGCCTGGTTCTCCGGCGCGGGATCGCGCAGCGCGGGTCCTTCGAAGACGAAGCGCATGAGGTTCGGATACCCGAGGGCGTAGCGACGGAAGCCTTCCGTCCCGGCCCGGATCAGATCCTCCAGCGGATCGTCGGTGAGCTGCACCGCGTTGACGGCGCTGAGGAGCTTGCTGAAGGACTCGTGGATCAGCGCGCGGAAGAGACCGTCCTTGTCCCGGAACACGCTGTAGATCGCGCGCGTGGTCGTACCGACCTTGGCCGCAAGTCCCCGCACTGACACCGCGTCGGGTCCCCCCTTCGCCACCAGCGCCTCGGCGGCCCGCAGGAGCTCGGTGCGCGTCTCGGCGTCGTGGAGTCGTGGTCGTCCCATGTTTGACAATGTATCAGGTGCCTGTTACGTTACATTGTAACGTTACATTGTACCGTAACCAAGGGGTGAACATGGCGACGCTGCGCGGCAAGCGAGCTCTGATCCTCGTCGGCACGGCATTAGTGGGGCTGTGTGCCTTTGGCGCCTACCGAGGCGTTGACGCAACCCACATGGTGCTCACCGGCAAGGCTTTGGGTAACGATGCGATGTTCCGCTACCCGTTGTGGGGCATCGCCCACTTCGCGGCGGCGGTCCTTTTCGTGGTCGCGGTCCCATTTCAATTCTGGCCCGGGTTTCGAGCTCGCCATCGCACGCTGCACCGGTGGAGCGGGCGAGCACTCGTCCTTGCAGGTTTCGTGATGGCAGGGAGCGGCTTGTCGCTCGTGTATCACATGCCGGACCGGCCGCTCGGAGAGAAGGTGTTCATGACGCTGGTCTTCGGCGTGTTTCTGGTCTTCCTCGTGAACGCGTTCCAGGCCGCGCGCGCCCGCGACTTCGTGCGGCACCGGCAGTGGATGGTCCGCGCCGTGGCGGGTGCGCTCGGCGCGATGACACAACGTCTCCTGTTTCCCTTCTTCCTCGCGACGGGGATTCACAGCACAGCGGATTTCTGGGACAAGTTTCTTGCGGCGGCGTGGCTGTCGCTGCTCGTGAACCTCGCCATCGCCGAGTGGTGGATCAGGCGCTCGAGCGCGGCGCCGGCCCCTTCCCGCGAGACCGCGGGTGGCGTGCCCCTGCCCCGGCCCGCTCACGCCGCCTCATGACGTCATGGCCCGGCCCTAGTCCTGGTCCTCCAGACGGCCCGGCCCGAGGAGCGCGATCGTCCCGAGGGCCGCGGCGAACACCGCGGCGGGGACCATCCCGCCGCTGACCAGGTACCCCACGGCCGCGAGCAGGCCCGCCCCTTCGATTACGGCCCACAGCACCAGCGCGGCGGCCCGCGTGCCGGCATCCTCCCAGTACGCATCGGGCGCCTGTGCGGGTGAGCGGGACGGCACTCTCGCACGCAGCACGGTAACGGCCGTCCCGAGCACCGCGACGGCGCAACCGGCCAGAGCCAGGCCGACTACCGGGACGCCTCGCATCACGGGGCCGTGCGCCATGCGGAGCACGACGAGGAACGCCGTCCCGCTGACCGCCAATCCGGCTAGCAGCACCCCATGCAGGACGCGAACGACTCGAGCCGCGCCGCTCAGCGCCCCACCACCACCAGAACGCCGGACACGAGGGCCAGGACGGCCATGATCATGGTGAGTCCTTCGAAGCCGAGATGAATCAGCTGGATCAAGCCGGTCAGAACGAGCCAGATGCCGAGGAGCAGCGTGCCAAGATTCTTCGTGACAGCCATGAGGACCTCGCTGGAAGAGTGAGATCTCGCAGGAACCTACCCGCTGCGGATGGAGTCGCCAGTCACCCGCAGGCGGGGGGGACGCCACGTCCCTCAGGCGAGGTCCGCGAACTCGATCACGACCTTGATGTCCCCATCCCGGCGCTCGAGCGCCCGGGCGAAGTTCTCCGGCCGCTCGCGTCGCGTAATCAAGCCTCTGAGCCAGCCGTGATCGGCCTGCGCCAGCGCCTGCGCGGCCTTGTACCAGTGCCGCTTGTTGGCGTTGACGCTCCCGACGATCACGTTGTTCGCGAGCACGATCTCGGCCGCGAGATCGGCGGAGGACTCCCCGCCAGTGTGGCCGCCGGAGCCGACGCCGGTCAGACACAGGACCCCCCCGGCCCCGATCGATCGCAGCGCATCGATGATGACCTGACCCACGCCGGTGCATTCGATAATGACGTCCGGCTGGAGGCGCGCGTCGGCGACGCTGCCCGTGTGGTAGGTGGCGCCGAGGGCGCGCACGAGGTCGGGCTTGGGGCCCGATGCCACCCGGTCCAGGACGTGGACCTCGAGGCCGCGCTGCCTCCCGAGCAGCGCGGCGAGGAGACCGATCGGGCCGGCCCCGGTCACGAGCGCCACCCGCGGCTCCCAGAACGCACGCTGCCCCACCCGCGCCACCTGCTCCCAGGCCTTGGCGACCACCGTCGTGGGTTCGATCAGCACACCCAGCAGCCCGAGCGACGGGTCGAGGCGCATGACGTACTCGGGCTCGATGCGCCACTGCTCCGACATGAAGCCGTCGAGCTGCTTGATCCCCCGCTCCGTGTACTGGCCGTTGCGGCACATGTCCCACTCGCCCACCGCGCAGTTGGGACAGGGAACGGGATCGGGACGACGCACGATGCCGGCTACGAGATCGCCGGCCTTGAGCAGGCCGCTCGGCCCCGGATCGACCACCTGGCCCAGTGACTCGTGGCCCAACACCAGCCGCCGCCGCCCGAGCGGGGCCCAGCCGTACTTCCCTTCGACGATCTCCACGTCGGTTCCGCAGACCCCGACCGCCATGGCCCGAACCAGTACGGCGCCATCGCTCGGTGCCGGGTCCGGTACGTTTTCCAGGCGGGCACTCCCCGCCTGCCTCGGCTCGATCGTGATGGCTTTCACGGGAGTGGCCCCTCGTCGATAACGGCGTCAGCCTCGATCTCGACCAGCCAGTCGGGATCGATGAACCGCGAGACCTGCATGATCGTGTTCACCGGGCGTATGTCGCGGAAGAATTGACCGTGCACGCCCGCCACGGCCTCCCAGTCGTCGATACGGGTGAGGAGGATGCGCGTTCGTACGACGTGCGTGAGAGACGCGCCGGCCTGCTCGAGCGCGCCGGCGATGATCTCGAGGCAACGGCGGGCCTGCGCCGCCGCGTCCCCCCGCCCCACCGTGCGGCCGTCCGGGCCGAGCGGCGCCGTTCCGGCGACGGTGACGATCGGTCCCGCGCGCACCGCGCGCGAGATGCCGACCTTCGGCTCGTATGGGCTGCCGCTCGACACGAGCTTCCGCATGTTAGGCCGCGGTGCCCCTGCCCCGCACGCCCCGCGCGCGCAGCCAGGCGACGAGGAGAGCCGCAGGGGGCCCGAACGCGAGCGGCGGAACGATGATGAACCATGCCTTGAGCGCTATCACGGGAAACTCCGTGTTCACCGTCTCCTGCGTTCGGAGCTCGCCCCACAGCCAGATGAGAAATCGTCCGGGCGGCGTGAGGAATGCGACGAGCAGTACGCACGTACCCCAGGCGAAGGCGACGGTGAGCACACGGGGCAGAGGCCAACCCGCGAGGCGAGGCGCCAAGGGCGTCACCGCGGGACCTCAGACCGCTCGCGCGAAATGACCGCGCGTGAAGGCTCCACCCGCCATCAGCCGCATCGAGTCGATATCGGGCGCGCGACCCTCGCGGAGTGCAGCCATCTTGGCACGAAACGCCGCCGTCACTTCGGCCACGGGATCGCCGGGCACGTTGAAGACCAAGCGATAGTTACGCAGCCCCGCGCGCCAAAGCGCGGGCAGGTAGCTCGCGCCGTTCACCGGACGAGAGTGCAGCAAGCGGTTGCGACACGCCGCATCGGTCGCGACGGGAAACACGTACCCCATCGGATCCGTCAGCTCGACGTGCGGGTGCTGCTGCACGCAGAGATCGCGACAGGTGAAGGGGCCCCGATCGAACGAGGCCGCGAGCACGCAATGCTCGATCGTCATGCCCTCGGGACGGCCGTACGCGAGAACCTCGAACCCGCGCCCCTGCCACGGTGCGCTCACCTCGGCCATCTCCTCGCCCGTCAGCTCGATCGACAGCACCACGCGCCGCGCCCCGAGGCGAAACAGCTCCGCCGCGGTGAATTGATTGAAACAATTCACACCGTAGTCGGCAACCACGTCCCTGCCCTGACCCGCCAGCTCGGCCACGAGCCCCAGGTGCCCGCTCACGAGCGGCGTCTCGAGCGCGAGCCACTTGTCGAGATCCTTCCGCTCCCCGGGCCGAACGATCGTAGGCGTGCGGAGGCGTACGACCACGCCGCGCTGCCTGAGCTCCTCCAGAAGCGCGCGAACGCGAGTCACAGGCGGGGTGGGATGACGGAGGAAGAGGTCCAGTGAGATCTCTGTCGCCCCGGCCGCCGCGGCGGTGCGCGCATCGTCCAGGCGCCACACCTCGGCCGTGAGAATCGGTTCCGCTGCCATGACGGGCTCGGCCCGCGGCAGGCCGCCCAGCGCCTGTTCGATCGTGACCTGCCGCGCGCCGCGCTTCTCGTCCGCGTCGCCAGCGCGGCCGGCAAGCAGTGCGGCAACCGCTTCCTGACGCAGGTCGTTGAGCGCGCTCAACGGCAGGAACAGACCCGGCTCGAGGCCGCTCAGGTCGAGCGCGCCGAGTGCGTAGGGCGTCTCGCCAAGGCGGCCGAGCTGCTCGCGGAGTCGCGTCGCGTCGAGTGAGTGCTTCGTGGCCGGGCTGAGCGGGATGACGCTCGTGACGGTCACGCTCGCCACGCCGTCGCTCCAGACCAGCTTGAGCGGGGTCCCGGCTCGTCCCCACGCGCGCACGTGAAGCTGGACGGACCCTTGCGGCGGCGGGACCACCGCGGCGAACGACGTGCGCGCGCGCTCGAGCAGGCTGGGCTGAGAGGAGCGCACGACCACCCACCCGTCAGGTACCTCCGTGGGAGCGGCGATCGCCTGTGTCACAGACCCTTCCTTCTCTTCGAGCGTGCGCACGCGCGTGACCGCGAAGCCGGTGTTGCCGCGCGCGGCGCCGTCGGGGTGCTCGAGGCCGATGCCGTCGCCTTCGATGAGGGGTTGGCTGAGCGAGATCACCAGCTCCCCACGCGCCCGCCCGACCACCCGTCCCAGCACCGCTCCCCGGTTGTCCGGATGGGTGCGCGTCACGTACTCGCGACCCGCTCGACCCCCGTACATGCCCCCGGTGAACCCCCGCGAGAAGATCTGTACGAGGGGTTCGATCTTGGGGGCTGGGGGATGGGGCTGCCACGTGCCATTGGCGAGGTCGTCGAGGAATCCACGATAGCTCCGCGTCACCGTGGCAACGTACTCCGGTTTCTTCTTCCGACCTTCGATCTTCAAGCACCCGATGCCGGCAGCGGCGATCGCGGCGAGATGCTCCCACGCGCCCAGGTCCTTGGCGGAGATGAGATAGCCGCGATCGAGCTCGGCGTGCGTGGCCGCGTCGGTCAGGACGTAATCCTTGCGACACGATTGCGCGCAGGCGCCACGATTGGCGCTGCGCTCGGAGATCATCCCCGACATGAAGCACTGGCCGGAGTACGCGATGCACAGAGCGCCGTGGACGAAGGTTTCGAGACCGATCCCGGGGACTGCGGCCCGAATGGCGCCGATGTCCTCGAGCGTGTTCTCGCGCGCGAGCACGACGCGGGCGATGCCCAACCGCTGCATCAGGCGAGCCCCTGCCGCGTCATGCACCGTCAGCTGCGTGGACCCGTGGATTTCGAGGTCGGGATACACCTGTTGGATGAGGCGAATCGCGCCGAGGTCCTGGACCAGGGCGGCATCGATCCCGCAGTCGATGCACGCGCCGAGATGCAGCAGCGCCGCCTCGAGCTCGGCGGGCTTGAGGAGCACATTGAAGGTGAGGTAGATCCGCGCGCCGCGCGCATGGGCGAGGCGACAGGCCTGCTCGAGGTCGGCAAGGCTGAGCTGCGCGTCATTGTCTCGCGCGTTGAACTTCTCGACGCCCAGATAGACCGCATCGGCGCCGTTCGCGACAGCGGCCCGAACGGCCTCCAGGCTTCCGGCGGGGGCGAGCAGCTCAGGGACTGAACGGGGCATGGCAGGAATCTAGCCCGAGGACAGGCGCTCCCGCGTCAGCCCTCGCGAGCGGGCGAGAAGCGTGACGGCCACGCCCCCAAGCACGAGCAACGCGGCCAGGCCGAGCCGGAGCGTGATCCGCTCGTGAAGCAACAGCACGCCGCCAGCTGTCGTCAGGACCGGCACGGGAAGCTGCACGATCGAAGCCGCGATCCCTGGCAACCCCGGGACCGCGTGATACCAGATCACGTATCCCACGCCGGACGCGACAGCACCAGAGAGCGCCGCGAGCGCGAGCCCGGTCGACTCCACATGCAGGCCGCGATAGCTCGCAACACTCAACGCCAAGGTCATCGGGACCGTCCGCGCGAAGTTGCTCGCCGTCTGCGCGAGCGGGTCACGCGCCGAGCGCCCCCGCAGGGAGTAGAGGCCCCATGCCAGGCCGGCAACGAGCATCAGCGCCGCGCCGACCGGGTGCGGCGCCGTGAGGCCGGGAAGAACGAGATACACGAGGCCGCCGAACGCGATGAGCAACCCCAGCCACTGCGTCACATTCGGCCGGTCGCCCGCGCGCAGCGACCCGAGGATCATCGTCACCTGTACCGCACCGAACACGAGAAGGGCACCCGTCCCCGCGGTAAGTCTGCTGTACGCAAACGAGAAGGGAGCGGCGTAGAGGAACAGCATGGCGGCCGAGGCCCACGAGACATCCAAGCGCCGGGGTGGCCGGGCGACGGCGCGCGCGAGGATGGCGAGCGTCAGCGCGCCCGAGGCGAGCCTCACCGTGGTAAAGCTCGCCGGATCGATCGAGCCGCGGCTCAATGCCAGCCGGCACAAGAGCGAGTTGGCGGAGAAGGCGATGAGCGCGAGCGCCGTCCACAGCGCGGTCCGCAGCAACCCTACTTCTTCGCCTCCACGAAGGCCGGCCCCACGTCGCGCTTTACAGCAGGCACCGTCTTCAGATAGCGGTAGATCGCCCGCAGGTCGTCCTCGTGCATCCCGGCAAAGTTTGGCCAGGGCATTGGCGAGTTCGGGATCGCACGTCCGGCCTGGAACCGCGCAACGAACCCGTCCTCCGTCAGTTGTCCGAGCCGCCCGGTCTCGGGATCGCTCGTGATGTTCGGCGGCGACCACGACCCTTCGGTGCCCGCGTCGAATCCGGTCGCGCCGCCAAACCGCGGGCCCGTGAGGGCGCCCGTCTTCATGTCGCGCTGCGTATGGCAGGCCCAGCAGTTGCTCACGTACTCGACGAGATAGCGGCCGTTCTCAACACTGGCGCCGCGCGGGCTCACCTTGAGCGGCGTCTCCTTGGGGCCGACCGGGTTTGCGAGAACCGTTGCCTTCACGACCTTGCCGAGCAGCGTGTATCGATGCATGGGCACGGCGTGGTGCACCGGCGCTTGCCGACGCAGGTACGACACGATGGCCGCCAGGTCCTCGTCTGAGAGCCCCTGGAATTCCATGAAAGGCAAGAGCGCCCGCCCGTCGATGCCGACGCCATAGCGGAGCGCCCGGGCGATCGCCCCGTCCGAGGCTCCGCCGATCCCGGTCGCCGAGTCCGGGGTGATGTTGCGCGCGTAGATTTTGCCGGGGGGGATGTCCCACAGGTGACCGCCTGACAGCGGAATCTCCTTGCCTTCAGCCCCTTCCGCCCGGCGAGCCGGATCGCCGTGGCAGTCCGTGCAGGCCACCAGATGCCGCACGAGGTAGGTCCCGCGAGCGAGCACCGCAGTGTCGGTCGACGCGGTGACCGGCGGCAGCGGTGCGTCGAACTTGAGGTGCTGGCGCGCCGCGACGAAGATCGCGAACCCCACCACGACGATGCCGACGAACGCACCAATCCAGACAAGAATCTTCTTGAACACGAAGTTTTCCCCTCTCAGGGGAGAGGCAATTCTACCCGGCTCGGGGCGCACCGCCAGCGCCCGCCCGCGGGCGCCGTCCCCAACCCATTTCGTGAATCTTGCCGCCGGCCCAGTCAGACCAGACGCATGTAACGCTCCCGCTGCTCGGCCGCGACGTGCGATCGAAGCAACTCAAGCGCCTCGGCCACGCGATCGTCGGGCACCAGGACTCGTACGTACCCTCTGTGCCTCCACCAGTGCCTGTACGTGTGGTCGTCGAGGCGCACCGGGATCCCTCGCCGTTCCACGACCCCCCTGGCTCGCTCCGCCTCCGACATCGGGCGGCAGTTGGCGATGTGCGTGAACCCGACGGGGTCGGTGCGAAGATTCGATACGATCCAGATGAGCGGTCCAAGCACCGCGGCAACCGCTGCGACATAGAGCACCGCGGCCACGTTTACGGGCCCTCGATCAGTCGTCTGACGGCTGCGGCACTAGGCGCTCTCGCCCTCGGCCCGCCGAGTCACGTATTCGTAGGACTCCCTGATCAGCTGCAGCACGACGTCCAGCTCTTCTGGGGAACGCGGCGTGAAAACCATCACCAGGCCGGGAATGCCGGCCTGCTGGGCAATGGGGTGCTGCTCGGCCCAGCCGGCCGCGATCGCCTCCACCGCCCGCTCGGGCGGCAGGGTTACATGCAGGCTGGCGTCGGGATGAATGTGAGCGAACTCTCGGCCGCGCAGAATCACCTCCGGTCGCGCGATCTCGACATCGTCCGCGAGCCACAAGGCCCGGGCGCCCGGCACCGAAATCAGGCTCGGCCGGTTCTCGATGCCCGGCATGGCATAGGCGCGCCGGTACAGCTCCCGCTCCACTGCAGGATCAGGGACGACGTCGAGCTGTGCGTGTGGCATGACAAGTGAGGTCCGTGGCTTGGGACCGGAGCGGGTGGGGAGCACGGGCAAGAGCGTGGGCCGCCTCACGCTCCCGTGCTCCCAAACCCTCCCGCCCCACGCTCTGTAGGCGGCAGGTCAGCGACCTCCCGTAACTCAACCTGTTCAACCCGCTGAAACACGAGCTGCGCGATGCGCATCCCACGCGTCACAGGCACCGGGTCCGCCCCAAGGTTGACGAGTGCGATCATCAGCTCGCCGCGATAGTCCGAGTCGATCGTGGCCGGCGCATTGGGAAGGGTGAGCCCGTGCTTCACGGCGAGCCCCGAGCGTGGCCGCACCTGGGCTTCGTAGCCGGGAGGAATGGCGAGCGCGAGACCGGTCCGCACGACCCGCCGCTCGAGTGGCGCGAGCGAGAAATCGGGCTCGGCACTCAAGACATCGTAGCCCGCGGCCCCTTCAGTCTGCCGCGCCGGGAGCGCCAGGCCCTCATGATGCGGCAATCGCCGCACCTGCACCACGGGCCGCGTCATGCGAGCGTGCCTGCGTCGACCAGCGGCAGCCCGAACGCCTCCGCCACGCCGGGATAAACGACCTTCCCATCGACGATGTTGAGCCCGTGCGCCAGGGCCTGGTCCTCGCGACAGGCCGCGCGCCAGCCGCTCCGTGCCAGGTGGCGCGCGTAGGGGAACGTTGCGTTGGTGAGCGCGAGCGTGGAGGTGCGCGGCACGGCTCCCGGCATGTTGGTCACGCCGTAGTGCACGATGCCGTCGAGCACATAGGTCGGCTTCTCGTGCGTGGTCCCGTGAATGGTCTCCACGCATCCGCCCTGGTCCACCGCCACATCCACAATCACCGTGCCGGGCTTCATCACCTTGAGATCGTCCCGGCGCACGAGGCGCGGCGCCTTGGCACCCGGCAAGAGCACCGCCCCGATCACGACGTCGGCCTTGGCGAGCTGCTCGAGAATCGTGTGACGATTGGAATAGACCAGGTCCACATTGGCGGGGAGCACGTCCGACAGATACCGCAGGCGAGGCAACGATACGTCGAGCACCGTGACGTGCGCGCCCAGACCGGCCGCCATCTTGGCCGCGTGCGTCCCCACGATGCCCCCGCCGATGATCACGACCTCGGCCGGCAGGACCCCGGGCACGCCGCCCAGCAGAATACCGCTGCCGCCATACACCTTCTCCAGATACTTCGCCCCGTCCGTCACCGCCATCCGCCCCGCGACCTCGCTCATGGGCGTGAGCAGCGGCAGCTCTCCGGACGCGAGCTGTACGGTCTCGTAGGCGATCGCCACGACGCCCGAGTCGATCACCGCCCGCGTGAGGGCCTCGGACGCCGCGAAATGGAAGTAGGTGAACACCACCTGGCCGCGCCGCAGCAACCGCCACTCCGCCTCGATCGGCTCTTTGACCTTGAGGATCAGGTCGGCCCGGGACCACACTTCGGATGCGGTTCCCACGAGGCTCGCGCCCACTTTCGCATAGGCATCGTCCCCGAACCCCGATCCGAGCCCCGCGCCTCGCTCGATCAGGACGGTATGTCCGTCGCCGGCGAGCGTCTCCACGCCCGCGGGCACGAGTGCCACGCGACTCTCGTTGGCCTTGATCTCCTTGGGAACGCCGACGATCATGGCTGCTCCGTCGTAGGATGTACGCGCAACTTACCCTTCTCCCTTCCCTCTTCCCCGAGCCTCTCGACCCGCTCCGTCGCCTGTGTCCACCGCTCCAGGGCCGCATCGAGCTTGCGCTTGAGCGTCTCGAGCTGCACGCCGAGCTGCCGGGCCGTGGTGGCGCCGTCGGGACGCGTGTAGAGCGCGGGGTCTTCGAGCGCGGCGACCACCGGCGCGACCTGGGATTCGAGCTCCGCCACCGCCGCCTCGGCCGCCGCGAGGTCCTGCTGCGCACGGCGCAGGGCCTTGCGCGGGTCGTCGCTGGGCTTCACGGCCACGCGCTGATGTTCGTGCACCTGCCGCAGCGCCCGGTCCTCCGCGGCGCGTACGGCCGCGGCATGCGCCCGCTCCGCGCTCACTTCCTCCCACTCCGCGAAGCCGCCGGCGTACTCCGTCAGGTGACGATCATGCACGACCCAGACACGCGTGGTGAGCGCGCGGAGCAGCTCCCGGTCGTGACTCACGAGGATCACGGTGCCGTCGTACGCCTCGATCGCGTCCTCGAGGGCCTCGATCGATTCGACGTCCAGGTGATTCGTCGGCTCGTCGAGCACGAGGAGGTTCGCCCGCGAGAGCATCAGGATCGCCAACGCCAGCCGCGCACGCTCGCCACCCGACAGCGAGTCGGCCCGCCGCAACACCTCCTTGCCGGAGAACCCGAACCGCCCCAGGTGCCCCTGGACTCGTCCCCGCTCCCAGAGCGGGCGCAGATCGGCAATGACATCGTATAGCACCTTGTCGAGCGGCACCTGCGAGAGATCCTGCCGGTAGTACCCGGCGGTGATCGAGGCACCGAGCCGCAGCTCGCCACTCTCGGTCGGATGCTCGCCCAGAAGCGCTGCGAGCAAGGTGGATTTCCCCGACCCGTTGGGCCCGAGGATCCCCAACACGCCACCCCGGTCCAGTGTCCCGTTGAACCGCTCGATCAACGTCCGGCTGCCGACGCCCACGCTCACATTCTTGGCGATCACCACCTGATCGCCGCCCCGTTCGGCCACCTCGAACCGCAGGGCCATGGCCCCATCCGCCGAGGTGACCGGACTGAGCCGCGGCAGCCGCTCGAGCCGCGTCCGCCGTCCCTTGGCCTGCCGGCTGTTCTGGCCGGCAATGTTGCGCGCGATGTAGTCCTGCTCGTGCGCGATGACGCGTTGCTGCTGTTCGTAGGCGCGCTGCTGGGCCAGCCTGCGCTCCGCTCGCTGGGCCACGAACGCTGCGTAACCCCCGGTGTAGGCCGTGGCGGTGTCGCCTTCGAAGTGCAGAATGTGGTCCACAGTGGCGGCGAGAAACGCCCGGTCGTGGCTCACGAGGAGCACCGTGCGGTCGCTGTCGGCGAGGTATTGCTCGAGCCAGCGCGTGGTCTCGAGATCGAGGTGGTTGGTTGGCTCGTCGAGCAGCAGGACGTCGGCGGTGGACATGAGCTGCCGGGCCAGGCCGAGCCTGCCGAGCTCGCCGCCGCTCAGCGCGGAAAGCGGCGTCACGCGGGCCTGCGCGGGGTCGAATTCGAGACCCTGCAGCACCGTGTCGATCCGCGACGTGACCGCGTACCCGCCGTCGCGCTCGAACCGTTCGAGGTTCTCTCCATAGCGGGCCAGCGCCTGCGGCGAGGAGTCGTGGGCCAGCTGAGCGGCCTGCTCCACCAGCGCCTGCTCCAGCTCCAGGAGATCGGCCAACCCGCCGGCCGCCGCCGTCCAGACCGTCGCCGCGTCGCCGAAGTCGCGGTGCTGCTCGAGCAGCGACACGCGCAAACCGGGCGCGCGCGCGATGCTCCCGCGACTGGGCTCGAGATCCCCGGTCAGCAGCCGGAACAGGGTTGTCTTGCCAGCGCCGTTGCGCCCCACGATGCCCCAACGCTCACCGGGGGCCACCGTGAACGTGACATCCGAGAACAGCGTGGTGGCGCCGAAGTCGATCCCCACGCCGCCGAAGCTGATCTGGGTCATTGTGCTGCTCGACCTGCGGAGGACGCTACGATCGGCCGGCGGGCCCGAGCCACACCACCGTTTGGCGCGCGGGATCGAGGAATTCGGCGGCCACGGCGCGCACTTCCTCGGGCGTGAGCGCCGCCACGGCGGCCAACACCTGGTCGAGACTCTGGTACGGCTCCCCGTACACCGAAAAGCCGGCCAACCGGTACATGCGCGCCGACGGGCTCTCGACCGCCAGCATCAGCTGGCCTTGGGTCTGCTGTTTCGCCTCGGCGAGCGCCAGAGGATCGAGCCCTTCACGGGCGAGCTTCGCGTATTCCTCGCGGATCGCCGCCGCAGCTTGCTCGGCTGACTTTGGGTGCGTGCCCACATACACGCCCACGACCCCCACATCGCGATAGAACGACGTGAAGGCGTACACCGCGTACGCGAGCCCCAGCTCCTCGCGAACCCGCTGGAACAGCCGGCTCGACATCCCGCCGCCGAAGACGTTGGCGAGCACGAGCAGCGCGTAGCGGCGCTTGTCGGCATACGGCACGGTGTCAGTCGCGAACACGATGTGCGTCTGGTTCGTGTCCTTGGTGTGACGGATTTCCTTGCCGCGCACGGCCGCCTCCACGGGAGGCGTGGGTGGGGCGGTCCGTTCCGATTCCCGCGTTCCTCCTTCGCCTTCGAACCAGCCCTGCCGCTCCAGCTCGTGGAGGAGCTGCTCGTGCTGGACGTTGCCGGCGGCCGCGATCACGCAGTTGCCGGGGAAGTAGGCGCGGTCGTGGAGGTGCTTGAGATCGGCCGCCTGAATGGCGCTCACCGACTCGCGGGTCCCGAGGATCGAGTAGCCGTACGGATGCGCCGGCCACAGCGCCTCGGAGGCGAGGTCGAAGACCTGATCGTCCGGCGTGTCCTCGACCATGTTGATCTCTTCGAGGACGACGTTCCGCTCGAGGTCGAGATCGGTCTGACGCAGCATGGGATGACGGACCACGTCGGTCAGGACGTCGAAGGCGCGCTCGAGATCCGTGTCGAGCACGCGCGCCTGAAACGCGGTCGCATCGCGTGAGGTATACGCATCGAGCGCGCCGCCGCGGGACTCGAGCGCGAGCGCAATCTCTTTCGCGGTGCGCCGCTCGGTGCCCTTGAACACGACGTGCTCGAGCAGGTGGGACACGCCCATCTTGGGCCGGCTTTCGTGGGCGCTCGCGGTGCGCACCCAGATCCCCGCCGCCACCGACCGCACCGCGGGTACGCGCTCCGACAGGACCGTGAGCCCGTGCGCGCCCCGCGTCTGGAAGATCCCGCGGTCGAGCTCGCGGGTGTCCATTACCGCGCCCGGGCCGGCGCAGCCTCTGGCGCTTCGAGCAGCGCCTTCCGGGACAGCCGCATCCGCCCACGCTCATCCACCTCGAGCAGCTTGACCTTCACGTGGTCGCCCTTTTTCACCACGTCCTCCGTGCGCTCGGTGCGGCCGTGCTGCAGCTCGGAGATGTGCAGCAGCCCTTCCACTCCGGGGATGATCTCGATGAACGCGCCGAAGGCCGTGGTGCTCTTCACCACCCCCTCGTACACCTTCCCCACCTCGGGCTCCTGCACGATCGCGGCCACCATGTCGCGGGCGCGCTCGGCGCCCTCGCCCACGGCGGAGATCGTCACCAGCCCCGTGTCGTCCACGTTGATCTCGGCGCCCGTCTGCTCCTGGATGCTGCGGATCACCTTGCCCTTGGGACCGATCAGATCGCCGATCTTGTCCGGGCGGATCTGTATGGTGATGATGCGCGGCGCGTACTTGGACATCTGCGAGCGCGGCTGCGGCATGGCCTGGTCCATGATGTCCAGGATGTGGAGCCGCGCCTGGCGCGCCCGCTCGAGCGCCTCGCTCACGATCGCGAAGTCGAGCCCCTCGATCTTGATGTCCATCTGGATCGACGTGACCCCTTCGCGCGTGCCCGCCACCTTGAAGTCCATGTCGCCCAGGTGGTCCTCGCTACCGAGAATGTCGGTGAGTACCGCGACCCGCGTGCCTTCCTTGATGAGCCCCATCGCCACGCCGGCGCACGACGACTTGACCGGCACGCCCGCGTCGAACAGCGCGAGCGAGCCGCCGCACACCGTGGCCATCGAGGACGAGCCGTTCGATTCGAGGATGTCCGAGACGATGCGGATCGTGTAGGGGAACTCCTCGTAGGGCGGCAGCACCGCCTGGAGCGCGCGCTCGGCGAGGGCGCCATGTCCCACCTCGCGGCGCGACGTCCCCCGGATCGGCCGGACTTCCCCGGTCGAGAACGGCGGGAAGTTGTAGTGGAGCATGAACGATTTGGTGGTCTCCTGCGCCACGTCGATCGAATCGATCCGCTGCTCGTCGCTCACGGTGCCGAGGGTGACGGACACGAGGCCCTGAGTCTGGCCCCGCGTGAACAGTGCCGACCCATGGGTGCGGGGCAGCATGCCCACTTCGCAGGCGATCGGCCGCACCGTCGCGAGATCCCGGCCGTCCACCCGCTCGCCGCGCGAGAGCACCTGCTCACGCATGGTGTGGTACTCGATGTCCTCGATGACGGTCGCCACGTCCCGGCCGTTCTCGGGGAACTCGGCCGCAAGCTGCTCCTGGATCGTCGCCTTGAGCGCCCCGAGCGCCTGCGCCCGCTCGGCCTTCTCGGGCAGGTTCAAGGCCTCCGAGATCCGCGGCTCCGCCAGCTCCTTCACCCGCGCCACGAGCTCGGGCGCCGCCTCGACCTTGGTCCATTCCATCTTGGGCTGGCGCATTTCGGCCACCAGCTCCTGCTGCACATCGAGCAGCTCGCGAATCCCCTTCAGCGCCACCTCGAGCCCCTTCACGATCTCCGCCTCGGACAGCTCGAGCGCCCCGCCCTCGACCATGACGATCGAATCGCGCGAGCCCGAGACCGTCATGTCCACGTCCGAGAACTCGAGCTGCTGAAAGGTGGGATTCAGGATCCACGCCCCCTCGACCCGCCCCACCCGCACCGCCGCGATCGGCCCGTTCCAGGGCACCTTGGACAGCGCCAGGGCGGCGGAGGCCGCCGTCGTGCCCAGCACGTCGGCGTCGTTCTCCTGATCCGCCGACAGCACATAGATGAACACCTGCACTTCGTTCTTGAAGCCTTCGGGAAAGAGCGGCCGCACCGAGCGGTCGGTCACGCGCGCGGCGAGGATCTCCTCGTCGGAAGGCCGTCCTTCGCGCTTCAGGAAGCCGCCCGGGATCTTGCCGGCGGCATAGCTCTTTTCGCGGTATTCGACCGTCAGCGGGAAGAAGGGCAGCGTGGACACATTCTCGGATACTGTTACTGCGGCGAGCACCACCGTCTCGCCGAATTGGAGCAGACACGAACCCGCGGCCTGCTTCGCCAGCCGCCCGGTTTCCACCTTGAGCGTCCGCCCCGCAAAATTTCGCTCGACGCGCTTCACTCTGTCGCCTGTCTAGAGCACGTGAAAATACGTCAAGCGCCCCGGTGCTCTTCCCGGGGCGCCCGACGCGACGCCTGCTGCATTAATGGCGGAGACCCAGCTCGTCGAGAAGCTGCCGATATCGCCCCAGGTCCGTGCGCTTCAGGTACTCGAGCAACCGGCGGCGCCTGCTGACCATGCGCAGCAGTCCGCGTTGCCCGTGGTAATCCTTGGCGTGGGCCCGAAAGTGATCGGTGAGGCTGTTGATCCGCTCGGTAAGCAGCGCGATCTGCACGGGCGCAGAGCCCGTGTCCGTTTCGTGCTGCCTGTACTTCGTGACCGGCGTCGCTTTGTCGTACATCGTCCCTGTTTCCTAATTATCGTGAGCGCACTAAGTTACCTGCACCGCTCCCGCTTTGTAAAGCCCCGATGACACTGGCACCCAAAGACGCCGCCCCGACCGACCTCGTCGGCCAGACCCTCGGTCCGTACGCGCTCGAACGCTTGATCGGCCAGGGCGGATTCGCCTGGGTGTTCGTCGGCCGCCAGCCCGACGGCACACCGGTGGCCGTCAAGGTCCTGAAGCCGCGGTACGCCGGAGACGGCCAGTTCGAGATGCGTTTCCGCAAAGAGAGCGAGATCGCGGCGCAGCTCGAGCATCCCAACATCATTCGCATCCGCGCCGTGTCGCATGGCGAGTCGCACGTGTATTTCGTGATGGACCTGTGCGCCGACAGCCTGGGCGCGCGGATTGCCCGCGAGGGACCGCTCGCCGAAGCCCACATCGTCCGCATCACGCGCGACGTGGCGCGCGGCCTCGGCTTCGCCCACGCGCGCGGCGTGATCCACCGCGACCTGACGCCCGACAACATCCTGCTGCACTCGGACGGCAGCGCGGTGATCACCGACTTCGGCATCGCGCGCGCCGTCTCGGCCTACGTGGCGTCGACCGGCGTGGACATGACGATCGGCACGCCGCACTACATCTCGCCCGAGCAGGCCCAGGGCCGCCCGATCGACCACCGGACCGACTTCTACACCCTGGGCGTCACTCTGTACAAGGCCGCGACGGGCGACGTGCCGTTCACTCATCCCGACTGGTTCGAGCTGGCGCGCCTGCACGTGGAGCAACCACCGCCAGCCCTCCGCCAGAAGCAGCCCACGTTGTCCCGGCAATTCGAGCGCGTGGTCTCGAAGCTGCTCGCCAAGCACCCCGACGACCGCTACCAGACAGCGGACGACCTCGTGGCCGACCTGCCGGGCGGGTCGCCGAGCGTGCTCGTCGGCGCCGCGAGTGCCGCGCGCGTGCCAGCCCGTCGGCTGCTGCTGTCGGCGCTCGCGGTTGCGTTGCTAGCGGTCCTCGCCTACCTCGCGCTGCGACTCAAGCGCTGAGCAACCGCCGCACCGCGGCGAGCATCCGGCGCCACACCCCCTGTGCCGGTCGTACAGGGGACGGCGCGGGCGGCGCCGGCTCGATCCGCACCCATGTGGGTTTGGGCTCCGCGCGTTGCGCGGCGTCCGCGCCGCGCAGCACGTCCTCCGCGGCCCGTCGCAGCGCCGCCACGTACTCGGGGGGAAAGGGCCGCTCCGCGAGCCGGATCTCGAATCCCTGCCCACCCGCCAGGCTGCCGAGTTGGACGATCCCGGGGGAGGCGCGATCGATGACCTGGATCAGCGGCTGCAGCGTCTCCCGTTGCACGCCGTGGGTGTCCCGGTAGAACGCGAGCGCGACCGCGACGACGACCCGCTCCGGTGTCCCGCGACCTGCGAGGAACTCCTCCAGCTCCCGTCTAACGGGAGAAGACACTGGGAAACACGCGCAGGACGTCGTTGCGCAGCGCGATCAGCATGATCGCCACGAGCACGACGAATCCGATCTGGGTCAGGCGCGCGCGCAGCTCGAGCGAGAGCGGCCGCCGCCGCACCGCTTCGGCCACGAGAAACACCACCTGGCCCCCGTCCAGGATCGGGATCGGCAACAGGTTCAGCACCGCCAGGTTGACCGAGAGGAAGGCCATGAAGGCCAGGAAGGGACCGAACCCGCTGCGCGCCTGCTGCCCCGAGAGCTGCCCGATGGTGAGGATGCCGCCCAGCTCCTGCACGCGGGGCCGCCGCACGATCTGGAGCACGAGACCGGTCCGAAACGCCGTTTCGCGCCAGCCCAGTCGCACGGCATCCAGCGGGCCCACCTTCGGCAGCGCCGGCAGCCGCACCGTCACGCCGACCATCCCGTAGACGCGTTCCTGCTTGGTCTCGGGGTCCGTATCGACCTTGCGCTCGGGCACCACCGCGAGACGAATCACCGAGTCCCCGCGGGCCAGCGTCACCGTCACGCCTTGCGCGGGGTGCGCGCGAATCATGCGCGAGAAATCGGCCCACGATGCCACGGTGTCCGCATCCACCCGCAGGATGCGGTCTCCGGACGTTAGCCCGGCCCGCGCCCCGGGTCCCCCGGGCTGCACATCGGACACCACCGGCGGCAGATACGCCTGCAGCCCGCGTGCGATCTTCATGCGAACGCTCGTGTCGGACGGCGGCAGATCGAGCACGATCGGCTCCGCCCGTCCCTCGACATCGAGGCGCACGCGCCCCGGCGCGGTCACCACCCGGCTCAACAGCTCGTCCCAGGTGGACATCGGATCGCCGTTCAC
>DATIXG010000103.1:0-44467 GCA_035518815.1 Gemmatimonadales bacterium | reverse complement strand
GTATTCGCGATAAAGCGGCCAGAACTTCTCGTTCTCGGCGGCCGTGAGATCCATCGAAGACGCCACGACCTTCTGCCGGTTGGCGCGGATCTTTTCGCGCGTAGCGGCCATCTCGGCCGCGACCCGAGGCGACATCGGCGGGATCGAGTCGGAGAGCGGGGGCGCAGCGGCTGCGGGGGCTGCCCCGGGAGCAGCCATCGGCGCAGCGGCCGCGGGTGCGGCAGCCGGGGCCGCCATGGGCGCGGCAGCCGCGGGAGCCGCAGCTGGCGCGGCCACGGGTGCTGCGGCCGCGGGAGCCGCAGCAGGCGCCGCGGTGGGCGCGGCCACAGGTGCCGCAGCCGGCGCGGGCGCAGCGGCCGCAGGTGCGGGAGCCGCCGCCGGTGCCGCGGCGGGCGGTGCGGCCGGAGCGGGCTGGGCCGGTTGCTGAGCGTTGAGCGCCGAGGCGGACAGGCCCAGGAGCAGGAGCACATGAATGTGGCGGAGCAAAGCGCGCATCTGGTCGACACCTGAATTGGGACGAGCGAAGCTCGCAGGCCCGAGGTGGGCCTGTCAAGGGAGGCCGGCGCCCACGCCTCCTCCGTCCAGCTCGACGTAGAAGGTCGCGCCGCCATTCGGGTTGTTCGCAGCCCACAGGCGCCCCCCGTGAGCCCGGACGATCGAACGACAGATGGACAGGCCCAGGCCCAGTCCCTCCGCCTTGGACGAAAAGAACGGCTCGAACACGCGATCGAGCTTGTCGTCGGGAATGCCCGTGCCGCGGTCGGCGATCGCAATGCGCACGTAGCCGCCGGCCTGCTGCGTCGTCGCGATGGTCAGCCGGCGGTCGTGATGCTCGCGCTCGCCCATGGCCTCGCAGCCGTTGAGGAACAGGTTCAGCAGCACCTGCTGGAGCTGCACGGGGTCGGCGAGCACCATCGGCAACTCCGGCGCGAGATGAGCGTCGACCGATACGGAGCGCTGAATCAGGTCGCTGTGCATAAGCTCGAGCGCGTCGCTGACTACCTCGTTCAGGTCCAGCGGGCGCCGCTGCAGATCCCCCTTCTTCAGGAGCGCGTGCAGCCGGCGGATGACTTCGCCCGCGCGCCGGTCGTCGCCGGCGATGTCGTCCAGGATCTCGCGCACTTCCTTGACGTCGATCGTGTCCCGTTCCAGGATCCGCTGGCCGGCCCGCGCGTTCGCCAGGATAGCGGCCAGGGGCTGGTTGAGCTCGTGGGCCAGCGCGCCGGCAAGCTCGCCCAGAATCGCGGCGCGGCTCAGGTGCACCAACTCGCTCCGTGCCTGATGCGTCTCGCGCAACACGTCCTCGGCCTGCACGCGCTCCTCCACGAACGCCGCGAGTCCCAGGAGCGGGACGCACATGGCTATGAGATACAGCTGCAGCGCGAGCACGCGGTCGGCGGGCGAGACGGAGACGAAGGGACCGCGCCCGAGCATCGCTCCCCCGATGGCGAGGAGTGCCACAAGGAGCAGACTCGCGCTCGTCCCACCGGTCCCAAACCGCACGGCGGACCACAACAGAACCGACAGCGGCGCGAAGACCAGCGCCGGCATGGCGGCGGGACCGGCGGCGCCGTCCAGGAATACCCAGACGCACACCAGGATGAGACTGAGCCCCAACAGAGACCCCTCGACCAGACGGGTGGTGAGACCGGCCCGCAGGCGCGCGACTCCCCCCGTCCCCCAGATCACGATCGCCGGAACGACGATCAGAGCCGCGAGCACGTTCGAGAAGAAGCGCACGCGCCAGTTCTCCCAGAACCCAGCCGCTCCCCACCGGTTGATCGCCACCAGCCCCGCATCGAGGAAGGACGAGGCGAAGGCGCCGAGGAACGCCGCGAGCGCGACGTAGACCGCCACGTGCCGGAACCGGTCGAAGCGCAACGGCTCGCCGATGAAGTACCGGGCGCAGCCCGCCCCGATCAGGGCCTCGGTGGAATTGCTGACGAACCACGACAACACCATTGGCAGCGGCACGCCCCCCGGAAGCTCCGCAGCCAGGTGCGCGGGCAGCGCGGCGAGCAACATGAAGAACCACGAACGCACGGGGGTGAGCAGCAGGGCCGCGAGCAGAATCGCGTTGGGAACCCACAGGATCGACACCGGATACGGATGAATGGTGAGGGTGAGGCCGACCCGAGCGGCGACGTAGTAGGCGGCCGCCACCAGAAGCCCTGCCCGCATCGTTCGCCCGGCCTGCGTCACCGTCATCCCTCGGAGGAGTCGCCCGGAAGATGAAGGCGCGAGAGAGGTGTCGCCAGTTGGTGGCGCGACTCGATTTGAGACGGGAATCGGAGGCCCGAATTCTGTGGGTTGTGACCCCGCTCACGCCCGGCCGGGGCACAATTCGCCATCGTGTCGCGGCCTTGTCACTATGAGGAATCCCCTGCGTACATCCCTGGTCGGCGTCCTGCCCGTCGCCTTCATGCTGGCTGTGGCGTCCGCCAGCGCCCAGGTCCCTGGCAGCACAGCCTATTTCCAGCCCGGCACTCTCGCGCGGTACAACGCAGCCTATCGCAGCGTCCCGATGCGGGGGGGGCGGCAGATGCCGTCCATCACGATCCCGCTGCCCCTCGGTCTGGTCCAGTTCTTCAACGACCACCCGCATCTCGAGGACGACCCGATGTTCAACCCGGACTCCACCGGGTTCAATCCGGTCCAGATCCTCAATCTGATCTTCAACCTCCCGATCAACCTCGAGCTGAAGAAGCCGCCGACGCCCACCAACGACGTCTTCATCGGCATCGGCAAGGACTCGCTCCAGGTCGATCTGGGCGCCGCAAAGGTGCTGATCCCGCAGGATGAGGTCGGCTTCGGCGGCGTGACCCGCGTGTCCGACATCGGCTGGGGCATGAAGGGCTTCCGCGTATCGGTGATGGGCTGGATCCAGGAGGAGATCAAGTTCGCGCTCGGCGATACGCTGATCGCGTTCTTCAACGGCCAGCCGGCGCAGAACAACACGCGTTACGCCGTCACCGGGCACGGGCTCGCGGCCGCAGGGTTGGCGCCGACCATCGGCTACAACGGGCGGGTCGTGGGCGACTCGATGCACGGCCTGTACGTCGGCGCCGCCGTGCACTACTACCTCGGCGCGGCGTACGGGAGCTCGAGCGGCAACGGCGGCTTCACCACGGGCGACACCCTGTTCGGCGGGCCGACGCCCGTCAAGTTCGACGCAGCCGCCCTGACGCAATACTCGACCCTCGGACACACGCTGGGGCACGGCGTCGGCGCCGACATCGGCTTCGTCTATGTCTCGGGTCCGGTCGAGATCGGGTTCGGGATCAACGACATCGGCGCGACCATCACGTGGCCGGACACGCGCCAGGACAGCTCGTTCTACAAGGACTCGACCTACTCGCGAACCACCGGGACTGGCGTCAAGACCACGACCAAGCTGCCGGTGACCTACGCCGGGGACGTCGCGGTGACGATCAACAGCACGACGTTCGGGCTCGCCGTGGTCGACGGGGGAGAGGGCGCGACGCTGCGGCTGGGCGGCGAGCAGCGCATGGGACCGTTCGCGCTGCGCGGCGGGCTGGGACGCGACCAGCACAAGCGGGTGCAGTTCGGAGGAGGCGCCGGGGTGCGGATGGGGCCGGTGTCGTTCGATGTGGGCGTCTGGACCCATGCGAACGCGCTCTCGAGCGAACGCTCAGTCACCATGGGCACATCGCTCTCGATCTACTAGGAGGCATGATGCGCGCGAAGTGGGTCTCGCTCCTGGTGCTCGCGGCCGCTGCCGCGGCGGCGTGCGGCATCGGGAAAGCTGTCCTCGTGGTCGACCTCTACAGCTTCATCAAGGGCTCGGGGCAAGACACCATCCCCTATTTCGTCCCGCCCGGCACCGTCACCGCGTCGAACACGCCGCGGCGCACGAGCCTGCCCGGGGCGGGCGCGTCGATCGTCGATTCCGTAACGATCGTCGGCACGCTCGACCTGCAGAATCAGACTGGCGCGGGCACCATCGGCCTGCAGCTGTACGTCGCCGCGGACTCCGCCGGCTCGTACCTCCCTGGCGCGCTCGCGCTCAATGTGCCGGCCAAGCCCGTCTCCGGCGCCGCCACCGTGCCTGATACGATCCGCGGACGGCTCGCGCCCGGCGCGGACTCGCTGTTCCGGCGCGACGAGGTGTGGACCAGGTTTCAGGTGACGGGCTCGAACGGCGGCGTGACGCTCATGCAGGGCCGGGCCGTGCTCAAGTCGATTCAGCTGACCATCGTCCTCGACGACAAGCTGTTCTAGCAAGCGGCCTACGACCAAGGTCTAATGTTGGTCGCGGGCCCCGGCCGCCATGATTCTCCGGTGTGAAGCTGAAAAGACGCTACTGGTACCCGGGGGCCCTCGCGATGGGCGTCCTCCTGGTCGGCGGCGCCACCTACCTCCGCTGGTGGGATCGGTACGTTGAGGTCGGTCTGGGACGGTGGGCGGTGGCCGAATTGTCCCGCCGCACCGACGGCACCTATCGGCTGATCCTCGGTGACCTCGACTTCCAGCCGCTCGCCGGATCGTTGTCGTTCGACTCCGCAGTCACCGTTACCGACACGGCGGCGAACCGCCGTCGCAGCGCCCCACTGCCGATTCTGAACGCCCGCGCCGTCGGGTGCCGGCTTTCCGGAGTGAGCGTCCTGGATCTCCTGTTGCGGCATCGATTCGACGCCCAGCACATGGGGTGCCGGAGCGTCAGCGCCGCCATGCAGCTGCTCCTCGCGGCCGCCGGCGCCCCCGATCCGCCCGAGGGGGACTCCGACACACTCAACACGCACGACTCCGGGGAACGACCCGCTCCGCCGCTCGGCATCTCCTACTTTCGGATCGCGGACGTTCGGTTCCCGACGCTCATCTTCTCGTTGCGGCGCACCGGTCCTCGCGGCGAGTCGATGCTCAGCCTCGAGCGCGCGCGGCTCGGGGCCGAGCTGCTCGAGTACGATCCGACCGCTCCACTCGGGCACCGGGCGGGATCGTCGCAAGGGGTGCGGCTCGACGCATCAGGGTTCCTGTTGCGGCCCGACTCGATGAGCGAGTTCGCGATCGGCAGAATCGATATCGGTCTCTCCGATTCAACCGTGCACCTGGACAGTGTCGTCTACCGCCTGCGCGTGCCGGACTCGGTCTGGGCGCGCGCCCAGCGCCATCGCCGCGATCGCATCACGTTCGGATTCGACCGCCTGTACGCGCGCGGCCTGGCCTATCGCACGTTCATCAGGACCGGTGAGTTCAACATTCGCGCCCTCGAGATGCAGGGCGCTCGTCTCGAAGTGCTCTCGGACAAGCGGCCGCCGCCCGGTCCGAGCGGACGCCACTCGACCCCGCAAGCCGCCGCGCAGCGCAGTCACCCCGCGCTGCGCCTGGACACTCTGCTCATCCGCGACAGCAGGATCGTCTACATGGAGCAGAAGCCGAAGCATGACCACCCCGGACAGCTCACCTTCGGCCAGGTGCAGGGCAGGATCGTGCACATCGACGTGCCGTCGAGTGGGGACACGCTCGCGATCGACGTGAGCGCGCGTCTCATGAACGCTGGCCTGCTGTCGGCGCACGCCACCGTTCCCCTCGATGCACCGGATTTCCGCTTTACGCTGACCGGGAAGCTGGGCACCATGCCCGCGCTCGTGCTGAACGATTTTCTGCAAGAGACCGAACCCATGCTGCTCAAGGGCGGCACCATCGACAGCATGCCCTTCTCCATCACGACCGTCCGCGGCGTGGCCAAGACCACGCTCGTGCCGTACTATCACGACTTGGCGATCGACTTCACCGGCGGTGGCGTGGGGGGGTTCATCAAGGCGGGACTGATCGAGTTCGCAGCCAACAAGTTCAAGGTGCGCGCGACGAACCCCGAGGAGGCGGGCAAGCCGCCACGGAAGGCCACGACCAGCAGAACCTACGACCCTATGAAGGCGTGGCTCGCGTTCCTGTGGCTCTGCCTGCGCGACCCGATGATGAAGACGATCGTGAAGTGAGCGCCTAGCGAAAATCCCGCAGGAGGTCGTTGACGGCGGACTCCACGCGGTCGCGACTGATCTGCGGCGGATCGTGGATGTCCTTCTTGTACAGACCGTTCCACGCCACCAGATTCGACGCGCGGTCCCGCACGATGATCAGTAATGCGCCCTGGTTGTAGGGGACCGGCGCGGAGCTCGTGACCATATACGTGGGCGCTCCGTAGTAGCCCCACCCATAGCCCCCGTACCACCCGCTGACCGTCGCCGTCGACGTCTCGATCACCTCGCCGCGCTTCACGCCGATGTGATACGTCACGAGCAGCTGCGCCTGGCTGGGATCATCGCTCTTCCTCCAGTGCTTGTGCGCCAGCGCACTCTCGATCGACTCCTGCACGAGCCGGTGGAGGTCCGCGTTTTCCGCGGCCGGGTCCGACTCGTAGTGGCTCACGGTGTCCTTCCTCCCCCAGGCCCAGGTCGGCTCGTTGGGAAGCGGAACTGTCTTGTCGCGATTGGTGGTGATTTCCGCGACACTCCCGCATGCGACTGCCATCACCACGGACATTGCAAGCCAGGTCTTCACGGCGGTCTCCCTCCAAAGGTTCCTATTTACAGTCGCAGATGGGCCCGGGGCGGGCCAATTGGACCTTGGGCCAATACCCGGCGCGCGCTAGGACGCCCAGGCACGGAAGGTAATCGTGACGGTGGTCCCCCGGCCCACCGCGCTCTCGAGACCAATGGTACCGCCCCAGCGCTCCACGAGGCGGCGGGCGATGGCGAGGCCCAGGCCTGAGCCGCTCGACGTGGTGGAAAATGCGGGGTCGAACACCCGCGGCAGCACCTCGGGCGGAATGCCGTGCCCGTCGTCCTCCACCGCGACGACCGACCCCCCGGCCGAGATCCTGAGCACGGCGTGCTTGGCGCCGGCGTTCCGGGCGTTTTCGAGCAGGTTGATCAACACTTCCTTCAGCTCGTCGCGCCGCGCGCGCACCGGCGGCCCGGGCTCGCCGGCGAGCTGCACCGCCGTCGCTCCCTCCGCCTCTCCCAATGCGTACAGCTGTGCGACCTCGCTCGCCACCGCGTGCAGATCCACCGTTTCGAGGGGCAGCGCCTCGTCGCCGGGCGAGGCGAAGCGTGAGAACGCGCGCGCGATGGCGTCGAGGCGGTCGATCTCCGCGAGCACGCGGCGCGCGGTGTCGTTGAGGGTCGCGTCGAACCCGGGGTCCGAGCGGCGCGCCCGCTGCAGGTGCTGGATGCCGAGGCGGATCGGCGTGAGCGGATTCTTGATCTCGTGCGCCACCTGGCGCGCCATCTCGCCCCAGGCGAGCACGCGCGCCGCGCGCGTCGGCGAAGTCGTGTCGTCCAGCGCCACCACACCGCCCCGCTGTCCGGGGTCCGCGCCGAGGGGCGCGATTTGCACGCGGATCTGGCGCCCGCCGATCGCAAACGCCCGCTCCACGATGTCGCTTCCGCCCCGCGTCACGAACTCCCGCACCAGACCCCACACGGGTTGCCAGGCACCGTCACTGCCCTGCCCGTGTTCGAGCGGCGTCCCCGGCTCGAGCGCGCGGCCCACCAGCTCGGCGGCCCGCGGGTTCGCCGTGGCAATCCGAAGATCCTCGTCCACCGCGATGACGCCCGTCGCAACGTTCGCCAGGACCTGCGCGGTGCGCCGCCGCGCCTCTTCGAGCGCCATCGCGCTCGCGCGCACGTCGGCCGCCATGCGCTCGAACGCGCGCATGACCGGGGAGAACTCCCGCGGCGCGCCGGCGGGGAATGCCGGCGGCGGCACGCCCCGGCCCACCGCGTCCGCGGCCTCGCGCAGCGCCGCCACCGGGCGCGCCAGTCCCCGCGCCGCCACGCCCGCGAGCAGCAGCGCGGCCGCGACACCGAGGCAGGCCGCGAACAGCACGGTGAGCGCGAGATCCTCCTGCTGGCGGCCTACGCGCTCGTCGTCGAGGAGCTGAGGCGCGGCCAGCACGAGCTGCAGTCGCGAAGGCCCCGCGGCCACGACGCGGTATCCGATCCTGATGGGACGGACGGCCGTACGCTCGTCCGTCGTCAACTCGACCTCGTCCTCCAGCGCGACGCGACGGAAAACGTCGCCGCTCAGGTACGGATCCACGAGCCCAAGCTCGGAAAAGACAGGGGTGCTGGTGCCCACCAGCACACCGCCGCGATAGAGCCACAGATCCGCGTCCAGTCGCAACCCGAGATCGAGGACGGCGCCCTGAATCGCTCCCGCTCGATCGAGAGGGAGGGTCGCCGCCACGCCCGCCGCGTCCTTCAGCGTCTGGCGGATCAACAGGTCGCCCGCGTCGCGCGCCTGCCGCGGCAAGCGAGAGAAGCTCCACGCAGCGAAGGCGAGCACCGGCAACACGAAGAACGCGGCAAGCGCCACGGCAATGCGGAGGCGGAAGCTCGCGCGCCACGCTGTTAGGAGGGGCGGCAAGGCCGGGCGCCACGACTGCGATAATGCCAGGCCCGCCAACCAGCACAGAGCGAGCAACGCGACGTCGATCGCGACGACGAGCGCCCCGCGCACCAGCAGGGGCCAGGGGCCAGGGAGATCCACGCTGACGTGCACATGTCGCACGCCCCCCGGCAGGTCGACGCGCCGCTCGCCCCGCGCCGACCACCCGGCCCGCGTCCACACCACACCCTCGCCCGGTGGCGGGGCGTGTGCCACATCGGTCGGCGGCGTCAGCGCGATGGCATAGGGAGGCTCGATGGGACCCTCGCTCTCCACCCCACCGTGGAGGAACCGCGCCACCCGCGTCGCCTGAACGAGCCGCGAGCGCGGCCCAACGACCACGACCAGGACCTCGCCCTCTTCGAGAGGCGTGACCAGGACGTAGTGGGCACCAGGCACCGCGTCGACGCGTTCGACCCGCTGGCCGGCGCCTGTCTCCGCGGATCGCGCCAGGGCGGACAGCAGCGCGGCCCGAACATCGAGGGTGGCGAGCGGCAGGTCGGAAATGAGATCTCCGTTCCGGGTCCAGAGCGACAGCACGGCCGGGTAATCGGCGGCGGCGAGCGTCGAGCCCATCCATAGCCCGTACAAATCGCCCGCGGTGTGCAGCGGAGGGCCGGCCGTCGCCTGTTCGCCCAGATGCTGGAGCGCAGCGGCGGCGTGCCGGTCAGCCCCGCTGCCGATGCTGCGCGCATCGCGGTCCGCGAGACCAATGCGCCCCTCGACGGACGCCCCCCAGGTGACGAGCGCCGCCGCGGTACCCGCCACCGTGGCGATGGCGACGACGGCCCAGCGCCGTGGGGCGGGCACGAGCACGCCGGCGAGCGCCGGCAGCCAGACGAACGTGTACCAATCGGGCCATGCGCCATTCGGTTCCCACAACCACAGGCCTGCCAGCGCCGCGACCGCCGCCCAAGCGCAGGCTGCGGGCAGGATCCACGAGACCCGGCGCGGCTCGGCGGTGCCCCGCACGAGCGCCGCGGCGAGGAGGATCAGCGACATGCTCGTGACGGCGAGCGTGGTCTCCCAGGAAAGCCAGAGCGCCATACTGACGCCCGATGCGGGAGGCCGGATGCCGCGCCCCAGATCGCGCACCAGGTAGGGCGCTTCGAGCACGAGGACGGCGGCGGCGGCGACAGACCACCAGCGGCGCCGGACGCCGCGGCGCCAGAGCACGCCCGCGCCGAACAGGACCAGGGCGGCGAGGACGGTCAGCGAGCCCGCGGACGCGCTGAACACGCCGAGCATGGGGCGATAGAACGTGACGGGCGAGAACAGCAGCGTGGCGAGCGTACCCGTAGCGCCGAGCGGGGCGCGGACGAGACACCAGGCGCCGGTGAGCGCCACGCTCCACCGCCCCGCCCCCGGAGGGGCGGCGACGAGGAAAAGGATCAGCGCCGCGGCCAGGGCGAGCGATCCGAGCCGCGCGGCCTGCCCCAACACCTCAGCCTTCGCATTCCCCTGAGTGGGCGGGACCGTCAGCACGCTGAACAGGGTATCGGAACGCGGCTTCGGGGTGTAATCGAAAACATCCGATCCGGACGGGGCGAGCCGCGGCGGGAAGAACTGCAGGCCGACGCCGTGCGACGCGGCGAACACGGCCGCCAGCGAGCGCCCGCGGTCGGGGGCGGCGCGCGCGGTGGCGAGCAGGACCGATCCCACCGACCAGGCGCCGCTCGTCGTCTGGCGGCGAGCCTCGAGCGAGACGTAGAATGGAGTGATGACGGCGCGCAGCTCGGCAGTATCGGGAGCCGGAACGAACCGGTGGCGGCCCGCCCAGATCATGGGAATGCCGTCGGCCCCGAACACGACGATACCGCGCTCGATGCCGCGCGGTCCGCGGCGCGTGGCCGCCGCGGCGGCGGCGAACGCGTCCGCGGGCGGTAGGGCCGCGGCCTCGGCGCCACGCTCGGCCAGGGCCCGCGCGGCCGCGACCGCACCGGAGAGCGTCGCCGCCAGCTGCGTGGATGCGCGCGTGACGCGCGCCTCGCGCACCGCCGGCCAGCAACACTCGATGCGATGCACCGCCCACATGCCCGTGACCAGCACCAGGCCGAGCGCGACCGTCGCCAGGGCAGCGAGGCCGGGGACGACCTTCCGGGGTTGGGACATGAGGTACAGCGCCAGGGCCGCCGCCGCACCCGTCGCAGCGACCGCCGCCCAGCCGACGGCCGGCCCGTGCACCCATTCCGCGCCCGCAGCCGCGGCGAGACAGCCGGGGACTAGAAAATGAGCCGACCGCTGCACCTGAAGAACCTCGTTCCCGATGAAGTGCGCCGCGTCCTGGAGCGCGACTCGCGGCTGCTCGTGCCGGTAGGCACGTGCGAGCAGCATGGACCGCACCTGCCCCTCGGGTGTGATACGCTGATCATCGAGCGCCTGGCCGACGATCTGTCGGCGGCGTTCCAGGTGCTGCGGGCGCCCACGGTCGAATACGGCGTGAACCGCGCCAGCCGGCGCCGGTTTCCGGGCAACGCGTCCCTGCGCCGCAAGACCCTGCACCGCCTGATGAACGACCTCGTGGGTTCATGGGAGCAGGCGGGTGTCGACGCGTTCATCATTCTCACCGCGCACGGCTACGATCCGCACCAGGAGGCGCTCTCCACGCTGCGCACGCGCCAGGCGCGCGTGCTGACGGTGGACGTGTTCGCCCTCGACTTCGGCGGCCGTCTGGAGGACGCCGAGGGGCCGCTGCACGGCAGCGAGCTCGATACCTCGCTCCTGCTCTACATAGCCCCCGATCTTGTACGCATGGACCTGGCGCAGGATTTCGTCCTGCCCGCGCGGCAGCAGGCCCGCTTCGGACGCGGCGGCCGCCTGCCGGCCGCGAGTCCCGGCTCCGTGGGCCGGCCCACCATCGCGACGCGCGAGCAGGGCGAGCGCCTATATAAGATGATCTACGAGCGGATCGCCACGCGAGTGCTGGTGAGCGCTGCATGACCGGCCTGCTGCTAGTGCTGCTTGCCGTGCAGGCCCCCCTCGATGAGGCGACGCTCGTCGTGCGGGAAGATACGGTTGAAGTCGCCCGGGAGTCCTTCCGGTTCGTGCGCGGCCGCGGGGGCGGTGCCGACAGCCCCGCCTGGACGCTCGCGACGAGCATCCGCTACGAGCGGAAGCGGCCGATGCTGGTGCTCGCACCCATCCTCGACGTCACCAGCGACTCGCAGCCGGTGAGCCTCGAGTACGACGTCGCCAGCGTGATCGCCCCGGCACGCATCCTGGGTCAGCTCTCGCGCGGCCGGTTTACCGTGCGCACCCTGGGTCACAGCACGGAGCGGGCGCGCGAAATCCCGGTTACGGGACGATTCCTGGTGCTCGATGACTCCGTGTACGCCCTGTATCTCTTCGCGGCCTGGGCCGCGGGGCCGGCGCCCGTCACGCTCACCGCCGTGGTGCCCCGGTCGAGCCGCCGCGACACCCTCACCGTCCAGGACCGGGGGCAGGAGTCTACGTCCCTCCTCCACGGCGCCGTGATGCTGCGGCACGTCACCGTCACGGGCGGTCCCAACGGGCAGGTCGATCTGTGGCTCGATGAGGGCGGGCGACTCCTCAAGGTCGAGATTCCCTCGCGTCGCGTGCGCGTCGAGCGCCAGCCACCGGCTTGACCCGCCTCGTTTTGCACGGCTACCTTCGCCCAGCTTGATGAGATACGCGCTGGCGATTCTGGGGCTCGCCCTGGCTCCCGTCCTCGCGGCGGCGCAGTCGCCTCCCGCGCGTCTCTCGCTCGCCGATGCCCTGGTGATCGCGCGCGACAACAACCCGCTCTATCGCCAGGCGCTGCACGATCGCAGCCCCGCGGCCTGGGGCGTGCGCAACGCGTACGCCAGCACCTTCCTGCCCTCGGTCAGCTCGTCGTTCGGCACCGGGTACCTCGGGCAGGGGCAGCAGCAGTTCTTTTCGAGCAGTTTCTCCCAGAGCATCGCGACGTGGTCGTCGAGCTACAACCTGGGGCTCAACTGGACGCTGTCCGGCTCTACGCTGGCCCAGCCGGGGTTGCGCAAGGCAGAGCTGGCCGCCGCGGACGCCAACATCGCAGGCGCGGAATCCGATCTCATCGCCGATGTCACCACCCAGTACCTCACCGTGCTCCAGGCGGTCGAGAACGCGGGCGTGGCCCAGGCACGACTTGATCACGACAAGGAATTCCTGGTCCTCGCCAAGGCCCGCTACGACGTCGGGCGTGCCACGCTGATCGACGTGCGGCAAGCCGAGGTGGCGCGGGGACAGGCGGAAGTGGCGCTGCTGCGCGCCCAGACCTCCATCGACGTCGAAAAGCTCCGCCTCTACGAGATCCTGGGCGTGAACGCTCCCACCGAGCTCTCCCAGGTGCAGCTCACCGACTCCTTCCCGGTCACCGAGCCGCCGTGGAAGCTCGACGAGCTCATGACGATGGCCGAGCAGCAAAACCCGTCCCTCAAGGCGCTGCGCGCGCGCGAGAACGCGGCGAACTGGGGCGTGCGCGCCGCCACATCGAGTTACGGGCCCCAGCTGTCGCTCTCGGCCGGCTGGTCGGGCTTCTCGCAGAAGGTGTCGGACTTGAACGCCGCGTACGCGGCCGGCCAGGCCCAGGCCGACACGAATCTGGCGCTGTGCAATTACCAGAACAGCCACTGGCTGAATTCCGGACTTGGGGGCCTGCCGTGCAACGCGCTCGCATTCGGCGCGGCCGACTCGCAGGCGATCCGGGATGCGAACTCGCGCTATCCGTGGCACTTCACGACGCAGCCGTTCCAGCTCCAGCTCACGCTGAGCCTGCCTCTGTTCACGAACTTCGCGCGGCCGTTCCAGGTTTCGCAGGCCAAGGCGCAACGCGACGACTTGACCGAAGCCGTGCGGGCGCGGGGGCTCGCGGTCCGCACGCAGGTGAGTCAGGCCTTCCTCGTGCTCGGCACGGCGTACCGGGCGATCGGCATCCAGGACACGAATCGCACGGCCGCGCGCGAACAGCTCCAGCTCGCCACCGATCGCTACCGCGTGGGTTCGGGGACGTTCTTCGAGCTGCTCGACGCTCAACTCCAGCAGCTGAACGCGGAGCTCGACTACGTGAGCGCCGTGTATGCCTACCACAAGGCGGTCGCAGCCCTCGAGCAAGCCGTCGGTCGCCGGCTGCGCTGACGCATGAACGTGCCCGCCTGGTCGCCGCGCACCAAGATCCTTCTGGGTTGCGGCGTGGTCATCGCCCTGGCCGGCGGCGGGTACGGCATCTACCGGGCCCGGCACGATCGTCCCGTCGAGGTGCGTGAGGAAACGGTGACCCGGCGCGACCTCGTCGCCGCTGTCACCGCGAGCGGCAAGATCCAGCCGCAGAAGAAGGTCGACGTCAGCGCCGATATCACCGGCCGGATCACGAAGCTCGCGGTGCGCGAAGGGGACGTGGTCGAGCGGGGGCAGTTCCTGCTTCAAATCGACCCGACCGTGTACGAGGCCAACCTCGCCCGCGCGCGCGCCGCGCTGTCGTCCGCCGAAGCCGTCGTGGTGCAGGCGCGCGCCAACCGCGATCAGGCGCAGCGGACGCTCCGGCGCGCCGATCAGCTGCACGATCAAAGCCCCACGCTCATCTCCCCTGAGCAGATGGAGCAGGCGAACACGGCGTTCGAGGTGGCCGCGGCGAACCTCACGGCCGCCGAGCACCAGGTCGATCAAGCGCGCGCCTCCGTCCAGGAGGCGAACGACAACCTGCGCAAGACGCGCCTCGTGGCCCCGATGGCGGGCCGCATCACGCGGCTCCCCGTGGAAGAAGGCGAGGTCGCGGTGCCGAGCACCTTCTCCAAGGACGTGGGCCTCCTTTTGACCATCTCCGACCTCTCCGTGGTGCAGGCGAAAGTGCGCGTGGACGAGACGGACGTGGTGCGACTGCACCTGGGCGATTCCGTCGACGTGTCGATCGACGCGTTTCCCGATACGTCGTTTACCGGCCTCGTCACCAAGATCTCGAACAGCTCGATCGACAACGCCGGGGTGGTGAGCGGGACGGAGAACACGCGGGCCGTGGACTACGAGGTGGAAGTCACGCTGCACCACCCACCCCCCGACGTCAGGCCCGACCTCTCCGCGACCGCCCGCATCGTGACCGGCACGCGTCAGCGAGCGCTCGCGATTCCGATCGTGTCCCTGACGGTGCGCGAGAACACGCCGCTCTCAACGGAGAACCGGCCGGTCGACACCAGCGCGTTCGCGCGCCGCCGGCGCGAGACCGAGGGCGTGTTCGTGATTCAGAACCGTATGGCGACGTTCCGCCCGGTCAAAGTCGGCGTGGCGGGCGACGAGTACTTCGAGGTGCTCGACGGCCTCCGCGAGGGCGAAGTGATCGCCGCGGGTCCCTACCAGACCATTCGCGACCTGAAGGACGGTGCGCGGGTCAAGCGCATGAAGCCCTCCGCCGACTCGGCCAAGGCGCGCAAGCGCGCGTAGGGGGTTGCCCCATGCCCTTCTCGCAAGCCGCCCTCCTCGCCCTCCAGGCCGCATGGAGCCACAAGCTCCGCTCGTTCTTCACCCTCCTCGGCATCATTGTCTCGGTGGCGTTCCTGATCGCGGTCGTCGCCATCATCCAGGGCATGAACGCGTACGTGCGGGAGCGCATCGGCGGAGCCATCGTGGGCGCCAACGCTTTCCAGGTGCGGCGGACGCCGATCGCGGTCGGCCTGATCGACGATGATGAATGGCGCGCGATCCAGCGGCGCCCGATCATCGCACCCGAAGACGTGCCCTACGTCGAGCGCGCCCTCCCCGACGCGCGAGCCATCGCGCTCCAGTCCGGGTGGCCTACCCCGCAGGCCGACATCCTCTGGCGCAACCAGACCGTGGGCGACGTCTTCGTGTTCGGCGTGACGGCGCCTTTCCAGGTGGTCCAGGACTACCAGTTCGCCGCGGGCAGTCCGCTGTCGGACATCGATGTACGGGAGCGCCGGCCGGTGGTGGTGCTCGGGTGGGACGTCTACGAGAAGCTCTTCCCCTCCCCGGGGCTCGCCGTCGGCCAGCACATCCGCATCATGGGCCAGCAGTTCACGATCAAGGGCGTGATCGCGAAGAAGGGTACCGTGCTGGGCCAGTCGTGGGACGGGTTCGTGATGCTCCCATTGTCGAGCTTCGAGGCCATATACGGCCGGCGCAAGACGACCGTCATCTCGGTGAAGATGCCCGAGGCCGCACTCGTGCAGGACGGCATGCAGCGCGCCGAGGAGGCGATGCGCATCGCGCACCGGCTGCGCCCCGGGCAGCCCAACGATTTCACGGTCGACACGGCCGAGGCGCTGGTGAGTTTCTGGAAGAAGCTCACCCGCGTGTTGTTTACCGTGATCCCGGCGGTCGTGGCGATCGGCATCGTGGTGGGCGGGATCGTGATCATGAACATCATGCTGATGAGCGTGACCGAGCGCACCCACGAAATCGGCATTCGCAAGTCGCTCGGCGCCACGCGCCGCGACATCCGCCGCCAGTTTCTCGCGGAGTCGCTCACCCTCGCGCTCCTGGGCGGCGTGCTGGGTCTCATCGCGGGCGCCGGGCTCGCGGGCGTGATCGCGGCCACGTCCCCGCTCCCGGCCCGCGTGACCCTCTGGTCGGTCGCCGTGGCGCTCGGGCTGGGCGCGGGCGTCGGCGTCGTATTCGGTGTGTATCCGGCCACCCGCGCCGCCCGCCTCGATCCCGTCGAAGCGCTCCGCGCCGAATCATGACGCTTCACACCATCGGCGAGGGATGGCTCCTCGCGCTCGACCAGCTCCGGATCAACAAGCTGCGGTCCGCCCTCACGATTCTGGGCGTCGTGATCGGCGTCGCGACGGTGATGGCGATGGCCTCCATCGTCCAGGGCATCCGCGATCAGATCCTGAACACGATCGAGGTCGCGGGACCCAAGACGTTCTACGTCCTGCGGTTCTTCTCGTCCACGCCGCTCAATCCCGAGAGCCTGCCGAAGGAGGTCCGCCTCCGCCCCGTCATGCAGCCCGCTGAGGCGGCCGCGATCGCCCAGCTCCCCGACATTCGCTACGCCGGCATCTGGGTGCAGCTGTTCCAGCGCCTGGAGTACGAAGGCGTGCATACCCAGATGCTCACCGTGTTCGGTGCGGACGAGCACTACATGGAGATCCAGGGGGGCACCCTGCTCGACGGGCGCTTCTTCACGGAGGCGGAAGTCCGCGCCGGCGAGCCGGTCGTCGTGCTCGAGCGCAAGTTCGCCGACAAGCTGTTCGGGCGGCTCGAGCCCCTGGGCCGCTACCTGCGCATCTCTGACCGCCCCTTCCGGGTCGTCGGGCTCTATCAAAATCCGGAGAACATCTTCGAGCCGCCGAGCCAGGAGATCGCCGCGATCATCCCGTTCGAAGCCGCGCGCCGATCGTTCCGCTATGACGAGACGAATGCCCTCTGGATCGTGGTCAAGCCGGCGGAAGGCGTGAGCGTGGCTCGCGCCGAGGAGGAAGTGACCATCGTGCTGCGTCGCATGCGGGGTATCGGCACGGGCGATCCGAACAGCTTCGATCTGATCACGCAGGACCAGATTCTCGATGTGTTCAACCAGCTCACCGCGGTGTTCTTCCTGATCATGCTCGTGCTCTCGAGCGTCGCGCTGCTCGTTGGAGGGATCGGCGTCATGGCGATCATGATGGTGTCGGTCACGAGCCGCACCCGCGAGATCGGCGTGCGTAAGGCGCTCGGGGCCACGCGCCGCGAGATTCTCTGGCAGTTCCTGGTCGAGGCCGCCACGCTGACGCTGGTTGGCGGCATCATCGGGGTGGCGGTGGGCGTGGCCATGAGCCAGGCCATCGAGCTGGTGTTCAAGTTCGATACGCGCGTTCCGGTGTGGAGTGCCTTCGCGGCGTGCGCCATTGCCATCCTGATAGGCCTGATCTTCGGCATCGCCCCGGCGGCGCGGGCAGCCCGGCTCGATCCCGTTGAGGCGTTGCGGTACGAGTAGGACGGCCATCTTCGGCGCCTACTACCAAGGTCTAATACTCGCTATATGGGCCGGCTCTCATAGTATTCGGTCATGATGGCACTCCGTCCTACCCCCGGTCTCGTACTCCCGCTGCTCGGCCTGCTCCTCGCGGCGCGGCCGCCCCTGGCGGCGCAGCAGCCCGATTCCGCGCACCATCCGGCCGTGCAGGCACCCGCCCCGCAACCGGCCGCCGCGCCGACGGCCCCGGTCCCGCAGGCGATTGCCCAGGAACCCGACAGCGAGCCCGGCGACTCGGTTGCCCCGGCTGACCCAGGATGGCCCCGAGCCTACGATCTGGCCCACGGGGGCACCGCGGTGATCTATCAGCCCCAGATCGCATCCTGGGAGGAGCAACGCTACGTCGTCGCATGGTCGGCCGTGGCGTATCAGGCCAAGGGAGCCCAGGAGCCGGCGCTCGGCACCATCAGGATCGAGGCGAGCACCGACGTATCCGTCCCGGATCGGCTGGTGCATTTCTCCGACTTCAAGATCACGAACATCAATTTCAAGAAGCTCACAAAAGACCAGCTCCAGCAGCTCCTGATGGACCTCATGGATGTGCTCCCCGATAGCGAGCGCATCATGAGCCTCGACCGGGCATTGGCCGGAGTGGACAAGAGCCAGATCGTGATCAAGAACGCTGAGGGGCTCAAGGCCGATCCGCCGCCCATCTTCTACAGCTCGAAACCGGCGATCCTCGTCAATCTCGACGGTGAACCGATCTGGAGCCCGGTCACCGGCGTGGATCTGAGCTACGCCGTCAACACGAACTGGGATCTCTTCAAACAAGCCTCGGGCGACACGCTCTACCTCCGCTATCTGGAGGTGTGGATGACGGCGCCCACACTCAAGGGGCCCTGGGTACCGGTGAAGAAGCTGCCGGAGACGTTCAAGAACTTCCCTGCCGACAGCAACTGGGCTGAGGTCAGGAAGAACGTGCCGGGCAAGCGCGCGAGCGACGATCTAGTCGTCTTCGTGAGCCTGAAGCCCGCCGAGCTGATCGCGTTCGACGGCGACCCGAAGTTCGAGCCGATCAAGAACACGAGGCTCCTGTGGGTGAGCAACACCGAAAGCGACCTCTTCGAGCTCGGCGAAAAGGAAAAGGGGCCCTACTACATCTGCGTGGCCGGTCGCTGGTTCTGGGCCCCGGACATGGACGGGCCGTGGACCTTCGCGTCGCTCAAGCTGCCGGCGGACTTCAAGAAGATTCCCGTCGACCACCCGCGGTCTCGCGTCCTGGCGTCGATACCGGGCACGCCTCAGGCCGTGGAAGCAGTGCTGCTCGCTCAGATTCCCACGACCGCCCAGGTGAGCATCAAAGACACCAAGCCACCCGCGGTCGTCTACAACGGTGACCCGAAATTCGAGAAGATTTCGGGCACCCAGGTGTCCCGCGCGGTCAACACCGACAAGGACATCCTCAAGGTCGGCGACACCTACTACATGTGCTTCCAGGGCGTGTGGTTCGTGTCGAAGCAGCCCACCGGTGAGTGGCAGGTGGCGACGTCCGTGCCGAAGGAGATCTACGACATCCCGCCGAGCTCTCCCGCGTACAACGTCACCTATGTGACGGTGCAACAGACCAACCCGTCCGACCCGTACGTCACCTGTGCGTACGCCGCGGGATACACCGGCATCATGATCGCGTGGGGTGTCGCCGTGTATGGATCGGGCTGGTACTACCCACCCTACGCGTACGGGCACGCCTACTACGGCTACCCGATGACGTACGGGTTCGGCGCGTGGTACAACCCGTACACCGGAGCGTACGGTCGGGGGACGCGAGTGTACGGGCCGTACGGTGGCGCTGGCTACGGCGCGAGCTACAACCCGACCACGGGAACGTATAAGCGCGGCGCCGCGGCTTACGGGCCCTACGGCTCGCGCGCGACCGCCCAGGCGTACAATCCCCGCACCGGGACGGCCGCGTCCACTCGGCAGGGCAGCAACGTCTACGGCAACTGGGGATCGAGCACTGTCAAGCGGGGCGACAGCTGGGTTCAGACCGCCCACAAGACCGACTATCGCAGCGGGACCACCACGAGCGGCGCGCGTACAAGCAACGGCGGCGCCGCTGTGCGCCGCACTGGTCCGGAAGGGTCAGGCGGCGTCGTCAGAACCGGCAGCGGCGATGTGTACGCGGGACGCGACGGCAACGTCTACAAAAAGGGCAGCGACGGAAGCTGGAACCAAGTCGGTGGCGGAGGCAATACGGCCGGCCAGCTCCCGAGCCAGGGGGGCGCCGCTGGCCAACGGCCCGCTCAAGGCGCTGGCGGCGGCGCGGCCGCCAAACCCGGAACGCAACCGTCCACCAGACCGCCGTCTGCCACGACCAATGACTTGAACCGCGACGCGGCCGCGCGGCAGAGCGGCAATGCGCGCGCCCAGGGTCAGGGACAATACCGCGGCAGCAGTAGTAGTACCCGCGGCAGCATGAGCGGCAGCTACGGCGGCATGCGTGGGGGCGGGGGGCGCGGCGGCGGCGGTCGCCGCCGCTAGGCTGGAACGCCTCGGTCTATTGCACGACGATCGTACCCGCCATGCCCTGGTGGAAGATGCAGATGTAGTCGTATCTGCCCGCCGTGCCGAAGGTATGGACGTAGGTCTTGAGGTGGCCCAGGCTGCCCGAATCGAACGCTTCGTCACCGAAGCTGCGGTGGGTGGCGGTGTGCGGCGCGATGTCCTGATTGAACCATGTGACGGTGGTTCCGACCGCGACCGTCATGGTAACCGGCTTGAACTTGTAGTCCAGGATCACGACCTCATTGGCGGGAGCAGCGACGGGAGGCTTCGCGGCCTGAGTGGACGCCGACGAGCACGCCCAGAGTGCGGAGATTGCAGCAACAATCGTCAGCGTTGGAGGACGCACAAGTCCTCCTTTATTTTTGAAGGGTAGAGAGGCGGGGACCTCGCAACGCTGCACCTGCGGTCCACCTCCGTCAAGGCCGGCTATCTTTCCATCGTGACGCAGCCAGTCGACCTCCTCGCCATCGCGGCGCACCGTGACGACGTCGAGCTGACGTGCGGCGGGACTCTCGCGAAGACCGCTCGCGCGGGGCGCCGCACGGGCATTATCGATTTGACGCAGGGCGAGGCGGGGACGCGCGGCGATGCGGCCACCCGGGCCGCCGAGGCGGCCCGCGCGGCGCAGGTGCTTGGCGTCACGGTTCGGCTGAATGCCGAGCTGCGCGATGCTCATCTGATGAACGACGACCCGTCGCGACGCCGTGTGGTCGACTTGATCCGCGCCACGCAGCCGCGCGTGGTGATTCTCCCCTATCCCGTCGGCCGTCATCCCGATCATCGCGTCGCGTCCGAGCTCGGACGCGACGCCTGCTACCTCGCGGGTCTGGCACGCTACGACGCGCCTGGCGACCCGCACCGGCCGCACAAGGTGCTCTACGCCCTCGCGTACCGCGAGGACCCCGTCAAACCGTCGTTCGTGGTCGATATCTCCGACTGCTTCGAGGCGAAGCTCGAGGCCGTGCGCTGTTACGCGTCCCAGTTCGACGGCGCGAAAGCCGCGGGCGAGATCTTTCCCACCGGCGAGAACCTGTACGATCTGATACGCGTCCAGTCCGCCCACTATGGCTCGCTGATCCGGAAAGCCTACGGCGAGCCGTTCTTCTGCTATGAAACCCTGGAAGTCGATGACGTGCTCCAGCTTGGCGTGGCCTCCCTCTAGTCTTTAGATTCCCGCGAGATGGCCAAGCGTCTGGTGTACCTCGACAACGCCGCGTCCACCGCCGTCCGCCCCGAAGTCCGCGACGCCATGCTTTCCGTGCTGGGCTCCGAGGGCTTCGGCAATCCCTCGTCTGCGCACGGGGTCGGGCGCATCGCGCGCGCGGCGGTCGAGGAAGCGAAGCGCACCATCGCGGCGGCGCTCGACGCCGAGCCCAACCAGGTCATCTTCACGTCCGGCGGAACCGAAGCTGACAACCTGGCCGTGGTCGGCGCGGCGCTCGCGGCGCGCGCGCGCGGCCGCCCGTTCCGCGTCGCCGTGTCGGCGGTGGAGCACAAGGCGGTGCTCGCGGCCGCTCAGTTCGTCGCGGAGCTCGGCGGCGAGGCACGGACGCTGCCCGTCGATGCATCCGGCGTGGTGGCAGACGCGGCGCTCACTGAGGCGCTCGCCGCGGGCGTCGCCGTGGTGAGCGTGATGTGGGTGAACAACGAAGTGGGAACGGTCCAGCCCGTCGCACGCATCGCGGCGCGCTGCCGCGAGGCGGGTGTCCCGTTCCACACCGACGCGGTCCAGGCATTCGGCAAGCTGCCGGTGTCGGTGCGCGAGATCGGGTGCACGCTCCTGACCATTTCCGGCCACAAGCTCGGCGCCCCGAAGGGGACCGGGGCGCTGATCGTGCGCGACCGGCGCGCGGTGGCGCCGATCATTCACGGCGGCGGCCAGCAGTTCGGCCTGCGGCCCGGGACCGAGAACGTCCCCGGCATCGTGGCGCTCGCGAAGGCGGTCGAGCTGGCGGCGGCGGAGCAGGCCGCGCTGGCGGCGCGCCTCACGGCCCTGCGCGACGACTTCGAGCGGCGCCTGCTCGCGATCGTGCCGGACGCCGTCATCAACGCCTGGCAGACCGCACGCGCGCCGCATGTGTCCAATGTCTCGATCCCGGGAACGGACAGCGAAGCGATGCTGATGCACCTGGACCTCGCGGGCATCGCGTGTTCGTCCGGGTCCGCCTGCACCACCGGCATGGTCGAGCCGTCGCACGTGCTCACGGCGATGGGCGTGCCGCCCGAGCTCGCGGCCGGAGCCCTGCGCTTCTCGTTCGGCCGGACGAACACCGCGGAGGACGTCGACGCGGTGATCGAGGCCTTCCCGAAGATCGTCGAGAAGGTTCGGGCGCTGGCGGCGGTGTTACACAGGTGAGCGCGCGCGTTCTCGTTGCCATGTCCGGCGGCGTGGACAGCTCCGTCGCCGCAGCGTTGCTCGTCGAGGCCGGCTACGAGGTCGTCGGCGCGACCATGAAGCTGTTCTGCTACGGCGACAACGTCCCCGATCGCCCCTGTTGCTCGCTCGACTCCATCACCGACGCGCGACTCGTCGCCCACAAGCTCGGCATCCCGCACTACGTGCTGAATCTGGAAGATCGCTTCGGGCGGGACGTGATCGCGGATTTCGTCGCTGAGTACGCGCGGGGCCGCACGCCGATTCCCTGCGTGCGCTGCAACTCGTTCACCAAGTTTCGCGATCTCCTGCACCACGCCGACGCGCTCGAGTGCGACTACCTCGCGACCGGCCACTACGTCGTGCCGCGGAACGGCGCGCTCTACCGCGGCCGCGACGCCGCCAAGGACCAGTCGTATTTCCTCTGGGGCATCGATCGCGCGGTGGTCGCGCGCATGCTCGCACCGGTCGGCGCGCTCACGAAGCAGGAGACACGGAACGTCGCCCGCCAGCTCGGACTGGCCACGGCTGAGAAGGCGGAGTCCGTCGAGATCTGCTTCGTTCCCGACGACGACTACGTCGGCGTGCTCGAGCGCCATCTGCCCGCCGACGCGCCGGCGCTCGCGCCCGGGCCGCTCGTGACCGCGGCGGGCGAGATCGTGGGCGAGCACGGCGGGTTCGCGCGCTACACCATCGGCCAGCGCCGCGGGCTTCCCGGAGGGTTCGCCGAGCCCATGTACGTCGTGGGCATCCGGCCCGAGACGCGCGAGGTGGTCATCGGACCGGGCGACGCGCTGTTCGGACACGACGTGTCGCTTGGCGAGGTCAACTGGCTCGTCCCGCCGCTCGACGTCGGCGACGAGGTGTGGGTGCAGTGCCGGTATCGCGCGCCGGCCGTACCGGGCACAGTTCATGCCCGGGGACCGGGCGCACTCGCGCTCAAGTTGCTCGAGCCGGTGCGGGCCATCACGCCCGGGCAGTCGGGTGTGCTGTACGATGCGGACGGCAAGTTGCTGGGCGGCGGTCTCATAGCCTAGACCCACCCCCGACGTGTCGCGCATCACAGCCGCCAGGGCCCGGACGGATGATGTTCGGGCCCTCGCTGTTGGCAAAACTTGGCGCGCCCTAGCCCATCCTGTCTGGAGGCACACGCATGCGGTCTCACATCAGAGTCCTGGTGGGGCTGGCGCTCGGGGCGACGTTGGTGCTCGGCGCATGCAGCGAATCCACCGCTCCGACGTTCTCCGATCCCATGGCCACCGCGTCGCAGGCCGCCGCACTCGACAGTGCGCTCGGCGCCCCCGCGGTCGCGAGCTTTCAGTCCCTCACCGCCAACATCCAGCTCGCGCCCCCGGTGAGCAGAATCGCCGGGGCCGTCCGCACCATGTCGCTCGCGCAGCCGGGAAGAGATCGTTATGCCGCTCTTGCGCGCCAGTCGCAGGCGCTGAAGCAGGTCGTGCCTGCGTTCGCGACGGCCGCGGCCACCGGTCTCTTCCCCGACAGCACCCTGGGCTGGGTGTTCGGCTGGGATACGGGCTCGAGCCAGTACGTGCGCGTCGCCACCACCGGGGGGCCCACGAACGGTGTGCGGTTCCTGCTCTACGAAGTGAACGCATCGGGGCATCCCGTCATTCCGCTGAACCAGGTGGGCTACGCCGACTTCATGGACGAGGGCACCGGCAACGTCGCGGTGCTGCATATCCAGATCAAGAGCAACAGCGGTCAGACCACCTACCTCGACTACACGTTCACCGGGTCGGGGAACAGCGCGAGCTTCAACGCCAGTGTCACGGGCTTCGTGTCGAATGGCCTCGGGCCGGTCTTCAACAAGACGCTCACGTTCACGGTGACCATCGCGGGCACCCAGTCGTCCGTCACGTTTACCAGCAACTACAGCCTGAACAATCCGCAGGTGACGGTGCAGGAGGCGGTGACCGCGTCGGACAATGGGACGACCACCACGCTCGCCATCAACTTCACGTTTACCGGGCCGCGTGAGACGGTCTCGATGTCGGGGACCCTCGGCATCTCGGACGCCGACTTGAGCGCGACGATTGACCTGACGTTCCGCATCAACGGCCACACGATCGCGACGGTTACGGGGTCGACCGATAACCCGGTCATCACGCACAGCGGTGGCGGCGAGCTGACCACCAACGAGCGGACCGCGTTGACGTATCTGTTCCTGGCGGCTGCCAATCTCGCTTCTCAGCTGAACGACGTGTTTGCGCCCGCGCAGAACGTCCTGGGATTCTGACCGGTCCCTCGGAGCATGCGTGTGGGTTGTGCAGTGATCCCCCGCCGGGCTCTGGCCCGGCGGGGTGTTTTCTTGTATAGGTCTGGCGGCACGAATGGTCTACCGTCTCCTCGCCGACCTCGTGGTACTCGCGCACGCGCTGTTCGTGGCGTTCGTGGTGCTCGGGGGATTCCTGGTGTGGAGATGGTGGTGGGTGGCGTGGGCGCACGTGCCCGCGGCGGTCTGGGGCGCGGCGATCGAGTACGGGGGATGGATCTGTCCCCTCACGCCCCTCGAGAACGCGCTGCGGGCCCGCGCGGGGGTCGCCGGGTACGCTGGAGGCTTTGTCGAGCACTATGTCGTCCCCACGCTGTATCCCGCGGGGCTGACACCACCCAAGCAGATGGTGCTCGGAAGTCTGGTTGTGCTGGTCAACATCGTCGCCTACGGGCTCGCGCTGCGCCACGCACCGCGAGCCCCGTGAGCCACAACGTGAGGTCCATATGATCCGGTACCGCACACTCTCTCTCTTGTCGCTCGTCTCGACCCTGGCCCTCGCGGCCTGCGAAAAGCAGCCCGATCGGAGTGCGGCTGCGGCCACGGGCACGACCGATACCCTCACGGAGCGCCAGCGCCACGAGATGCTGTCGACCTCCGGGATTCCCGGGGCGAGTGGTGTCGGCGCGGCGATGCGCGCGGCGGACGCCACGAGCGGCGGGATTCACGCGGCCGAATCGACCGAGCCCTGACGAGCGCGCGCTCACGCTGGGCGCGGCCGGCGCGAGCGGCGGCATGCGTTCTCTCGCTCGCGTCGGGCGCGTGCGCGCCGTCGAGCCCGTGCGCCGCGCCGGCCGCGGAGCGCATGCTGCGCGCGTCACATTCCTACGTCGGCCGATGGCGGGTGACGCGCGCGGACACCCTCACCCTTCCTGAAATGGGCGACCGGTTCACGCTGGTCGCTCTCCTGCTCGATAGCGAGCGCGTGCAGACTGGAACGACGTGCCGGCTGCGCGGCGCGCTGGTGTTCGCGGTGCCGCGCGCGGACACGTTCGCCGTCACCTGGGCCGCGGAGGGTGGAGAGGCATTCATCTACGGCTGGCCTGCCGATCTCGGACCGTTCGGCGGCATCGGCGCCACGCTCGCCGGCAGACCCACCGATGACACACTGCGTGGTGCCTTGCTGTTCGATTCGCGGCTTGGGATACAGGTGAAGCCCGGCGTCACGGCGCAATTGGTAGCCCGGCGGATGCCCGCGCAGTAGGTTTCGCCATGCCCTTCACGCCCCAGGAGCGCGCCAAGCTCATCGACCGGTACGCTGAGGGGCCCGCACTCCTCAAGCGCGCGCTGGCCAAGATTCCGCGGGAGGCCCTCCAATGGCGCCCCGCGCCCGGCCGCTGGTCCGCGCATGAGATCGTCGTGCACTGCGGTGACTCGGAGACCAACGCGTATGGGAGGCTGCGGTATCTGCTCGCGGAGCCGCAGCCCGTGATTCAAGGCTACGACCAGGACCGCTGGGCCCAGGTCCTGGACTATCACACGCTGCCCATCGAGCACTCCCTGGCCACGGTGGAAGCGGTGCGCGCGGGCACCGTGCCGCTGCTCAGGCGCATGACGGATCTCGACTGGACGCGCGTCGGCCATCACACCGAGTCGGGGACCTACGCCGCCGAAGACTGGCTGGCCATCTACGCGGCGCACCTCGAGAAACATGCCCGGCAGCTCGACCGCAACCTCGAGGCGTGGAACAGCCGATGAAGGGCTTCTTCTTCCGGCTGCTCATCACGGCCCTCGGGCTGTGGCTCGCGGCCACGATCGTTCCCGGCGTGACGATTCGCGGGCCAGGCTCGCTCCTCGCCGCCGCGCTGGTTCTGGGCTTCGTGAACGCGATCATCCGGCCCCTCATCCTCCTGCTCACGCTGCCACTCACCCTCGTCACGCTGGGGCTGTTCATCCTGGTGGTGAACGGCATGTCGCTCGCGCTCGTCGCGTGGGTCGTCCCGGGATTCGGATTGAGCGGGCTCGGCGCCGCGATTCTCGCTTCGATCGTCGTCGGGCTCACGGGCTGGCTCGCGTCTACCTTCGTGGGGGGCAGCGGCCGCATCGAGCACATCCGGCGCGTCGAGGTCCCGGGCCGCCGCGTCGATTGATGGAACGCGCCTGGGCCGTCGTCGGCGCCCTCTCGGCGTTCGTCGCCGTGGCCGCGGGGGCGTTCGGAGCGCATCTGCTGCGCCAAAGGCTCAGCCCCGACCTGCTGGCCGTGTTCGAAACGGCGGCGCGCTACCAGATGTATCACGCGCTCGCGCTCATCGCCGTGGCCTTCGCCGTGGCCCGCTGGCCCTCCCCTGCCGCCCGGGCCGCCGGCTGGCTCTTCGTGGCCGGTACCCTGCTCTTTTCCGGTAGCCTCTACGCTCTCGCCCTGACCGGCACCCGGTGGTTCGGCGCCATCACCCCCCTCGGCGGCCTCTGCTTCCTCGCGGGGTGGCTCGCCCTGGCGGGGGCGGCATGGGCGCGTTGACGAGCCGCACATCGATCCTGATTGGCTTGAGCGTCCTGTACGCCGCCGCAGTGGTCCCGATCGCCAGTCACAACGGGGCCGACTTCGAGAACCACCTTCCACACATTGAGCGGCTTATCGCGGGCCAGCCACCCTACGCGGAGCCCGCCGCGGTCGGGCTATGGTGGCCGCCGCTCGCGCTCTTCACCCTGACGCCTTTCGCGCTCATGGCGCGACTGAGTCTGCCACTCGCGAAGGGCGCGTTTGCCCTCGTGGGTGTCGCCTGCCTCGCGTGGACCCTGCTCCGTTTCGAATACGTGCGAGGAGCCCAGCTGACCTGGGCCATTGCCGCCGTTGCCGTGCCGCTCGAGACCAATTTCGAGTGGCTGAACTGGAACACCGTACTTCTGGCGCTGATCGTTGCGGCGACGCTCGATCTTTCCCGGAACCGCGACGTTCGGGCAGGCGTCTGGCTCGGGATCGCTACAGCCCTCAAGGTGTTTCCCGCGTTGCTCTTGCTCTTCGCCGCCTACCGGGGCCGCTGGCGCACGGCGATCTCCGGGGCGAGCGTGGCCCTCATGCTGAGCCTGCTGGCCCTGCTGCCGCTTGGCATCCCGGGCGCGATCGCCAGCGGAGAGGAATGGCTGACGCAGTCCAACACCGGGGCCTGGGTGTTGGTGCGGCGCAACCAATCCCTGCTGGCCCTGCTGGGCCGGGCCGGCATCCCCCATCCGTGGGCGCTCGCGGCCGACCTGGCGCTCGTCGGCGTGGCCGCCCTCGTGCTGCGCCGTTCGAGCCCCGGGCACGACCTGGAGCACGACCTGGCCATCGTGACCCTCCTCGCCGTCATCGTGTCACCGATCGCGTGGATTCATTACTACTTCCTCGCGCTGCCCGCGTGGATCGGGGTCATCGCCCGGGCACCGGCCGCGCGCCCTCCCTGGGTGCGGACCATGCTGGTCGTCGCCGCCGTGGCGACGTCCGGTCTGCTGACGGTCTGGTCGTACCCTTCGAGAGTCGTCCTCCAGATGCATTCGCTCTTCGCGTGGGGCGGCCTGTTGTTGCTCGCGGTCCTGCTCGTTGAGCGGCTGCAGCAGCAGACGGCCGGACCGGCGCCCTCACTCACGTGACCTCCTCGATCCAGATGGCGGATCAGGCGCCGCCGGGCAGCGGCCCCTGGGGGATGACGGCGCGGGGATGGCTTCTCGCGGCGCTGAGCATCGTCTTCGCGGCGCACGCGATCCCGGTGGGCATCCACAAGGGCATCGACGCTGAGATCCACATCAACGCCGCCCAGCTGTTGCTCGCGGGCCGGCCACTGTACGGGGAAGCTCCGGGCATCGGCGTGTGGTGGCCGCCGTTCGCCATTGCCGCCCTGACGCCCTTCGCGCTGGTCGCGCGATGGAGCATGCCGCTCGCCAAGGGCCTGTACTCTCTGGTCAGCATCGCGTGTCTCGTCTGGACCATCGCGCGCCTCGGCCGGGCAGGCCGGCCCTACCTGGCTACCGCGGTGGCCGCCGTGGCCGTGCCCCTTCAGACCACCTTCGATTACCTGAACTTGAACGCCGTACTGCTGGCACTGGTGGTGGCGGCTGGGTTCGATCTCTCGCGCGGGCGCGACGCGCGCGCCGGGAGCTGGCTTGGTCTCGCGACCGCGCTCAAGGCGTTTCCCGTCCTGCTGCTCGTGTACGCGGCCTACCGGCGCCGCTGGCGTGCCGTCGCCTGGGGCACGAGCCTCGCGGTCGCCCTGAGCGCCCTCGCGCTCCTGCCGGCCGGCATACCGAATGCCCTGACCAGCGCTCAGCACTGGTTCGCGAGCTCTGCGGCGGGTGTGTGGGTGGCGCATCCACGTAACCAGTCTCTGCCCGCGCTGCTCGGGCGCCTGGGGCTCCCGGCGGCCGGTGTCATGACGCTCGAGCTCGCGCTCCTCGGTCTGGTCGCGGTCGCCTTGCGGCGGTCCGGAGATCCCCTCGACGACCTGGGTATCGTGGCGCTGCTGATGGTGCTGCTCTCGCCCCTTGCCTGGGAGCACTACTACCTGCTGGCCTTGCCGGCGTGGCTCACGGCCCTCTCGCGCGTGGACCAGGGCTCGCGCGGTCGCTCGATCGGCCTCTTCGCCGCCGCAATCGCGACGTCCGGCGTGCTCACGGTCTGGTCGGGCAGCCTGCGCGGCGTCCTGCTCGAGCACTCGATCTACACGTGGGGCGGGCTCGCGCTGCTGCTGGCCCTGATCGTCGACCGGTACTGGCTGCGCGGCGGCGCCGCCGCGTGATGTCCCACGCGCCCGTCCCGGCGCTGGCCGGCCTCCTCTGGGGGATCGGGGGGCCGCCCCTCCTCGTGTTCGCGGCCACCCGGGTCCGGGGCGGCCGGCGCTCGCTCCACGCGCGTCTGATGCTCGCGAGCGCGGTGATCGAGCTCGCGGTGTTCAGCGGCTTTACGTTCTTCCTGGCGCCGGGGCCGCGGCGTGCGGCGCTCGCCGCCCTGCCGTTCTTCAAGGTGCATGTGGCGTTCGCCGTCGCCGCCTTCGCGGGGATCGCCTGGCAGCTCGCGAGCCGCGCGGTGCCGCCGTGGCGTCGGCTGCACCGGCAGAGCGGCCTCTACGTGGTGCTGGTGTGGTGTCTTGCGCTCCTCACCGGCATCTACAACTATGTCTTCCTTTACGTGATGCGCGCCTCATGAAAACCTTCGCTCGGCACCTGGTCGTCGCCGCTCTGCCGCTCGCGCTTGGCCTCGCCGCGGCCTTCGCGTTCACGCTCGTGCAGGGCTCGTGCGTGCAGATGGTTGGCCCCGTCTTCGCGGCGAAGTGCCATGGGCGCCAGCTCGAGTACCAACTGCTCATCCAAAGCGCCGGAACGGCTCTGGGGACCCTGCTCGCTGCCATGCTCGGGACCTGGCTGGAACTCCGCGCGCGCCACGCCGTACAACAGCCGAAGTCAAACAACGGAGTGAACCCATGAGATACCTCACTTGCATGCTGGCGCTCGCGCTCGCGGTGCCCGGCGCGTTGCGCGCCCAGGATTCCACCGGTGCAATGCCGGCGCCCGCCGCGGCGGCCCCTGCCGCAGCACCGGCCCCGATGCTCAGCGTCGTCGAGGCCGCCATCGGCACATCCGTCGTGGATCGCGTTCCGCAGGATACGGGGTCCGCCTTCCCGGCAAGCGTCGGATCGCTCGTGTGCTGGACCAAGATCAGCGGCGCGGCGGGCGGCGCCGCGGTGCACCACGTCTGGTTCCATGGCGACACGCAGGTTGGCGACATGGAGCTCCAGGTCGGCGGTTCCCCCTGGCGCACCTGGAGCCGGAAGAGCGTGCCGGCGGACTGGACTGGTCCCTGGCACGTCGAAGTGCGGGATGCCGCAGGAGCGGTACTCAAGCGGCTCGACTTCTCGGTCAACGCCGCCGCGGCACCGGCTCCGGCACCCGCCGCGGCGCCGGCCCCGCCGCCGCCGAACCAGTAACGGCAGTTTCGGCTCGGGGCGCCCCGGGGGGGCGCTCCCGAGCCAAGGCCGTAAGTCGTTGGTCGGTAACGCGATGAGGTTCCTCGCTCGCGTTCGCCTGTTCCTCCCCCCTCCCCAGAAGCGGCTTGCGCGATTCTGTGAGAAGTGAATCTTGCGGTGCCCCGGAGGGAGGGTTTTTTGCGGTCCTGGGAAGCGATCATATCCAAGTACCTGCAAGCGCTGCGGCTCGAGCGTATCAGCAGCAAGCTCGTCGCATTCGCCGTTCTGGCTACCCTCATTCCTTCCCTGTCGACGGCCTGGGTGTCGTACGTCCAGAACAAGCGCTCGCTCGAAGAGAAGATCAACGGCCAGCTGCAGACCGTCAGCTCGGAGACGCAGCGCGAGATCGATCTCTGGCTCAAGGAGCGATTGTACGATCTGCGCGTGTTCGCGAGCTCGTATGAGGTCACGGAGAATCTCGCCCGCGCCTCCACAGCGGAGCGCCGCAGCCCCCGCCGCCTGACGGATTACCTCTCCTCGGTCCGCGAACGCTTCGCCGACTACGAGGCCCTCCTTGTCGTGGACCGCGAGGGGCACGTGGTGGCGTCGAACCCGGCCAAGGCCACCGCGCTCACGCTCCCGCACTCCTGGTACACGGACGTCAGCGCCGGCAACCCGACCGTGGGCGACGTCTACTGGGATCAGGCGGCCGGCAGAGCGATTGAGGTCGTCGCCGTTCCGATCCGGCAATCCGGCGGGCGGCTGCTCGGCGCGCTCGCAGCCAAGCTGAACCTGGGCGGGGTGGACCACATCCTGAAGCGCTTCGCGCCGGTGCCCTCCGGTGCGTTGTACGTGATCACGAACGACGGCCGGGTGGTGACGAGCAGCCTCACCGGCTCCACGAAGCCGATGCGCACCGCGCTCCCGACGGGGACGACGCGGGCGTTGATGCGGGACGAAGGCGAGAACGTCGAATACCGTGGGCTCGATCAGTCCCGGGTCGTCGGGACGCTGCGACGCGTGCCGCGCCTGAATTGGTCGGTCGTCGGGGAAGTCCCGGTGGTGGAGGCGTACCGCCAGGTGATCCGGCTGCGGAACGAGACGGCGATGATCGTCACGGCGCTGTTGATCGGCGTCGGATTGCTTGCCTATTTCCTCGGCCTGCTCATCGTCCGGCCCTTGAACCGCCTCACGCAGGGCGCCGCCCTCGTGGCCAGCGGCAACCTCGACGTGGACCTGCCGGTGACGAGCGGGGGTGAGGTCGGCTACCTCACCGAAGTCTTCAACAACATGGTCAACCGCCTGCGCGAAGGACGGGCCGAGCTGGAGCGGCTGTCCGTCACCGATCCGCTCACCAAACTCCACAATCGCCGGTACCTGATGGAGGCGCTCACCATCGAGCTCGGGCGATGCCGCCGTCATCGGAATCCGGCGACGGTATTGATGGTGGACGTAGACAACTTCAAGAAGTACAACGACGCGTTCGGTCACCTGGCCGGGGATGAGGCCCTCGCGCGAGTGGCCGCGGCGCTGCAGGGATCGATTCGCGAAGTCGACTGCGCGGCCCGCTACGGCGGCGAGGAGTTCATCGTGGTGTTGTCCGAGACCGGCCTCGATGGCGCCCAGGCCGTGACGGATCGCATTCGCACCCGGCTGGCGACAGAGGTATTTCAGGGAGGGAAGATCACCGTGAGCATCGGGGTGGCCGAGTTCCCGACCCATGGCGAGACGCCCGAGGCGCTCATCCGCTCAGCCGACACGGCCATGTATGACGCGAAGGAAAAGGGCCGCAATCGGGTGGCGCGTGCCGCCGTAGCAGCCCCCAAGAAGCGCGCCTGAGCGCGCGTCAGTCCTGCCGTTTCCCTACCAGGTTCGCCGCGATCCACCCGTTCCGGTCGCCCTCGAGGCTCACCCGCACCCATACATCGACGAATGAATACGCCACGAGAGGCGTCCCCGCGTCGACCGTGTACAAGACCTTGAAGCCCGTACCCGGCCCGGACCGGATGTTGCCCCGCCCCACGGCCTGGAGCCGCAACGGCAGGGCGAACACCACTTCGCCTGCTCGCGGCGTGCCGAGATCGCCCAGCGAGAGCCGCCGACCGGCCGCCGCTACGCCCTTGGCCTGGTTGGCGAGGTAGAGCGCGCCGCCGTAGTTCTGATTGTTGAACTCGGCCGTGCTCATCTGCAGCAGCTGGGCCGTCTGAGCGATGTAGGGTCCCGCCTGTTGTCCCACGACCTTCAGGGAATCGAGGGCAATCTCCGCCTCCGCCATACCAGATGCCGCTTCCGCGCGCGAGGCCAGGGTCTGTAGCTTCGCCATCGCGCGCACGACCTCCTGCCGCGCGTCATCCAGTCGCGCCTGCAGATCGGCCACCTGCGCGTCGCGTTCGAGCAGCCGCAGCTGGAGCCGGACGGCCCGCTGCTCGGCCTCGGGGTCCCGCGCCGGGGCGGGATCGGCGACCGCGTGCTGGCCCTTCTTCGACTTGGAGGGCGTGGGGCCGTGCGACTTGCCGGCAGGAGTGCACCCCACCGCGAACACCGTCGCGGCGAGCGTGAGGACGGGGACAACAATGTGGCGTCGTGACACAGAGCTGGGGCGGGAGGACTCGAACCTCCAACTTCCCGGTTAACAGCCGGGCGCTCTGCCAATTGAGCTACACCCCAATACGGCAGGTGTCAGCGCACCCGCCCCCAGCAAAAACCCCCAGCACCGCTTGGTACCGGGGGCGCGCTTCCACTATGGTCGTGGCGCTACGCCGCCCGGCTCCCCGGAGTCGAATTTCGCGTATTGTTTCCAGCCTGGACGACGTGCGTCATGGCGGCGTAACTCTATCATGCCGCCGAATGGCGAGCAAGCCCTAGTACTTGATGCCCGTCTTCTCCGCGAAGGCCCGCAGCGCGGCTTCCTGCTCGGGCGTGAGGTGCTCAGGGATCGACACCCGCACCTCGACGTATTGATCGCCCCGACGCCCGTTGCGCTCGATGCCCTGCCCCGCAATGCGAAACCGCTGGCCGTGCTGCGTCCCAGGCGGGATCCGCAGCACCACGTGCCGGCCGTCGAGCGTCTTGACCTTCACCTTGGACCCCAGCATCGCCTGCGCCACGTTGATCGGCACGACGCACACGACGTCGTTGCCCTCGCGGCGGAAGAAGCGGTCGGGTTCGACCTGGAGCACGACCACCACGTCGCCCCGCGCTCCGGCGCCTTGACCCTTGAGACGCACCCGCGTCCCATCGTCCGTCCCTGGCGGAACGGTGATCATGAGCCGTTTCTCCACCCGCACCTCGCCCGCGCCCTGACAGGTGGGGCAGCGCTGCGAAGGCACCTTGCCCCGTCCCCGACACACGGGACACGGCCGGTTCACCGCGAAGCTCCCTTGACCAAACGAGACGGTGCCACGGCCGCCACACTCCGGGCAGGTCGAGATCGTCGCCCCCGGCGCCGCGCCGCTGCCACTGCATGTCGGGCAGGTCTCACTCACCGGAACGGTGACCGGGACCCGGCCCCCCAGCGCCGCCACGCGGAATGGGACCGAGACCGTAGTCTCGATTTCCTCGTCGTCCGTCGCTCGAGCCCCCGGGCGCCGCCCGAAGATCGAGGAGAACAGATCCCCAAGTCCCCCGAACCCGCCGAACGATCCCAAGTCCGAGACATCGGCATCACTGAACGCCCCTGGCCCGGTCCGGGGTCCCCCTCCTCCTCCCCCCGGGCGTCCTGTGGTGAAGGCGCCGTAGCGCCGCAGCTGGTCGTACTTGCGGCGCTTTTCAGGATCGCTCAAGACGTCGTGCGCTTCATTGATCTCCTTGAAACGCTCGGCGGACTGCGGCTTGTCGGGATTGCGATCGGGATGGTGCTGCTTGGCCAGGCGCCGGAACGCCTTCTTGATCTCGTCCGGCGTCGCTGTCTCGGACACGCCGAGGAGTTGATAGTAGTCCTTGGCCGCCGCCATCAGCTGGGGTCGCCCTGCACGACCAGCACCTGGACGCGCGCCGGGCGGAGCAAGCGCTCGCCGAGCCGGTACCCGGGTTGGAGCACGGCGCCGACGGTGTGATCGCGCGCGGGATCGGTTGTGGGAGACGTCGTCACAGCCTCGTGCACCGCCGGGTCGAACGGGACGCCCACCTTGTCGACCCGCTCCACGCGCGCCGCTTCCAACTCCTTCCAGAGCTTCCGCTCCACCATCTCCACGCCGTCGCGAAGCGTCTTCGCGTTGATCGCAGCGGGATCGACGTGCGCGAAGCGCGCCAGATCGTCGAGCGCGTCCACCAGTCGCGCCACGAGGTCGGCCTGAGCGCTCCCCCAGAGCTCAGTACGCTCCCGCGTCGTGCGCTTGCGGAAGTTGTCGTACTCGGCGGCGAGCCGCAGATGGCGCTCGTTCAGGTCCGAAAGCTCTCGCGCGAGCCGCTCGACGGCGGCCTCGGGAGATTCGAGCAGCGCGCCGCCGCCCGGGGAAGGCGCGGACGCCGCCGTCTTCGGGTTCTCCTCGTTCTCCGGGCGAATACGGGGCTCGTCGCTCATCGATCGGTCCGCTCACGGGCAAACCGCGTGCCCAGCCAACGTGCCGTTCTGGCAGGGTCGAGCCGCAGCCAAGCCCTGGTCATGCGAGACGTTGCGCGGCCACGAAGGCCAGGATATCGGCGACGACGCGCTCGCTCTGCGGATCGTGCAGCACCTCGTGGAGCATCTCGGGATACCAGGCCACCTGGGCGCGCGCGTCGAGGCTCGAGGCGAAGGCGCGCGCGGCGTGCGCATCCACAATGCGGTCCTCGCCTGCCAGGAGAAACAGGACCGGCGTGTCGATGCGCTCCTGGTCCGCCGGAACCGCACGTTGCGCCCACTGGATTTCGTGCCACGCTCCGGGGGTGATCACGTCGTGCACCATGGGATCTGCTTCGTAGGCGGCATTGACCGCCGGGTCGCGTGACAACGCCGACGAGTCGATTCCGGCCGCCACCGGCACGGTGGGCCACAGGTCGGCGAGCAGCCGCGCGAGGACCAGCTTCCACGCGGGGGGCGTGGTGGCCGTAGCGAACCACGGGCTCGAGACGATGGCGGCGGCGATGGGGTCGCTGGGTTGCGTCTCAAGATACCGCAGCACGACGAGCGCGCCGAACGAGTGCCCGAGCAGCACATGGGGCACGGCGCCGAGGCGCTGACGCACGGCGCGTCGGAAGGTCTGCAGATCGCCGAGCAGCTGGCTGAACCGTGCGAGGTGTCCGCGCCGCCCACCCGAGCGGCCGTGGCCGCGCTGATCGAGCACGTAGGCGCCGAACCCCGCATCGCGCAGCCGCTCCGCCGTGCTGCGCCACCGCCCGGCGTGGTCGGACCATCCGTGCAGCATCAGGATCGCCGCTCGCGGCTGGGTGGACGCCGGCTCGTAGACGTCGTAGGCGAGGCGCGTCCCGTCGGGGGCCCGCAGCGAGGGCGCGAGGGGAGAGGGAGGGAGAGCGGCGACGCGCGTCACGCAGGCCCGAGCTGGCGGCGGAGCAGGTCGAGCGCGGCCTGCGCGGCGCGCTGGCGAACCTCGTCGCGGTCTCCCGGAAACACGCGCCGGACCGCGCGCGTCTCGTCGCCGACCCGCGCGGCCAGCCAGACGGTGCCCACCGGCTTGTCGGGAGTGCCACCGCTCGGGCCCGCGATCCCCGTGACCGCGATCGAGCAGTCGACGGTGAACAGGCTCTGGGCACCCGCCGCCATGGCGCGTACCGTCTCTTCCGACACGGCGCCATACACTTGCAGGGTGGCGAGCGGCACGTTGAGGAGCCCGATCTTCACGGCGTCGGCATACGCGACGACGCACCCGACCAGCGTGTCGGACGAGCCGGGGATGGCGGTCAGCCGCGCTCCGAGCAGGCCTCCCGTGCACGACTCCGCGACGCCGAGGCGCTGGTGGCCCCGCCGCAGCCGCTCGAGCACGACGGCCGCGAGGTCGGCGTCGTCGCCGCCGTAGCCGTGCTCGCCCGCGACCTGCGTCAACCGGCCGGCTGCCTGGGCGAGGCGGGTGTCGGCCTCTGCGGGCGGCAGGTCCCACGCCGTCACGCGCAGATCCACACCGGCCACGGAGGGGAGGTACGCGAGCGTCAGGGGGGCGAGCGTCTCCTCGACCGCGCCGATGCGCTCGACGAGCGCCGACTCCGGGACGCCCGTCGTGCGCACCGTGCGCGAGCGCACGACGCGGACGCCCGCGGTGCGACGCTGGATCAAGCGCGGGAGCACCTCGTCCACGAGGAGCCCGCGCATCTCGCGGGGGACGCCGGGGAGCAGGACGGCCACGCGTCCACGCGAGTCCTCGAGCCAGAGTCCCGGCGCCGTGCCCCGCGGGTTGGGCAGCACGGTCGCCCCTTCGGGCACCTCGGCCTGGCTGCGGTTGGCGGCCGGCATCGGCGTGCGCCCGAGGCGTTTGAAGCGGGATTCGAGGGCGCCCAGGAGGATTTCATCGAGCACCAGCCGCCGCCCGAACAGGCCGGCCACGACGGTCTTGGTCGCGTCGTCGCTCGTGGGCCCGAGCCCGCCGGTGGTCAGCACGAACCCCGTACGGTCGAGCGCCTCGCCCACCGCGGCACGGATCGCGTCCGCTCGGTCGGGCACCGTCGTGCGGCGCACGATCTCGACGCCCGCGGCGGCGAGAACCCGGCCCACGTCGGCGCCGTTCGAATCGACGGTGAGACCGAGTACCAGCTCGGTCCCGATCGTCACGGCCTCCAGCTTCACCCGCTGCCCTTCAGGAGCGCGCGATACCGGTAGATGTACACGCCGAGCGAATAGATGGTGAGGAGCACGGCGCCTGCCAGGGTGATCGCGACCACGGCGCCGTGGAATTCGTCCCAGAAGTTGCGGAACCAGCCCGCCCAGCGGTGCGCCGCCAGCGCATCCTTCCACGCGAACCAGGCGATCGTCGCGCCGATGAAGATGTTCTGCACGAGTGCCTTCGCCTTCCCCGCCCCCACCGCGGGGATCACCACGCCGCGCCGCTTCGCGAAGAAGCGGAAGGCGGTCATGGACACCTCGCGCCCCACCAGCAGCAAGGCGACCCACACCGGCAGGCTGCCCCACCAGGGAATCCGGTAGTCCACGAGAATCGTGGGATGGTTCGTCATCCAGAAGATCGGAATGAGCGTCGCGAACAGGAGCAGCTTGTCGGCGATCGGGTCGAGCAGCTGCCCCAGCTCGCTCACCTGATGGTACCGGCGCGCCAGGTAGCCATCGAGGATATCGGAGGCGCCGGCCGCGAGGAAGATGATCAGCGCGATGACCTTGGGCCAGTAGCCTTGGATGAACGGCAGCAGGGCGATCACGGGCGTGAGACAGATGCGCGCGAGCGTGAGAATGTTGGGAAGGGTCCACCGCATACTACCGCCTAGCTCAGCGTCTTCAGAACCAGCTTGCTGACCGCCTTGAGCGTGTCGAACACACCGTCTCCTCGGATCGCGACGCCTTCGAGGTAGGGCGCCCGGCCCGTCCATTCGTTGCCGATCCGCTCGATCAGATTCGAGCCCGGATGCAACGGATCCGGGAGCACCTTCTGCTGCGCGGGGTCCTCGATCGGCCAGCCGGGGTTGAGCGATGCCTGCAGGTCCCGGATGGGCGCCGCATTGGGCAGGTCGCGCTTGTTGTACTGGATCACGAACGGGATCTTCGTGAGATCGTATCCGTACTCGGCCATGTTGTCGTACAGGTTCTGCATCGACTCGACATTCGCCTCCATGCGCTCGATCTGGCTGTCGGCGACGAACACGAGCCCATCGACGCCCTTCAGAATGAGCTTGCGGCTCGCGTTGTAGTACACCTGTCCCGGGACGGTGTACAGGTGGAAGCGCGTCTTGAAACCACGGATCGTCCCGAGGTCGACGGGGAGGAAATCGAAGAACAACGTCCGTTCCGTCTCGGTCGCGAGCGAGATCATCTTGCCCCGCGTGTTGGGCGAGACCTTGCCGTAGATGTGCTCCAGATTGGTGGTCTTGCCGCCCAAGCCGGGGCCGTAGTACACCAGCTTGCAGTTGATCTCGCGGGACGCGTAGTTGATCATCGACATGGGCGCGTCCCCTTATCCGAACAGCTTGTCAATTTCGTCGTCCGCGCCTTCGAGCAACCCCTTCTGCGGCGCGCTCGGACGCGCGTTGACGCGGTTGAACATCTCCTCGAACACCTTGTTCAGCTGCTCAACCGCGCCCTTCCCCTTCAGCTTCACGAGGCCGAGCGTGGTGCGCTGGTCGAAGAGGACCACCAGAATCACGCGCTTGGCCACGTCCGCGAGGAACATCGACTCCTTTTCGCCCTGATGCACGAGGGAGGCGAAATCGGGCTCGCCGATCATCTTGGCCAGCTGGTCGTTGGCGCTGAAATCGGCGGCGGTGAGGGAGGCGAAGGCGGCGGAGTCGAATTGCGGGGGGTCGCCGACGGTCGCCACGAGCTGGCCCGTGCGGTCGACCAGCAGGGCGCACCGCGCGTTCGACTCGCGCAGGAACCCCTGCAGGTGATGCTGGATCAATTTGAAGTCGTTCTCGGAGAACGACCAGCTCGCTGCACCCGGCATGCTACCCCTCGGTCAGGCGCCGTCGGACATGTCGCGCCGCGCGTCCAGCGCCTGCGCGATGGTCACGCCATCGGCGTATTCCAGATCGCCGCCCACCGGCAACCCGCGGGCAATCCGCGTCACGCGCACGCCCGTTGGTTTCAGCAGCTGCTGCAGATACGTAGCGGTGACTTCGCCTTCCATGGACGGGTTGGTGGCCACGATCACTTCCCGCACCCCCGCGCCATTGCCCACCCGCGTCATCAACGCGTCCAGCCGCAGGGCCTCCGGGCCGACCCCGTCGAGCGGGCTCAAGCGCCCGCCGAGCACGTGGTAGCGGCCGCGGTAGCGACCAGCGCGCTCGATGGCGCCGACGTCCGACGCCTCTTCCACCACGCACAACACGGTATCGTCGCGCCGCGGATCCGCACAGATCGCGCACGGGTCCGCGTCGGTGAGGGTGCCACACACCCCACAGGTCGTGACACACTCCCGGACGCGGCGAATGGCGCCCGCCAACCGTTCGGCGACGTCGGGCGCCTGCTTCAACAGGTGAAACGTGAGACGCTGCGCCGTCTTGCGTCCGATCCCGGGGAGCTTGGCCAGCTCCACCACGAGATCTTCGATGGCCGACACGGCGCGAGCTACAACGGCAGCTGCAACGGGAACGGCAGGCCGGAGGCGAGCTTGCGCACCTCTGCCTGGTAAAGCTCGGCCGCGCGCTTCTGCGCCTCCGCCACGGCGGCGACGACGAGATCCTCGAGCATCTCGATGTCGCCCTGGCTCACGGCCTGGGGGTCGATCTTGATCGCGCGGATCTGGCCACGACCGTCGGCCGTCGCCTGCACCATCCCGCCCCCGGCCGAGCAGGTCACCGTCTGCTGCGCGAGCTGGGATTGGATCTCCGACAGCCGGAATTGCATCTGCTGCCCCAGCTGGAGCAGGCTGGATAAATCCGCCATGTACCGAAAGTTACCCCGCACCCCCACGAGGTGCAAGCTATTCGAGCAGCTCCAGATCCAGGGCGTCCACCGCCGCATCGAGGCTCGGGTCCTTGCCTCGCAAGTGCGCCAGCCGCTCCACACGAGCGCTGTCCTCCGTGATGCGCGCCGGACGCGCGCGCGCGCCCTGCGGCACCGCCGTACCCAGCCGGAATCGCACCGCGCCATTCACGTAGCGGCCCACGAGCTGCGTCAGCACGTCGCGCTGACGCTCGAGCCCCTCGGCATGCACCGGATTGTCGTCGAGCAAGCGAATCGTGACCATGGTGTCCTCGACCGACGCTGCCTCGGCCGCCGCCACCAGCGCACCAAGGATCGGACTCCTGGCACGCGCGTCAACCACCAGCTGCGGCCACAGCGAGCGGAGACGATCGAGAGTGAGCGGACCCTTCTCGGGGACGGGGGACGCGGGAAGGGGGACGGGTGGAGTCGACGGCGTGGGAGCGGGATCCCGCATTTGCGGCGGCGCGACGGAGCCGGCGCCCGCCGTACCCTTCCCTCTTCCCTCTTCCCCGGTCCCCCGTCCCTCTTCCCCCTTCCCCTTGAGCGCGTTGATCACCTCTTCCAGCTCGACCGTTCTCCCCATCATCGCCCAGCGCAGCAGCAGCACCTCGACCGCGAGTCGAGCGTTGCCGCTCGCGCGGATCTGCCGCTCCACCTCGCCCAACACCGTCAGGAGGCGCACGACATCGGGCGCGGGGAGTGCGGGCGCATGGCGGCGAACCAGCGCGGCCAGTCCCTCAGTCAACCCCTGCGGCTCGCCACCGACCCCCACCAGCAGCACGGCACGCAACACCTCGCCCGCGCCCGTCACGAACTCCCCGAGATCGGCGCCGCCTTCCACCAGGCGATCCACCAGCGGAAACACCGCCCCTGCGTCCCGCTCCGCGACGAGCCGCAGCAGCTCGCCGTAGAGCTCGTCGGAAATCAGTCCCAGCACGTCCCGCACCCGGGCGGCGGTGACGGGCCCATCCCCGAACGAGAGCACCTGGTCGAGCAGGGACAGGCCGTCACGCATCCCGCCATCGGCGCTCTTCGCGATGAGGCGCACGGCGTCGTCTTCGGCCGCGACACCTTCAGCCGCGAGCACGTGGCGCAGGCGGTCCACGATGGCGTGGGGACCCACGCGCCGGAAGTCGAAGCGCTGCAGGCGCGACAGGATGGGCGCCGCCGCCTGGGCGATCTTCTGCGGCTCCGTCGTGGCAAACACGAACACGACGCGGGGAGGCGGCTCCTCGAGAATCTTGAGGAGCGCGTTCCAAGCTTCGCGTGTCAGCATGTGCGCTTCGTCCACGATGTACACCTTGAAGCGGCCCTCACCGCTCGCCGCGTACATGGCGCGTTCCCGGAGGTCGCGGGCGTCATCCACGCCCCGGTTCGAGGCGGCGTCGAGCTCCACCACGTCGAGGTTGGCCGACCCGGTCCAGATCCGCGAGCACGACTCGCACGAGCCACAGGGCTCGCCGTCGGCCGTGCGGCGCTCGCAATTCAGCGCCATCGCCAGAATGCGCGCGGCGGTGGTCTTCCCGACCCCCCGCGGCCCGGCGAACAAGTAGCCGTGCGCAACGCGGCCTTGCGCGAGCGCGCCGCGCAACGCGGCGGCCACGTGGTCCTGCGCCAGCAGGTCCGCGAACGACTTGGGTCGGTACTTGCGGGCGAGAGCGATCATCGAATCAACCTAGATCACATGTCCAATGCAGAACACCCAATCCTCAATTCGAAATTCCACGTTGGACAGTGGACACTCGCAGTAAAATGCCCCAGGCACCCCGTAGCGTAATCCTGCCTCGCTAAGCGCTGCTCCCTGCGGGGGCCTGACGCGGTTCACGAGCGGAAGACCTACGGACCTGGGGCGCCTAAACCTACCCCGGTCGCCGGCGATCGCCAAGGGACTACGTGCGCTCGCAGCGCGTCTGCTGGAACCGTTGGCCGGCCGATTCGGCGGAGGCGCGCAGGTCGCGCTCCCGCGCCGCGCGCGCTGCGTCGAGGGGGCCGGTCACCGCTCGGCGAGCCGCGTCGTACGCCGTGACACGCTCGTCGACCGCGATCGCCGCGCGGGCCAATCCCGGACAATCGAGCCGGCGCTCCGCGAACAGCCGATAGCGACTGCTGAACGTGTTCAACGCGTGGGCGAGCGAGTCGCTCAACGCATCGAGTCGCGCCAACGCGGCCGTCGTGGGCGGTGGAATGATCGACGGCGCCGCCGGCCCGGGCGTGGGAGGCTGGACGGGGGCCGCGCGCGGCCCCGGACCCCGCGGCGGCACGGGCAGGGGTGACCCTCCCTTCTTCCGCTGCCAGGGCATGGTCGGCAGCGCCGGGAGCGACGGGAACGACGGGAGCTTCGGCATGTGGATCTTCGCGATGAGCGGTCGGGCCTGCGCGGCGAGGTCCACGGCACGTTGCCAGACCAGCGGCGCGAAGAACACGCCCGCCCCAACGAGCAAGAGCGCCACGAACGCCCCCATGGCCCAGCGCCGCATGCGCCGCCGCCGCGCGCGCACGATACGCCACTCCGAGCTGGTGTAGGTCGCCGGGCGCGTGTCCACCGCCTGCATGTCGGGGCGGGAGCGCCGCTGCGGTGGCGCATCATCGACCTGCCCCAGGGCGCCATCGACCACCAGTCCCTCGAGCGAATCGCGCTGCCCGGGCGGCCGCATGGGGGCCGGGGGCATCGTGGGCATGTGGATCGGAGAGGGGGGCGGGCTCGGCGGCTGAGGAGTTGGCGGCTCCACGACCGGCTCGCGCGCGTGGTCCTCCGCAGCGCTCAGGAATACCAGCTCCCCGCTGTTACGACGCTCCCGCTCGCCCGAGGGCCTCCGCGGAGGTGCCGGCGGCGGGGGCGGCGGGAGTGGCGGGGGGGGCGGTGGCGGCGGCAGCTCGGGCTCGGGTGGTGGAAGCGTCTCGGGCATCTCCACCCTGGGCAGCTTCGGCATCGAGCGCGGCGTCGCGGTCCGCGACGGCGCACCGGCCGGCGGCGTCGCACTGTACGGCCGGTAGGTCTTCCAATTGAGAAACGATCGCTTCTTGCCACCGGGCCGGAACGAATCCTCGTCGAGCAACTCGTAGAACGGAACGGGCGTGCTGACCCAGTCGTCGCTCTCCGTGCGGCGGAACATCGCGCCTCCCGGCTCGGCGGCGTCGGTCCCGAGGAGCAGCGCGACCTGCCACGGCTCGGCAAAATGCTGGGCCTGCGTCTCGGCGTCGTGTGAGGACAGCTCGAGCGGAAGCGGCGCGTGGGTGTGGTACCAGCCGATCAGCTGGGCGCGCTGGGCGGCGAGCTGCTTCGACAGGCGGTCGCGCAACCGCGTGACCACGTCGCGCGTCTTGTCGCCGTACACCACCTGATTGAGCCGCAACGCCGCGTCGACGACGGTGTAGGTGGCGTTGGTCGCAGGATCCTCGCACCAATCGCCGAGGAGAAAGCCAAGCAGTCCCTGGCCGGTCGGGACTGGTGTGGCGAGGTGCTCGGCGATCGCGCGCAGTGCGGGTTGCGCGATGAACACCGGCAGCTCGACCACATCCGGTCGCGCCACGCCGACCGGCGCCCAGAGGATCGAGCGGGCGAGGGGTATCGGCTGACGGAGAGGATCGCCCGTTGGCATCGGGAGCCAAGATAATGCGGGCGCTACGCGAGCGCCCGCGCCATCACCTCGGCGGCTCGCTCGACGTCCGCCCGGCCGACATCGAGATGCGTCACCGCCCGCAGCCGTTTGGGGCCGAACGGCACGACCAGGACCCCCTCGCGCGCCAGCGCCCCGACCGCCGCCTCCGCGGTCCCGCCGTCGCCCGTGAGGTCGATCATGACGATGTTCGATTCGGGCGGCAGGACCCGCAGGCCGGGGGCCGCCGCCAGACGCTCCGCCAGCCGGCGGGCGTTGGCGTGGTCTTCAACGATCCGTCCGAGCGTGTGGTCGAGCGCCCAGAGCGCCGCCGCCGCCAGGACACCGGATTGTCTCATGCCGCCACCCAGCCGCCGCCGAATCTCGCGCGCGCGCTCGATGAGTCCGGTGCGCATCGCAAGACACGACCCGACCGGGCAGCCGAGTCCCTTCGAGAAGCTCACCATGACGGTCGCGGCGCCGGCGGTGAGAGCTGCGGGGGCGACCCCGAGCGCGGCGGCCGCGTTCCACAACCGAGCGCCGTCGAGATGCACGGCCAGCCCCGCCGCGCGAGCCGCCGCGACCACTCCCGTCATGACGTCGACGGGCATGACTTTGCCCCCGGCCGCATTGTGGGTGTTTTCGACTGCCACGGCGCCAGCCCTGGGTACGTGCGGCGAGGGAGGACGCAGCGCGGCGCCGAGCAGCGCGGCGGTGAGGAGGCCGTCGGCGGTCCCGATGGGCCGGATCTGCACGCCCCAGTTCGCCGCGACACCACCGAACTCGTAGTGGACGAGGTGGGCGTCGGCCTCGACCAGGAGCTCGGTGCCGGGACGGGTGAGCAGGGCGATCCCCGTCTGGTTCGCCTGGATGCCCGAAGGGAAAAACAGCGCATCGGCCATCCCGAGCATGTCGGCCACGCGGGCTTCGAGCCGCCGGGTGGTGGG
>DATIXG010000102.1:0-114521 GCA_035518815.1 Gemmatimonadales bacterium | reverse complement strand
CCGGCGCAGGTCGCGACGCTGGCTCCCCACGTGCTCAATGCCGCGCAGGAAGGGGAAGGCGTCGCGCAACGAACGGTAACGGATGCGGCGAACGAGCTGGTAGGCCTGGCGCTCGCGCTCGAGCGTTATTTTCCGGGAACCGGAGCGATCGGTGTTGCGACGACGGGCAGCGTCCTGACTCCGACGTCTCCTCTGGCCCATGCCTTCCGGAAGACGCTCGCTGTCCGGATGCCGCGGGCGCGGCTCAGTACGACAGAAGTAGACGCGGCGTTGGGGGCGCTTAGACTCGCCGCCTCGGTTCGCTGATCGATCCCGGCAAGCTGCTGCAGGAGGACTAGGAGCCGCTGAGAGACGCCCGCCGGACGCGGCTGTGGTGGACGCTGTACAGGAAGTAGATCGCCGCACCGATCGCCATCCAGAGTCCGAACCGCAGCCAGGTGAGCAGCGGCAGGTTCAGCATGAGATAAAGGCAGAACGCGACCGAGATGAGCGGCAGCACGGGAACCCACGGCGTACGGAACGGCCGTGGCCGATCGGGCTCAGTCCGGCGGAGCATGATTACGCCCAGCGCCACCAGCACGAACGCGAACAACGTGCCGATGTTGGTCAGCTCAAGCACCCAGCCGATCGGAGCGAAGGCAGCTGACAACGCCACGAACACCCCGGTCATCACCGTCGTGAGGTGCGGCGTCTTGTAGCGGGGATGCAGCCGCGCCGCCCAGGGCGGCAACAATCCGTCGCGCGCCATGGACATGAAGATCCGGGCCTGCCCAAGCTGAAAAACGAGGAGCACGGACGTCATCGCCGCGACGGCCCCCAGCGCCAGCACGCCGGCCGCCCACCCCGCATGGACGTATTGCAAGGCGACGGCGAGGGGATCCGGCACGTTGAGCTGGTCCCACGGAATCAGTCCCGTCAGCACGAGCGCGATCGCCACGTACAAGACCGTGCAGACGACGAGCGACGCGATGATGCCGAAGGGAATATCGCGCTGCGGATTCTTCGCTTCCTCCGAGGCGGTACTCACCGCATCAAAGCCGATGTAGGAAAAGAAGATGATCGCGGCCCCGACGCTGATGCCCTTGAAGCCGTTGGGAGCGAAGCTCGGCGAGGTCCACTGCTCCGGCCTGATGGCCTTCAACCCGACGACCAGGAACAGGGCGATCACCCCGACCTTGAGCGCCACCATCATCGTGTTGACCCAGGCCGACTCCTTGGTCCCGACCACGAGCAGCCACGTGATGATCGCGACGATGGCGAAGGCGGGGAGGTTGAAGATGATGGGGATCGGACCGATGTGTGGCGCGACGGCGAGGAGCGCGGGGTCGCCGAGCGCGGTCCGCAGGTCGGTCGCGAGCCAGCGCGGAATGGTAACGCCCAGCCCCCGCAGGAAAGAGTCGAAGTAGCCCGCCCATCCGATCGCCACGGCCACGTTGCCGACCGCGTATTCGAGGATCAGGTCCCACCCGATGATCCAGGCGACGAATTCCCCGAGCGTCGCATACGCGTACGTGTACGCGCTCCCGGAGATGGGAATCATCGCGGCGAACTCGGAATACGTAATGGCGGCGAAGGCGCTCGTCACGCCGGCGAGGAGGATCGAGACGATGATCGCCGAACCGGCGCCGACGTGTCCGGAATCTCCGGCAATCGCGGTCCCGATCGCGGCGAAGATGCCCGCCCCGATGATGGCGCCGATGCCGAGCGCGGTGAGCTGTAAGGGGCCGAGCGAGCGCTTGAGGCCACCGCCGATCTGCCCATCGGCGATGCACTGATCCACCGTCTTCCGTGCGAAGAGCTGGGACATGGGACTAGAAGGGACGAGGGACGAGGGACGAGGGAGGGGTGGACACGCCCCGCGTCCCACGTCCCTCGTCCCTCGTCGTTGTCATACGAAGAGCGGCACGAGTACCAGCGATAGCGTGCTCAGCAGCTTGATGAGGACGTGCAGCGATGGCCCCGCCGTATCCTTGAAGGGATCACCGACGGTGTCGCCCACGACGGCCGCCTTGTGAGCGGGACTGCCCTTTCCGCCATACTCCCCCATCTCGATGAACTTCTTCGCGTTGTCCCACGCGCCGCCGCCGTTGTTGAGCATGGTGGCGACGAGAATCCCGCCGATCGTGCCGACCATCAGAAAGGCTGCCACGGTTTCTGCTCCGACGTGAAACATCTTGAAGACCAGGCCGACGGCGATCGGCATCCCGACCGCGAGCAAGCCGGGCGCCACCATCTCCTTCAGCGCCCCGAGCGTCACGATATCCACGGCCCGACCATAGTCCGGCTTGGAGGTGCCCTTGAGGATTCCAGGGTCGGCGGCGAACTGGCGGCGAACCTCCGTAATCACGCTCACAGCGGCTCTGGTGACCGCACCGATCGCGAGTGACGAGAACCAGAATACGAGCATGGCCCCGAGCAGACCGCCCACGAACACTTCAGGCTTCGAGATGTCTACGGCCGCGAGCGGGGAGCCAAGCGCCCCGACCTCGTCCAGGTACGCGGAGAAGAGCAGGAACGCGGCGAGCGCCGCCGAGCCGATCGCGTAGCCCTTGGTGAGCGCCTTTGTGGTGTTACCAACGGCGTCGAGCCGGTCGGTGCGCTTGCGAATCTCCTCAGGCTGATGGGACATCTCGATGATACCGCCGGCGTTGTCCGTGATCGGGCCGAACGTATCCATCGCGAGGATGTAGGCCGCGGTGCCGAGCATCCCCATGGTGGCCACGGCCGTGCCGAAGAGCCCGGCATGCGCGAGGCCGCTCGAGGCGCCCAGCCGGTAGGAGGCAATGATCGCGGCCCCGATCGCGAAAGTCGGTGCCGCGGTGCACTCCATCGCGATTGCGAAGCCCGAGATGATGTTGGTCGCGGGGCCGGTGACGGACGCCGCGGCGATCGACTTCACCGGGCGGTAGCGGTATTCGGTGTAGTACTGCGTGATGTAGACGAACACGACGGAAGTCGCGACGCCGATCACGCCGCACAGAAAGAAATGCCACCAGGCATTGGGAGCGCTCGCCGGATTCAGGAGCCACTTGGTCCCGGCGAAGAACCCGATCCCCGCGAGCACCGAGGTGACCCAGTACCCCCGGTTCAAGGCGTGCATCGGGTCTTCATCCTCGCGGGCATGGACAATGAGGATGCCGACGATCGACGCCACGAGTCCGAACGCACGGACGATGAGCGGGAACAGCATCACAGCGACAGCTGCCATGCCACCGAACGCGGTCGGATTGGCGGCCGCGAGTCCGGCGCCGAGGATCATGGCGCCGATGTTTTCCGCGGCCGTTGACTCGAACAGGTCGGCGCCGCGGCCCGCGCAGTCACCCACGTTGTCACCCACCAGGTCCGCGATCACTGCCGGGTTGCGCGGATCGTCCTCTGGAATCCCCGCTTCGACCTTGCCGACCAGGTCGGCGCCCACGTCAGCCGCCTTGGTGTAGATCCCGCCGCCCAGCTGGGCAAACAGCGCCACGAACGACGCCCCGAACCCATACCCCACGATCAAGAGCGGGATGTGCGCGGGCTCCACAATGCCGAGCGAGTCGACCAGGGCGTACAGCCCGCCCACGCCGAGGAGGCTCATCGCCACCACGAACAGGCCGCTCACCGCGCCGCCCCGCAGGGCGATCTGCAGCGCGCGGTTCAGGCTCGAGCGGGCCGCGCTCGCGGCGCGGATGTTGGAGCGGACGGCGACGAACATCCCAATGATGCCGGCGATCCCTGAGCAGAGGGCCCCGAGCACGAACGAGAGTGTCGTCCAGGTCGCCAGGATCAGCGCGGTCGGCTCGCCCGGATGGGGGGTGCGGAAATAGGCGTAGAGGACGAAGATCAGGGCCGCGAGCACCACACTCAGCGACACGATGGTCTTGTACTGGCGCCGGAGGAACGCACCCGCGCCCTCCTGAATCGCGTCGGAGATCTTCCGCATTTCCGGAGTGCCGTTGTCCTGCTTCAGCACCCAGCGGGCGAGAGCCACGGCGACGAATAGGGCGAGAACACTCAGCCCTAAAGCGAGGGGGATCAGCATAGTCAGGTGTCGGCTCCTTGGGGCCCGCCTGCGCGGGCTAGTGTCCGATTCGTAGAGGGACTGTGACCACGCATGCCCCATTCCGCCCGTCCCCCGCACGCGGGGGAGTGAACAGGTACGCCTGCATGCGCTCGAGGAACTCCCGGCGGTACGCCTCGTCCGCGATGGGTGGGTCGATCTCCACCCGCGTGACGCGCCCGTCGGCCCTTACCCAGAACCGGATACGGTAGGTACGGCCGGCAACGGAGCCGGGGACATTCGCCAGCGGCGGCACAAGCATGGTCCGCGGCGACGCGCAAATGTAATCGCCTCCGCCTCCCGTTCCAGTCCCCGGCCCCGATCCGGCCCCGGCCCCTGTCCCGGGGCCTTGGCCCGCTCCGGTGCCGGGCGGTCCGGGCTGGCCTGCCCCGGTGAGGCCCGCCGCGCTCGCCAGCGTACTGGCGGTGACGCTGTCGTGTGGAAGCGTCAGTGGCGGGACGTCCACCTTGATCCGCGCCAGCGCCGGGAGGCTCGCCACCGCGAGCGGCGGTGGGGTGGGCAGCGCCACGGGCACCGCCCCGCCTGCGGGCAGCGTGAAGAAATTCACGCGCTCCCTCCCCCCACCCCCGCCCCCGCCGCTCGCACCCCCGCCCGATCGTCCCCCGCCCGGCTTCAGCCGGGCCAGGCTCACCCAGGTCACCATGCTCAGGAGGAGCGCGTGAAGCAGGACCGAAGCCGCGACGCTGCGCGCCGCGCGACGCGGCGAGAGGGGAAGCCGAAGAGTGGGGAGGCGGGCCGCGGGCGGTGTCGTTAGTGCCCGCCGCCTTCCGGAGGCGTGAACCCGATCACCTGCACGCCGGCGCCGTGGGCCACGTCCATGGCCTGCATGACGTCGCCGTACTTGCGGTTGGGCGCCGCTTTGACGAACAGCAGTTTGGCCGGCCGCGTGTCGTAGATCTGATGGAAGGCGGCGTCGAGCTGGTCAACCGTGTAGGGCTGGCGGTTGATGGTATACCCGCCATCGGCGGTCAGCTCGAGCACGATTTGGTTCGACGGCGGCTGCTTGCTCTTGGTCTGTTGCTCGGGCGGTACCTGCACGTCGAACGCCTTTCGCGACAGCGGCTGGGTGATCATAAAGATGATCAGGAGCACGAGCAGCACGTCGATCAGCGGCGTGACATTGATGTCGGAGCTCAGGCCTTCGCCGCCGCCCGTCGAGCCCATCGCCATGGCTCAGCCCTTTCCCTTCTTCTTCAACATTGTCTGCTTCTGCTCGGTGATGGCGCCGACCACCCGGACCCCTGCGGCCCGCGCAATTTCGATGGCCTGCTGCACGCGGGCGAAGGTGAGATCCTGGTCGGCCTTCAAGAACAGGATCTTGTCCTTGGTGCGGATCGCGTAGAGCCCGGCGAGCCGGCCGGGCAGATCCGCGTCGGCGACGAGCTGCGGGCCCTGCCCCACGTCCAGGAAGAACCTGCCGTCGCGATCGAGCCCCAGACGGATCTCGTCCGGCCCTTCCGGGCGGGTCTCGGGATTCACGCTGCGCGGCAGCGTCGCCTGGAACCCGGCCGTGATGATCGGCGTGACGATCATGAAGATGATCAGCAGCACGAGCATCACGTCGATCAGCGGCGTGACGTTGATATCGGCCTTGACGGCCGACTTGGCGTTAGCGGCTGATAGGGCCACCGGACTGTGACGCCTTCTGCGTCTGGAATTCCTTGGTGAAGATCGAGCGGCCGAACTCCGAGCCGACGCTCTTGATCAGATAGTCGATCAGTTCCTTGGAGTTGTACGTCATCTCGACCGACAGGAAGTCGATCTTGGTCGTGAAATAGTTGTACAGCCAGACCGCGGGGATCGCGACGATGAGCCCGAATGCCGTGGTGATCAACGCTTCGGCGATACCGGCGGAGACCGATGCCAGCGAGCCACCGCCACCCGACGCGGCCATGCCGGTGAACGCGTTCACGATGCCCATGACGGTGCCGAGCAACCCGACGAACGGCGCCGTGGCGCCCGTCGTCGCGAGCAGCCCGAGGCCGCGCTTCAACTCCGCCGAGACGATGAGGATCTCCCGTTCCACCGATCGCTCGACCGAGTTGATGTCGCCCGCCGTGATGGTTGCCCGGTCCCGCAGCAGCGGTTTCACCTCGGCGAGCGCGTTGCCGACCACGCGCGCCACGTGGCTGCGCTTCTGCTTCTCCGCGAGCTTGATCGCGCCGTCGAGCTGCTCCTCCTTCAGGAAGCGGGAGAACTCGGGCGCGAACGCCCGGGTCTCCTTCTCCGAGCGGATGATCTGCACGAGCTTGTTGACCGCCGCCGCCCAGGAGAACACCGACATGACGAGCAGCACCAGGACGATGAACTTGGCGAAAAAGCCCATCGACGCGAACAGATCATAAAGGGAAGGCATGAGAGCGGTCTCCTAGGGACCGTGAAGAGTGAACTCGACCGGGACGCTGAGCAGCACGCTGACGGCGCGCCCGTGCACCCGCCCGGGCCGGAACAGCGCCTTCGTGATGAGCTGCTTGGCCGGCTGCTCGAAGCCGGGGTGCGTGCTGGAGACGATCCTGACCGAGCTGGGAATCACGCGGCCGCTGGTGTCGACGATGGCCTCGATCACGACCCGCCCCTGCATGCCCGCCGTGCGCAGCAGCTCGGGGTACTGCAGCGGGGGGTGCGAGAGGATCTCCGGCTTTTCCTCGACGATCGCTTCCGCGTATACGCCGTTGGCCGGCACCACTCCGTCCGCGACCCCGCCTTCCACCCCGCTCCCGGAGTAGTCCTTGGGGTCGAAGTGCTCCTGCAGGTTGATCGGCGGAATGTCCGTGGGGATCTCCGACGGCGCCACCACAGTCTGGAAGCCCCGGAGCGGCACGTCGAGCTGGACGGGCTGCTGCTCGGGCGGCTTCTGCTGCTGCTGCTGATCCAGAAACACCATCGTCGTGTCGGCTTTGACGCGCGTGTCGCTGTGACCGATGTTCCACGTGGCCACGACCGCACCCGCGATCACGGCCGTATGGATCACGATCGAAATCAACCCGACGCTCGCAGCCCGCTTGTTGTTGCGCGTCCGGTTTGACTCAATCAGCGTGTCGAACACCAGCCACCCTCGCGAATCGGCCTCCTGGAAATCTCCCGCATCCGCGCTGGCGCGCTAGTGGGGCGCGCATTACAAAACCATGACAGAATTGTGGCGGAAGCGCGGCAGCGTGACGGTGAACGTGCTGCCCCGCCCGGGCCGGCTCACGACCTCGATCCGGCCACCATGGGCCTCGGCGATCCATTTTGAAATCGCGAGCCCCAACCCCGCGCCGGGCCGCGCCCCGGTGCGCGTCCGGGCCGAGTCGGCCCGCCAAAAGCGGTCGAATATGTGCGGCAGGTCCCCCACCGCGATCCCGATCCCCGTATCCGCGACGGTCAGGGTCACGTGGCCGTCGTCCTGGTTCAGCGTCACCTGGACACGGCCGCCGCGAGGCGTGTACTTCACGGCGTTCGTCAGCAGGTTCAACAGCAGTTGCCGCATCCGCTGCGCGTCGACGTCGAGCGGCACGGGCGCGGGTGGCGATGCGACCTCCAGCGCCACGCCCGCGTCCTCGGCGAGCAACTCGCCGGTCTCGCGTGTTTCTTCCACGATGGCACGCAGGTCCACCATCTCGCGGTGCAGCGGTGCGTTCCCTTCGTCGGCGCGCGCGAGAATCAGCAGCGCGTCCACGAGCCCCGTCATGCGCTTGATCTCCTGCAGAGTCTCTTCGAGCGTGGCGAGCGTCTCCTGAGGCAGGTTGGGCGTGGTGACGGCGCGCTCCACTCCGGCGCGGAGGACCGTGAGCGGCGTCTTGAGCTCGTGGCTCGCATCGGCGGTGAACCGTCGCAGGGCCGCGAAGCTCTGCTCGAGACGCGCCATCATCTGATTCAGCGTCTCCGCCAAGCGTCCCAGCTCGTCCTTCACCATCGGCTCGGCCAGCCGCCGGTGCAGGCTCCGGCCGTCCGAGATCTCACGGACCTCGTCGATGATGCGGTCCACGGGCGCGAGCGCGCGCCGTCCCAGCCACCACCCGACGAGGAGCGCGGCGCCCAAGCCCACCGGCAGGATCAGGGCGAACGTGCGCAGCAGTTGCTGGGGTTCGAGCTCCGCGGTGTGGAGGTCCACACCCGTGAGAATGGCCCCGAACGGTGGGCCCAGGTCGGCCAGCGAGCGCACCGCGTAGTGCAGCTCGGGCCCCCGCGGGCTGAGGCGAATGGTCCCGGCGCCGTGCTCCCCCACCGTGCTCGCCACCCGCTCCTCGAGCTGCTCCACCTGCTGGAACGTGAGCGCCCGCGCGTCGGCGGAGGCGAAGAGCAGCGTGCCGTCGAGCGCCGTGACGACGAGGTAGTCCGGCACGACCTCGAGCACCGCGGCGACGTCCGACACCAGAGCCAGCCGCCCGCTCGTGTCCTGATGCACCAGTACGCCCCGCGCGCGGTAGCTCTCCGCCAGGATGCCGGCGGTGAGCTCCACCTCCGAGTTGATCTGGCGATCGAGATCCTGATAGGACGCGTGCCGGCGCGCTACGAACAGCACGGCGGCGAACGCGCCGAGCGTGAGCACGAGCGCCGCCGAATACCACAGGGTCAGTTGTCCGCGGAGTGTCCGCATGTCAGGCTCGCACGACGTACCCCACGCCGCGCACCGTGTGGATGAGCTTCGGCTCGCGGCCGTGATCGATCTTCTTCCGGAGGCGTGTGATCACCACGTCTACGATGTTGGTGCCGGGATCGAAATGGTAGGCCCACGCGTACTCGGTGATCAGCGTCCGCGACATCACCCGCCCCGGATGGCGCATGAGGTACTCGAGCACGGCGTATTCCTTGGGCGTGAGGTCGATGCGCTGCCCCGCACGCCGCACCTCCCGGCTGCCCGTCTCGAGCGTCAGATCGGCGACCGCCAGCACGGGCGCCGCGAGCGCCTTGGGGCGCCGGCCCAGCGCCTCAACGCGCGCCAGGAGCTCCTCGAGCGAGAACGGCTTCGTAACGTAGTCGTCGGCCCCGCTCCGGAGCGCCTGCACCTTGAAGTCCACCGTGTCCTGCGCCGTGAGCACCAGCACCGGCACGCCGTTGCCCCGATCGCGCAGGGTGCGCAGCACTTCGTCGCCTGGCATGGCGGGGAGCCGCAGATCGAGCACGACCAGATCGTACGGACCGTCGCTCGCCAGGCGCAGCCCCTCCGCCCCGTCGCCGACCAGGTCGGCCTGGTAGCCCGCCTCCTCCAAGCCGCGCTTTACATACGAGCCGACCGTCCTGTCGTCTTCGACGACGAGGATCTTCATCCGATGGGCAGGAAGACCTTGAACGTGGATCCAACGCCGACGCGCGACTCCACCTCGATGCGGCCCCGATGGTCGGCGATGATGCTGTAGCAGATCGAGAGCCCGAGCCCGGTGCCACGACCCGGCGCCTTGGTCGTGAAAAAGGGCTCGAAGAGCTTGGGGAGATCCTCCTGTCGGATGCCCGTTCCCGTGTCGCTCAGCTCGACGAGCACTTCGTCTGCGCGCTCCGGATTCATCTGCGAGCGGATGGTGAGGACCCCGCGCGACTCCATCGCATCCATGGCGTTGAGCATCAGCGCCATGAAGCTCTGGATCAACCGGTCGGAGTCGGCGTTCACCCGGGGCAAATCGGGCGCGAACTCGCGCACCACGGTGAGGGCCTTGAACCGATCGTGGTGTTTGAGGAGGAACAGAGTCTGCTCGAGCAGCGCGTTGACGTCCGTCGGCCGCTTCTCGGCCGTCACCGGGCGCGAGAAATCGAGGAGCCCGTCCACGATCCGGCGACACCGCTGCACCTCGGTGTCGATGATCTTCAGGTATTCCTCGGCCGCTTCCCGCGGCCCCGGCGGCAGGCTCTCGTTGCGAAGCGCGAGCGCTTCGCTGCACGCCAGAATCGTCGCCAGGGGATTGTTGATCTCGTGCATCACGCCGGCCGCCAGCTGCCCGACCGCTGCCAACTTCTCGGTCTGGGAGAGTTGGTGCTGCGCCGACCGCCAGTCCGTCAGGTCCTCACCGATCGCCACTACGTGCGTGATGTCGTCGCCCTCCTGCCGCATGGGAATCTTCGTGATCCGGTAGTAGCGGGTGTCGCCGCTCGCGCGCGACTCCATTTCGACCTGGTGAATTTCGCCCGTGTCGAACACGCGGTCGAATTCCCCCTTGAGCAGGGCGCGCGGCTGGCGGTCGAGCACCTCGAAGATCTCCCGGCCCATCGCTTCTTCCCGCGAAACGCCCTGCGTGCCGGTCTCCCGCTTGCGGTTCCAGGCCCGGATGCGATAGGTGCGGTCGATGACGTACAACCCCACCGGCAACGCGTCGATGATGTTCGCCGCAAAGCCGCGCTGCACGTCCACTTCGCGCGTGCGCAGCGCCACTTCCGAGGCCAGACCCTGCGACAGGTCGGTCGCCGCGATCACGGGCGCCAGCATCCGGGCGACGACCACGAGCACGTCGTGCGTGACGCTCTGCAGGCGCCCGTCGGGTACGATGGCCTCGAGCAGTCCCAGCGGAATCGTGTCGTGAACGAGCGGCAGGCGCAGCAGGGCGCCCGCGGCGCTCCGGTCCCAGCGGGGGCCCTGCTCGATCCATTCAGCCACCGGAGCCGTGAATCCGGCGAGCGACGCTTCGTCGCCCGGCATCGCGAGCGGGACAAAGCCGTCGCCCGTAGGGTGCCGCAGCCACAACCGGCACCGCCGCAGCGCGAGCTGGCGCCGCAGCGTGCTGACCACTTGCGTGAGGGCCTCCTCCGACGCGAATCCCGACATGAAGGCCGACGCGACTTCGTCGAGTACCTTCAGGCCGGGATGATCAGACTGGAGCGGCGGAGCGGCCACGGGCCGCTGTCCTAGTGGGACGGTCGGCCGGAAGAGACCGGCAGGTCGATCCGCAATCCGACGAACGCGTGAACGCTCGACGCGTCCCCGAAATACCACGTCGGCCCCGCCACCACGCCGTACCGCGCGCCCGCATCGGTCCCGAACCGTATACCGGGGAGGAACGAGAGCGCGCCCCACGGCGAGCCCACGGGGAGCGGCGAGTTCGCGCTGCCATATGCGACGGCCTCGACCGTCATGTCGAGGCCGATGATGCCAGGGTTCGTCTCGCTGCCGACGTCCGCGAGCCGCATGCGCCCCGTGCGCCCCTGGAGCACCGCGGCCCCGACAAAGCCCCGCGACCCGGGGCCACCAGGCCCGCTATGCTCGGAGAACACGCCCAGCCGCGTTCCGATGGTCACGGAGCGGAGCAGCGCGGCATGCATCCCGATCGTGTAGCCCACATCCAGACCCTCGACCTGCCAGCCCGTACCTACCGTGCCTGCATATCCAAACGACACCGCCCGCTGCCCGATGAGCGGCGTAGACAAAGCGGATGTCAGTGCCAACATTGCCAAGATGGATCGACGCACTTTTGTCCTCCTTACCGGTGCTGCTTCGGTCGCTACGATCAGACGACCGCTACTGCAAGGGTCGCGCCAGACGGCGGGTCGACTTCGGTTCGCCTTGGACGACCAACGACGCTGGTCCCTATCGTACCTTGGCGAGGGGCCGCCCGTTCCGCTCGTACGGGACGCCATCCTCGGTGCCTGGATCGCCGACCAATTCATCGCCCTCGGCGATTTGGAATATACCTCCGCCGGAACGGAGCGCCCGGCGGGGGGAGAAGCGTTGCGGATCCGCGGCAATGCGGCCGGCGTGTCGCTCGAAGCCACATTCTTCACGTCCCTCGAGGCGCCGGTGCCGATCGCAACCGTCTCCCTCAGTGTGTTTCCCGATCGCGTGCTCCCCACTGTGAAGGGCGTCCGGTTCTTCCAGGCAACCGCCTCAGAAGTCCTTCCAGCAGTGGACCCCCTGGTCGCCCTGATCGAGGCCCGGGAGTCCTCCGACGCTCCCCAGGTCATCACGCTGCCCCTCGGCGCCTCGAGCCCCGCCCTCGCGAGCTACGGCGTATTGGGATTGACGCGGGGTAGTCGCGGCTTGGCGCTCGCGTTCGATGCCACTGATTCCGGTGTGGGCGTGGTCCAGGTTGCAGGCGAGAACCTGGCCGTCGTGAGCGACTGGATGCCGGGGCGTCCGCTCCCGCCGGCAGGGGACACGTCACGATTGCACGTCTGCTACGATCCCGAAGGAAACGGCCTGACGGCGCTCCGAGCGTTGCTCGTCCCGAGCTCGCCCGCCGATCGCGCTCGCATGCTCGGCGCACCTGCCCCCGCCAGCTGGTCGACCCGGGGCCTCGTGCCCGCGACCGTCACCGAGAGCGATGTGCTCGCCAATGCCGACATCTGTGCGACCCGGTTCGACCGCCGGTTCTGCCGGCTGATCACCGTGGGTGACGGCTACCAGCGAGCCCTCGGCGATTGGGACACGAACGACCGTTTCCCGCACGGCCACCGCTCGCTCACCGACCAGCTCCATTCGCGCGGATTCCAGGTCGGCCTCTGGATCGCACCACTCGCAGTCTCGCCGACGAGCGCGCTCGCCTCCGCGCATCCCGACTGGCTTGCGAAAGCGAGCGGCGATGGCACGGAGGCGATTCGCGCGCTTGACCCCGCCCAGCCCGCGGTGCGGGAGTGGCTCGCCGCCTTGGCGCGCCGCGCGGTGCAGGAGTGGGGGTACGACGCACTGCTGCTCGACTTCCTCGGGGGCAGTGGGGGCAGCCCCGAAGCGTATCGCCTGGGACTCGCCTCCCTGCGAGATGGAGCCGGTACGGAAACGGTCCTGCACGGCGCCGGCGCTCCGCTCCAGCCTTCCGTGGGCTTTGTGAACGCGATGCGCGTCGTTCCCGACGTGCAGGGCGATCCCGTCGACGTCGAGCCTGCCGCACGCGCCCTGGCAGTGCGCAGCTTCTACCATCGCGGCACGTGGCTCAACGCCCCGGGGCCGCTGCTCGTCGGCCCGCCACTCGAGCGCAGCGAGGCCCAGCTCTGGGCGTCGATCATCGCGGTGTCCGGAACGGTCGTCGAGTACGCGGACGACTTGCGCAGTCTGCCCGCCGATCGCCTGGACCTCATCGCCCGGACCCTGCCGCCGGCGGCGCCCGGCGGCCGTCCCATCGACGTCATGACTGATGATCCAGGGGTAGCACCCGCGCTGGTGGCGCGCGATGGCGTCCACGCCATCAGCGGTCCGTGGCACCTTCGCACCGGTGACGACGCGCGCTTCGCCGCGCGCGACTACGACGAGCGTGTCTGGGAAACGGTGCCCGTGCCCGCACCGTGGGGCGCGACCGGGCACGCAGGCTACAGCGGCTACGCGTGGTACCGAACCCGCTTCGATCTGCCCGAGGGACAAGCCGACCCGGCGCCCGCGCAGCTCGAGCTCGGGAGAGTCGACTCGGCCGACGAGACGTTCCTGAACGGCGTCAGGATCGGCGGGACCGGTGCGTTTCCCCCCGTCGTTCGCCTGGCCCGCGACACGTTCCGCCGCTATCTCGTACCACCGGACCTCCCCAACTGGGGCGGCGAGAACGTGCTCGCCGTACGCGTCTACGCGGGCGGGGCGGGCGGGGCGGGCGGGGGCGGCATCTGGAGCGTGCGGCGAGAGCGCCCGCCGCGGGTCTGGGTCACCGAGGGCGCGCCACGCTGGTGGACGGTCGTGTTGGCCAACTGGGAGAGCAACCCCGCGGACGTCGTGGTGCCTCTGACTTCGCTTGCGATTGCGGGGACGCGTTTCGATGTATACGACGTCTGGGGCAATGTCGCGCTGCCCGCGGTCACGGACGTGATTCGTGCCTCGCTAGCTCCGCGGAGCGCGACCACCATCGCCCTCCGCGCCGCGGCGCAGCGCCCGCAGGTGATCGGGACCACGCGCCACGTCGTCCAGGGCGCAATCGATATCGCAGATGAGTCGTGGGAAGCCGGTGCGCGAACCCTGCGATGCCGCGCTGCAAATCTCGACAGCCGGGCCTACGGCATCACGATCGCGGTGCCGCCGGAGCTCAAGCCCGTGGCGTGCACGGCGCGCACCGGAGGCGCCAGCGTCGCCTGCGTCATACGACGGCTCGAATCGGGACACGCGGTCGTCGAGTGGGCGGCGGGAGCCGCGTCCGGCGAGGTGGAGTGGGCGGCGACCTTCGAGGCGTCAGCGCCGCCCCCGCCCCCCCCCACCCCCGCCCCTTCTCCCAAGGCACGGCGCAAGCCTACCCGCCCCTAGATGCCGGGCGCGCCGCAAGCACCAGCGCCACCGGTCCCGCGCATGCCAGACCGACCAGCCACACGAGCCACCCCCACGCGTCCGATTCCGCCGGCCGCGTCCGCAGCTCGGCCCATCGGCCCGCGCGCAAGCGCACGGTGACGAGAGCCATGGTCTGCAGACCCAAGCGGCGCCGCACGGGCGTGCGCAGCGCGCGCTCTCCTGGAACCACCTCGGCGCCGCGCGCGAGCGGCGCGGCCCACGCAAGCCCCTTGCCTCCCGGCCCGCGCGTGGCCGCCTCCTGAACGAGCGCGCCCGCATCCAGGAGCCAGCGATCGGTCGCCTCGCGCGCGGACAGCCACACCCGCCCGTAGGCCGCGAGTCCCAGGCAGAGGGCCGTTCCGGTGAGCCACAGGAGCACCCGGCGCTCCACGGGGTCGCCCAGACGGACGTCGAACGCGGCTCGACCCACCAGCGCGAGCTCGACCAGGACGAGAACCACCACCACCCACTGCATCCACGCCCCGAGCCGGGGCGGCGGCACGCGAACCGCCCCGACGATCGCCCAGCCATCGCGGTCGTACAGGGGAGCGAACGCCGCGTGGTCCCACCAGCCAGTCCCGCGATCGCGACGCAGCCCGGCCAGCTCCGCGGGCGTGAGCGGGGGCGCGCCGGCGTGCACCAGCGGAGCCGTGCCGTGGTAGACCTCGACCTCCGCGGTCTCTTCGAGCAGGGTCTCGAGCGCCCGGGCGCGAACGAGGAGGCGCCCCAGGTCATAGTCTGCCCCGCCTCGAGCCGTGGGCGACACGTAGGACAGATAGGCCGACACCGTCTCGGCGGTCCGCCCGGCAAGCGCGCGCGCCGAGCACGCGGCGATCATCCAGGCGGCGCCGAGCGTCGACACCGGAGCCAGCACCGCCACGGCCAGCGCGGCTCCGGGGCGGAGCCGTCGCCCGCGAGACCTAGGCGTCGATCGCCTCGATCTGTCGAAGCAGCTCCGCGTCGTCTCGGCGGTGCTTCAGCTCTGCTTCAGTGTGCTGCCAGCGAATGCGTCCGGTGCGGTCGATCAGATGGTAGGAACGGTTGGTGTGAAACTTCTCCTCGATCAGGGTGCCGTACGCCCGCGAGACCACGCGTTTGAAATCCGAGAGGAGATCCACCTTCAGCCCGTGCTTGGCCTTGAACTCCTTCAGGGTCGCCACCGAGTCCACGCTGATGGGCAAGACGACCGCGTGCCCGCGCGTGAACCGGTCCAGGTCGTCGCTGAACGCGCACACCTCCGCGGTGCACGTGGACGTGAAGGCAAGGGGAAAGAACGCGAGGAGCACGTTGTTGGTGCCTCGGAAAGCGCTGAGCGTGACGTCCTTGCCCGCCGTCGAGGGAAGCGTGAAATCGGGCGCGGGGTCTCCCACATGCGGCGTCGCCACGTCAGGCTGTGGCCATCGAGCCGAGGACCGCCTGTGCGAGGCAATACACCACGAGCGCCGTGACAAATCCCGTGATGATCACGCTGCGCACCGTCTCGAGGGGCTTTTTGGTCGGCCCCGTGCTTCCCGTCAGCGCGTTGAGCTCGAGCAGGACGATGACGGCGAGCAGCAGGAGCCCGAAGAGGCCCGCGTTCCGGGCCGGCGAGAGCGCGAAATGCGAGGCCGCCCCCATGAAGAGCAGCATGGGAAATGAGAAGACAACGTTGGTGCGTGAAGCGAGAAAGGCGCGACGTCCGGCCGCCGCGGCCGCTGGGTTCGCCTGGCCACCGCTCGCGGCCGCCACCGCGGACGCGATCACGACCTTCTGGTTGGGCCAGATCACGAGCCACACGTTCAAGAACATCACTGTCCCAAACGCCGCGCCGGTGAGGATCGTCATGCCCCACGGATTGCTCCAGCTCGCTTTGAGGATGCCGAGGATCGCGGCCCCGGACAGGAAGGTCAGCATCGCTCCCCAGCGGAACCACCACAGCGCACGCGGCACGAGCTTCTGCGTCGCACTGCTCTTCGTGGCGGCGTCCGTCTCGGCGAAGAACGGTCCCTGGACGAAGTTGAAGTAGTACAAGAGACCGATCCAGGTGATGCCGGCGAGGAAATGAATCCACCGCAGCAGAAGGAGTTCCATCGAGCGTCCCCGGTTGAGGGTGCGTGACGACCCGCGAGCGGGTGTCAAGATACGATGCGCCGAACGGGTTGCAAGCGGAGTGCGCGCGGAACCGACGTGCTGGGCCCGGGGTTCGGACAGAGTGAGAATGGCGTACGTCATGCAAGCAAGGAGGACCAATGGCAGAGCAAACGAAACAAACGGCCGGAGGACCGGCCGCCGCGACTCCGGCGACGCAACACACATTGCCGCCGCTCCCCTACGACGTGACCGCGCTCGAGCCGCACATCGACGCGCAAACCATGCAGATCCATCACGGCAAACACCACCAGGGCTACGTCAACAACCTGAACGCGGCGCTGGCCAAGCACCCGGCCCTGTATGCGACGCCACTCGAGGATCTGTTGCGCGGCCTCCACACCGTTCCCGACGACATTCGGACGGCGGTGCGCAACAATGCCGGCGGGCACTACAACCACGCGCTCTTTTGGACGATCATGACGCCGCAAGCGCCGAGCGGCCCGACGGGGCAGCTCGCGGACGCCATCGGGATGGCATTCGGGGACGTGACCAAGTTCAAGGAGGCCTTCTCGGCAGCGGCCACCGCCCGGTTCGGCAGCGGGTGGGCGTGGCTCGCCGTGAAGGGCCCGGCTCTCGAGGTGCTGAGCACCGCCAACCAGGACAACCCGCTGATGGAAGGCAAGACGCCGATTCTCGGGCTCGACGTCTGGGAGCACGCCTATTACCTCAAATATCAGAACCGGCGCGCCGACTACATCGCGGCGTGGTGGAATCTGGTGAACTGGCCTGAGGTGGCGAGGCGTTACAAGGCGGCGGGCGGGTAGCGGCTAGCGCCCCCCGCAGGCGCGGACCCGAATCACGGCGGCGCGCCCGTCGGTGACAAACGCCTGACCCGACGCATTGCGCCCGTGCGTCGCGGCTCCGGGCACCGGGGCATAGTCGACCAGGTCGGCGCAGTCGGTCGCTTCAAGCTCCTGCACGATGCGGTCCCGCTCGCCGTCGATCTCGGGGTCGATGCGGTGCGTGAACCGGCCCTTCAACGGGTTGACCTTCACGCCCACATCCTTGGTGGCCGCGCCGACCCAGACGGTCGCCGTGCTGTCGAGCAGCCAGAACCGCGCGTGGTGCCGGTAGCGCGCGTTGGGACCGGCCAGCTCGTAGGCGACATCCTGGCGGCGCCCTTCGAAATACTGTGAGGAGAGCGGCGCCGCCGTCGCCTGCCGGTTGCTCAGCCCGTCGAAGATCTCTCGGGTCACCGTGCGTACCGAACCCCGTACCGGGCTCAGCCAGCCGGCCTTTTCGAAGGCGTCAGCCACGTCGCTCGCCGATCCGAGCAGCACGAGGTTGACCGGATCCCCGCGCTCATAGCCGTGCTTCGTTCCCGTTCGCGCCTGGAAGGGCGGGAGCTTGGGAATGGCCTCCAGGCCGCGGCTCGTTGACACGGGCCGACAGGCGGCCCCCACGGGAATCCCGACTGGCTCCGTGAACCGCAGCCCGCCGCCTTCCCCCGCGACGATCCGTGCGGGAGGACCGCGGCGCGCGAGCCAGTAGCCGCTGAAGAGCGCGACGGGCACCGTCGCCAGGTCGGTAACGCCGGCGATCCCAACCGGCACCGCGCGCCCCGCCAGCGAGGCGTGCCGCCCGAAAGCGATGCCCGAGTCGGACAGGTTCTCGCTCGACGTGTACTCAAGCGTGTCGAGCACGGCCGTGATGGTCACCCAGCGGTCGGGGGCGAGCTCGAGCGAGTCGAACCGCACGCTGAGCGCGCCTCGCCCCCCGAATCTCCGGCCGGCCCGCGAGAGCGTCACGACGCCCCCGGCCTGGGTGTAGGCGGGCACGATCTCGCAGCCCGCGTTCGTCAGGGGACCCATCGTTTGCACCCGCAGCCGCGTGCCGATGGAGTCGTGCCCGCTCGTGATCGTTTCGAGGAATCGGATCGGGAGCGTGGTGCCGGCCGGCAGGACCACTGCTTCCGGTCCGGCCGCCACGACGCCGGTCCCGAGCCCCAGAATCGCGACGATATGGAGTGCTCTCAGGGCGCGCCTCCTTTCTCCTCCGCGAGCGCCTCGAGCACATGGGCGTGCAACAAACCGTTCGAGGTGACGAGGCTGCCGCCGTAGATCGAGCGCGCGCCGTCCACGGTGGTGGCGAGCCCGCCGGCTTCCTCGACCAGCACCTGCAGCGCCGCAACATCCCAGGCACTGACCTCCGGATCGAGCGCGATTTCCCCTGCTCCCTCAGCGACCAGGGAGTGCTGGTAGAAATCCCCGAAGCCGCGGGTGCAGTCCACGCGCCGAGCGAGTGCCGCGAATCCGCGCGAGCGCGCTCCCGGCCCGAGATTTCCGTGCAGGAGCAGCGCGTCACCGAGCCGGGCCACGCGCGACACGCGCACCGGCCGGCCGTTGTGAAACGCCCCGGCACCCCTCGCGGCGTGCCATCGCGTGGCGAGCGCCGGAGCGCTCACCACACCAGCGACCACCTCGCCATCCTGCTCGATCGCAAGCAGCGTCGCGAACACCGGAATGCCACGGACGAAGTTCCGCGTGCCGTCGATGGGGTCGATGATCAGACGCGTCGCGGCCGACCCGGGCGCATCACCATGCTCCTCCCCCAGCACGCCCAGCTCGGCGTGGCGCGTGCGGAGGAGGCGCGCGGCCATCGCTTCGATACCGCGGTCCGCCTCGGTCACGGGACTCTTGTCGGGCTTTTCGTCCACCACGAGGTCGCGAGCACGGAAGAACTGCAGGGCGATTCGGTCGGCCCCGTCCGCTATCTCCGAGAGCAGGGGCAGCCACGCCGCGGGCTCCGACACGCGCGGCCCGAGACCCTGAGGCGCGAGGCTCAGCGGGCGCCCGCCCTGGCGCGCTGGCGCTCCATCCGCGCGCGGAAGGCGGCGTGCAGCGACCGTCCCACCGGGCCTGGCCGGCCATCCCCCACGGGGCGCCCGTCGAGACGGACGATGGGCATGACATCCGCGGTCGTCGCGGTAATGAGCAGCTCGCTCACGGTCGGGAGCTCCGCGACGGTAAGCGGCCTCTCGACCACGGATAGGCCGGCCTCGCGGGCAAGCTCGAACACCACGTCCTGCGTGATCCCCGCCAGAATGCGCGGGCCCAGTGGATGGGTCCGCAACACGCCGTCCTTCACCGCGACCACGTTTGAACTCGCTCCCTCGGTCACCACGCCCTCGCGCACCAGAATCGCTTCGAAGGCCCCCGCCGACACGGCCCGCTGCTTCGCGAGCACGTTGGGCAGCAGATTCACGGTCTTGAGATCGCAACGCCCCCAGCGCAGGTCGGGGATCGCGATGGCGGCCGCCCCCCGCGCGCGCAGCTCGTCTGGAACCGCGAGGCGGCTCGCGGAGAGAAACACCGTGGGTGGCGTGCCAGCCGGCGGAAAGTAGTGGGTCCGCTGCGCCACCCCGCGGGTGATCTGCAGGTAGACCGTCGCGTCGCCCGACTCGAGCCCGTTGTCCCGCAGGAGCCGCTCGGAAATCTCGGCGAGGCCTTCCAGCACGCCGGCCGCCACCGCGATGCTCAGTCCCTCGAGCCCGCGCTCCAGGCGACGCCGGTGCCGGTCCCACTCGAACAGCACGCCGTCGCGCGCCCGTGTGACCTCGTACACGCCGTCGCCGAACAAGAACCCCCGATCGTCGACGGAGATCTTGGCGGCGGCGCGGTCGAGGTAGGTGCCGTTGAGATAGACGGTCATCGTACGGTTTCAATATGCTGCGCCCACCTCGGGCGCGTCGAGTCACGAGGCGGCTCAGCCTCTGAATGCCCAGACATTCGTTTCACCTTGTGTCGGGAGCAGCGACGCAGGCTCACAACCGCGTCAGTCCGAAGGTGAGTTGAAAGCGCTGAGTCGTGTAAGCGGTCACCTGCCAGGAGAAGTACGCGGCCAGGTTGAAGGGCGAGATGAACGGCGTGAGGTTACCGAGGCCGAACCCCATCTCTCCATAGGTCGTCTGGGCGACGCGCAGCAGCTCGTCCCCCGGTTGCGCGACGTGATTCGCGAAGTCGGTCCAGAACACTCCCCCATGCACGCTGAGGGTGAAGGGACAATCCCGCAGCAACGGCACACCGCTCTTGGCGAAGAGCAGGCGGTCGAAATCGTGCTGGAGCACGACCAGCGCCGCGCGCGTGCCGCTGAAGTTGTTCATGCCGAGCGTGTTGAACCCGCCCTCCTGGAAGGTCAGGGCCCGCATGCCATAGTCCACCACGAAATACCGTTGCGGCGGCACGGTGCCCGTCGCGATTCCGCCCACGGCGCGGATCGAGGTGAGCCCCAGGTTGAAGGTGCGTTGGTGCCGCTCGATGGCCAGCCAGTACCACTGAAAGTCGAAATCGCTGGGAATGAGCGCGGGCGCGGCCACTTCCGATTCCAGCGTGATCTCGGTCCACGTGAGCGTCTCGAAGTGGTAGGTGCGCCCGCCTTCCTGGAGCAGCGGGCGCGAGTCGTACGTCAGCGTGGCCCTGAGCGAGCGCATCCGGCCGTCGGTGATGGCCGGGTTCGGCAGCTGCGGCCGGTCGCCGGGAAACATCGCGTATTCCGTGGCGACGGCCATGCTGGTCTGGCGCGTGTCCGTGTAGCGGAGATCGAGACGGATGAAGTCGACCACCTTCGTGCCGAGCGTCGCGGTCCACCCGTCTTCGCGGAAGTAGTCGAGCGGATCGAGCCGAAACAGGAGCGCGCGATACGTCGGGTTGTAGTCGGTCGAGACGAGCGCGGGACGGTTCTCGGTCCGGGCGAAGCGTGCGGCGCCGACCCAGAGCCGGCGGGCGGCGGACAGTCGCAGGCGCACGCCGAGGCGGTACTGCCAGGCGTCGTCCTCCGTCGCGTAGCCGAGCTTCGTGCGAACCACGAGGCCGGGCCTCGCGCGCCACGAGTACGCGGCCCCCACCGTCGGGCCGTCCACCCGATTGAAGTGGAAGAAGTCCGGGTCGCTGGTGAGGTGCAGCGTGGCACCCACGCCTCCGAGCACGCGGGTGCCGACCTTCGGGGGGATGCTTTCCACCGAATCGATCCGCTGCCACGCCGCGCGCTCGTCGGTGGAGAGCGGCGTAACCACCGGCGCGGACCAGACCGCGCTGTCCGGCCGGTCGGCCTTCTCGTGCACGACCACGCGGAACTCTCCCAGGTTCGGCGGCCGGTTCCCTTGATCGAACCGAAAGTCGTCGAGGGTGGCGACGTGCTCGAACGTCATCCGCTCGGCCAACCCCGGCACCGGCAGCCCGAGGTGCAGCTCGCCAGTCAGCCGGATCTCGTAGGGCATCCAGCGGCCCTGCCCCGCGTCTCGCAGCCGCTGCCGATAGCGGAGGTTCTCGAGAAAACTGAACCGCACCGCCGAGTTCACGCCGACGTCGATACCGAGGACGTCGTAGGTCGAATCGGCGACGTCGATCATCCCCGCGAAGAGCGGCGACGCCTGTGAGCGCGGCTCGATGGCGAGCCGGTACACTCGGCGGCCGTCTACGACCAGCGTGTCCAGCATGCGATAGTCGTAGTGGTCCAGCGCGTCGTCGGCGATCGGCGAGACCAGCGAATACTTCTGAAGGTCGATGCGCTCTCTGCTGAAGTTCACGATCTCCCCGACCGAGACGAGATTCTGCTGGGCTTCGAGATTCCGCGACTGGCGGCGGGCGAGAATCGTCTCCTGAAACTTGTCGGGCTGCTCCCAGTAGGCGGAGGTGCGCGTCTCCGTGATCATCATGACCGATTTCGGGAGGGTTGCCTCGATGGCGGCGTCGCGCAGCACGAATTTCACGTAGGCATCGAAGCGGAAGTCGTGCAGAGCGGCGTAGACCTCGTGCTTGTGCGCGATCACCCGCCGCATGATCCGGAGCGCCACCTCGTCCACCGCGCTGACCACGACGGGCGCAAGCCCGAGGGCAACGGGACGGAGGTACAGGCTGTGCTCCGTCACGCCCGGGGCGGCGGTCACCGTCACGGCGGTGGGCTGATACCCGATCCGGCGGATCTCGAGCCGGACGTCGCCGGGCGCGGTTGTCAGCCGGAAGTGCCCGTTATCGTCGGTGAGGGTCGTGGCGCCGGTGGCCACCACCCGCACCACGGCCAGGCGGAGCGCCCAGCCCGACACCGTGTCGTAGACGGTGCCGGTGACGATCGCCGGCGGGGCGGCCTGGGCGCTGTCCTGGGCCGCGGCCTGGCCCGCGACCGCAAGTGCAAGCGCGACAAGAGGGAAGGCTTTGATGTGAGGTATTATCGCCTCGGGCGGCCGGGGCGCCAAGGCAGCTTGGGGGGGCGGAGCCGTTCCCGCGGGAAACTCCGAGGTGCGAGGCCGCCCGAATCGGGCTACGTTTCCCGCTTCTTCGCCCTAGGAGCCTGCCATGAGCATCACGAGGCGGGAGTTGAAGACCGTCGACGAGCTGCGGGACTGGATCGAGCGTCACACGGGCGGCGTGGACACGCCGGACGAGCACGACGTGCCCCGGTATGCGATCGTCCGCCAGCCGCCGACCACCGGGGCAGCCGATTGGAATGTGGTCGCCGAGCACGAGGGGAATCCGCAGACCTGGAGCGCGGCGCGGCGGCACGCGATCAGGACGGCCCGGTTGCTGTTCGACGTGCGGTAACACACCGGGGCGTAATCGCGACGCCCCCACCCTCGTCTCCCTCACGCGCCCAGAGTGGCGGTCCCCTGCTGGTGCGCCTCGACGAACCAGAGCCACTTGTCCACGCCGCGAGAGATCTCGGTGAGGATGTCGGCGCTGTCGGCGTCCTGGAGGTCGTTCATCTCCTCGATGCCCATCCGAACCGTGCGGCCGAACATGGCGAGCGCGTCCGATAGCGCCGCCACGTGCTCTCCGCCGGTCGAGAGCCCGAGGGGATAGTCGACGAGCGTCGAGCGCTCCACGACGACTCCCACCGTTCCTTCGGCAATCCCGCCGAGCTGAACGACCCGCTCCGCGATGAGGTCCACGTATTCCTCGACCTCCTCGTTGATCTCGTCGAACAGCTTGTGAAGCGCGATAAAGGCCGGCCCCTTCACGTTCCAGTGTGCCTGCTTGCACTGCGTCTGCAAGTCGATTGCGTCCGCGAGGCGTTGATTGAAGAGGTCGATCACCTGAAGCCGAGTGGCCTCCGAGAGATCGTTCTTCGTCGGATGGAGCCGGGGAGTAGTGCTGGTCACGGTCGCCTCCTGTAGTGGCATGTCGGATGTCAGTGTTCCCAGTGGTTGCCATAAGGATAGACAGGTTACCCGTCGGACGCCGTCGCCACGCACTCAGGTAGGCGCGCCCCTGATCACGCCCGCAACTGCTCGAGCACCCGCGTGATGACCACCTCCTCTTGCTTGAGGCTGTCGCGAAAGGCCTGGGCGTCGGTGTCGGCGATCTCCATCCGCAGGTCCGACAGGTAGGTCTCGAGCGCCTTCGCGAGCGTTGCCGCTTCCTTGTCTGTCAGTGTCAGCTGGCCCATATGTCCCCATCCACCTTTCGGAAACGTCCGTGCAACCGAGCACCCGGCTTGATCGGCCGTGGCCACGCCGGCCACGACCGATGCAGCGGTAGCCGCGCAACGCCGGAATGCATGGCGACCCCCCGCGGGCGCGGGTCGGGAGCGCCGCTAGCCCACCACCGAGCGCAATTTGAACGCTCCGATCAGGAGCGCGACACCCGACACGATGGCAAACCAGGCGATCAGGGCCATGATCGCGGTCAGAGTGATGGGCGGAGCAAGCAACGCGAACGCCGATGCGATCACGCTGAGGACCCCGAACGCGGCGGTCCAGCCCCAGTGCTCGCCGATGCTCCTCTCCTGCATCGCCCCATAGATCCCGAGAATGCCAGTGAGCATCAGCCACCACGCGACCCACACGACTGCATAAGTCAGCGAGAGCACCGGGTAGTACAGCAGCGACGCGATTCCGAACCCGACGCCGACCAAGCCCGACAGCAACAGGACCCACCATTGCTTCATGACCGGCCTCACGTCGAACGCGTGTACGATACCAACGAGACCGGAGAAGAGCGCCCAAAATGCGATCACCAGCGCGAACGCTGCCACGGACTCGAGTGGTCGTGCCAGGATGAACACGCCCACCGCGATGGACAGCAAGCCGCGGAGCAAAAACGCCCACGATGTGCGGTGAAACACTTGTCTGATGTCGCCGAGAGCTGCGGTAGCCATACGGCCTCCACTCGGATGGTGCGCCACAAGGTCAGGCGCGTCGGCCGGCGCACGCCGGGCCGATCGCGCGGGGATCACGTCCCGGTCAGATACTCTTCGCGGTACATGTTGATCAGCTCGAAGAAGTACGACACCGCCAACGGCCCGATCAGCAGTCCCAGGATCCCGAAGTACGGCACGCCCACGAGGGCCCCGACGAGCGTGACCAGCGGGTGGATGTGCCCCCAGCGCCGGGACGCCATCGGCTGGATCACCTTGCCGACGTTCCCCACGACCACGAGACCCCAGATGGCGAGGAGCGCCGCGGCGCCTGCGCGGTGGTCGAGCAGCAGCGCGATCGCGCCCGGTCCCCAGACGAGCCCACTCCCGAGGAGCGGCAGGATCGCGAAGACCATGGTCACGAGGCCCCACAAGGCCGCGTCCGGAAGTCCGGCCGCCCAAAAACCGAGACTCAACAGCAGGCCTTCAATCACCGCCGAAAGCCCCGTGCCGATGAGCGTGGAGGTCGTAACCTGGCGGAACTGCTGGCGCAAGGTCTCGGTATTGCGCGCGGAGAAGGGGATAAACGGCCGGACGGCCTCCCACGTCTCCGCCGGCCGGAGCAGCAGGTAGTAGAGGCCAAAAAACGAAATCGCGAAGTTCAGCGCCCATCGGGACGCCGACCCGAGGACCCCGAAGGCTGACGTGCCGATCCATGACACGAGGGTGCCCCCGAGACCCGCGAGGTGCCCGCCTACATCCACCCCACCGAGCTTGAGTTCGGAGAGCCGGGTGAGGATGGGGCTGTTCGAGAGGTTCGCCGCGATTGGCCGGGCTTCGTTCACGATCAACCCCGCGAAGGCACTCCCCAGCACAACCAGGAGGAGGAGTTGGAGCGCGACCACCACCGCGGCCGCCACCCTCGGGCCCGTGTGCCGCGCCACCCAGCGGTGCACGGGCGCCAACGCGACGTAGAGCACAGGGATCCCGATGAGCCCGGCGGCATACGGTGCGAGAGCAAAGGCGAGGCCGAGGCCGAGAGCCAGTACGAGGGCGAAGGCGGCCCGCCGCTTCGCGTCGAGCATGGTCGACACGCGAGCCTCAGTCGCTCCCCGCGCGGGCCGGGACGCGATCAGCGTGGAGAGGCACGCACACTCGCGTAGGTCTCCTCGCTGCGGGTCTTCGCGTCGCGCAGCACGGCCGCGGTCTGCTCGCGCAGTTTGCCGATCGCCTTGCCCCGCACGTTCATGACCCCACCGCTGGGCAGGTTGTCGAAGTGCAGCCGGCGGAGGAGCACCAAGTAGATGCCCGGTGCAGCCTGGTCTCCCGCGTGATCCACGACCGCAATCACCGTGAGGCCCCCGTCCAGGTAGTGATCCGCGTAGAGCAGCTTCGACACGATGAGCGTGCAGCCAGGCAGCTCCGGCGGGGCGTAGACGACCTCATGGGTTATGGTCACGGTCGGCTTGAGACTCGGCAGATCGTCTTCCGCCCAGAACAGGGCCTCGGCAACATCCGCAGGGCGATCCTTCGGGTAGTTCTCGAGATATCGCTCGAGCGATGGCGCGTACTGATACATGTATGGTGAGCGCGACAGCATGGCCTCGAATACTTCGCTGGCGACACTCCCCTGCTTGTCCGCGTACACGACGAGGGCCCGGTTGCCGCGGGTGCGGTAGTCCGTGACGTACTGGATCATTCGCCCGCGGAAGAACGCGTTGGCAACGGAGTCGGCCGACGGCGAGGCCGGATCGATGCCGCTCAGCACCTGGGTCATGGCCGCGGCCGAGAGCTTCACCTTGCACGAGCCGGGGCGACACTGGGCCAGGTCCTCGACATCGTCGTGGGGGAGAGAGAGCGCCGCGACGTCGGACGGCACGGCGGGATCTGAGAACAGGCCGAACCGGATCCGCGTAGGGATGCGGAGCGACGCAGGGAAGTCGGCGGCGCGCTGCACATAGAACGATCGCGGCACGCCGATATGCACGACGCCGAACGCTGCGAGCTCACGCTCGTCGGCGGGTTCGAGCACCTTCACGACCGGCTTGCCGCCGGTCGAGGCAGTCATCTCATCCTGATTGAGGCCGATGGTCTGCTGCAGAAACAGGGCGAGCGGCGGAGGCATGCCCTGCGCGGCGCCGCGTACGGGCAGCGTCGTCGCGGCGAGCGTCGTCGCTGCCAACGCCCCGAGAAGCCGAATCCGCGACTCACTGGTCACACGAAACGCTGGGCGAAAGCGAGTGCCGTGTCGGCAACCTCCCGCCATCTCCCGTCGATCGTCAGCGAGTGCCCACTATTCTTCATCAATTCTTCATCTCGACGATCTCCGTGACACCCTCGTTCCGCCGCTGCTTGATGGCCGCGTTCGCGGCGGCCCACGGGACCGTGTGATCGCGCTCACCGGAGACGATCAGGAGCGGAGGACGGCCTCTGAAACTGCCGCGCGTCCCCGAGGCTCGCTAGCGGGCGGGCGCGTTTCGGGAATGTTACGAAATGAAACATGACTCAAAGTCGCTGGGATGCAGACTTTAGACGAGCGCCAGCTGGAGGGGCGGTCGTGCGAGGAAGGAAGGGCGTGCCCCGGTATGAGATCGTCCGCGACCCGCCGACGACGGGTGCGGCGGCTTGCTCAACAATCCGGGCGCGCGTCCCCGGGGTCCCCCCCTTCTCTCGTGGACTGATAGACGCCGCAGTTGACGCCCCCTCCCTGCGACCCCTGCTTGCTGATGGAGAATTCGTACAGCATCAGGCCCCCAACCGTTCCCAAGCCGACGACCAGGAACGCGGTTTTCCTGTGGTCGGGGACCTTGGCGGTGACGGTCCGGATATTGGTCAGCGCGAGGTGCACGGTGTCGTCTGTTCCCCGCAGCGTACCGCGCAGGGTGTCATCGTCGACGTGAGGCGCCACGATGGGCACAATGGTGCTGTCCTCGCCCGTGACCCAGATGATGTCGGGACCGTGTTGCGGGATGTACTCGGCGGGCCTGACCTGCCGCACCGTGGTGCACGCGATGCCGCCGGCGCAGATCAGCGCGGCGAGCACGGACGGGCGAGGCACGGCTCCTGTCATGTCACCACTCCTATTCTGCGTGCGACGTACCTGTTAACCTCGCGCGCCGTGACAAGAAGTCGTCGGCGTGCGGGACGTGGAGCGGATGGGATTCGAACCCACGACCCCCTGGTTGCAAACCAGGTGCTCTCCCAACTGAGCTACCGCCCCTGAGCTGCTGTGTCACAAGGTAAACAAACGAGGACGGGAGCCTCTAGCCGTCCTCGCTGTCGTATGCCATCACCTCGGCTACATCGCGGTGCCCTCGCTACGGGCTCGACGGCTGCACCTGGCCCGCCGTTGAATCGTGAGCGGGCGGGGGCGCCTGGACAGGCGCTGGCGCCGGCTGCTGCGTTGGGGCCGGAACGAGGTCCGGGTCGTGCGCAGGCGGCGTGATGGCGGGCGCCTGGGCCGCGGGCGCCGGCTCCCCCTTGGGTCCGGGCACGAGGTCGGGCTCATGTGCAGGCGCAACAGCGGCGGGCGGTGCCGGGGCCGCTGGCGGCTGCTGGGCTGTCGGGGCCGGCTTGCTGTGTACGATCTGCTGGACCACGATCCGTGAATAGGGCGAGTGTTGCTTCCAGTCTTTCGATAGACCGTCATCGGCTACCAGCACCTCCCAATGCACCCAGGCGCCATCGGGGTTCCGAACCAGCCAGACGAACCTCCCGTGGTCGACCCAGACGTCCTCCGAGTTGTTCGGGTACGGGATGCGTCCCGATCTCGTGAAGGCCTTCCGTTTGTCGATTCCGCGCAGCCACGACTTGCAGGCCGTCCCCGAGGCACCGCCGGCCGCCGTGCCCGCGTCCCGACACACGTCGTCGAAGACGTGGAAGTCGAGACGATAGCTGACGGGAGTCGTCTCACCGGGCTCGAGCGTCGCGCTGTCTTGCTCCACGTCGAGATCGCGGGTGCCGCCGAGGCTACCCTTGAAAACCCCGAACATCATCTCCGAGGTCGTATTGAAGCGGTACGCGCGAACGAATCGCGTGTCTCCGGGGGCGGGCGGCGGCAGGCTGTCTTCGACGTACTTGAGACGGACGCCGCCTCGAGGCACCCCGAGCTCCCCGTAGGTGGTGGGCGTTTGCCCGCTGACGGTGCCAGCGGCCAACCCGACGAGCGCGACCTCAAGAATGACGCTCCGCATTCTGCCCTTGAGGCTCTTGTCGAGATATCCCACCACGCCCTCCATTGAAAGGATGTTCAGTGCGCGCCGCGGACCTGGCCCAGCGCACGCTCATAGTCTACCCGTGACTGCTGCGTCAAGTAATACTGCCCCGTGCCCTCGGGGTCGGCAAACGACAGTGTCAGGTGCAAGCTCGTGAACTCCCACCGGACGCCCGGCGCCTTTCTCCCGGGCACCTCGTACGACTGATCCGGCTCGCCGAGGTTGACATACACCTCACCGCGATCGGTCCGCCACCCGGGCCCGGCCGGCTCGAGGAAGCGCCGATTCGCCTGGTCGATACGCTGGAAGTAGGCATCGAGGGAATCGTGCTGCGTGGTTTGGGGCGTCGGGTCGGATGCCTGCAGGAACAGACGCCAGGCCCGCGCGCGCTCGGCGCGCGGCGCGGCCTTGAGCTTCTCGACGAGATCGGGACGCGAGTAGAACCGCAGCAACCCGATCATCTGCGGGTAGGTCCTGACCGCCCACGCATCGGAGAACCCCACGAGGAATGGTGACTCCGCGTGCGCTGTCGCCCCGACGACCTGCACCGTCAGCGTCTGCAAGCCGAGTGGCAGGCGCGCCGGTGGAATCGCGAATTCCGCGATCATGAGCGGAACGAGCTCTGGTCCGCGCCCGCGCGGTCCCGCGCCTCGCGCGCGCATTCCGATATCGGCGTCGGTCGGCACCCCGATCCCCGCAGCGCCCTTGGCGCTCACCGCCCCTGCTCCCACGAGCGCTCCCGCGCCTGCCGCGATTCCCATCGCGGAGAGCGCGCCGCCCCCGCCGGATGACGGCGGCGCCGCGGCAAGCGCCGCGCTGTCTGCCGTGCCCGCGCGCGCCGGCGCGCTGTCCGGAGAGTGTCGCGCCGCGGCGCTGTCCGCGGCAGCCCCCATGAGACCACGCATACCCGAGCGTGCCGCCGCGCCGGCTTCCGCCCCTCCCGCGCCCGCCGCCGCGACGTCGCCAGCGGCCGCAGTCGCAGCGCCCCCGCCCAGCACGCCCTGCCCGACCCGGACGCTCGTGTCCGCATCCGCAGCCGCCGCGCCCCCGAACATGCCGCGTGCATTGGCTCCCGCCGCCGCCCCCACCGCCGCCCCCGCACCTGAACGGACCAGCGCCGAATCGGCCCCGGACCCCGCTCCGAACATCGCGCGGGCCCCCGCCGCCGCGGCGGCGCCGGACTCAGCCCCCGGCCTTGCGGCCCGTCCCTCCGCCATTCCCTTGCCCTCGGCGCCAGCGGCTCCCTCCGCGGCGAGGACCGCCGCGGTGCCGGTGCCGGCCGTGAGCGACACCGTGTCGCTCCACAGCAGGACCGAGTCCGCGTCGAGCACGCGGGCAGCGAGCCTGGTCCCTGCGGGCAAACCATAGCCCTCGATATAGAAATGCAGCGTGTCGGTTCCGTACTTCGCCATCCCCCGCGGGTTGACTACCACCTGCGGCAACGAATCGATGCGCTTGCGGCCTGGCCCGTCGTAGAGCGGCAGCGGCCCGCTCAGGGACGTCGCCGCAAACAGCGGGACGGTGTCGACGATGTCCACGCGCGCGTACGCCGGACTGTTCAGGTCACGCACCACCGCCATGACGTTGTAGGTCCCGGGGGGCACGGTGAGGAGCTGTTGGAAGATGACGCTCTCATCGCGCCGCATGGTCTCCGGGGCGGTCGCCACCCGCACGGTCGCGTCGCGCGAGATGGTGCGGGTGAACGTCGAATCGCGCCGCAACATCAGCTCGATGTGGTAGGCGGCCACGAATTCGGCCGCGTCGCGCCGGAAGTTGAGCACCCGGTTTGCGAACGACAGACCGAAGATGACGAGCGTCGAGTCGGGAGCCCGGCTGGCGAGGAACCGCAGCGACGCGACGAACGGCAGCCGCGTCGAGTCCACCAACAGGCCCATGCGCCGGTAAGCCGACCGGGCCCGAAGCGGTACGCTGTCGAGTTGAGGGACCGGGGTTGGAGCCATTCCGTGGGGATTGCTGGGGCCGCCCGCGCCGGCGCCCATGCCCATGCCCGGGGATCCTCCACAACCCGCCGACAGCCCGAGCGCCAGCATCACAGCGTAACCGCGTCTACTCACGAGCGCACTCCCGGTCTCCGAGGTAAGAAACCTACTACACCGCGCATTATAGACTGGCTCGCGGCCAGCGGTATCCCCTGGAAACCTAAGGCGGCGGCGCCCGCTACGAGGGCCCCCCGGTCGCGACCCGGGCGGCCTCCAGGCGGAGCTGCTCCTGCTTCATGGCGAGGGCCATGGCCTTGACGAGATAGTACGTCAGGACGAGCTGGGTGACCGCGAGCGGGTTGGAATGCCGCTCGGTCTTGCCATCGAGAAAGATGCCCACGCGGTCAGAGCGGAGGTTGCTCGCCGTCTGCATGTGGGTCCGGATCCGCCGCTCGACTGCCTGCGTCGCTTCGTCGGTGATCGATCCGCTGATTTCGAGCGAGTCGGTGCCCTCGGCGCCACGGTGCAGCTTGATGTACGGCGTACCGCCCTCCCCGCCCGCGCCGCTCGCCGCGGCCTCGAGATCGGGCAACGGGATCGGGTGGCGCAGCAGGATGCGCACGTTCAAGCGCGAGCTGTCCTTCGTCGCCGCGTACTCAGGGCTCGGACAGAACGACACGACGATATCCGCCTTGTCGCGCTGGGGCATGACGTACGCGTCGGAGTCGTGCCGCCGGTCCTCGAGCTGCTGCAACACCTCGGCGCGCGTGTAGCCGCGCTTGGACGTGTCGCGCTTGATCTTCCAGTCGATGCGGAGCTCGGGATCGGGGTCGAGGAACACCGAGATGTCCCACAGCTGCCGCAGCTTGGGCGTGAACAGCGCGTGCAGCCCGTGGATCAGGACGATATCGCGCGGTATGCCGAACTCGGGCGGGCCGAACGTCCCGTCGCTGTGGTCGTAGACGGGCTTGAAGATGCGCTCGCCCTGCCGCAAGAGACGGGCGTGCTGGTAGACCAGATCGAGGTGATTGCAGTCCGGATGCAGCGCCGTGATGTTGCGCTCTTGGCGGCCCACACGGTCGAGCGAGTGGTAGTCGTCGAGGCAGATATCGGTGACCCGGTCGGCGCCGAGAATCTCAACGCAGCCGTTCGACAGCGTCGATTTCCCGGCTCCCGAGTCGCCCACGAGACAGAGCATGATGGGCCGTCCTGCCCGAAACTCCATTCGCCGCGGCTCTACTCTTCCCCGACGCCGTCGGCGAACACCCGGCTCTGGAGAATGTCCCCGGCGTCGAGCCGCGCGAGCTCGTCGCGCGAGACCTGGCCCCCCTGCGCGATCAGGCGGCTCGCCTGGCGCAGCTTGATGCGGTCGAGCGCGTTCCGCACGCTCCGGGCGTTGGCGAAATGGGGCTGCCGCATGCGCAGCACGAGATAGTCGCGAAACGCCGTGCGGGACGCCTCGTCGAACGCATAGTGCTGGCGCCGCACCATCAAGTCGGCGATCGACATCAGCTCGTCCGGCGAGTAGTCCGGAAAGTCGAGATGGTTGCCGATGCGCGAGTGGAACCCCGGATTCGACTGGAAGAACGTGTCCATCCGTTCCTTGTAGCCGGCCAAGATCACCACCAGATCGTCCCGCTGGTTTTCCATGGCCTGGAGCAGCATCTCGATCGCCTCCTGGCCATAGTCGCGCTCGTTCTCCGGACGGTAGAGATAGTACGCCTCATCGATGAACAGCACCCCGCCCATGGAGCGCTTGATCACTTCCTTGGTCTTCGGCGCCGTGTGGCCGACGTACTGTCCCACGAGGTCGTCGCGCGTGGCGACGACCAGGTGCCCCTTCCGCACGTATCCAAGCTGCTGGAGAATCCTGGCCATCTGGAGCGCGACGGTGGTCTTCCCCGTCCCGGGCCGCCCCGTGAACGACATGTGCAGCGTAGGCTTGTCGGTCGTGAGCCCCTGCTCCTCGCGCAAGCGCGCGATGAGCAGGAGCGCCGCAATCTCACGAATACGCCGCTTGATCGGCGCCAGTCCCACGAGCTCCCCTTCGAGCTCGACGAGCACCTGCTCGATATTCGAGCCGTGGTAGGCGGCGTCGAGATCGATGCGTCCCGCAACGGCCGGCGGCGGGGAGCTGGCTACGGGTGCTTCACTCATTTCCCGGTGCCGTTGCCCTCACCGTACCGCTGTCCCGCTGGCTGCCCGGTGGCATAGGAGTACAGCGTGTACCGGATCACGCGGTCGTTCGATTCCTGGCGCTCGAGCCGGAACCCGGGCTCCTCGGCCGGCCGGTTGACGATGAAGCTCAACGCGGTCGTCTGCTTGGTGTAGCGGCTGTTGTACCCGCTCAGCTTGATGTAGTGGTTCGGGAACGTCTTCCGGCAATTGTTGACCTCCAGCATGATCGCCGCCGGGTCCTTCAGGTCGAACATCGGGAGCCCGTACATGTCCCAATACGCGTTGCGGGGATGGGGATCGTCGGTGTGCTCGACTGACATCGCCCAGCCGTTGTCGATGCAATACTGGATCTGCGCCTTGATCTGATCGTCCGTCAGATCGGGCAGATACGAGAACGTGCCCTGAGTGATCCGCATCGCAGTCCCCTCCTCAAACCGGGCTGAGAGTCGGGACGGCGTCCGGCACGTCGGTCGACTCGAAGTTGAACGTGATGTCCTTCCAGACCTCGAGCGCCTTGCGCAGCGAGGGGGAGAAACGCGCGGCCTTGGCGAGGATGTCGGGCCCCTCGTTCAAGTAATCGCGCCCTTCGTTGCGGGCCTGGATCATCGCCTCGACCGCGATGCGATTGGCCGCCGCGCCCTCGGCGATCCCGTCGGGATGGCCGATGGTGCCGCCGCCGAACTGCAGGACGACGTCCTCGCCAAGGTGGTGGAGCAGCTGATGCATCTGCCCCGCGTGAATGCCGCCCGAAGCCACCGGCATCGTGCCGGGCATGGACGCCCAGTCCTGCTCGAAGTAGAGCCCCTGGACCGGATCGGGGTCGAGTTTGTCTTGGAGCAGCGTGTTATAGAAGCCCTTGGTCGCGTGCGGATCGCCCTCGAGCTTGCCGACCACCGTGCCCGCGTGGATGTGATCCACGCCCGCGAGCCGCATCCACTTCGCGATCACGCGGAAGCTCACGCCGTGCGTCTTCTGGCGCGTGTAGGTGCCGTGTCCCGCGCGGTGCAGATGGAGAATCAGACCGTTCCTCCGCGCCCACTTGGCCATCGACTGAATCGCCGTGTACCCGATGGTCAGGTCGATCATGCAGATGACGCTGCCGATTTCCTTGGCGAACTCGGCGCGCTCGTACATGTCTTCCATCGTCGCGGCGGTGACGTTCATGTAGTGGCCCTTGATCTCGCCCGTCGAGGCCATGGCACGGGCCACGCCCTCGATGCAGTACAGGAAGCGATCGCGCCACCGCATGAACGGCTGGCTGTTGATGTTCTCGTCATCCTTTGTGAAATCGAGGCCGCCACGCAGCGCTTCGTACACCACGCGGCCGTAGTTGCGGGCCGAAAGGCCGAGTTTGGGCTTCACGGTGGCCCCGAGAATCGGACGGCCGTACTTGTTCAGGTACTCGCGCTCCATCACCACGCCGTGCGCCGGGCCCTGGAACGTCTTCACGTAGTGCGGCGGAATCCGCATGTCTTCGAGGCGGAGGGACTTGAGCGCCTTGAAGCCGAACACGTTGCCGATGATCGACGACGTGAGGTTGGCGATCGAGCCTTCCTCGAACAGATCGATCATGTAGGCGATGTAGGCGATGTACTGGTTGGTGCCGGGGACCGGCACGACCTTGTAGCATTTGGCCTGATAGTTCTCGTGCGCGGTGAGCCGGTCTGTCCAGACCACGGTCCACGTCGCTGTGGACGATTCGCCCGCGACAGCGGCGGCCGCCTCGATCGGCTCGACTCCCTCCTGCGGCACAATACGGAAGGCGCAGAGGATGTCTGAGTCCTTGGGGATGTAATCCGGGCGGTAGTAGCCCATTTCGGCGTAGGGCGTGACGCCCGCAGCCCAACGACTCTTTTTCTTATCGGTGCTACTGCCCGCCATGGGAAGCCTCCGAGTATGTGAATTCTTTCACAAGCGTCGCACAGGATACCAAGTCGACGACCGCCGGCGCAACCCACCGTCGGGTGTGCCCATCCGGATTGCCGCCCCACTCGACAGAGTGGCCGACACCTGCGATCCCCCCAACCAATCGCCGCGGCCCACAGTGTGCGGGGCTAGAGCGATGGCGAGGATCGCGGGGCTGCGCGGAATGCAGTGCGGCAACGGCGGCAGAGCGGTCGTTTCGCTCCTGAAAGAGTAGCGCGGTGGAAGGGGAAGCGCGAGCCCGTCCTGGCCTTGCCGAGTCGTCCGGTTGCGGGCAGGTTTCAGCGTGGGTAGTGCCCGGCGGTCGAGCGGGCGCGCCCCTCCCGCACCACCCGATAGGGCTAGCCCGAACGTCGGTAGCGAAAGGTGGGCGGCGTGGCGAAGATACTTGTGAATTATTTCACGAACTTGGTTCGTCGCGACTAACCGGAGGTTTCACATGCCGTTCCGGGCGGGACGCCCCATCATGCTGTGCCTCGTCGGCGACTCGGGCGCCGGGAAATCCACGCTCACCAACGGCTGCGTGGAGCTCCTGGGGCCTGAGCGCGTCACCGACATCTGCCTCGATGATTACCACAAGTACGACCGCGTCGGCCGCGCGGAGCACAAGATCACGGCGCTCCATCCCGACTGCAATCACCTCGACTTGATGGCACAGCACACCAAACTGCTGCGCGGCGGGGAGACGATCTTCAAGCCCGTCTACGATCACACGGACGGCACCTTCGCCCGCCCCGAGTTCGTGGCGCCGAAGCAGATCGTCCTGATGCACGGGCTGCACGGGCTGTACACGCCCGAGCTGCGGCGCCAGTGGGACGTCTCGATCTTCCTCGATCCCGATCCCGAGCTCCGCATCGCCTGGAAGATCAAGCGCGACATGTCCAAGCGCGGCTACACCCGCGAGGCCGTGATCAAGCAGCTCGAGGGCCGCCGACACGACTCCGAGGCGTATGTCATGCCGCAGCGCGAGCGGGCGGACATGGTCATCTCGTTCTTCCCGCCCGAGGACTACGCCACGAAGCAGGACAACACGAAGCTGAACGTTCGCATCACACTGCGGCACCCGATTCCGCTTCCCGACTTGGAGGAGGCGTTCGCGGTGGCCGAGCGCGGCAACGGCAGGGCGTACCTCACCCTCGAGCGCGGCGCCGAAGGGACGGACGTGCTCGTGATCAACGGGTGCATTCCGGACGCGGCGAGCCGCGCGATCGAGGATCGCATGTGGGATCACATGGCCACCGCGCGGCACCTGCGCTCGGACCGGGTGGGCGTGTTCCAGGACGGCGACGCCACGCGCCGCTCGAACCCGCTCGCGGTGACCCAGCTCGTTCTGACGTACTATCTCGTGAAGGTCAGCGCCCTCGTGCACAAGCAGGAAGGACAGCACGAGGCAGCTGAGGCCCTCACGGGCGGCGTGCTCTAACATCACGGAGGATGCAGTCATGACGGCGAATCCGCTCGTTCAGCTCGGCGCCCTGGGGCAGAGCCCATGGCTCGACTACATCACGCGGGACCTCTTGCAGTCGGGCGAGTTGTCGCGAATGATCGCGAACGACGGGCTGCGGGGCCAGACCACGAATCCCACGATCTTCGAAAAGGCGGTGGCGGGCAGCGACCGCTACGACGCGGACATCCGCGCGCTCGCCGACGATGGGCTCAAGCCGGGCGAGATCTTCGAAGCCCTGGCTGTGGCTGATGTCCAGACCGCCTGCGACATGTTCCGGCCGCTCTACAACTCCTCGAACGGCGGCGACGGGTTCGTCTCAATCGAAGTGTCGCCCGAGCTGGCCAACGACACGCAGGGCACCATACGCGACGCCGAGCGCCTGTGGGCGGCGGTCGATCGTCCCAACGTCATGATCAAGATTCCGGGCACGAAAGAAGGCCTGCCGGCCATCACGCACTGCCTGGCCCGAGGCATCAACGTGAACGTGACGCTGCTGTTCGGCGTCGAGCGCTACGGCGAGGTCATGGAGGCGTTCCTCGCCGCGCTCGAGCAGCGCCGCGCCAAGCGCGAGCCGCTCAACCGTGTCGCGTCGGTCGCGAGCTTCTTCGTGAGCCGGGTGGACACGCGGCTCGATCCGATTCTCGACAAGCACGCCGATCCCTCGGCCAAGGTGCTCCGCAGCAAGATCGCGATCGCGAACGCGGTGGTCGCCTATGATGCGTTCCTGCAAGTGTTCCGTGGCCCGCGCTGGGACGCGTTGGCGAAGGACGGCGCCCGCGTGCAGCGGCCCCTCTGGGCGTCCACGAGCACCAAGGACCCGTCGCTGCCGGACGTCTACTACGCCGAAGCCTTGATCGCCAAGGACACGGTGAACACCCTGCCGCCGGACACGCTCAATGCCTATCGCCACCACGGCAAGCCGAAGGCGCGCATCCTGGACCAGGTGACGCAGGCCAAGGACCAGCTGCGGGCCCTGGCCAAGGCGGGGATACAGCTCGAGGAGCATACGACGTTCCTGGAAACCGACGGCGTCCAGAAGTTCAAGGCGTCCTTCACCACACTCCTCGCCGGAGTCGGCAACAAGGCGCTCGCATTGACGGGCGCCGACTGAGCCGGCCGAGAGCGACAGCGCTCCTTCTCGGCGCGCTGTCGCTCACCGGTTGCCACAAGGCCGAGCGCGACCTGCGCTTGGGCACAACGACCACCGTCGAGCAATCAGGCGCGCTCGCGGTGGTCGATTCGTTGTGGCGGGGGACACGGGTGGACCGGGTGATCGCACCGACCGCCGACATTCTGCGCGCCGCGTCGGAAGGCGATCTGGACCTCGTGATCACCCACGCGCCGGAGCTCGATGCCAAGTGGCTCGCCGGCAACCGGGCGGCGCTCACCTGCCCCTTCGTCTCTTCAGGTTTCGTGCTCGTCGGCCCCACGAGCGACCCCGCGGGCGTGGCGCAGGCGCGGACGGCGGTCGACGCGATGCGGCGCATCGCCGGCCGCCAGGTGGTCTTCGTCTCGTCGAGCGATTCGTCCCCCACGCATCTCAAGGAGCTCGCCCTGTGGCAGCGCGCGGGCGTCCGCCCGCGAGGCACGCCCTGGTACGTCGAGTCGCAATCGAGCGTGGCGGCGACGCTGGCCACGGCCGACGACCGTCGCGCTTACGCGCTCGCTGACTTGCCGACGCTCGCGCACGTGCAGAACCTGCGGCTGCGTCCCCTGTTCAACGCCGATCCGGTCCTGGTCAGCCCATTCACGCTCTACGTGGTCCGCAAGACGCCGGAGCATCCCGCCGCGCGGCCGTTCGTCACCTGGGCGCTCACGACGTGGCGGAGTCAGCTGACGGGGTTACGACTGGCGGATGGGACGAGTGCGTTCGTCGCTCGGGAAGACCACTGTGGTCCGGCGCCAAAGAAGGCGGAGGCGCCAAAGAGGGCGGAGGCCCCGCCCAAGCTGAAGAAGAAAGCGCCGGCTAAGGCGCGACGGTGAGAGAGTAGCCGACGAGACTGGGGCGCAGCTGGTAGTTCGTGGCCGCCACCTGCTCGATCGTCGCCGTATACGCGCTCGCCCGGCTGATGTCGGGTACTTCAATCGTGATGACCGTTCCGGTGGTGAGCGGTCCAGTGACGGCGAAGCGGTTGACGGCCGCCAGGGGCTCGTTGAAGAGACGCAGACTCGGCGCCGCTGCCGCTGAGCGCAGCGGAGCCGGGCCGCTCACGGTAAACAAGATGGCGCCATCGCCGGCGTTGGGTGTGGTGAGCTTCACTTTCAGCGTCCCCGGCGTCGCACCGTTGTCCAGGCACCCGAGCGCCGCGCCGAGCAGCAGGATCCACCCCCACCGCAGCCGCCTCATGGCACGTTCCCGGCGTTGACCCAGGCCAGGAAATCGCCGACGTCATACTGCGCGTTGCGATTGCCGCTCAAGTCGAGGTAAGTCTGGTCCGTCGGCGCGAGGCCAGTACCGATCAGCAGCTGATCGATCACGGCCTGGGCCGCCGGCGTGGGCGCGCCGAACGAGACGCGGAACGCCATCATACTATCCGGCGCAACCTGCCAGATGGAATCGAGCGAGAAGCCCGCAAATGATCCGTCGACGTTCTTCAGCGGAAACGGCGCGTGGACGAGCGACAGCGTCACGTTGCTCGTCGTCCCCGGGTAGGGATCGCCGCCGTCGCCGCGATTCCGGCCCGCGTCGAGGTCACCGCGATTGTCGGCTTGCACGAGCGCGAGCCCGTGAATCGGCCCCGCGTTCACGGTGTTGTCCCCGTTGAAGCCGTGTTGCGCGATTTGCGTCGAGTCCACGTGCCAGACGAGCAGGCCGCCCCCTCCGTGCTTGCGGATCAAGGCCGAGTCCGATTGACGGGCCTGACGGTTCTCGAGCAGGTAGTACTCGCCGCGGGGGTTCGCGCCCTGGGCCCGGATGTAGAACGTGGTGTCGGACAGGGGCGCCGCACCGAAGCTGTAGGTCCCGGCGGCGGTGAGCGGGACGATCGTCACCCAGCCTAACTCGTTCAGCGACCATGCCTCCATGCGGGCCGGGCTGAGCGCGGTCGCGTAGTTCCCCTCCCCCATCAACCCCCATTCGCCAATGCCCTCGCTCGATGTGTACAGACCGGTGTCATAGAGATCAGGGAGCCCGAAGCCGTGCCCTGTTTCGTGCGCGACGGTGCCGATCGGCATGATGCTCATAGTGTCGCACGCCGACGAGCCGCCGAGCCCGCTCTGGAGGATGTAGTCCCGCACCTTTTCGAATCCAACCCCACCAGGGCCCGGCGAGTGAGTCTGGAACTCTGGGACGTAGGCGCCCAGGAAAAAGCGATGCGACCAGAGGTGGTTGTTGCTCGCGCCGCCGCACGCGCCGTCCAGCGCCGGTTGAATGAACACCACAAGGTCGACGTAGCCGTCCGCGTCGCGGTCGTATTGCGTCCAGTCGATCGAAGCATCGAGCTGGGCCAGGGCCCGAGTCAGGCCGCTCTGCATTCGGGTCACCGGATCAGGGGCCACCTGTCCGCCGTCGAAGAGCCCGTTACAGTTGGAGTTTCCAAAGGGACTTCCACTGCAGGGTGGCTTACCAGCGTACGTCTCCTCGTTAGAGTCGAGCGCCGCGTAACCGTAGGTTTGCCCCTGAATGTCGAGCAAGCCGTTCGAGAGCTGCTGATAGAAGGAGCGGTAGGTGTAGGGCCGTCCCAGCGGTGGCGTGGTCCCGAACAGCACAGCGTTGTAGGCGGCCGTGTCGAACGCCGGGACCGGTGAGTCAGCGTACTTGAAGAGGATGACGGGGACCTCGAGCGTGCCCATAACCGCCGGACCGCTGGGCTCGGCGACACGGGCGGCGAGCGGCGCGTTCAGCGCCGCAAACTGCCGGCGCGCGAGCATCGCTGCCCGCCGCGCGGCCACCTGCCGCGACCGCTTGCGCCACACGCCATCACGACTGAAGTCGAAGCCGGGAATTTCCCACCGTGGATGCAGGCGGCCGGGGGTTTGCGCGGCGCTCGGGACCGGGACACTCTGGATCAGACAGCCCAGGCCCGCGCACACGCCCCACCGTAGCACCCGTCGCATCTCGAAACCGTGCATCGCCACGAATCTAGTCTACCCCGCATCGAGCCCGGCAGGTGTGCGCGCTGTCACACCGCCCGACGCGCGTGCCGCGGCTGCCCGTGATTACATTTCCCGCTGCGTGACCAATCGCACAGCGAGAGACCCCATTTCGCGCGTACCGTTTCCAATTCCAATGTCCCTTGTGCCCTCGAGGATCATCGCCATCCTGGCGTGCCTGAGCCTCGCACTGCCGCTGCATGCGACTGCACAGGGGCAGATGCATCCCCGCTGGGAGATCCCGGGCTTCGAGTTCTCGCAAGACGGCGTGTGGCGCGCCCGCGCCAGGCGAATCCGCGAAACGCGCGCGGCGCTGCTCTCTCAGCGCGCGTTCGCGCGCTTGAACGCCGGTGCCGCAGCGCCGGGCGCTGCAGGCGCCGCCGTGGCCGCCTCCGGCACCGTCGTGACCGGCGTGCTCCAAGTCCCGGCCATCCTGCTGCGGTTTGCCGACACCAACGTCCCCGCGCTCCACGATACGTCCGAGTACCGCGTCGTTCTGTTCGGAACCACGCCGCCAGCGGGACGCCCCTACACAATTCGAACATTCTACGAGGAGCTGTCCCACGGTCTGTTCAGCATGCAGGGACAGGTGCTCGGCTGGGTAGCGTTGTCCAAGCCCGAGGTCTCCTACACGGGCGGCACCAACTGTTCCGGGAATCCGTTCGGCTCGACCAACTGCAACGGAATATTCTCCTCGCCCAGCATGAGCCCGATCGACAGTCTCCAAGCAGGGCTGCGGGAAGGGCTGACGTTGCTCGACGCGTCCGGAGTCGACTGGGGCCAGTTCGACAATGACGGGCCCGACGGCGTCCCCAATTCCGGCGACGACGACGGCTACGTAGATATGGCGATCTTCATTCACCCGAACGTGGACGGCGCCTGCGGCGCGAACAACAACGTGTGGTCCCACCGCTACGTCCTGGTTGACCACAACGGATTCGAAGCGGACTACACGACCGCGACGCCGGCGCACAACGGCGGATTCATCAAGGTGCGCGACTACACGATCCAGAGCGGCGTCGGAGGCGCGCAGGCCTGTAGCGGAACCCAGATCATGCCGATCGGCACGGCGGCGCACGAGTCGGGACACGGCCTCGGCCTGCCGGACCTGTACGACACCCAGTATGCCACTCAAGGAGCCGGGCAATGGGGCCTGATGGGCAGCGGCAACTACACCGCGCCCTTGAGTCCGAGCCGCATGGAGGCCTGGTCGCTCGCCGAGCTGGGGTGGGTGACCGCTGCGCCACTCACGCTGGCGGGCACGTACGGGCTGGGGGCCGCGCCCACGGCCGAGAGTACGTTCGTGGTGCGGATCCAGGGCAGCAATCCGCGGGGCGAGTACTTCCTGCTCGAGAACCGGGAGGCGGTGCTCGCGGACACGGCACTGATTCGAATTCATTGCGCGAAGAGCGGCAACCCGCCCAACTGTGGCGGGGGCCTGCTCATCTGGCACATCGATTCGCTCAAGGTCGCGAGCAACGGATTTCACGCCGGCAATACCGTCAACGCCGGACCGATCCACGGCGTGGCCCTGGCGCAGGCCGACGGCCGCCGCAATCTCGACTACCCCGATGCTAGCTCGCTGACCACCCGAGGCGACGCAGGGGATCCCTACCCCGGCGTCACGGGCAACACCGCGTTCAGCTTCGCGACGAACCCCGCCGCCATCAAGAACTGGGACGGGAGCTTCGTGGGGTTCGCGATCGATTCGATCCGACGCACCGGAACCAACGGTGCCGTCTTCTTCCGCATGCGTTTCGGCAGCCTCACCCAGGTTCAGGCGAGCGACACAGTGGCGCAGGTCGAGGTCGATGGTGCGAGCTACCACCGATTCGCCGATCTGCTCGATTCCACGAGTCACACCGTGTCCGTCGCCGACACCCAGTACCGCGCCGACGCGCTCGTCCGGTGGGTCTACCAGTCCTGGTCGGACGGAGGCGCGCGCACACACGCAGTCACGCCCTCAACTGCCGGCTCCACGTTCGAGGCCACCCTCGTCCGAGCATTTCGTGTCGTGGTTGGCACGAGCGGCCCCGGCACAGTCTCCGCGAACCCGACAGGCGCCCTCACAGGGGCCTATCTCTCCGACGCGAGCACGCTGCAGCTCGCCGCGCATCCCGCGAACAGCATGATCTTCGTCGGCTGGAGCGGCGACACCACGACCGCAGACAGCCTGCTCGCGATGGCGATGACGCGGCCGTGGGCCCTGACAGCGACGTTCGAGGGACAGCTCGCTGCATCCAAGGTGCTGCAGCAGCTGGTCGCGGCGAGCGGGTTGACCACCGCCGAGATCCGTTACGTCGACAACCTGGGTAACAAGAACGACCCGGCGCACGTGGACGTTGGGGACTTTCTCGCGTGGGTGCGCGCTGCCCGCCCCACCCCGCCCGGCACGGCATCAGCGGTCGTCACCGTGCGCAAGGTCGAGCCATGATGACGCGCGCCCGTCGCTGGATCGCGCTCTGCGCCATCGGCGCGGCCCTCGCTTGCGAGGCGCACCAAGCCACCGGTCCCGTCCCTGGGACGCTGGTGGTGAGGCTCCAGAATCCCAACGACGGCCAGGACGGCGCCATCCTGTTCACCCTCTCGGGGCCGGCCGCTCCCGTGGCTCCCGCGGCGGCTTCGGGCGACACGCTGTGGGGCGGGCCGTTCGCGGCGACGACGAACCGGTTCGTGGTCACGGGTGGCGTGCGAAGCGGGTCGATCCTCAGCTTCCAGGTTCCGGACGTGGGCGTCGCCAGTCAGTACAGCGTCGCATTGAACCAAGTCGCGGCGTCGAACGGCTACGGGCTCCGCCCGCTCGCCGGCTACTCGGTCACCGTCGGTCCCTAGGCCCGCCGCCTCCGGACCGCGCGGCGAGCAGCAGGCCAATCCCCACAAACACGATCGTACCGCCGATCACTTTCGCTTCGAACAGCACCGGGCGCTCGACCGCCGGCGGAACAAACGAGAGACCGATGGACAGAGCGACCGCGCTGCAACCGAGCCAGCCAGTGACGAGTGTGTTGAGCGTGCGCCGGCGCCGAAGCCGGAGATAGGCGCCGAACAGGTACAGATAAGGAATGAAGTACGCGACGATGGTCGTGCTGGTCAGGGCGACGTACGCGTCACGCACGGTCGCGCCGACGAGTCCGGCGATCACGAACGCGGTGGCAAGCACGCCCTGGAGCAGGAGGGCGACGTGCGGGGTCTGCCACTCGGGGTGCACGCGCGCGAATGCCACCGGGAGCGCGCGATCGACGCCCGCGGCGAACGGGAGGCGCGCGGATCCGGCGAGCCATGCGCCGACCCCTCCCACGTTGCCGACCACGAGCAGGAGGGCGATGGCGCCGGCGAAGAGCGCGGCGTGCGTGCCGCCGAGCCGGTCCACGAGCGCCGCCGCCGCCTGCGGCACGCCGGTCGTGATACTCACCTGCTGAGCGGGGAGCGCGACCAGCACGGCCGTCGTGCCCACGACGTACATCGCGGCGATCGCCACGCCGGACAGCGCCGCGCCCCGCCGGAGCGTGGCGGCAGCGTTGTGGATCTCGTCGCCCAGGGAGGGCGCGAGCTCGAGGCCCGCGAAGGCGAAGGTCATGGTCGCGAAGAAATTGACGAGCTGAAAGTCGAACTTCGCGGGGAGGACGTGTGCGGTCTCGAACGTGGTCGCGCTGCCGCGCGTCACCAGCGCCCAGGCAGCGAGCAGGACGAACAGCGTGGCGGCCCCCCACGTTCCGTGGCCGCCGACGTTGTGGAGCCATCGGCCGACGCGCAGGCCGACCACGTTCATGCTCACGGCGAGCCACAGCGCTGCGAGGGACACCGCACCAACGAACCAGGCGTTGTCCTGCAAGGCCACCGTCCCGCGGCCCCCCACGTACGCGGCCATCGCGGCCGTCGTGAGGAGCAACGACGGGAAGTACAGCAGATTGTTCGACCAGTACAGCCACCCCGCGACCATGGCATGACGCGGCCCGAACGCCCGGTGCACCCAGCGATAGATGCCGCCCGCGCCAGGATCGACATCGGCAAGCTCGCGCACCGCCGCGGCCGACGGGAGGAAAAACGCCATCATGGCGAGCAACCACAGCACCAGGCTGGCCGGCCCAAACTGGGCAGCGGTCGTCAGCCAGCGCAGCCCCACGATCGCCGTGACGTTGAAGAGCACCACGTCGCGGAGGCGCATCACGCGGGGCAGCTGGGGCATGGTGCCTACGGCACTGTTGGATGAATAGTCGGCACCAGCCACCCGATGCCTATCCCCAACGCGGCGCCGCCGAGCGCATCCGTCGGGAAGTGCTTACCGGCGACGACGCGCAGCGCGCCCACCAGCGTCGCCCCCCCATAGAGCAGGAGCGCATTGCGCTCGCGATGGGGCAAGTGCTGCCGCTGCGCGATCACGAGGTAGGACGTCGCGGCAGCAAACGCGAGCGCGGTATGGCCCGACGGAAACGACTTCAGGTTGTCCCGGTCGGCCAGGGCGGCTGGTGCATCGGCGGTGTACATCACCGGGCGCTCGCGGTGGAACACCACTTTGAGCCACTCCCCCGAAGTGGCGGTCCAGGCCAGTGCGTTGGCAAGCACGGCCACGTTGCCGCGCATCTGCTGCCCAGGCAAACCGTGCAGGCTCGCATAGGCCGCGCCGGCAGCGACGGCGAGCAATGCCGCGCCGCTCGCGAGTTCGACGGTACTGGAGACAGGCTGGACCGCCCCGCGATCGATCCCGGAAAGCGTGGCGGGGTCGCACGGCGCGCATGCCCCGGTGGTGTCGGGCAAATGCAGCAGCGACGGAACGAGGTACAGCGCCCCCGCGCCGACGACCGACGCCACATCCAGACCGTTTGCCCGGTAGACGGGGGTCGACGATTGGGCCCGCGTTGCTCGGGAGGTCAACAACAGCAGCGCGACCAGCAACACACGGCGCACGGAAGAGCCTCATCGGGACGGGAAGCGTTACAACTTACGCTGTGACGCACGGCACGTGCTAACTCGCTGCGCAATCGACATCTTGCCAATTGCCCCCAGCGCGGCTAAGCTACCCCGTCCACTCCCGCCCGAGGGCCCGTGGGTACAGAGACCCTGCAAAACATCGCGTTGTTCGACAAGTGCAAGACCTTCACCCGTGCACGCGAGATCCAGGCCGCCGGGATCTACCCATACTTCAAGCCGATTTCCCACTCCGAGGACACGGTCGTCGTCATCGAAGGGAAGCCGCGAATCATGATGGGCTCCAACAACTACCTGGGGCTCACGCACCATCCCGACGTCCTCGCTGCCGCGAAGGCCGCGCTCGAGCGTTACGGCTCGGGCTGCACCGGCAGCCGGTTCCTGAACGGAACGATCGACCTGCACGAGCAGCTGGAATGCGAGCTGGGACAGTTCTTCGGCAAAGAGGCCTGTCTCGTGTTCTCGACCGGCTATCAGGCCAACCTCGGCCTGATCTCGGGGCTCGTGGGACGCGGCGACATGGTGTTTCTCGACAAGCTCGACCACGCGTCGATCGTGGACGGCGCCAAGATGTCGCACGGGGAGACCGTGCGGTTCAACCACGGCGACTTGGCGCAGCTCGAACGGAAGCTCGGGAGTGTGCCCGCCGGCACCGGCGTGATGATCATCGTCGACGGCGTCTACTCGATGGAAGGCGACATCGCCGACGTGCCGAACCTGCTCAGGGTCGCACAAAAGACCGGCGCGGCGCTGGCCATCGATGACGCGCACGCGGTGGGCGTCATCGGTCCGAAGGGCGACGGGACCGCCGCCCACTTCGGCCTGACCGACGAGGTCGACCTGATCGTCGGGACCTTCTCCAAGTCGCTCGCCTCGATCGGCGGGTTCGTGGCGGGGTCGGAGACGGTGATCCATTACCTGAAGCACCACTCCCGCCCGCTGATCTTTACGGCGGCGCTGCCGCCGTCGAACACCGCGGGGGTACTCGAAGCCCTGCACATCATGCAGCGGGAGCCATGGCGCCGGGAGCAGCTCTGGGTCAACACTCGACGGTTGCAGGAGGGGCTCCGCTCACTCGGCTTCGACATCGGCCCCACGGAGACCCCGATCGTCCCCGTGCTCATCGGGCCGCTCGAGAAGACGTTCACGTTCTGGCGCAAGCTGTTCGACGCCGGCGTGTTCACGAACCCGGTCGTGCCTCCGGCAGTGCCGCCTTCCCAGTGCCGGCTGCGGACGAGCCTGATGGCCACGCACGCCCCGGAGCAGATCGATCAGGCCCTGGAGACGTTCGCGCGGCTCGGCAAAGAGCTGGGGGTCATCTGAGCGGAGTGGAGGTCGTGCCCGTCACGAACGGGCGCGACCTCGAGCGCTTCATCGGTTTTCCCTACGATCTGTACCGCGGCGACCCCCTCTGGACCCCCCAGCTGCGGATGGACGTCCGCACCCTGCTCTCCCCCAAGAAGAATCCGTTTTTCCAGCACGCGGTGGTGCAGTGCTTCCTCGCGCGCCGGGACGGGCGCGTGGTCGGCCGGATCGCGGCGATCAAGAACGACGCCCACACCCGCGAGCACAACGACCGTGTGGGGTTCTACGGATTCTTCGAGAGCATCGACGACCAGGTCGTCGCGAACGGGTTGTTCGACGCCGCCGCCGAGTGGCTGCGGCGTCACGGGTTCGACACGATGCGCGGGCCCATGAACCCATCGGTCAACGACGACTGCGGCCTGCTGGTGAAAGGGTTCGACACCCCCCCCACCCTCATGATGCCGCACAACAACCCCGGCTACGTCGCGCTCCACGAGACATACGGGTTCCGTAAGGCCAAGGACCTGATCGCTTTCGAAAGCTCGAGCGGCGATCTGCCGGAGCGGCTGGCACGCGGGGCGAAGATTGTCGCGGAGCGGAAAGGCATCACGCTCCGCAAGCTCGACATGAAGCGGTTCGACGCCGAAGTCGGTCTCGTCAAGGCCATCTACAACGAGGCGTGGGAGAAGAACTGGGGCTTCGTGCCCCTGACCGACGCCGAGATCGACCACCTGGCGAAGCAGTTGAAGCCGGTGGTCGTGCCGGACCTCGTGTGCTTCGCGGAGCGGCAAGGGAAGGTCATCGGTTTCGGGGTGGCGCTGCCGGACCTGAACGTGGCCTTGCGCCACAACCCGTCCGGACGGCTGTTCCCCGGGCTCCTCAAGGTCCTGTGGTATGCCCGGCGCCTCAGCCGGCTGCGAATCCTGCTCCTCGGCGTGCTCAAGGAGTACCGCGGGGCCGGGGTCGACGCGCTGATGTACAACTGGATCTGGGAGCATGGGATCGCGAAGGGCTACCACTGGGGCGAAGGTGGATGGATCCTCGAGGATAACGTCCCGATGGTGAACGCCGCCCTCCATCTGGGCTTCCGCCCCTATAAGACGTACCGGATCTACGACAAGCCGCTGTGAAAGCGTTTGTCACCGGCGCGACGGGGTTCCTCGGTACCCACCTCGTTAACGCGCTGCGCGCCCGTGGGGACGACGTCGCGTGCCTGGTCCGCTCCCCGGCAAAGGCAGCCGCACGTAACTGGCGGGATGTGCGTATGGTCCGGGGGGACCTGGACGACGCGGCCGCGCTACGGGAGGGATGCGCCGGCGCGGACGTCGTCTTTCACATCGCCGGCCGGATCGCGGCGCGCGATCAGGCGGAATTCATGGCGTCGAACCGGGATGGCACCGCGAACGTGCTCGCAGCAGCCGCGCTCGATCCGCCGCAACGCTTCGTATTCGTCTCGTCGCTCGCAGTCGCCGGCCCGACCGTGCCCGGCCGGCCGGTGGACGAGACGCGCGAACCCGCGCCCGTGACGCCGTACGGCCGCAGCAAGCTTGCGGGGGAGCTCCTCGTCCGCAGCGGGCCGATGCCGTGGACTATCATCCGTCCCCCCGTCGTATATGGAGAATGGGACGAGGCGCTCGTGGACCTGTTTCGACTCGCGCGCCGCGGCGTCGTGCCCATGTTCGGAGACGGCTCGCAGGAGATCTCCGTGATCCACGGCGCCGATCTCGCCGCGGCGTTCGTCGCGGTCGCCACAAGCGAGCGCGCCGCCGGCCGGGTCTACTTCGCGTCGCATCGCGCGACCATTACGACCCGCGAGCTCGCCCTTGCGGTGGGCCGCGCGGTGGGCCGGCGGCCGCGACTGCTGCCCCTGCCGGAGCCGGTCGCCCGGGCCGTCCTCTGGACGGTGGGCTCGGCCGCTCGGCTGGCCGGGCGGGCGGCGGTGCTCTCCCTGGAGCGCGCGCCCGAGTTCTTCGCCCCAGCGTGGACCTGCCGCGCCGACGCCCTGCGTGCCGACACCGGTTGGGAGGCGCGCGTAGACCTCGACCCGGGGCTCGAGCGCGCGGCCGCCTGGTACCGCGAAGCGGGATGGCTCAACTGAACGGCGCCCGGCGCTTCGCTCCGATCGAGATCGCGACGCTCCTCTACACCGCCGTGACGACCGTCGCCGCGTTCGTGTTCATCCGGGGCGACCTCGTCACGCTGGGCTGGCTCCTCGTGGCGCACGCCCTCATAGTCTGCCTGGTGCTGCTCGCGCCGCGCGCGAGGGAAAGTGGCGCGGTCGGCCGGTTCGCGGCCGACTGGTACGCATTCCTGATCATGGGCGCCCTCTACGCGGAAGTCGGCGTGATGAACCTCGACTTCGGGTACGATCACGACCGCACGATTCAGCGCTTGGAGCAGTGGGTGTTCGGCGCACAGGTCTCCTACGAGTGGATCCGGGTCATGCCGAACCCGGTGCTCTCGTGGGTGCTGCATTTCTGCTACCTCGTCTACTACGGGATGCTCGTGGCCGCCCCCCTCGGCCTCTGGCTCTCAGGCCGGCGCGACGGGACCCGTCATACGATCTTCGCCGTCTCGACCACGTTCTATCTCTGCTACGCCATCTTCCTCTTCTTCCCGGTCGCCGGTCCGCGCTACGCCTTCCCGCTCGCCGACAACGCCGCGACGCGCATTCCGCTTGCGCAGTTCGCCCAGTGGCTGCTCGACAAGGGGGATTCGTGGGGCGCCGCGTTCCCCTCGTCGCATGTCGCCGCCGCGGTGGTCGCCACGGTCTGCGCCCTGCGCTACTGGCGCACCCTGGGACTCAGTTTGGCGCCATTCGCGATCGGATTGGTGTTGTCTGTGGTGTACGGCCAGTTTCACTACGGCGTGGACGCCCTCTCAGGCCTTCTCGTGGCGGGCGGCATCCTCTACTCGGTCAGGACCCGGGCCCCCGGCACCGCGCCCCGGGCCGTGGGACTGCACCGACCGTCTGAAACGGAGTCACCGCCCCTCCGCCTGTAACGCGGCCGCACGGGACGCGACGGTATCGAGATCCCCGCCGAGCGCGTCCATCACGCGCTGGAAGCGGCAGTCGAGGATCAGCATGCCCACCACATAGCCCGCCAGGTTGACGAGGAAGATGATCGTGAAGATCAGCGAGTAGGGTATCCAGAGGCCGAAATAGAGCGCGAACCGTTTCACCCCGGGGTCGAGCTTCGAGCGCGATGCTACGGTTGTCAGGAGCAGAATCGCCGCGAACGCGAGCAGCACGAGACCGGGCGACACCCATCCCGCGTAGGCAAACCCGCCAAAGATCGCCGCTTCGGATCCGCGATCGAGCGTCTCATCGAGCCGCCGGCCGGCGTCGGACACCAAACCGAACTCGCGCGCGATGCCCCCGTCCAGACCGTCGAGCACCTGCCCGACCGCCATCAGGGCGAGGCCCGCTTTCAAATGCCCGGCGGCGATCACCACCGCCGCTGCGGCGCTCGCGCCGAACGCCGCCCACGTCAGGTGAGCGGGCGCGAGGCGGAGCCGGACGTGCAGAAACCTGGCCAGCGGCCGCTGGACGCGATCGTGAAGCCCGCCCACGGCGGGAGCGAAGTCATACATGGAGGTGGCTCCAGTACAGCGCGACGTTCAGGACCAGGAGCACCGCGAACAAGACACCCTCCTTCACGCGGTCCGGCACGTTCACCAACCATCCCCGCGTGACGAAGGACGAGTAGGGATAGAAGGGCATCTTCTCGAACCGGACGCTGTAGTCCATGGCCACGTGGATCAGGAAGAACAGGACCGGCACGAGCGATCCGAAGAACAACGACAGGGGGATGATCCAGAGCAGTGCCACGGGCTCCTGAAGCGAGGAGCGCCAGTAGTAACCGCGCTTGTCGCGCAGGCCGACGGCCTTGAGATAAAACGGCGCCTTCACGGCGTGATCGATGTCCACGCCCATCCCGAAGGCGTAGGCAAGCACCTTGTCCTGCCCCTCCAGCCCGAGCGCCTGCACCCCGAGGCTCGTAGCGAGAAAATGCGTCACGATGGTCATGAGGCCACCTCGGCGGCCCCGGCGCGTCCACGCCCCGCGGCCCAGAGGAGCGCGAGCCCCACCCCGATCCAGAACAAGTCGCGGACGCGGCTCACGATCGCGGTGTACACGCCGAGCTTGGGATCAAAGCCCAGCATCCCGAACAGGGCGTACAGCGCGCCCTCCTTCGAGCCCACCTCGTAGGGGATCATGAACAGCACGTTTTGAATGAGCGTGGAGAGGCCGCCGATCAGGAACGCCTGGGGGTAGCTCATGGGCAGATCGATGCTCAGCGCGATCAGGTAGAACTCCGCCATGTACAGACACCGGCTCAGGTATTCGAGCGCAAGCGCCCGCGCGAACTGGCGTGGGTCGGCATGGTAGAACTGGGCGATCTGCTCGTCCATCTGCACCAGCAGCTCGCGATGCGGCTCGAGCAGGCGCGCAAGCGCGCGTAGCCCCGGGATACGGTGGAGCGCGGACAGGACGGCCGCGAGTGCGCCGCGGCGATGGGCGGCCAGGAGCAGGCCGGTCAGCGCGCCCACGAACAGCCCCGCGCCGGTGAGCAGGCTAAGCGTGACCCAGTCGTGGGGAAGCATCACGAAGCCGAGCACGATCGCCGTGAGCCAGCTCAAGAGGAAACTCAGAATGCGCAAGCCGTTGTGAATGATCACCGAGCCGATCGCACGTCGCCGTGGGAGCCATGGCCCGACCGCGGCGACCTTGAACGGCTCGCCACCCACGTTGAGCATCGGCGTCACGAAGTTGAGCGCGAAGCCCGACACTGTGATCGCATACGCGCGCCAGAAAGAAGGGCGGCGCGGCTCCCGCGCCATGATGAGCAGCCACGCCCAGGCATTGCAGGCACACACGAGACCGTACACGAAGAGAATGACCAGGAACATCCACCCGGTCTGGGCCGCGCTGGCAATCAACTCCTTCAGACCGATTCGGGACACCAGGTAGGCGAACAGCGCGGCGCCGCACCCGAGCAGCAGCAGCCGGGTGCGCCGACTCATTCCGGCGCGGCGACCGGGAGCTCGGCTGCTGCGGGCCGTGCCGACTCGTAGGCGCGCTCGAGCACGCCCGCGACCCGCGCCACGTCATCGAGGAACGGGCTGGCATCGCGGCCGTCGAGTGCGGCCACGAAGTCTTGAAACAGGCAAGCGAACCAGCGCCAATACGACGCCTTGTCGAGCTCGCGCGAGAAGTCCAGCCGCTCGGTCCTCCCCCCTGCGCCGTGACGCTCGAGCAGCAGCTCCCCACCGCTCCACTCGATCCGTCCCTCCTCGCCGACGAACCGCAGGCGGGTCTCGCGGTGATGCGACGCCCACGTCATGAAGCAGGTCGCGAGCCGGTCCGGGTATTCGAGCAGGACGCCCGCGGTGTCTTCAACGTCGTACTCTTGATGGAGCAGCCGCGCGACCCAGGCGCGCACACCCGCCGGCTCGCCCGCCACGTCGAGTAACTGGTAGATGAGGTGGGTGCCGTGGTCGAGCAGGACGCCACCCCGGCTTGCGCCGCCCGTGCCCCGCCAGGGCCGCTCGCCCGGTCGCGAGCCGGGGTCGGCAGACTGGCGATGGACCGTGAAGTCAGCCAGGTACCAGCGGCCGATCCGATGGTCGCTCAGCCATTCGCGCACCTTGAGCCAGGCAGGGTTGAAGCGGTACTGGTGGCAAGGCATGACCACGCGGCCCGCGGCGCGCGCCGCGGCGGCGAGCCGGTCGGCCTCGGCGCGGGTGACCGCCACGGGCTTCTCGCAAATGACGTGATAGCCGCGCTCCAGTCCCCAGAGTGCCAGGTCGAGGTGGGACGCGGTGGGCGTGCAAATGTCGATGAAGTCGAGCGGACCGAGGCGCTCGAGCTCACTCGGACTCCTGAGCACCGGAGCGGCGAGACCAGCCACAGGCGCCACGTCCGGCGCCGCGTCCACCAGCGCGACGATCTCTACCCGCTCGCGCACGCCCCCGCCCTGACGAAAGGCGGGGATGTGCGCGTTCCGCGCGATCCCTCCTGCACCGATGATGGCGCCGCGATAGACGGAGCGGCGGGCGCTGTTAGTAGGCACGCGCCTCGCCCCCGAGCGAGGAGACGAGGGCGCTGGAGTTTGCCTCGTGGGTCGGGACCAGGATTACGAAAAGCACGAAGTTCATGGCCAGAACCTCGGTCCACAGGTAGGCGGAGGGATATCCGGCCACGCCCGCCAGCCCGAGGAGCGCGAAGCGGATGTTCTGGCCAAGCCACGAGCAGATCGGCAGCAGGGGCTGCTGGCGCTCCCGGTACTGGGCGTGGAACGCATTGGTGACCCTCACCCGGCGGAGCGACCGCGCGAGATCCACCGTGCGCGGGAAGAGACGCGCCTGCTGCCACACGTAGCTGGCGTACGACCAGGCTGCAAAGCGCTCGAGCAACGAGCCGTGAGCGGGCCCGTGCAAGTCCTCCGGCAGATCGAGGTCGTCCTTACCGCTCCCGCTGAGCGCGAGGTAGGCCGATCGCACGAAGTCCACCGCCATGCTCTGGAGCGCGTGCGAGAGCATCGCCACGGTCGCGAGCAAGAACCCCTGCCAGGGCCACCCCGCCAGGCCAATGCGAAGCGCGAGGTGGACATACAGGCTCAGGAACCGTACGTGGTCGCCCAGCCCGTCGAGCGTGCGCCCGAGGCGGGAGGACGTGCCGCGCAACCGGGCGAGCTGTCCGTCGGCCGAGTCGAAGATGTCCGACACGACGAACAGCAGAAACCCGATCAGGTTGACCCAGGGATCGCGATACAGGAACAAATGGCCGGCCACCACCCCGGTCACGATGGCCCACAGGGTCACCTGGTCGGCGGAGACCTCGGTGGGCTGAAGCGCCCGGGCAATGCGGATGCCGATGGGGCGGAAGAACTTGAGGTCGACCCACTCCTCGACCGCAACACCCTTATGCTGTAAGTCGTTCTGCGGCTTCACTCAGCACATCCTTCATGGTGGCCAGTGCGCTCATCGCCTCGCCTTCCTGGATGACGAGCGGGGGATTGATCCGGACTTCCGGGTTATAGATCATCGCCAGCACGCCGCGCGCGAGCAACCGATCGAAGATCCACCGCGTGGTCTTCTTGTCGAGCAGGGTGCGCGTGCCCGGGACCACGAGGTCCATGCCGAGCATGAGTCCGCGACCGCGGACGTCGCTCACGATCGGCAGGTCGGCCTCCCAGCGCTTCATCTCCGCGAACATCAGCTCGCCGAGGCGGCGCGCGTGGCCGACGAGGTCCTCTTCGAGGATGGTCTCGACCGTGATCCGCGCGGCCGCGGCGGCCAGGGGATTCCCGCCGTAGGACGACGAGCTCCCGCTCGGGTTGGCGAAGGGCTTCGCGAACGCGACCGTTTCGCGCGCCATGATACCGCTCAAGGGGAATCCGCCGCCGAACCCCTTGCCGACCGTGATCACGTCGGGCACGATCCCTTCATGCTCGACCGCAAACATCTTTCCGGTCCGCCCGAACCCAGTGATCATTTCGTCGCAGATGAGCAGGGCGCCGAGGCGATCCGCCATCTGCCGCAGCAGACGCAGGTAGCCGGGCGGGGGCACCACGTTCCCCGCCGTGCCCTGGATCGGCTCGACAATAATCGCAGCCACGTCGTGCGTCGTCTCGACGTCGATCTTCCGCTCGAGGAACTCGACGCAGTGCCACTCGCAGGCGGGAAACGACTTGTCGAACGCGCACCGGGCGCAGGAAGCGTAAGGCGACAGATACGTGCCAGGCATGAGCGGGCCGAGGCCGTGCTTGAAATTCGAGCCCAGCACCGGCAGCACGCCGCCGGTCTTGCCGTGGAAGCCTCCCCAGAAACCGATGATTTCGCGGTGTCCCGTCGCGGACTTCGCCAGGCGAATCGCCGCCTCGACTGCCTCCGCGCCGCTCGAATACAGCTGCGTGCGGTTGATGTCACCCGGCGCGAGTTCCGCGAGCAGTTTGACGAGCGCCGCTCGATGCTCCGTCGTGAAGCTGCCCACGTGGATGCGGGCCACCTGTCGCTGCAGCGCCGCCACGTATTTGGGGTGCGCATATCCGAGGCTCGCCACGCCGACTCCAGCGAGCAGGTCGATATAGCGATTGCCGTCAGCGTCGTAGAGCACCGCGCCCGCGCCGTGGTCGATGCAGAGCTGGCTGAAGGACGCCACGCTCTGCACACCGGGCGCCAGGTACTGCGCTTCGGCGTCGTACACCGCCTTGGAATTCGGCCCGGGGACCTGGATGAGTCGCTGCGCTTCGATCACGCCCGCCTCCGCTGCTCGACACGATCGTGGACATACTCGGCGATTGCTCGTGCCGCCTCTTCGCGAAACGGCGCGAAGCTCGGCCAGTCGTTGATATCGATCAGCACGGGCCGGTCGGGTGCTAGAAACGCGACGTCCCCCCCGAATACCTCGAGCCCGAGCAGTGCCGCAGCCTCGAACGCCATGGCCTTGAGGCAGCTCTCATCGATCACGGGTCCCGGCCTGCCATAGCCGGCGTCGGCTCCGTACCACCGAAAGAAGCGCCCCTCCGTCACGCCGTAGAACTTTACCACCGGCCCGGGGACGTGCTCCTGCAACGCCACCCACGCGATATTCCGCGCAGCGAAGGTAGACAGCACGCGTGGCAGATCCTCCGCCGACGCCGCGACAACGTCCTCCCGCCGCTCGGCATGCACGTCCCCGCGCTTGACCCAGATCTTTCCCGTCTCGCCCCCGAGCGCTCGCACGGTGTCCGCAGACGGAAGGGGCGCGGTGCTCGGTTGCACATGCGTCCGCGGGAATGACACCTCGCTTCCCGTCATGTGACGGACGAGGCGATGACGATGACAATTCAACACGCTGGTGGGCCCGTTGACCACCACCACTCCGTCACCCTCGAAGGGCATCAGCTGCTCGGAGGCAAGCGGCCCCTGACACATGTTCAGGTACAGGACTCCCGAAGGGAGCCGTCCCTGCTCGACGTCCTCCTCCGTCGCCTTGATTACGCGCCACCCGAGGCGCGCAAGCTCCGCTGTGGTATCGGCGAGAATCGCCGTGTCATTGTTGCGGTGCTGCAGCGGCGAATACGACGGTCTCCGGTACAGTGCGACGAGGTCTGGCACCACACGCTCCCATGTCTGTTTAGCCCCGCGCTTCGGCCGAACCTAACCACGCATTGGCGAGGCGCAAATCGGACTCATGGTCTATGTCGATGATGCGCGAAACGGTCACGGTGGCCACGCGTTGGCCGCGCGCGACCAGCCACTTGAGAAACCCACGCATCCGCTCCACCCGCTCCTCCACCGCCTGCCCAGCCCCGCGCCGCGCGGCTGGACCGAAAGCGTACACCCCCCCCGTAACTCGTGGCGGAACAACAGGTTGATCGCTGACGGCCGTGACAATCTCGTTGTCGTCGACCATTACGTAGACGGGAGACTCGTCGTCAACAAAAGGCGTCACAGCGAGCAACGCGTCGGCCCCCGCGTCCAGCGCCCGTCCGGACGCTTCATACACGAGCCTCCAATCGGCCGCCGGCATCACACTGTCGACCATGGAGCAGAACACCGGCCCTGCCGGAACGATCCGCAGCCCCTCGACCAACGTGTGCAAGGAGGAGCGCGTGAGGCAGGTCTGAACGGTGAGGGGTGGGCCGAACTGGAGTCCCGCGAGCGCATCTACCACCGCCCGCCGATCAGCGCGCGCCATGAACGTCAGGGTCTCGCAGCCCAGGTCGGCGAGGGTACGGAGCAATCGAACGGCGAGCGTCTCGCCGCCCACGCGCACCAGGGGCTTGGGGACCCCCAGCTCCGCTGCCAGTCTCGAGCCCTCACCTCCGGCGAGGATCAGACCGTGCATGATCTTACCCCCTCCCAAGTACGGCCTCGACGTCCAGCAGACACGCGATCCGCGCGCTAAGCGGGACGCCCGGCGGCGCCTGGCGATCCGCGGGCGTCAGCCAGCAAGTTCGCAAACCCAGGTCGGTCGCGGGGCGGATGTCGGCGTCGAAGTTGTCTCCGATCATCCAGGCGTGCTGTGGGGAGGTATGGAGGCGGGCGAGCGCGGCCGTGAAGATCCGCGGATCGGGCTTCGAAACACCGATCACCGCGGAATCGATCGCCACGACGAAATAGCGCCGCAGATCCAGCTCGACCAGACACGGCTCCAGGTTTCCGGTGAAGTTCGACACGACCCCGAGGCGGTAGCGCACCGCGAGGCGCTCGAGGAGGGGCCGGTTGCGCGCGACGACCGCCAGCGCGTCGGCGTGGAACTGCGCCGCGACCCGGGCGGGCTCCCAGGCCTCGTCCGGTGGCAGGAGGTCGCGCAGCAGGCGCGCCTCCGCTTCGACGAGATCGCGAAACCCGAGGGAACGAATGCCCGGAAGGGTGGCCAGGGCCTGGTCAGCGGCCTTGAAGATCTGCTCGAATCGCGGGCGGTCCGTCGCGCCCCCCGCCGCGCGATAGGCTTCGTAGAAACGCGGCGCCCAGTGCACGCCGTCCGCGTCGAGTGTCCCACCGAAATCGAAGAGCGCGACGCTCGGTGCACGCGCTGACGGGGTCTTGCTGGTCGTCCTAGTGCGAGTGATGCGCGGCCCCGTGAGCCCCCATAGGCGCCATCTCATGGCCCCCCATCATCATCTCATGGCCGCCGACCAGCCGCATGGCGTGGCGGAAGTCCTGCTGATACAGGGAGTCCGCGGGATTCGTGGCGGGCCATACAACGCCGCCGTCGGGAACGAACAGCCCGCCGACCACCCCCATGCCTCCATCGGGAATCGTGCGGCCTGTCGGGTTGTCGTAGTACACGGTGACCCGGTAGCGGTGCGCCGGATCGATGTGCGTGCCCAGGTGGCCCAGGCCGTACAGCCGGGTTACGGGCATGCCAATCACCGTTCCGGCCGAGTCGATCATCGGGGCGCCCTGATAGATGACGGTCCCACTCGTGGCGTCGACGAACTCGAGTCGCGTCGCATGCTCGTGCACGTGGCCGCCGATCGCCACGATGGCGCCAGGCACGGCCGGGCTCCCTTCGTAGGAGCGCGATGACTTCCCGGGCGGCAGGTCGAACGACTTGTCGCCCACCGGGAACGCGACATCCATCTGGAATGGCTCTGCGCGAAACAGCGGCCAGAGCCGGCGGGCGGGTGTGTAGAGCAGTACCAGGCGCACCCGGGCGTTGTGATAGCTCGAGTCCGTTGGGTTCGCGAGCATCACGCTGGCCAGTATCCGCTCTCCCCGCACGACCGGGAAGCCGAACAGCCAGCGCGGAATCTGCTTGCTCCCGGTCTCCTTCCCCGCCGCGATCATCCGGCGAGAGATCGGGAGGAACAGCTCGCGGTGGTCGGGATCGATGAGGTTGAAGTGGTGGACCAGCTCGGACGGCAGCAGGTGACCGGCATCGTCCACCATTTCGGTTCGGAACCCGTAGAGCGCCCCGGTTGCGGGCATCTGGAGAATCGCCACCGGCGGCTGCGCGATCTGGTGGTGCTCCGCGTGCGCAGGCAGGTCCGTCGGCGCCAGCTCGATATAGATCTCGCCCGTCGGCGACACGACGGCGCGGGCATCATGCGCCGCGGGGGGTTCGTGGGAGTGGCCGGCGCGCGCATGAGGCCCCACGAGGGCAGCGACGACGATCAGGCTCGAAGACAACAGGCGGGTAGGCACGGAGCAAAACGTAACCCGCCACTGCGCCGCCACCAACCCCCTGCGTGCTGCGACCGCCGGGCTACGACGGCGGCTCCGCGAGCAGGTACGTCCACGGCGTACCGCCCAGGGTTTGGAGGCCGCAGGGACAGCCACCCGGCACGTACACGACCTCGTTGGCGGACACCTCGATCCGATCCCCGTCCAACAGCATGACGCCGCGCCCCGACAGCGTCACGAACAGCCGGCCCCGTGGTTCGGGCGCCACCGGTACTTCCGTGCCCGGCTGCATCACGGTGCGGCGGAGTGACACCCCGGGGAGGGCGTCGGGAACGCCGATGTCCACCGAGCGCCGCGCGCCGTCATCGGTGGCGGGAAGAGTGGACAGGCGGCGGTAGGTGTAGCGGGGCACGTGCCAAGATGAAAGGCTCCGCCACGTCTTCGCAACCCTGTGTGCGATTCCCGCCCCCGAGCGTCTCTCGTTGCATCTCGGACGGGAGCGTCTGTCATGTTCGCCGTGAGTCGCATCGCGAAGGCCGCGGGGGTGGCCCTGGTAGCCCTGCCCGCCGTGTGCGCGAGCCAGGGGTGGATCGAGCCGGTTCGGCCGCTGCCGGGCGGCCGGATCGAGAAGCTCCGCAGCGCCGTGCACGTGGTCGTCAGCGGTCGAGCGGCTGCCGTCACCGTGGAAGAATGGTTTCGGAACGCGGGGCCGGTGATGGACCAGGCCTCGTACCTGTATCCGTTGCCGGGGGAGGCCGCGTTCAGCGACTTCTCGCTCTGGCAGGGGGATCAGGAGCTCAAGGGGGAGATGATGGATGCCGGGCAGGCGCGTTCGATCTACGAGTCCATCGTTCGCGCGAAGCGCGACCCCGCGTTGATCGAGCTCGCGGGTCATGGGGTGCTTCGCGCCCGCGTGTTCCCCATCAACCCGGGCGAGACCCGCAAAATCACGCTGCGCTACACCCAGCTCCTCGATCGTGCCGGCGATGCGTGGCGCTTTCGATTCGCGGCAGGCCCGATCGCAGCGGCCCGCAGCTTCCACATCGATGTCGACAGCGCGAGCCGCTTCGGCGACCCGTACTCGCCTACCCACCGCGTCACGACGACCCGGACGGGCGAGCGCCTGGGAATCACGGTCCCCGATTCGAGCTGGAGCGGCGACCTCGAGCTGCTACTCCCCCTGACGCGCGGGCTGGTAGGCCTCTCCGCTCTGACTTATCAGCCCGTCGGCGACGACGGCCACTTCATGCTCGTGCTCGCACCGGGCGCGGAGGCCGACGCGCCGCGCCTCGCCCGCGATCTGGTGGCCGTTCTCGACGTGTCGGGGTCGATGGCGGGCGACAAGCTCGAGCAGGGGAAAGCCGCCTTGCGCCAGCTCGTGTCCACCCTGCGGCCGGGAGACCGGTTTCGTCTGATCGCCTTCTCGGGCGATGTGCGTCGCGCGACGCCCGGCTGGACGGACGCGAGCGCGTCGAACCTCGCCGCGGCGGACGCATGGATCCAGTCGCTCAGCGCCGGGGGCAGCACCAACATCGCGGGCGCGCTGCACGAAGCCTTCGCAGCTCCGCCCGCGGAGGGCGCGCTCGGCATCGTCGTCTTTCTGACGGACGGGCTGCCGACCGTCGGCGAAAGCGATCCCGAGCGTCTGGCCGACAGCGCTGACCAGGGACGCGGGCCCTTTCGGGTCTTCTCTTTCGGCATCGGGTACGACGTCAACACGTATTTGCTCGACCGGCTCGCCGAGCGGGCGCGTGGCTGCAGCGAGTACGTGCCCCCCGGTGGCAACATCGAAGCCGCAGTCGGGACGCTTGCAGCGCGGATTGCGAGCCCCGTCATGACCGACGTGGTGATCGCGGGCGACGGCGCGGAGCTGTACGACGTGCAGCCCGGCAGCCTGCCGGACCTGTTCGCCGGCGACGAGCTGATCGTTTTTGGGCGGTATCGGACCTTCGGCAGGGACGGCGCGGGTGGAAGCCGTGGGCTGGAGCTGACGGTGACGGGTCGCCGGAGCGGGCGGACGGTGCGCTTCACGACGAGCGCTCCAACAGGCGGCTCGGGCGCAAACGAATACATTGCGCACCTGTGGGCCGCGCGGAAGGCGGGCGCCTTGGGGCGGGAAATCCGCCTCCACGGCGCGACGCCGGAAGTCATGAACGCCCTCAAGGAGCTGGCGTTGCGGTACGGCATCCTCACCGAGTACACCGCGTATCTCGTGCAGGAGCCGGGTGCCGTCGCGGTCCGCACCCCGGAGGCCCAGCCCGTACCCGCGCGGCAGTTCGGTGGTGGCGCGGTCGAGCAGGCTCGGCGGGACGCGAAAGCGGCGAGCGCCTCGGTCGCGGCCGACGCCGGCGCTCTGGACGAGGTCGCGCGGGCCCAGATGGGCGCGCGGCAGGTGCGCCAGGTGGGTGGCCGGGCGTTTGTGTGGCGCGACAGCGCCTGGACCGACCTCGCGCACGGCGACTCCCAGCGGATCGTGGGCATCGAGGCCTTCACCCCAGCCTATTTCGATCTCCTCGCTGCACTGCCCGAGGTCCGGAAGGCGGCGGTTCTCCAGCCGATCGTACTGATTGGCGGACGCCGCATCAGCATCAAGATTGGCGCGGCAGGAATATCGAGCTGGCGGGAGGGCGAATTGGCGGCGGTCGTGCGGGAGTTTCGGACGTGATGCGAAGGCGGAACGTCTGTGCCTGACGATCTCGCCGAGATCTACCGCAGCACCTACCGCGCGCTCGTGCGGTTCCTGTACCGCAAGGTGTGGGACGTCGATCGCGCGGAGGATCTGGCCCAGGAGGCGTTTGCGCGAGCGGTGGTCCACAAACCGGAAAACCCGCGAGGATGGCTGTTCGTGGTCGCCGCGAACATGGCTCGTGACGAAGCGCGGCGGGCCGCCCGCGAGCGGCACCACCTGACGCTGCTCAAGAGCGCGCCGGAGCCGAGCGCTCCATCGCCGGACGACGCGGTCCATGAGCAGCTCGACCGGGCCGGCGTGCGCGCCGCGCTCGACGCGCTCGCGCCGCGTGACCGCGATGTCCTCCTGCTCTGGGACGCCGGGCTCTCCTACGACGAGATCGCCGCGCACACCGGCCTGGCGCGGGGTGCCGTGGGGACGACGCTCGCGCGGGCTCGGCATCGTCTGGTGGAAGCGTACGACGCGGGACGCGGGGGGCAGCGTGCTGCACGCGGATGACGGACTGCTGCACAGCTATCTCGACGGCGCCTTGCCGGCCGCGGAGCGAGCGCGGCTCGAGGCGCACCTCCGCGAGTGCGCCGAGTGCCGGGCGGGCCTCGACGCGGAGCGGGCGCTCCGCGCGCGCGCCGCCGCGCTGCTCGGCGGCGTGGCGCCGCCAGAGCGCGAGATGCCCGAATACGCGCGCCTCCGCCCCCACAAACGGCGCCGTTGGAGGGTCCCCGCGGCCTGGGCGGCGAGCATCGCGGCGGCGTTCGCAACCGGATGGTACCTGCAGGAGCAACGGGACGTCCGTCGCCTTGGAGGCAATGCCACCGAGATCGCCGGTACCCGCTCTGACGCAGCCGAGCCTGCGCGCGTTGCCCAAGCGCCCCGTCATGCGGCTCCCCCGCCGGCACCGCCGGCCCGCGCCCTCGAGGCATCACCTGCACCCGTCCTTCCAGCGGCGCCCCAGCTGCCCGTTGCCGGTGCCGTGGACGCGAAAGTCAGGGCGGCGCCCCCACGCGCGCTGGCGGCGGCCGACGCCTCCCTCGAGCAGCGAGACCGGACGTCGAACTCGACACTCGACGCGGCGGCCGCCGTCGCGCTGCTCGGACGGGCGCCCGCCGCGCTCGTTGACCGGCCGATCCTGAGCATGACTCGCATTTCTAGCGAGGACGGTGGCGGTGTGGTGATCGAGCAGGAGGTTGGGGCAGGAGCGGTGATCCGGCTGTACGAGCGCGAGGTCCCCGCAAATCGTGATGAGCTCGCGCCCATGGCGCGTGCGCCAGCGAGCGAGCGCCTGGCCCGCTATCTCGGAACGCTACGCGTGGAGATCGCCGGGCCGCTGACGGCGGACTCGCTCTCGAAGCTGCTGGACCTGGTGAGGTAACGTCGAGGGGTGCGGAAGGGCGCTACATCATCTCGTGCGGCTTGACGATAATCTTCCCGACCATGTTGTCGGACACCTGGTGCACCGAGCAGTGGTAGTCAAACTCTCCAGGAACGAGCGATACATCCATCTCGCCAATCGACTGGACGTCGGAGTCACGAAGCGGGATCGGCGGGCTGTCCCAGGTGACGCTGTGGTTGAACGTATTGGTGCTCCACACGAACGTGACGCTGATCGTATCGCCTTCGAGCGCGTCGAGCGTGTCGGACGCCGGGTAGAAGAAGTAGTTATAGAGGGTGATGGTCCGCGTCCCATTCGGAGCGGTCTCGTTATTCAGGATGTTGCACGCCGCCAGCAGCGGCACAAGTGCGACCCAATACAGTTTCAACCGCATGGCACCCCCTGAGTCCGCGCGCGGACCATGACTGGACTGTTGTGCGAGTTATACCCAGCGAGGCGCCGAAGGAGCCCTGGTCAGTGCGCTTCGCGCTCCAAGGTATCCGCGGCGAGGCGCGGCGAGAGCAGCGGATAGCGCTTGGCGAACCACGCGAACGCAAGCAAGAACAGGCCAAAGTATAACAGGGTGACCCCAATCTCCGGGACCCCAATGGCGGGACCGCGACCGGCGCTAAGTGAAGGGACGACTTCCAGATAGCGCTCCAGCCACAGCCCGGTGAGGCTGACAAGCGCGAAGGTGCGCAGCGTGGCCGGACGGCGTTTCGGTTTCACTCCCAGGAGCCCAATGAACGGCGCGACGAACACGAGGATGAACACCGTCACACCCACCGGCCGCCACGGACCCCACAGGCGGTACCACACGAAGTACGTCTCCTCGGGCAGGTTGCCGTACCAGATCACCAGGAACTGCGCCCACATCAGGTAGGCCCAGAACACTGTGAAGCCGAAGATCAGCTTCCCGAGGTCGTGCAGCTGTCTGGGAGATACGAGGCCTTCCAAGCCCATGGCCCGGCGCAGCGAGAGGGTGAGCACCGCCAGGGTTCCCAGCGCCCCCAGGAAGCCGCCCATGAAATAGAAGGCGCCGTACAGGTTGCTCATCCATTTATGGTAGAGTGACACGACCAAGTCGAAGCCGATGAGCGAATAGCCGAACGCGAACGCCAGCGCCAGAATCGCCGCCTCGCGGCTGATGAGGCCTTTCTCTTGAGCGTCGGGATCCACGGGACGCCCCGTGGCGAGCTCCTCAATGTCGGGGGCCATGTCGCGACGTACGAACCGCCATGACAGCCATGCCAGCAGCGCCAGGATCAGCCCGTTGCGCGCGAAGAATACCGGTGTCGTGAACCAGACGCCGAGATACGGCCGCGGGGCGTCCTTGAGCCAGCCGAACAGGTGCTCCCGACCGAGAAACAGGCCGACGAACAGCACGAGGATGACGAACTGGAACGCGACCGCCGCTTCGGCGAAGCGGATGATCAGGCCGGACCAGTGACCCTTGGCGAGCTTCTGGCTCGCCGCGAAGACCACGAGCGCCTGTCCCAGGACGGCCCAGAAGACAAAGTTCGTGTGGTAGGCCTGCCAGGCGCGCTCCGTGTCGCTCACAAGCGCCCACAAGAACGCCACGCCGCCGATACCGGCCGCGAGCGCCCCGTAGCGCGTCAGCGCGCCCGTGGGTGCCTGGCGGGCCCGCTGCGCGAGCTCGGCGCGCGTCACCCGTCCGGCAACGGCGGTGTCGATCACCGGTGGCCTCCCGCCTTGCCCCGCTCGAGCGCCTGCAGCGTGCGAATGTAGTTGACGAGGTCCCAGCGGTCGCTGCCGGCGATCTTGTCGCCGTACCGGGGCATGAGCCCCCGCCCCATCACCTGCGCGTTCACAATCACCCCGTAGAGGTAGCCGTCGGGGCGGCGACCCACGGTGTCAGTCACCAGGGACCGGATACCGACGAACGGCCCGCCGGCGGCGGAAGACACGGGCCCATCACCACGCCCGGTCTCGCCGTGACAGACCAGGCAATAGGTCTCGTAGACGCCCTTCCCGTTGTTCACCGACTCGGAGGTGCGCGTGCGCGGATTCGGCATGCGCTCGGTGGCGTCGGCATCCACGACGGCCGGGGGGCCGGTCACGGGGACGGTGCCCTCGACGGGGGGACGCAGCTTGGCGTAGGGCCGGATGCTGCGTTGCGTCACCATCGCCGAGAACCAGGTGAAGCGATGGATGACGTCCTCGGGCCGGCACGCCGTGAGGACCACCAGGCTCGCGAGGAGCGCACGACTACGCACGCCGCACCTCATCCGCTCCGCAGCCTTTCAGGAGCGTCTCGACCGGACCCGACTGGGCAGCCGCGACGGGCACGAAGATGCCGAACTTGTCGTTCGAGAAGCGCGGGTCGTACGCGATCGTGCCGCGATGGGTTGCGGCGAGCAGGACGTTGAAGCCGATGCCGAGCAACGTCGTCAGCGCGCCGAACAGGACGGTCATCTCGAACATGATGACGACGTACGGCGGGATCGAGCCGATGGTCTTGCCGCCGACCTGGACCGGCCAGTCGTACGACATGTACAACGAGACCCATGCGCCGATCGAGCAGCCCGCGATGCCGCCGATGAGTGTGAACATCCGCACGGGGCTCACCGGCTGGTCGAGTGCGTGCTCGAGCTCATGGCGAGGCAGCGGCGAATACACCGTGAAGCCCTGGTGGCCACCGCGCTTCAACGCGATCACCGCGTCGACCGCGGCGTCAAGGTGCCCGAACACAGCCAGGACGCCCGGTGTCGGGGGCGGGCGGAACACCCTAGCGAGCGGGTTGGGAAAGCTCATGCGTGCTTCCCCGCGGCGCGTCGCGGCGGCGGCAGCTCTTCCTTCACCTCGGCGACCGACACGGACGGGAAATTCTTCACGAACAGGAGGAACCACATGAAGAACCAGCCGAAGCTCCCCGCCATGATGCCCCAGTCGGCCCACGTCGCGTTGTAGCCCGCCCGCACGAACGGCGCGAACGGCTCGCCCGCGAGATGGACCGCGATGATCACGAAGCGCTCCATCCACATGCCGAGGTTCACGAAGAAGGCGATCACGAACAGCGCCGTGATGTTCGTGCGGACCCGCTTGAACCAGAGCAGCCACGGCAGGAAGGCGTTGCAGATGTTCATCGTCCATCCGCCCCACCAGAAACGTCCGAAGGCGCGATACCAGAACGCCTGGCGCTCCGGTGTGGGCCCGCCGTACCACGCCACGAAGTTCTCGATGCTGTAGGCGTAGCAGACGATCATGCCCGTCAGGAGGCAGAGCTTGGCCAGATTCTCGAAATGGTGCACCGTGACGAGCTGCTCGAGCCGGAACAACTTGCGCAGGGGGACCAGCAGGGTGATCACCATCGCGCAGCCAGAGTAGATGGCGCCGGCCACGAAGTACGGAGCAAACAGGGTCTCGTGCCACGCCGGCACCTGCGCCATCGCGAAATCCCACGACACCACACTGTGCACCGAGAGCACGAGGGGCGTGGCCAGCGCGGCGAGGTACAGGTAGGCCGGCCGGTAGTGACGCCATTGCTCGTTGGTGCCCCGCCATCCGATGGCCGTGAGCGTGTACAGCTTGCGCCGCCACCCGGTGGCGACGTCGCGCACTGCGGCGATGTCGGGAATGAGCCCCATGATGAGGAAGCAGGTCGACACCGTGAAGTAGGTGCCGATCGCGAACTCGTCCCAGACGAGAGGCGACTTGAAGTTGGGCCACAGCCCGCGCTCGTTGGGGTAGGGCACGAGCCAGTAGAAGAACCACTGCCGGCCGATGTGGATCAGCGGGAACAGTCCCGCCGTCATGACCGCGAATACGGTCATGATCTCGGCGACGCGATACACCGCCGTCCGCCATCCGGAGCGGAAGAGGAACAGGATCGCCGAGATGAGCGTGCCCGAGTGCGCGATACCGACCCAGAACACGAAGCAGGTGATGTAGATGGCCCAGTAGGTGGGCATGGAGTAGCCGGCCATGCCCAGGCCGTACCGCAGCAGGTAGAGCAGGCAGATGACGCCAAACGCGAAGAGCCCGACGGCCGTGCCGAGCAGCAGGTAGTATCCGCGCCCCGGATTGCCCAGCGTCCGCGCGATGGTGCGTGTGACGACATCGTAGGTGACGCGGCTGGTGGTCCGCTCGGGAGCCGTCGTGGGCGTCATCGTCACCTCAGGCCTCCTCCCCGTGGACGACGCGGGCGAGATAGGTGATGCCGGACTTCGTGTTCAGCTCCTGGAGGACGTGGTAGCCGCGCGGATCGGCCGCGAGCTGCGCCACACGCGACGTCTCGTTGTGCAGGTCGCCGAAGACGATCGCCTCGGACGGGCACGACTGGGCGCACGCCGGCGTGATGTCGCCGTCGTGCACGACGCGGTTCTCGAGACGCGCCTTGTGCTGGGCGCCGCGGATCCGCTGCACGCAGAAGGTGCACTTCTCCATCACGCCTTTTTCGCGCACGGTCACGTCGGGATTGAGCTGCCAGTCGAGCGGCGCGGGCCACGCCTCGTGCTCGCCCCCCACTTCCGCGAAGTTGTACCAGTTGAAGTACCGGACCTTGTACGCACAATTGTTGGCGCAGTACCGCGTGCCGACGCAGCGGTTGTAGACCTGGGCGTTCAAGCCATCCGGCGTGTGGTAGGCCGCGTAGACCGGGCAGACCGGCTCACACGGTGCCTGCTCGCAGTGCTGGCACAACATCGGGGTGACGACGCCACGGACCGGCTCTCCCCCTTCCCCGCCGCGCCAGTAGCGCTCGATGCGCATCCAGCTCATCTGACGGTGGCGGACGAACAGGTCTTCGCCGACGGTCGCGATGTTGTTCTCGGCGTAGCACGCCGTGACGCAGGCGGAGCACCCGGTGCAGCTCGAAAGGTCGATCGCCATCGCCCAGCGGGGATGCGGGCCGGCGTAGTCGCCCAGGTTCGCCTTCTTGCGCTGCTCCTCGGCCCAGCCCTCGAGCGCCGGCTCCGCGTACTCGGGCGCTTCGCGCTGAAGGAAGGGATGGTCGCCCGGTTTGAGCTGTTGCGCGCGCGCGAGGGGCAGGACCCGGATGATCTCCTCGCCGGGCCCCACGTCGCGCGGGTCGCCCGCGCTCGACGCGAGGAACCGGTGGTCGCGCGTCCTGGTGACCGCGACGCGCACCGCGAAGGTGCGTCCGCCGTACCCGTTCGCCGCTCCGGACAAGAGATCGAAAGCGTTGAACGAGCGGCCCTTGGCGTAGCGGCCCAGCGCCGTGTGCCCCTGCCCCGTCGGGACCGCGACCACGTCCGGTCGAATGCCCGGCGTGACGGACACCGGAGCGCGCACGGCGCCGAAGGGCGAGGTCAGAAGCACATAGTCGCCGTCGACCACGCCCCACTTGTGGGCGGTTTCGGGATGCACCTCCACCCATGCGTGCCACGCGATCTTCGAGACCGGATCGGGGAGCTCCTGGAGCCACGGCTTGTCGGCGCCGCGACCGTCGTACAGCGCGGCTGAAGGGAACGCGACGAGCACCGGATCGCCGGTGTTGCCATCGAATGCCGGAGCCGCTGGCGCGCCCGCCATGATGTGTCCGGCGGTCGGAGCCAGGCGGACCGACTGCGATCCAGCGTCGGTGTATACGCCGCCGTGCTGCAACGCCTCGTTCCAGACGTCGTCGAAGCTCTTGGCGTGACCGGCGCGGGCGTGTGCGGCGCGCCAATGCGACTGGAGGTAGTCCTTGAACGTGTCCGACTTGCCCGCGAGGGCGAGGAGCACATCGCCGGCCTGGCGGGCGTCGGGCCACACCCGCTGCATCACGGGCTGCTGGAGTGCGAAGACTCCGGCACGAGGACGGGCGTCGTTCCACTGCTCGAGCGGATGGAGATCGGGGAGCACCAGGTCGGCAGCGCTCGCGGTCTCGTCGAGCATGGTCGCGAAGCAGACCTTGAACCCGACCTTGCTCCACGCCTGCATGAAGGAGGAGAGGGAGTGGCCCGGATTCGCGCCCTGCACGAGCAGGAGGGCCACCTTGCCCGCCTGCATGTCGGCCACCAGGTCGACCATCTCCTTGAACGAGCTCGCCATGTCGACGCTCGAATTCGGCCCGAACTGGACGGTCTTCCCGACCGCGCCGACCACATAGTTCAGGATGTTGACCGCCGCCACAATCTCGGCACCGTTGGGATAGTGTGCCGGGATGCCTCCCGCCAACGCGATGCCTCGTCCCGCCTTGGCAAACTCGCGCGCCAGACGCGCAATGGCCTCGGCGTCGATGCCCACGGCGCCCGCGACCGCGTCGGGCGTGTGACGCCCCAGGAGGTCGCGCACCGGCCCCACGTCGACCGACGCCCCCAGCCGCTCGCGCACGATCACCTCGGCCATCGCGAGCGCGAGCAGGCCCTCCGTCCCCGGGGCGGCAGGGATCCACTCGTCGGCGTTCATCCCGGTGAGAGACATGCGAGGCCCGACGAACACGAACTTCGCCATGGCTTCGGCCTCGCCGCGCGACGCATCGAAGCTGTGGGCGCGCGAGAAGGCCCGCTGATACTCGACGGGCGACAGCCACGTATCCAGGAAGTCCGCGCCGAACGAGAGGATGTAGCTGGCGCCCGCGATCCCGTACCATGGAACCGCGGGTATGCCGAAGGCGAGGCGGTTGCCTTCGCGCAGTGCCTCGAACGCGAACGGCTCATAGGCCACGTGCCGGCCGCCCACCCCGCGCGTCCATTCGTCCACGAGCTCGCCGAACACGCCGGCCTCGTGCCCGGTGACGAACGCGATGCCCTTGCCGCGCGCTTCCTTCACATGATCGCCCAGGCGCTGCAACGCGTTGTCCCAGGAGATCGGCTCGAGCGTGCCCTGCGCCGTGCGCGCGAGGGGCGTGGTCACGCGATCGGGGTTGTAGACGCCCTCGAGCGCGGCCTGTCCCCGAGCGCACAGACGCCCATGGTTGATGGGCGACTCGCGGTTGCCTTCGAGCTTGATGACGCGGCCTTCGCGTGTCTTGGCGTGGAGGCCGCAGCCGGCGGGACATTCGCGGCACGTGGTGGCGAACAGCGTCGCGGTGCCCGGCACCTGGTCTTCGGGCTGGATGAGGTAGGGGATGAGTTTCTGGGCCGGCTCCGACCCGACGCCGCACGCGCCGAGGGCCGCCGCGCCCCCGCCGGTGACGCCGAGCACGCTCAGGAAGCGGCGTCGATTCATGCCCTCACTCATGAGATCTCCCGGGCCGGCTCAGTAGTGGCATACCGAGCAGTCGCGCGTGACTTGCTTTTGAACGTGGCAGCTCACGCACCACCCCATGGTCAGAGTCGACACCTGCCGGACCTGCGGCATCTCGCGCACGTTCCCGTGACACGTGGTGCAGGCGTTCGCGCCGAGGGCCTTGATGTGCCGCATGTGGGGGAAGTGCACGAACGCCGGCAGCGTGTGCACGCGGACCCATGCGGGTGGGGTCTCGTTGGACCATGCGTCCCGCACTTTTTGAATCTCGGCTTCGTGCGCCGGCGTCGAGCCACCCACCATGAGGTGGCAGCCGAAGCAGGTCTGCACTGACGGAATGCCGGGTTCGCTTGCGATGGCGACGGAGAAGTGACAGTACTGGCACGGGATCTTGTATTCGCCCGCGTGGATGTCATGGCGGAAGAAAATCGGCTGGCGCGGACCCCCGAGCGAACCCGTGTCGCTGACGACAGGAGCCTTGACAGCGGCAGCAGGTTGTCCCGTCTGGGCTGCGGCAGGAATGGCCAGGAGCAACACGAAGGCGATTCCGGCCGCGGCCCTTCGACTCCAATCCGTCATCCACGCACTCGATGGCGAATGTAGCGTTTGGGGGGAGCGTCGCAGCGCGGCAGAATGTACCCCGAGCCGCCGAGGCCGCAAGACCCGCAAAGGTTTCACCTTACTCGGGCCGCGACAGCATGAGGTGCTTGATTCTCACGATTTGCACGAATGCTTCCGCGGTCGCGAGGTCCGGCAGCTCGAGCCAACACCACCGCACCCCCGCGGACCGCACGCCGTCGCGCAGCGCCGGACGCAGGGGCTTGGGCACGCTCTCCGAGCCGCTGAGCTCGCGCTCCTCGGCTTCAGTGATGATGAACGTTCCGCTGACGCTCGTCTCCATGGGATGGAGATAGCCGAGCTTGCGGCCGCTCACTTCGTACATCCAGACCCACTTCCAGGCCGTGCCGAGAAAGACGATCTGCTCGGTCACGTGTTTCAAAGAGCGCAACCCTTCGCGCGCGGCCTTGAAGCGCTGTCCGGCCCGGGGAGGCAGATCCTTGAGCGGGGCGTCGCCCTTTGGTCGCTTGCGAGGATCCTTGTACAGATTGGTGGCCCAGTAGCCGGGCGGCTGATTGTCCAGCGGGATCATGGCGTTTTGGTCATAGGCGGACCATAAGCTAGCGACGCTGTCCAGAACCGGAAACCGCTTGACGGCGCGAGGCTCCCCCCCGAGCGGGCGAGTCTCACGCGCGATCGGGTGGGCTCGCGACGAGGCGGGCGGCCGCGCGAAACCGTCCCGGGTCGAGCAGCCGGCGCGCGGATTGCCCGGGCACCGTCATGCGGCCGTCCCGTCCCATGGTCAGTTTGATGAGGTCGGCATTCCGTCCATACCAGCGGTCACTCGGCTCGAGGTCCGAGGGGTAGACGAAGAGCGGCAGCGCGGCCACGGCAATCACGGCCTGCGAGCCGATACCGGTCTCGGGCATCGTCCCCGCCCACAGCTCCGCCCCGTAGCGCGCCGCGACCCGGTAGATGCGGCAGACCTCGGCCAGGCCACCCACGCGATGCACTTTGATGTTCCAGACCCGGGGACCGTCGAGCGCCACCACCTGCTCCGCGTGCGCCGCGCTCTTCAACGTCTCATCCAGACACACGGGCGTCCGGATCGCGTGGGTGAGGCGCGCGTGCCCCACCAGCTCATCGGGCGCGAGCGGCTGCTCGATGTAGAGGAGGCCGGTGTCGTCGATGGCGCGCAACTCAGGCTCGTCCTCGGGCCACCGGTATGCGCCGTTGGCATCCACGGTGAGAGGCAGGTCGGTGCCCGCCATACCCGCACGCGCCGCACGGATCGCCACGACGTCCCACCCGGGCGCGACCTTGATCTTGATGCGGACGTACCCCCGCTCGATCGCCGCGGCGACGCGACGGGTCAGGGTATCGGGCGACCGGTCCTCCGGGATGCCCAAGGCGACCCCGCAGGTGACGCTCGCCGCAGGAGGAACGCGGAGCCGCTCCCCGACGAGCTGAGCGAGCCCGGTGCCACGCGCATCCGCTTCCAGGTCCCAGGCCGCCGTTTCAACGGCGGCGCGCGCGAACGGGTTGCCGCGCACGTTGGCCTGGAGCGCGGCGTCCACCGCCTCCGGCGTCGCAAATTCGCGCCCCGCGACGCGCGGCAGCAGCACGTCGGCGATCATGGCCCGCGCACTGGCCAACGTTTCCTCTGAATAGAACGGGAGCATGAATGGTGGCGACTCGCCGTAGCCCACGTGTCCCGCCCCGTCGTGCAGCACGACAATGAGCGAGCGTCGGTCCGTGACCGCCCCGCCGGAGATAATGAAGGGCTCCACCAGCGGCAGCGACACCTCGTACAGCTCAACGCGCTCAATGCGCACGGCGAGCCACGTCGAGGAAGTACAGGACGCCGTCGTGCCTCGCCAGGGCGCCCGACTCTTCCAGCTCGAGCATGCCGGCGACCAGACCGTCCTGAGGGTGGAATACGAGTGCGTGCAGAGCGCGCTGCGTGCGAGACCCGTGCGTGGCCGGGTATTCGGAAAGCGGCAGCTGAAAGAAGGTGTGCAGCTGCACGCTCTCGCAGCCGCGCCGGGCGTATTCGAGGATCATGCGGCCCGAGCAGATGTTTCCGGTGCCGACGAGAGACGGACGGTCAGGCGGTCGGGCGGTCAGGGGGTCAGAGGTAGCGTCCAGCACCCTCAGATTGCGGTCACTCAATTCCCACCCTCCGTACGCCACGCCGCGCTCCGCATCAAACAGGCGATTGAAGCACACGAGAGCCTCCGCGTCGGCGCACGCCGCCATCATTTCGAGCTGAAAGGCATCGTCGTATCGGGCGTTCATCAGCTTCACCGCGAGTCGCGCGGGTGTGGGCGAGGCGGCGCGAATCCTTCCCGGCACCTCACGCAGCCACCGCAGGATCTGGGCACGGTCGCCCGCGAGCGCGTCGCCCGCAAGGGTGGGCGAGAAGTCCACCTCGAGGAGGAGCGGCGGCACGCCCCACGTCTCGGCGAGACGCCGCGTGGTGTACTGGTATTCTTCGTCGCGGAACGGCTCGCCGAGCCGCGGGAGATGGTACTTGGCGGAAGGGACGACCGGCATGCGGCTCTCCGCGGTGATCCCGCGGCCTGTACGGACCAGCTCGAGGTACTCCTCGAACGACCGGTCCCAGCCCCGGCCTTTCCACGTGACCGTCCACCCCGCGCGGCCTCCCGCCGGACGGCGTTCGACTTTCATCCGCGTTTCGTGGATGGCCCACGCGGCCATGGCCTGAGCCCCGGTCGCGTCCTGCGCGATGACGGTCTTGAGCACGACGTAGGCGAGTCCCGCTGCGGCATCGTCGGCGAGCTGGGCGGCGTTCAGCGACAGTTGACCGGAGCCCTTGCCGATGGGATGCGCGAGCGGACATCCGAGGTAGCGAGCCGACAGGTCCACGCGATAGCTGTCCCGCACGTGCGCGGCGAAATCTCGCGGCAGCGCGCGCTTGAATCGCTCAAAGTCCCGCTCGAGCTGAGCGCGGGTCACGCGCCCGCGCGCGCGCGCCGCACCGCCTCCACCACCGCGTGATGCTCCGCGGCATCGAGCGCGGGCCCCCATGGGTCGTCACACGCGTCGCGCGGGAGGCGCGCGTCGGCCGCCGCCGCCCAGAGCATGCGCCGCACGTAGCCTTCGACGGGCGGCGCAAAGGCGATAGCGGCAAATTCATCGATGGCGGCGGACACGCGCAGGAAACCCGCTGCGTCTCCCGCCGCGAAGGTGGACAGCAGGCGGGCCTGGAGATCGGTGAGCGCGGCCCCCATGCCGACGAGCGCCGCCCGCGCCCCCATCATGAGCGAATAGCCGAAAAATCGGTCTTCCCCGGTGATCAGGAGCTTGCCGGGGTGCGCCTGCACGATCTCGGCGATGCGCTGGAACGTCACCACCGAATCGAGTGTGGCGACCTTGATGCCCACGACCTGCGGCAGATCGAGCACCGCGTGGAGCGCGGCATCGTCGTAGGCGACGCCGCCCGCCGCCTCATAGAGATAGAAAGCGATCACTGGCAGCTCTCCGCCGAGCGCCGCGTGATAGCCTACCGGGTCGCCCCTCCCGGGAAACGCGAGCAAGGCGTCCGCGCCACCGGCCCGCGCCTCGCGCGCCATCGCGACGGAGTCGGCGCCAGCCACGATGACGCCCGCTGGAAGGGCGGCGCGCCACGTGGCGAGAACGCAACGTCGCTCGTCTACGGAGAGATGGGGGCCCCGACCGGTGTGCGCCCACACGGCGACGCCCGCGACCGGCTGCGCGGCCATCCACCGCGCGTACGCGTGCTGCGCGTCCTCGGCGAGCACACGTCCGCGAAACGGAACCGGCACAGCCGGGATGAGGCCCCACTGAAGACGGGCGGCCAGGCGGTCGGATAAGGCGGCGGTCAACTGCCCAGCGCTCGCATGGCGTTCTGCGACTCGATCGCGGCGCGCACGTCGGGCGTCACGTCGAGCAGGTCCAGCTTCGCGACGCTCGATTCGGGAAGACGCAGTGGCTGTCCGGTCCCGAACACGAACCGCTCCGGGCCCATCGTCTCGAGCAACGTCCCCAGGTGATCCTCCCATGGACCCCAGATCCAGCAGATGTCCCACCACAGACGGGCCGCTTCTTCGGGCGTGGATCCGAAATGCACTTCCTCGATCAATGCGCGATCGGCGTGCGTAACGATCAGCCGGACACGCCGATCACTGCGAACCAGCGCGCGCAACGCGGCGCCCGCAAGCTCGGGCGCCCCATCGTCAGGATGGCGCTGCCGCGCGTCTTCGAGGCGGACGGCCAGCATGAGGGGAACGCGCGCGTTCCCACATGCCGCCGCCAGCGCGCGCATCTCCTCGCCCGCCGGCTCGAGCCCGTAGTAGCCGGGATCGCACCGTACGGCCGGCACGCCGCGGTCAGTCGCGGCGCGCAGCACGGACTCCCATCCGCGTACGCCCGGGTGGATGGCGGGCACGGGGCGCCAGCGCGGATCGGTGGCTGCCACGTCGTACAGCCAGGCGTTACCCGCCGCGGGATCGGCCGAAAAGAGACTGGGCAGGTGGCTCACCCACGCCTGATCGATCCCGACCCTCTTCATGGCGTTCGACACCGATTCGGGAGTCGTCCCGGGGACGCGTCGGTAGGGATAGGCGCCGAAGAAGGCGTTGACGTCGATGCGCATCAGTCGTGGGGGAATGCGCCCGGTGGAAAAACACGCGCGGCGTTCTTCCAACGCACGCGCTCCAGCGCAGCACCGTCGAGCAGCCGTTCGAGGTAGCGCAACTTGGCCCACCCCGTGTCGAGCGTGAGATCGGCGCCCCAAAGAAGGCGCTCGACGCCGACCGATGCGAGGCATGCTTCGAGCATTCCGCCATCCACGCCGCTTCCCGAAAGATCGACGTAGACGTTCGGCACGCCCTCGAGCGCGGCGAGCGAATGCTGCCAGTCCCCGCCCCCGGCGATGTGCGCGAGAATGAACGCCACCTGTGGGTGGCGGCGCGCGAGCGTGGCGAGCTCCGCCGCGTCGGAGGCTTCCTGCCCCGGCCAGTCGCGGCGGCGATGCTGCCAGATGTGATGGAGTATGGGGACACCGCGCTCGCGGGCGACCTCACACACCGGGTCGAGCAGCGGGTCGGTCGCACGGCGGCTCGCGGCGAGCTTGATGCCGATCATGCCCGCGTCGAGGCATCGCGCGATCTCGGAGAGGGCGTGCGCGGTGTAGTTCGGGTTCACGGCCGCATAGCCGCGAATCCTCGCGGGGAACTCGCGGCACAGGGCGAGCAGTGCGTCGTTGCCGTATTCGAGGTCCGCGGGAGACGGGAAATAGGTGGGCGACGTCCGGCCCCAGCTGCCCAGGATGGAGGCGACGTGGGTACTGATCCCGACCTTCTCGCCCGCCCGCAGCCGGCTGGCGTTCCGCTCCCGCCAGTCGGCACGGGAGGTACGGTCATGGTAAAAGTGGGCGTGCACGTCGACGAGCATGGGTGCAATCTGGGGAGTGGGGCCCTACGTCGCTACATGGCATACAGTTGCCGAATGTGATCTACGACCGGCGTGGCGCTCGGGACCATCTTGTATTTTGGGGCCCCATGCCGACCCCCCCGCCCCGTCCTCCGTATCCCCCGCGCGGGCCGACCCCGCCCCGGGGCCCGGCGCCGCCGCCCCGCGGGCCAACACCGCCCCGCGGTCCGACAGGCCCTCGAGCATCGGGACCAGCCAGACCGGTGAGGTCGTCGGGGGCGATTTCCCTTCCGGCTCGCAAGGCGCCGGGCTTCGTGGGTCGCGCCCAGCGGATTCTGACGCAGCCGGGGCGTGAATGGGGAGTGATCAACGGCGAGTTCACGAACACACCGGCGCTCTACCGGGGGTACATCATGCCCCTTTCGGCGATCGGCCCGCTCGCCGCGCTCATCGGCTCGGCGGTGTTCGGGGAAAGCGGCAGCCTCTTCGGGATGGTCGAGATCTCACTCGGCCACGCCGTACAGGACAGCATCACCCGCTACTTGCTGGGCCTCGCGAGCGTGTGGGCACTCGCGCTCGCGCTCGAGTTCGTGTCGCCGAGCTTTGGGGGCACCCCGAATCGGGTTCAGGCTCTCAAGGTCGCGGCGTATGGGAGCACGCCGGCCTGGGTGTGCGGGATTCTGGGGCTCGTCCCTCGTCTGGCACCGTACGGTTTGATCGGCGTGGTATGGTCGCTGGTCCTCGTAGCGAAGGGGGCGCCACTCCTGCTGAAGGTTCAGGATAGCGACCGCGCGAAGGCATTTGGTTTCGTCGCCGCTGGCGGGGCAGCGATCGTGTTGATCATTTTCGAGGTCCTGGCGAACCTGTTCGGCTGAGCCCCTCGGCAAGCGCACGGGACGGCGGAGCCGCGCGGTAGGTCCACGGGCGTTCCGCTTCCTGCAAGGCCTGATCTATTCGCCCACGTTCCGGGGAGAGCGAGCACACCGGATCGGCGAGCGCCGCGTCGCCCGCCACGAGAAACGCCTGGCAACGGCAGCCCCCGAAGTCCACTGTCTTGCGCGCACACGAACGGCACGGCTCGCGCATCCAGGCGTCGCCGCGGAATCGCTGGAATGCGTCCGATTCATTCCAGATCCACTCGAGCGAATGCTCGCGCACGTTGGCGAATTCGAGCGTCGTGATGCTCCCCGCCGCCTGACAGGGCCATACCTCCCCCGCAGGCGTCACGGTCATGTAAGCGCGTCCCCATCCTCCCATGCACGGCTTGGGAAACTCTTCGTAGTAGTCGGGGAGCACCCAGACGATCTCGAGACGATTGCCAAGTCGCGCGCGTTCGCGTTGCACCACGTCCCACCCCACCGCGATCTGCTCGCGTGTGGGCAGCAGGGCGCTCCGGTTGTGCAACGCCCATCCGTAGTACTGGGTGTTGGCCAACTCGATGCGCTCGGCACCGATGCTCTCGGCGAGCCGGATCAGCGCGCCGACCTGATGAAGGTTACGGCGATGCAGCACGACGTTCACGGTGAGCGGGAAACCAAGCTCCTTCGCGAGCCGGTATGCGGCGAGCTTGTCTTCGTAGGAGGTCGCGCCCGCGATTCTGTCCGACAGGTCGGCGTCGGCTGCCTGGATGCTGATCTGCACGTGGTCGAGGCCGGCGTCCTTCAAGGCCGCAAGCCGATCCCGCGTCAGGCGATACGCGGACGTGACGAGCGTCTGGTACATGCCGAGGCCTCGGGCGGTGCGAACGAGCGCTTCGAGGTCCGGCCGGAGCGTAGGCTCACCACCCGAGAGACCGAGCTGGAGCACGCCGAGGGCTTTCGCTTCCCGTAAAACCCGTTGCCATTCGTTGGTCGACAACTCGGCACGGAACCGGCGGCCGGCGAACTCTACGGGATTCGAGCAATACGGGCACTGCAGCGGGCAGCGGTAGGTCAGTTCAGCGAGGAGCCACAACGGTTTCGGCAACATGCGATCTGGAATCTAACCCCACTCATCTAACGTAGGTCACCAGCCCCTTCGCGGCCAGGGCGTTCAACAGCGCGGCCACCTCGCTGTCGATCTGGTCCGACTTGTAGCGCTGCTTCAGAGTCTCCAGGATTTGCGCGATGGCGCGCTCGCCGTCGCACAACCTCAACACCTCGGCAGCCGTCGCGTTCAAGGCGACGAGGCCTTCGGGATACAACAGCACGTGCCGTTGGCGAACCTCGTCCCATTCGAGGCGTGCCTTGGCCGCGACGCGCGGTACGGTGCCGCTCCGCACGTCGCTCATCGCGGAGTCCAGGGGAGCGGCCCGGCCTGCACGGCATCCAGCAGCGACCAGAGCACGTCGCACTTGAATTCCAGCGCCGCCACGGTTCGCTCCTGCGCTTCGCGCGTCGTCACGCGGGCTTTGACGAGGCCGAGCGCGTAGTCGGCGTCCCTCGGCGCCTGGCTCAAACGCTTGCGGAAGTAGAGGAGGCCATCCGGATCGATCCACGGGTAGTGGGTGAGGATCGCGGCGAGCCGCTCGCTGACGATGCTCGGAGCGAAGAGCTCGGTGAGCGAGGCGGCCACAGCTTCGAGCCAGGGACGGGTACGACAGAAGGTGACATAGGAGTCGACTGCGAACCGCACGCCCGGCAACACCCAACGTCCCGATAGCAGGACGTCGTGCTCCACCCCCATGGCCTCGCCGAGCCGGAGCCATGCGTCGAGGCCGCCATCGCGCTCCGTCGTTCCGTCGTGGTCCACGATCCGCTGGCGCCAGACGCGTCGTACGGCGGGCTCCGGACAGTTCGACATGATCGCCGCGTCCTTCATCGGGATGGCCTGCTGATAGCAGAAGCGGTTCGCGACCCAGAGCTGCAGCTCGGCGCGGCTCAGCGCGCCCTCGTGCATCCGCCGGTTGAACGGGTGGTGGTTGTGGTAACGCGCTTCACCGACGGCCCGCAGCCGTCGCTCCAGCTCGTCTGGCGTCCACGGCGCGGCGGTCACAGCTCGAACTCCATGCCATCTTCCGCGACGGCAATCCCGGCCCGCTCCACCTGTGCCCGCTCGGGGGACGCGCGATCGAGAATCGGATTGGTGTTGTTGATGTGCACGAGCACGGTGCGTTTCGCGCCAACTGCGCCCAGCTGGGCGAGACTCCCTCCCGCCCCGCCGACTGGCAAGTGTCCCATTTCGCGCGCCGTTGGCGCCTCTACGCCCGCCGCGCGCAGCTCCTCGTCAGACCAGAAGGTGCCGTCGTAACAGAGCAGGTCGGCACCGGCGGCGAGAGAGCGGACGGTCGCGTCGACCGCGCCCGCGCTGGGAATGTAGGCGAGCACGCCCCGGGTCCGCGGGTCCTCGAGGCGCAGACCGACCTCGAACGTGGCATCGGGCGCGCGGGTCGCATAGCGCGGCGCCTTGCGCGCAATCGTCATGGCCGAGCACCGCAGCCCCAGGTCCCGTCCGTCAACATCCCGCAACGTCGTGGCGACAGCATCCGGCAGCTGGCGTCCTTCAGCGCCTGCATACCGCGCCAGTAGCCGCAGCACAGGCCAGTCGCGTGCGAGGAGCATCGCGACGCCGTCGGGTGCGTACACGGGGATCGGTTGAGCAGCCTCTCGCAACAGCAGCAGGCCGAGGGTGTGATCGATCTCGGCATCGGTGAGGACGACGGCGCTGAGGGGTGTCGCGCGGGGCGCGCGGGGCCATAGCGCCCGGCAGGCCGCAAGCTGCTGGCGCAGGTCGGGAGAAGCGTTGAGGAGGACCCACCGCTCGCCGTCCGCCGACACGGCGACCGACGACTGAGTGCGACTCGTCCCCGACGCGCGCGCGGCCGCGCAGACGGCGCAGCCGCAGTTCCACTGGGGGACGCCGCCCCCCGCTGCGGATCCGAGGATCACGACGCGCATCGAGCAGTCCGCACAGGATGGGAAACTGAAAACAAAAGGGAGGTCGGGCAAACACCCGGCCCCCCTTGTCGACTGGGCTCAGCCTAACTCAGGCGTTGCCTGCGTAGGCGCCAACCTCCATACCCAGCTCGACGACCTCGAATTCAGGCGTGGTCCATGTCATGTTCGTCCCTCCACCCGTTGGCAGTCGTCGCAACGGTTTCACTCTCCATATACCCTCAAGGGCCGCCGCCTGGCAATGGGCTGGTTGCACCGTTCAACGCCCCAGGCTCCCGCACACGTCATCGAGCACCGAAATAGTCCGGTCGACCACCGCATCGTCGTGCGCGAGGGAAACGAAGTTGTACGCCGTGCGCTTGAACAGGACGCCGCGAGCCGCGCACGCGCGGGCCGCGGCGTGCGACAGGGCATCGCTCGCGTAGTGCAAGAAGCACATCTCCGCGAGGCCGCCTACACCCCGCACCACCGCCGGATGGAGGTGATGGAGGTGGTGGAGGCCGTGGAGGAGGCGGGTACCGACGGCGTGCAGGTGATCGCACACCCGTTCGGCGATCATGACTTCGAGGGTGGCCCGCGCGGCCGCGAGCGCCACCGCCTCCGTCGCCAGCGTGGAGGAGATCCAGGTGCGCGTGGCGGCCGCCATCACGTCCGCGCGCCCGCCCACCGCCGCGAGCGGAAAGCCGTTCGCGAGCGCCTTTCCCAATACCACCAGATCGGGACGGATGCCGTATCGCTCGGCGGCTCCCCCAATGGCGAGCCGGAACGCCGTCTTGATCTCGTCGAAGACCAGGATGGCGCCCACCCGCGTCGTCTCGGCCCGCAGGGTCTCGAGCCAGGCGCGCGACGGCTCCGCGACGACGACGGGCTCCACGACAACGACGGCCAGCGTGTCGCCCGCGTCGCGGATGGCGGCGCGCGTGCGCTCGACGTCGTTGAACGGCAGCTCGGCGTACAGCGCGCGGGTCGCGGCGGGAATGCCGGGCGTCGCGCCGCCCTGGCACCAGTCGAGCCATCCGTGGTAGCCGCATCCCAGCACGCGATCTCGCCCGGTGATCACTCTCCCCAAACGGACCGCGGCGGCAACGGCCTCGGCGCCCGTCTTGAGAAAGCGGACCGCTTCGATCCACGGGATCGCGCCGCACAGCGCCGCCGCCAGCTCCTCTTCGATCACGGGCGGAAGGGGTCCGACCACGCCCGCCTCCACGGCGGCCGACGCCGCGCGCGTGACCGCGGGATGGCCGTAGCCGAGCCCGACGGCGCCGAGCGCCATCGTGTAGTCCAGGTACTCGCGACCCGCCGGGTCCCACACCCGACACCCCGCGCTCCGCACCATGCGCTCGGGAGGGGAGGGGGAGGAGGAGGGCTCCGGACCGTCGCCCGGCGGTCCGAACAGCGCTTCGGGGCGCTTGCTACCGGTCGACGTGAATCCCGGAACGTGCCAGTCGGTCACTGTATTTCGTCACCTCGATCGCCATGGCCCGCAGCAGCTTGACCTCGCGCTCGTCCAGCGGAGTGCGATGCAGGATCTCGCGCAGGGTGCGCAATACGTGCTCGGCATCCCGCGTCTTGAAAAACTCGATGACCGTGAGCGCGCGCTCGATATCCCCGAAGAGCCGCTCGAGCTCGCCCACCGGCGCGGGGCCCGCCAGGCGCCGCGGCGCCTTGAAATCGGCGCGCGGTCCGTCGCGCGCCAGCGCCAGCTCGTACAGGGCGAGCACGACCGCGTGAGCCAGATTGAGGGAGGGATAGGCCGGATCGCTCGGGATCGTCACGACGCGGTGACAGCGGTCCAGCGCGTCGTTCGAGAGCCCCTTGTCCTCGCGGCCGAACAGGAGTGCCACGGGACCCGGCTCCCACGCGGCGACGATCTCGGCCGCGGCCGCGCGCGGGCGCTGCATGTTGCGCTTCGCCGTGCGACCCCGCGCCGTATAGCCGACGACATGGACGCAGTCAGCGAGCGCCTCCTCGAGCGCGTCGTATACGCGCACCCGCGCCAGCACGTCGCGCGACTGGTGCGCGATTCCTTCGACCCGGTACGCTTCGAATTCGCGCGGCGCCACGAGACGCAGGTCGCGAAACCCGAAGTTCTTGATTGCCCGGACCACGTGGGCGATGTTGACCAGGTCCTGGGGCTCATAGAGCACGACGACCAGACTCATCCCAGCAGCTCCAGCACGCCCAGCCGGTCCTCGGGTTGCCGGTCGCCGCGCAACCAGACCCAGCCATCGCCCCCGCTCCACACGAGCTGTCCCGAGCGACGTACCCGGTCGGGCAACATCTCGTTGACGATCAGGTCGAACGCCATCTCTCCCCCGACGTGCGGACGCGCGTCGCTCGAGAACACCACCGCCAGGGTCATGCGGTATCCCGTCTCCGTCCGCTCCCACGCGCCCTGCACGTCCTCCGCGGTCCCGGCGGTTCCCTCCACCGCGCGAACCCGCACGCCGCCACGCTCCTCGCCCTCCGGCACGAGCAGGAAGCCCCGCATGGGGCCCGCCTCGGCATCGCGGAGATACACCTGGACTCCGTCCGAGTGAATGTCGTCGGGCTCGTTGTCGAGCAAAAGGGGCGGCGCATCGGGCGCGCGGAAGCACAGATCGGGCTTGGTCACCTCGACGGCGAGAAACAACCCATCGTCCGTCCAGTTGAGATAGGCTACGGCCGAGCATGCGTCGGGCCCGGCATATCCCTCCTCGCTGCGGCGATACTGATCCTCGATATCGAGCGTCAACGGCTCGGCCGTGTCGAAACCCTCGAGGGAGCCGTCGAGCGCCGGCGGGCTATCCACGCGCAATGCATTCCCCGCGGCTTTTGTGGGCCGGTCGATTTCGACGAGCGGCTCGAAGGGCGGCTCGACCTTCCGCCGGCCACCGAGGCGGACATTGCCGGCGGGCGACTGCACGCTCCACCCGCCGAGGGAAGCGGCATGACGGTGCACGCCCCGCACGGTTTCGACCTCGATCGCGTCGCCTTTCGCACGCACCGCCCGCACGAGCGGCGCATCGCCCACGCTCTCGAGCAGGGTGATGAATCGCAAGCCGCGTCCGCGTGCGCGCAGGCAGTAGAAGGGTTCCCGCTGCACTGCTCCCGCGGTGGGCCGCCCGGGCGCTTCGCCGCGCAACAGCGCCGCTCCCGGGGAGAAGTGCACCTGCAGCCGCCGCCCGCCCGCGGCGACGTGCGCGACCAGTCCGTCGTTGCCCTCGGGCGAGAACTGCTCGACGGCGGTAGTGAATTCGTCGGACAGCTCGGCCGGCTGCCACCGCCCGGGTGTCGCGATCGTCAGCTCTCCGGGAAAATGCCATGGCAGCTCGACGAGATGCTCATCGCGACTGTCGAGCTCGAGGACGTCCAGGACATACTCGGGACCCGACACGATCGCGCGGGTCAGGTCGCGATAGCGACCCCGCGCCCACGCCCATTCCTCCTGGGCGTCGAACGCCTCGCACGCTGCGTCGTCCCAGGGTTGCGAGTGACCGTCCAGGCGCGGCGCATTGTGCGCCAGGGTGGAGCGATACCAGTAGAGATCTCGCGTCTGGTACGAGGCGGTGCCGAAGTCGCACAACCACGGCACGCCGTCGGCGTGCAGGGTGAGGTGGAGGCGATCGGGATGCCCGTGCCCACCACCTGCTGGACCGCACTCGAGACTGGCGTAGCGACCGCCGGTGCGGAGCACCGCGAGCCCTTGTACCTCGAGCAGCTCGCTTGCGGGCTTCCACTCCGGAGCGTCGGGCAGCGCGGGAAGCATTTCCAGAAGAGACCACCACGACAGCAGCGTTCGGGAGGGGGAACGAGGGACGGAGGAAAACGGTGCCTCGTGCAGGTACGACTCCATGAGATTGGGCGCAAGCGCCGGAGCCGCGTACAAGGCCTTCAGCCAGCTCGCGATCTCATCTCCCGTCCCCAGTCGTGCGAGCCCAATCTCCCACAGCTCGAGATAGGCTGGCTGCGCGAGGGAATTCCCGAACCGCGAGTCCTTGCGCGCGGGATAGGTGAAATCGGGCAGCGCGCTCACGGCCGGTGCACGCAGTGCGGCCGCGAGGCGCCCGGCGAAGCTCGGCTCGGCAAATACGTCGATGCCCGCCTCGCGCGCCCACAACGTGCCGAGCAACAGCGCGCGCATGGCGAACAGATGGTAGTTCTCGCCTTCGTGCCACATGCCATCGCGCCCGAATCCGCGCGCGACGTGCGCCAGCAGCCCGGTCCGGCCTTCGATGGCGCGGTGCGCCAGGTCCTCGTCCTCGAACCAGACGGCGATCGCGGCCAGCGCGGCATTGTTCCACGTCTGGCGATTCGAGAACCATTCGTCGAACTCGCCGATGAGATTGGCCGCTTCGTCCGCGACGAGAGAGACGCTGCGGGCGCCGGCCTCGTCCAATTGACCCACCTCCCGCAACGTCACGGCCGCGGCGAGGTAGTTGCAGATCCATTGGGACTCGAGATAGGTGGAGAAGAACAGCCGACTCGGTCCGAGCACATTGTCGCGGTTGGGATAGCTCAAATAGCGCTCGCCGTAGTGCGCGAGAATCTCGACCGCGCGCGCGGCGGCGGCGGGGGCCTCCGTCAAGGCGGCGATGGTGGCCAGCTCGGCGGCGCGCTCGGCCAACCAGAGATGCTGATAGCGCGCCCAGTGGCGGTCGTGCCGCTCGCCCTCGTAGGTCGCGCCGCACTTGGCGCAGCGATGCACGCGCGGGCTCCACGGATCGAACTTGAATCCGCTCCCGTCCACCGTGCACACGCCCCCATCCTGCGAGAGCAGCGCCTTCTCTTCGGGGATGTGGGGCAGGCGCTCGAGCAGCGGGCGCGCGCGCCCCTCGACCGTGGCGAGGAGCTTCTGCAAATCCGGGGCGGAGCGAACCTGCTCCGCGCGTCCAGACAACATCGTGGCGCTTACCACGCCCGCACGCCCTCCTGTGCCCACGTGACCGGCAAGACCGTCGCTCCCGCTTCCCGAGCCGCCGCCGCGCCGGCCGCGGGATCCCGCACGACGAAGAACATGCAACCTCCGGCGCCCGCCCCGGCGGCTTTGCCACCCAGCACTCCGGCGTCCACGACTGCCTCCTCGAGCCGCGCCATCGCGGCGGTCCGCATCTCCGGATCGAGCGCCTGTTGGTGGCGCCAATTCTCGGCGAGCAGCGCGCCGACACGCGCCAGGTCCGCGGCCCGCAGGGCCTCCGCCATGCGTTCGGCCGTGTCCTTGATCGCGCGCAGCGCCGCCACTACCCCGGGCTCGGCGCGCTCGTACGCTCCCATGACGCGCGCGATCGTCGCACCTGAGATTCGGGAGCTCCCGGTGTAGCACAGGAGCGTGTGCCGCGCCAGGGCCGCCGCGAAGGCGGGGTCGAGCGTGATCGGTTCGATCCCCACGTCGGGATCGCGAAAGCTCAAGCGGTGAACCCCGCCGAGCGCGGCGCCGAACTGATCCTGCCGGCCGCCGGCGATCCCCGCCTCCACCGTCTCGAGGTAGCACCCCTGCTCGGCGACCTCCCGCTCCGACAGCCGGTCGCCGCGCGCGAGCGCGAGTGCCGCGACCAGGGCCACATCGAGCGCGCCGGAGCTGCCGAGTCCCGAGCCGGGAGGAACGTCGGACCTGGTGGCGAGCGTACATGGCGTCTGCACCGGCAACATGCGGAGTGCGGCCTTGTGCAGCGTGAAGCGCCCGTCCAAGACCAGTCCGCCCGAATCGGCGCACTCGAGCTCCTCCCCAAGGTCGAGCGCAACGAGCTTGATGCGCGGGCCGCCGACCGTGAGCTCGACGTACACCGACAGGCCGATGGCGGCGTTGACGACCACGCCGCCTTCGCGCTCCGAAAAGGGCGCCACATCGGTCCAGCCGCCGGCGAAGTCGAGGCGCACGGGCGCCGAGGCGCGGAACGCGGTGGGGCGCGGGGCACGCCTGCTTCGTTTCACTGCTCGGTCCACCAGTGGACCACCGTGGGGAGCTCGCCGCGCAGATCCATCTGCACGCCCTTCATGCGGCGGTTCATCCCCTGGACGCCCCGAGCGTAATAGAGGAACGCTGCGGGCACCGAGTCCCGCAGCACCCGCATGGTCGCGGCCGCGTCGGCGCCCGCCCGGACGCCCGTGATGCGGGCGAGTGTCCGCAGATACCCGAGGCCCAGATCTCCGGGAATGCCGACGAGCGCCGCCTGAAAATCGGGCCGCGGGCTGTAAACCCGGTCGAGGAAGGCGCTGAGCTCGACCTGACGGATCGCGACATCGAATCCGGCGCGCGCGAGCTGGGCCTGCACCATCTGCTCGAGCGGCGCTTCGCCCGAGCCCACCGTCAGAAGCTCGAATTTCACGCCACGGCCGCCCAGCAGCGCATGCGCCGAGTCGACGTTGGTGGCGAAGGCGGGTGTGGCCTTGAGTCCGAGTCCCGCAGCCAGGTCGGGCGGCACGGGCCCGAACGCCGGAGCGCCAAAGCCGTAGAGATAGCCGTCGACGATCTCCTGACGATTGACGGCGAGGGAGACCGCGCGCCGCACCTTGGGATCATCGAACGGCGGCCCGCGCTTGTTGAACACGACAGCGTACGGGGTCAGCATCGGATAGGCGACGACGGCCAGGTGCGGCTTGCCCTCGACGAAGCCCGCGTGCGCCGGCTGAATACCCGCAAAATCGACCTCTCCCGAGACGAGCGCGGCGAGTTTGGTCGTGGGCTCGTCGACGACCGCCACGACAAAGCGCTCGAGCCGCGGCGGCCCGCCCAGCGACTGGGGGAAATCGCGATTCGCCTCGAACACCCAGCGGCGGTTGGGCTCGTGCTGCACAAAGCGGAACGGCCCGTTGGAGACCGGGTGCTCGTTCCACCCGGCCTGGCGCAACCGCTCATGGGGCACGCTGTCGAGCAGGTGCGCGGGCAAGATGGCGAGATCGGTGAGCACGTCGGGGAATGCGGCCTGCGACACCGCGAAGCGCACCACGACGGTCGAGTCGTTGAGATCGCTCACGAACGCGATCGCCGAAAGATCGTCGAGGCGCGGGTAGCCCGTCGCCGAATCACGCGCGGCGTTCAGCGTCCACGCCACGTCGCGCGCCACGGTGGGCAGGCCATCGGTCCAGACGGCGTCGGTGACCAGCGCGAAGGTGAGGGCGCGGTGATCGTCCGACCAGCGCCACGCGCGCGCGAGATAGGGCTGCGGCACGAGCGACGCGTCGTAGCGGGCGAGCGTCGTGAGCAACACGTAGCGCTCCACCTGCTTCGCGAGCGGATGCACGGTCACGAGCGGATTGACGGTACGCAGGTCGGCGCCTGAGGCGAAGACGGCGGTGCGGGCGTGCTGCGCGCCCTTCCCACATGCGCCCGCGGCCGCGAGCGCGAGCGGTACCCACCAGACGTGTCGCAACACGGGTGCATTCTAGCGGCGCCCCACGCGCCACGCGAGATTCCCGCCATGCTCGCCGCGCTCGCGCGCCGGCTGACCGCGGGGGTCGCGGTGATCGTGGGTGTGGTCACGCTCACGTTCTGCCTGTTGCGTCTCGCGCCGGGCGACCCGGCCCGCTGGCTCGTCGGCCCCAACGCCACTCCCGCCCAGCTCGCCGCGCAGCGCCACGAGCTGGGCCTCGATCGGCCGCTCGCGGTGCAATACGCGACCTGGCTCGGCCGAGCGGCCCGGGGGGACTGGGGCACGAGCATCGCCAGCGGCCGCCCCGTCGCGACGCTCGTCGCCGAAGCGTGGCCGGCGACGGCGCGTCTCGTCGGCCTTTCGCTCATTCTCAGCTACCTGCTCGGGCTCCTGGTCGGTGCCGTTCAGGCCGCGCAGAGTGGGTCGCGTCTCGACACCGCCCTTTCGGTGGTGAGCGTGACCCTGTTCGCGCTCCCCGGCTACTGGCTCGGGTTGATGCTGGTCATGACGCTGTCGTACTGGCTGCCGCTGTTGCCGGCGTTCGGCGCGGCGGGCGTGGACGCTCCCCATCTCACGGGCTCCGGGCGACTGCTCGACGCGGTGCGACACCTCGCGCTGCCACTCACGACGCTGACGCTGATCGGAACCGGCGGCGCGGCACGCTACTTCCGCGGTGCGCTGCTGGATGTGCGCGCCCAGCCGTTCGTGACAACCGCCCGTGCCAAGGGGCTCTCACCCGCTCGCGTCCTGCTGCACCACATGCTGCGCAACGCGCTCGTGCCGGCGCTCGTCCTGCTGGGCCTGTCCCTGCCCGCACTCTTTTCCGGGGCGGTGTTCGTCGAGGCGGTGTTCGCGTGGCCGGGCGTGGGGCGCGTGCTGGTCGAAGCCGTGCAGGCGCGCGACTACCCGGTCGTCACGGCTGCAACGACGATCAGCGCGACGCTGGTCGTGGCGGGCAACCTCCTCGCCGACGTACTGGCCGCGTACGCGGATCCGCGAACTCGGGCGGCGGGCGCGTGAGGCGCCTGTGGGGGGACCGGCGCGGCGCGTTCGGCATCGCGGTCCTGTCGCTGGCGGTCCTGCTCGCGCTCGCCGCCCCGCTCGTCACGAGCGGGGCTCCGGCGGAGCAGCGCGACGTGGTGGGCACGCGGTTCTTGCCGCCGCTCGCGACCGACCGGTATCACGCGTTCCACCCCCTCGGCACCGATCGCTTCGGACGCGACGTGTGGACGCGGGTCGTATACGGCGCACGCATCTCGCTCACGGTGAGCGGCCTCGCCGTGCTCCTGTCGGTGCTGGTTGGCGTGGCGGTCGGCGGGGCGGCGGGGTATGCGGCCGGCGGGGTGGGCACGCTGCTCCTCGGGGTCACGGACTTTGCACTGGCACTGCCACGCGTCGTCCTGCTGCTCTTGCTCGCGGCGCTCTGGCCGCCCAACGCGGCTCTCGTGATCGTCGTGCTTGGCCTCACCGGGTGGATGACGATCGCCCGACTGGTGCACGGGGAGGTCCGCTCCCTCGCCGCGCGGCCGTTCGTCGAAGGGGCGTCTGCCCTCGGCGCGGGCAGGGCCCGCATCCTCGGCCGCCACATCCTGCCGAACGCCCTCACTCCCGTGATCGTCGCGGCCGCACTCGGGGTGGGCAACGCCGTGCTGCTCGAGGCCGGCCTTTCATTCCTCGGACTCGGCGTGCAGCCACCGGCGCCCTCGTGGGGCAACATGATCGCATCGGGTCGGGACAGCCTGGTCAATGCGCCGTGGGTTGCGGCCGCCCCGGGAATCGCGCTCGCGGTAGTCGTGGTCGCGTGCACGCTGCTCGGGGATGCAATTCGGGATGCGTACCATAGGGACGTGGGACATGCGACGTGGGACGTGTAACGCACACCCTACCCGTCCTCCGTCCCCCGTCCCCCGTCCGCGAGTTGTCTCAGTACCCCCTCATCGATCTCGTGTCCTCCGTTGTAATGCAGCACCGTGAACGGGATCCCATGCGCGGTCAGTCGCTCCGTATCGCGGGTCAGGATCTTCGGCGTGATGAACTCGTCGCGCCGGCCGACCACGATCCGTACGTCCAGTCCCGCGAACCGCTCGCGATGAGCGTCGAGGTCGAGATCGGGCGGGACTTCTCCGCCCCACAGGATCAGGCGCTGCGGTCGGACGGCGCCCAGCGCCAGCCAGCGGCACGCGGCCGCCCCGCCCTGGGAGAATCCGAGCACGGTCACCCGCGGACGCTGACCCTCGGTGCGGCGCGAGACGTCGACGTGCACCGCGTCGAGGTACGCGACGTAATCGCCGATCTCCACGAGCCGGTCTTCGCGCGTCATCCAGCTCGCACCCACCCGGCGATCCGCGACCCGCGCTGCCTCGCCCGTGTAGAAGCGCGACAGTCCTTCCGGCGCCACGATGAGCCGCGCGGGCCCCGCGAGCCGATCGAAGTGCTCCCCAAAGCGGCTGGCGAGCTGCGCGTAGCCGTGCAGCACGAACCAGACTTCCGCCACCCGCGCGCCCGGGGTGAACGCCCCCCACGTGAAGTAACGGGCGCTGCGCGTCACCGCGATATGGTGTTCTTCCATCCGCCTCAGGTCACGAGAATGGTGACAATATCGTGCGGCTCGGCGACAAACCGCACGGTGGTCCCGCGGCCCTCGAGCATGATCGGGACCGACTCGCGCTCGTTCGCCCGGACGCGATGCGCGGTCTTCACTCCCCCGCTCACGCGCCACGCCCCGGCCGTGCGCCTGCTCGTCGCGTTGTAGCAACGCAGCACGAGCGGCGACCCGGCCTGGGCCGGCTTCACCGCCGAGAGCACGAGCCCGGCACCCTCGAGGGCGATCTCGACGGGCGCGGGCACGAGCTGTACCGCATCCCGCAGCCAGAAGCCCCGCAGCGGCAGACACGCGTCCTCCCACAGCGCGGGGACGGCGTCTCCGCGCTCGATATCTGCCTGCGACACGGCGACGAGCCCGAGCTCGACGCGCGTGATGCCGGGGCACTGCGCGAGGGGCGTCGAGGTGGGCCATGCGGCATGGCCAAGTCGGGTGCGCAGGTCCCCCCGCGACAGCTCGCCCACCGCGCGCAGCAGCGTGAGCAACAGGTCCCCGCGCGGGGTCCACTGGTATTCGAAGAACCCGGGCGTCAGCAGGGCCAGGCCCCGGCGTCCGTCGGCCACTGCCACGAACCGCTGGCCGGGCGCCGTCAGGGCGGGCGTCTCGAGCGGATAGTCCGCGGGCTCGATGTCCACGGGCGGACGGGAGACCGTGCCGAACGCGGTGCCGGCGGTCGCGACGCCGCGGAGGCCAGTCGGAAACCGCGCCCGCAGGCGATGGTCGGTCGCCTGATTGTCGAGCTCGAGCACGCAGCGCACGATGGGAGAGTCGGCGTGCAGCGTGACGACGATACTCGCGGTGACGTCGCCCGTGCGCAGTCGCAGCACGGTCCGGATCTCGAGCGCGGCGACGAGCGGCCCGGTGGCGAGGCGCCGAACCTGAGCGGTCGCGGCGGTGCGACGCCCCCCTCCCGCGCCGCCCGCCGGGCAGAAGGTGTACAGGTCTCCCGCGTCCCCCTCGGCTTCCAGCCGCAACAGGTCGCGGAACGATTCGCCGGTCTCGCGGTCGCGCAACGTCAGGGCCCCACTCGCATCGACGCTGACTTCGACGAACTGGTTGGCCAGGCTCTTCCCGCGAGCGACGACCGTTTCGGGTCCGTGTTCGCCCCGCGCCTCCGTCATCGTCAGGGTGGCCAGGCCCAAGCCCGGCACCGGGGGCATGCGGAACGCCACGCGCACGCGGTCGACTTCATCCTGGACGGGATAGTGACGGACCGCTTCCAGGCGCTCGCGGCCGGGAGCCCGCGCGAGCGACTGCACCGGAATAACGTCGCCCGCGGGGGTGAGAAACGCGAACGGGCGGTAGCCCGCACCGGCGCGCGGCGCGCGGCCGCCCGGCGGTCCGATCGGCACGCCACGGCGGAGCATCGTCACCTCGGCGACGGTGATAGCGCTTCTCGCGCGCGCCGCGGGGTTCCACACGACGAGGGACGGCCGCCGGGCAGTCTGTTCCCGGGCGGCATCCGGGTCGTGCCGCACGAGGTCCCACACGCTGGCGCGCACCACCTCGCGCGCCGTGGCCTCGACGTCGTCGAGTCGCGTCGCCGCCGCTTGCGCCACGGCGTCGCTGACCGTTCCCGCAATCGTATCGTGAAATTGGGACCGCACGAGCGCCCGCCAGGCAGTGTCGAGCAGGCTACGCCGATCGGCGCCGCCCGCGCGCCGGGCGAGCGCGGCCAGCGGCTCCGCGAACCGCTCGAGCCACAGCTCCACGCTCGAATTGCGACGCTTCAAGGGCGTGCGCGACCCGTGCACACCCTGCAACGTCCAGGCGTACCGATACGACCAGCGCAGCTCTCCGCTCAGGAGCGGCATGTCGGCCAACTCGGCGCTCGCCGCTCGGCAGAACTCGTCGAGCCGGGACACGCGCACGGCGTTGTCGCGCTCGAGGTCGGCCAGGAGATCGCGCAGGCGGGAGACGTGCAGGTGGGGGGCGTGGTGATCGGCGCCGATGAACACCGCCAGGTGCTTCCCGGTCGCCCGTCGCACGAGCGCGTCGCGCACGGGCGCCCAGGCGGCAGGCAGCCGATCGGCGTCCGCCGGGAGCGCGGCGCCGATCTCGTAGCCCTGGGGAGGCATGTGCCAGAGCGCCACGTCCTGATTGTCGGGCCCGCGCCAGCGGTACCAGTCTTTCTCCTGTCCGGGCTCGCCACCCAGGCCGCGCCACACCACACCATGCTTCAACCCGAACTCGCGCGCGAGCGTCGGCCACACCGCGGGATGGCCGAACGCGTCGGGCGAGTACAGCACCTCATTCCGCCCTCCCAACCGCTCCGCATCCACGGCGCCGAGCAACAGGTTCCGTACGAGAGCCTCGCCTGAGGGAATCAGCTCGTCAGCGAGCACGTACCACGGTCCGACCTGCAGCCGTGCGGCCTTGACCAGAGCGCGGACGTCCGCGTCGCGCTCCGGCCGGATGCGCAGGTAGTCCTCGACCAACACCGTCTGGCCGTCGAGCAGGAAGGTGCGGTAGGTCGCGTCGCTCTGGAGCAGGTCGAGGAGCGCGTCGAGCGCGGGCACGAGGCGGGCCTGGAACGCCGCGCGCGGGAGATACCACTCGCGGTCCCAATGCGTGTGCGGGATGAGATGGAAAACGAGGCCGGTCAACCCTTGGCAACCCCGGCCGGCGTGTGCAGCTTGGGTTTCGGTACGAGAGTCACAGCGCTACCATAACAAACCCGGCGGATCATGTCACGCAGACAGCCGTCCCACGCGCTTGCCGCGATCGCCGTCGCCCTGGTCGCGGGCAGTGTGCTCGCGCGCCGCGCGCCCGTCGTCGCCGCGGTTTGCTGGACGCTTCTCGCGGTCGTGGCCGTCCTGTCGGCCGCGTGGGCGGCGCGGCGCACGAGCGGGGCCGAGCGGCGCGGCTGGCAGTGGATTGCGGCCGGGTGCGCCGCCCATTTGGCGGGCCGGCTGGTGTGGGACTACTACGAGCTGGGCGCGCGCGTCCCGCCCCCGTTTCCCTCGCTCGCCGATCCGGGCTACCTCGCCCTGTATCCGTGCTTCGCCGTGGGTCTCCAGAGTCTGTTGCCCGCACGGCTTCCCGGCCGCCAGCAACCCACGGTGATTCTCGACGCCACGCTCGTCACCTTCACCGCCGCCGCCCTGACCTACGAATTGCTGCTCGCGCCCCTGCTCGACATCGGGGGCGCACGTCTCCCGCTCGCGACGAGCATTGCCTGGGCGGCGATCGGCGTCGTGGTACTCTGGGCCCTGTCGCTGCAGCTCGTCAGGCAACGCAGCCTCGTCCTCGGCACCGCGGGACTCGCGATCACGGGACTTCTCGTCCTGTGCGTGATCAATGCGACCTACGCGCCAATCGCCCTGCGCGGCACCTACGTGCCCGGGGGCTGGCTCGACATCGGATGGCAAGTGGGGCTGGCGCTCCTCGTCGTGGCGGCGGCCCTGGCGGGGGCGGACACCCAGGTCGGCGGGCTCGCGAGTGATACGCCGCGCGCGATCGCCGTCGTCGTGGCGATCGCGGGGATCATGGCCCTCGCCCTTTGGAGCGTGCTGCGAGACCGGAGCGAGTCCGCGGCCGTGTGGGTGGCGTTGGGGATCGCGATCATCGGAGGGCGCGTCGTGTACGCGCTGCGTGCCGACCGGCAGTATGCGGAGCTCCTGGAACATGAAGTCGCCGCGCAGACCCGCTCGCTCATGGACTCCCTCGCGGCGACGGCGGTTGCCGAGCGCAACCTGCGACTCGTGATGGAGGCGGTGCCGGACGCCATCGTCGTGATGGATGCCGAGGGGCGCCAGCTCGACATGAATACCGCCGCCCGGGAGCTCTTCGCGGCAGCGCCTGCCGACGCCCAGCGTTCCCTGTTCGCGGTCCTCGATCCCGGCGCTCATGCGATCGCGCGCGAGAATCTGGCAGCCGCATTCGAGGGCGCGGTCCGGACGTTCGACATCCGGTTCCGGCGGGCCGACGGCATCCGCGGCACGGCCGCGGTCTCTTACGCCCCCGTCCGTGCCGATCACGGCGTGTCGCGCGTGCTTGCCGTCGTGCGCGACGTGACCCACGAGAAGCGGACGGCGGCCCAGTTGCAACAGGCCGAGAAGCTCGCGGCCATCGGCCAGCTCGTGAGCGGCGTGGCGCACGAGATCAATAATCCGGCAGCGATCATCTCGGGGTTCGCGCAAACGCTCCTGCTCGACGACGTCAACCCCGAGCACCGCGACATGGCCCAGATGATCTATGACGAGGCCTCGCGCATCGGGCGGATCACCCAAAATCTCTTGGCCTTCGCGCGCGCGGGCGGGAAAGAACGGACGTTGATCGACCTGAACGACGTCTTGCGCCGCACGTTCGCGCTCCGGTCCTACCATCTCACCACCCTGAGCATCACCGTGACCCTCGAGCTCGACCCGAGCGATCCGAAGATCTGGGCCAACGCGTCCGATGTGCAGCAGATGCTCTTGAACCTCGTCATCAACGCGGAGCAGGCGCTCGTCACGATCGACCCTCCGCGCAGCATCACCATCCGGTCGCAGGCGAGCGAGCAGGACGTGCGGGTCGAGGTCGCCGACAACGGCCCCGGCGTGCCCGCGGAGATCCGCGAGCGGATTTTCGATCCCTTCTTCACGACCAAGCCGGAGGGCGTGGGGACGGGGCTAGGCCTGTCCATCTGCTACGGCATCGTGCGCGAGCATGCCGGGCGGATCTCGCTCGAGTCCGAGCACGGGCAAGGGACCCGGTTCATCATCCAGTTCCCGCGGGACCCGCGCTCCGGCACCCGGCCGAGCGACGACACGCGCCTGCCCGCGGGCCGCCCCGTGCGCCAGCTCCGGGTGTTGCTGGTGGACGACGAGTTGTCGCTGCGTAATGCGCTGGTGCAGTTCCTGGCCCGCCGGGGCATCAGCGCCACGGGGGTGGGTGACGGCGCCGAAGCGCTCCACGCGATCGACCACGATTCGTTCGACGTCATCGTGTCGGACGTGCGCATGCCGGGCATGAGCGGCGGGGATTTCGTGGCCCGGCTGCGACGCGAGCGGCCGGACCTCGTGGCCCGTCTCATCTTCTCTACCGGCGATGCCTTCGCCCGGGACACCGCCGAGCTCCTGGAAGCGGCGGGAGTGCCCACGGTGACAAAGCCTTTCGATTTCGCGACGCTGGAACGCGTGGTGCGGGAGGTTGCGGCCCGGGCTCAAGGCGAGTCGGGCGACACGCCGGAAGCCGCTTCCTAGTAGAGGGTCGGCACAACCCGGCGCCGCCGGTCGGGCAGCACGCGGCGCTGCAAGAGGCGGCGCTGGCCGTGGCGGCGTTGGAGCCCGGTGCGGCGGGCCGAGCCGGAGCGGCGCTCCACCGACACCCGCACGTGCGTCACGCGTCGCTCTCCCATGGCTCGGCGCTCGGTGCCAGATCGGCGGTCGGACTCTACGCGGCGATCGGGGCGCCGCCGGCGATCGCTCAGGGGTGGGGTGGCCACGGGCGCCAAACCTATGCCATCCGGGCCGCATCGGCTAGCGGGCTCAATGCGACCCTTTCTCGGGCGTTGACGCCGCTTTGAGCGCGTGATCGAGCTGCATCCGCAGGCTGTTCACGCCGTCATTCAAACCACGGATCTTCATGGTGAGGCCGCCGCCGCGCGAAGCCATCACCGACAAGGCCCCGGCCACATCGGCGATCGTCCCGATGTTGGCGGTCAGCGCTTTCTGACGCAGGTGCGACATCTCGCGGGCGATCGATTCGCACACGCTCTGCGTGGCGCGGGGCGGCGCGGCACGGTTCGCATCCAGCTCGGCCACGTGGCGCCCGACCCGGTCCACCACCTTCACGTACTCTTCGATCTCCGCGATGCGGCGCATCTGATCCGGAGTGAGTTTCTCGGCCATCGTTCCCTTTCGCCTCCCTAGGGTCGCGACTCCAGCGCCTCGCGCAGCACGCGCCCGTCCACCGGCTCGGCGGGCGTGAGGTCGAGCAGTGCCGCCAGGGTCGGCGCGATATCTACCGTGGCGACCCGCCCGGCGTAGGTGCCGGCCTCGATCCCCTTCCCCCACAAGATCAGCGGGACATGCGCATCCAGGTCGCTCGGCTGGCCGTGCTGGGTGGTCGCCACGTCGCTCGACCAAATGGAATAGGGCCCGAGCGTCACCACCAGCTCAACACCGGCATCGGAAGGAACCTGGTGTCGCCAGCGGCGCGTGACGGCGTCGGCCCCCCGGTCGTTGGCCCACAGGTCCGCCACCCGGTCTACCCTCGCGACTCCCGGCACGGCGCGGACCCGCGCGGCCAGGTCTCCGACGACGCTGTCCACGTCCATCCCAAAGCCCGCCAGCGTCTTGCGCCCGGGGAGGAGCAGGAGCCCCGTGTCGAATGTCCACCAAGGTCCGGCGCCCGCCCGCTGCGCCAGCTTCGCGTTGACGTCGCGCACAATACTGTCCACGTCCACGCGCCGCGCGTCCGGATGCCCATGGGCCCGCGACCATTCGGGGAACGGCGTCACACCGTGGTCGGCCGTGAGCACCACGAGGACGGCGCCGGGGCCAAACCGCACGAACAGCTGCCCGAGAAAGACGCCGAGGTAGCGGTCCACCCGCAACACCTGATCGTGGATCTCGCGGGATTCCGGGCCGTAGCGGTGACCGATGGCATCTGTCGTGGAGAGGCCCACCGCAACCAGGTCGGTAACGCCCCGAGCCCCGAGCCCCAACTCGCGAACCCCCTCGAGCGCGAGGACCAGCGTGAGCGAGTCCATGGTGGGGATGTTGACGAGGGCTTCCGCGGCCTGCGCGCTGTCCGCCGGAAGCCGATGTGGGAACGTCACCTCGCGTCCGCCGTTCTCGTACGGCTCGCTGTCGGGCTCGGGGTACTCGTCGGCACCGAGTAACAGCGTCCACGCGGTCCCGGCCGCCTGAAACGGGAGCCGCTCAGCGTTGAACGCACGCAGCCAGCCGGGCAACGAGTCAGCGTAGTAGCGGCTCGTGGTGAAACTCCCCGAGCGATACCAGTACACCTGCTGCTTCGCCCTTCCGAGCATGAGGATCGCTGCGCGATCCTTGCGCGAGACGGAGAGAGCGTGGGCGCCGGGCTCCGCAGCCTCGAGCCAATCGAAGAACGTCGTTCCACGGAACCGGACGGGGGACGCGCCGGGGCCTGGCACCTCGAGCAACGGCGCCGTCGAATCCTGGACGCCCGCATCGTTCCTCAGAATTCCGGTGTGAGCGGGCCAGCGGCCGGAGAGAATGCTCGCATGCCCGGGCGCGGTCTCCGTCACGGCATGGTCCTGATAGGCGTCCGTGAAGACCGCACCCTCGCGCAACAACATCCCGAGCCCACCGATCAGCTGGGACCGGTACCGTTCCAGGTAGTCGGGACGCAGCTGGTCGACGCTCACGATCACCACGAGTTTCGGCCTGGGACCGGGCGACCCGGCGATTGCCAGGCACGCGGCGAGCAGCCACCCCGTCATGCCGCAACAACCTCCGCCGCCTCGGTGCGCGGCACTTGGAGAGCGAGTACGAACACGAATGCGGTCACCGCCGCGCAGGCCACGAACGGCATGCGCGGACCGACATGCTGATAGATGATGCCCCCCCAAATGGGGCCCAGCACGCTGGCGACGCCGCGCAGCGCCTGCTGCACCCCCATCATCAACCCGAACTCATGCTTCGCGGCGCGATGGCTCACGAGCGCGGAGTTAGCGGGGAAGAACAACGCGCTCCCGAGCGGCAGCAGGACCTGACAGGCCAGAAACCCCGGGACCGATGTCGCGAGCGGCAGCAGCACGAACCCGAGACCGTACAGGACGGCCCCGACCTGCAGCGTGCGCACCTCCCCCAGCTTCTGATTCACGGGTCCCACAACGAATGCACGCATCAGGACGCCGACGCCCCCGAACACGAAGAAGAACCAGCCGATGTTCTTTTCGTCGATCCCGAACCGCCACGACAGGTAGAGCGCGAATACCGGCGGAATCGCGTTGTAGGCCAGCATCGCCACCGCATAGATCCAGATGAGGTATGCCACCGGGCGCCGCGGATGGCGGACGACCTCCCACACCGCGGGGAGCACCGGCCTCGGCTGGGGGGCCGGGATGAAACGGCCGCTCGCCGTCGTGGTGTCCGCGGGAATCACGCGCGATTCGGGCAGCCACTTCCAGGCAAAGACCGCATTGAGGACGCACAGCGCGGCCGCAACGAGACCCGGGCCCGTTCCGCCTCCCCAGCGGGCCGCGAAAGAGCCGAGCATCGGCCCGATCACGACACCAAGACTGGTCGCCGCGGACAACCAGCCCAGCGCCTTGGCACGCTCGTGCGGCTCCATCGTGTCCGCCACGTATGCCTGCGCGACCCCGGTGGTGCCGCCTCCCAAGCCCTGCACAAACCGCGACAGGAACAGGAGCCACAGCGCGTGCGCAAATCCGAAGATCACGTAGGCCAGCGCCGATGCGGTGAGACCTACGAGCAGTGCCGGACGCCGTCCATAGCGATCCGACACGCGGCCCCACACCGGCGACGATGCGAGCTGCGCCACGGGAAACGACGCGCTCAGGAACCCGACCGTCGACGGATCGGCGTGCAGCCGCAATGCATAGAGCGGCAGCAGCGGCACGATCATCATGAGGCCGATCATGTCGACGAACGCGACCGCCATGAGCGCCGAGAGCCGCTTCATCGGCGGGCACCGATCCCGAGCACGAGACCGCTGAGCGCCATCAGCACGACGCCGAACGCCGCGGCGATGCCGAGCTCGTTCAACCGCAGGCTCGACAGGATTTCCATCGCAATGGGCCTCGTGTCATACGTGTAGAGCACGATCGAGCTCACGAAGTCGCCGAGCGCCGTGACGAAGGCGAGGCTGGCCCCTGCTGCGAGCGCCGGCCCGAGCAACGGCAGCGTCACCCGCAGGAACGTGGCCCTGCGGCCGGCGCCGAGGCTCGCGGCCGCTTCGTCCAACGCGGGGTCGAGCTGGCGATACCCCGCGAGCACGGCCCGTCCGGTGAGCGGGAGGTTGCGCACCAGATAGGCGAGCGGCAGGATGACGCCCGTGCCCACGAGCACCCAGCGGAGCGCGAACGGCCGCGAGACACTGAACGCAGTCGCCAGCGCGATCGCGAACACCGTCCCCGGGAGCGCCCAGGGCAGGACGAGCAGGCCCTCGAGCAGCCGTCCCGTGGCCACCCGCCGTCGCACCACGAGCCATCCGGCGACAAGGGCGAGCGCGACCGCGCCGGCCGTGCTCGCCGCGGCCATCCACAGAGAGTTCAGGAGCGGTCCGAGCCGTTCCGCCTCACGGAACAAGCGTCGGTAGTTCCCGAGACTCAAGACCGGCGGCAGCGCTTGCGTGGTCCACGTGGCGTAGGGCACGAGCGAGACGAGCACGAGTGTCAGGTGCGGCAGCAGCAGGGTGAGGGCGAGCGCCCAGCCGGCCACCGCGGCGAGCGTGCGCGCGCCGTGGCCCCGCACCGTCCGGCGCCGGGGCGCGGCCCCTTTCCCAAGGGCGATCAACGCCCCATGCTGCCCCGCCTCCGCGAGTCCCACGCCGAGCAGCCCGGCAATCGCCACCGCGCACAACGCGACCGTCTCCACCATCGCGAGCGGCAGGTCGCCGTTGAGCTTCGTAGCCACGATCTGCGTCGGCATCACGCGAAACCCGCCTCCGAACACGTACGGCGCGCTGAACGAGCCGAGCGCCGTCATGAATGTCAGGAGGGCGGCACCGGCGAGCGACGGTTTGAGGAGGGGGAGCGTCACGCGGACGAAGGTCGCCCGCCGCCCGGCGCCGAGCGACTGTGCCGCCTCGAGCAGCGCCCCATCGAGCCGCGCCAGCCCTGCCCGCGTCAGCAGATAGAAGTAGGCGTACATCGAGTAGGCGTGGACCAGGAGGATGGCGCCCGGCCCCTGCAGTCGCCACGGGGCGTGTTCGAGCCCAAGCCCGCCCTGCACCGCACGGGCGACGAGGCCCGACTCCCCGTACAGAAAGAGGAAGGCGATCACACCGACCAGGGGCGGCAGCACGACCGGCAGCGCGACGAGCGCGCCCAGCAGACGCCGCCCGGGGAAGTCGAACCATTCGAACAGGAACGCGAGGGGAATGCCGATGATGGCGGCGAGGCCCACGCTCGCGAGGGAAATCCAGATGCTGGCCCAGAGGGCGTGCCACTCCGCCGGCCGGCTGACGAACGCACGCAGCGCCGTCCCATCGGCGGCCTCGCCGACCACGACGAGGACGGGGTAGACGACGAGCCAGGCGAGCACGAGCACCATCGCGATCCCGGCGGCGTTCCCGCGATCGCGCCTCATCGCGGCACCTCCGGCTCCGCCAGCGAAATGACCCGCGTCGTCTCGAGATACACGCGATCGCCCACCGCCGCGGCGTCCGGCTCCGCCAGCACTTCGAGCCGGTCACCCGCGTCGCTCTCCACGAGATACAGCGCCGTCGCGCCGATGTAGCGGCGCTCGCGCACGACTCCTGCCACGCCCCCGTCCGCAAAGCGCAGCCGCTCCGGACGAATCACGGCCACGTGGCCGTCCTTGCCGCCGAACGCGCGGGCGGCAGCGCCCCGGAGCACATTCGCCCGACCCACAAACCCGGCGACGAACAGCGTGGCCGGCCGCTCGTACAGGTCCTCCGCGGTCGCGAGCTGCTCGAGACGCCCCTCGTGCAACACGGCCACGCGGTGCCCGAGGTCGAACGCCTCCTCCTGCTCGTGAGTGACGAAGATGGTCGTGATGTCGAGCCGGGCGATCAGGTGCCGGAGCTCGCGCCGAGTGCGCTCGCGCAGGCTCGGGTCGAGGTTGGACAGGGGTTCGTCGAGCAGCAGCACGCGGGGCTCGATCGCGAGGGCCCGCGCGAGCGCCACCCGCTGCTGCTGGCCCCCCGACAGCTCGTGCACGAGGCGGCGCTCGAAACCGCCCAGGTCCACGAGCTCGAGGGCGCGCGCCACCCGAGTGGCGGCATCGGCGCGGCCCCGCAGGCCGAACCCGACGTTCTCCCCCACGTCGAGATGGGGAAACAGCGCGTAGTGCTGGAACACCATGCCGAAGCGGCGGCGCGCGGGTGACACCGCCGTCACGTCATCTCCCTCGACCACTACGCGGCCCGCGTCCGGCGTTTCGAAGCCGGCGAGCAGCCGCAGCACCGTCGTCTTGCCGCTGCCAGAGGGCCCGAGCAGCGCGAGCACCTCGCCGCGCTCGAGCTGGAACGAGACCTGATCCACCGCGCGGGTCTCGCCAAATCGCTTGGTCGCGCCCACCACCTCGAGGTACGCGGTCACGGCGCCGCGGCGTTCCCCTTGCCGCGCACCGTTTCATCCCAGCGCCGCATCCACTCGTCGCCGCGCGCCGCGAGGAGGTCCCAGTTCACGCTTGCGACCGTCATCTTCCGGCGGACGGCACGCACCCACTCCGGCAGGGAGTCGTCCGGCAGGTCCGTCCGTGCCGGGAGCCGGTAGGCTGCTCCCGCGGCCAGGGCTTCCGCGCCGACGCTCCCCACCCAGTCCACGAATTCCCGCGCCAGCGCGGCGTGCGGAGCGCCGCGCACCACGCCGATCGCGTCCTCGATCACCGGCGCGCCGCTCGTGGGGAAGACGTATCCGAGCGGCACGCTGTCCCTGATGTTGAGAAGAATGTCGGGGAGGTCCCAGATGGTGACCTGGCCTTCCCCGCGCACGAGCTTCTGGGTCAGCAGCGTACCGTTCAGCACGTATTCCTTCGTCTGCGCGTCGAGCCGACGGAGCCAGCGGAATCCGGCGGTCGTGTCGCCCGTGGCCGCGAGGGCGCGCTCGACGATCATTCCCCACACGGCGCGCATCGTACCGCTCGCCAGGGGGTCCCGAATCAGGATCTTCCCGCGCCAGCGCGGGTCGAGCAGGTCATCCCAATCGCGGGGCGCCTGCTCAGGCGTGAGCGCTTCGGTGGCGTATACGATGACGGCGGGCGTCAGGTAGGCGGCAAAATAGAAATCCCCCGGGCCTCGCCCGTGCGATGCGATCGCGTCTGCCCACGCGGGACGGAACGGCGCGAGCAGGGAGTCCGGCACGCCACGCGCGAAGATCGTGCTCGGACCTCCGAACCAGACGTCGGCCTGCGGATTGGCGCGTTCCGAGCGGAGCCGGTCGTAGACTTCCTGCGATCCCATGTCGAGCCAGTGCACGACGACCCCGGCGTGCTGCTCCTCGAAGCGACGGGAGAGGAGCGTGAGGAGGTCGCGGCCGTGCGGGGAGTAGATGACGAGGGGGGTGCGGTGGTCCCGCGTGCATGCGGTGAGGGCCAGGACAAACAGAATCGACCAGAAAGAAGCGTGGGGAGTCGCGAGTGGTACCAGACGGTGCAGCACCTGCGTTCGGTTCGCACCCAATCGTACCACTCTCCACTCCCCACGCTCCTTCCCACCTGGCATTCTCATCTCTTGAGCGCCAGGAGATTCGCGAACAGACGGTACGCCCCCGGCACGCCCGCGGGCAGCTGGCGGAAGAACGCGAGCCCGGTGTAGACGTAGGTGCCTTTGCCGACCGCGGCCACGAGCAAGCCTCCCGAGAGCGGCGCCTCGCCGGGATCGTGCATCGCGAGCAACGCCGTGTAGTGCGCATCCCAGTCGTGGGCGAAGTACAGGCCGCGCTCCTGCACCCATCCCTGCCAATCGTCCGGTCCGATCTCGTTCGGGACATGGAGGACCGGGGTCTTCGGGTCGAGCGGGGTGACCGCGGCGTCTTCGTCCGTCACGCGATCGTGGGGGCGCGCGATCGAAAGAGGAAACGGCGCGTAGCCGCTCTGCGCGAAGACATACTGCTGGTACTGGACGATCACGAGGCCGCCGTCACGCGCGTATGCGAGCAGGCGCTCGTTGCTCGCGACGAGCGTCGGGTCGATTTCATACGCGCGGCTGCCCACGACAATGGCGTCGAAGCGGGACAGGTTGCCGCGCGCCAGCGAATCCGGGTCGAGCACCTCGATGGGCACGCCCACGGCCGAGAGGGCTTCGGGGACGCGATCCGCCGCGCCCCGCACGTAGCCGACGCGGGTCAGCGAAGGCAGCGCAATGCGCGCGACGCGGATCCGCGCGACCGCAGGGCGCGTCACGCCGCGCGCGTGAATGTGGGGATAGTCCAGGACGCCGAGCGCGCCACCGCAGCCGGTGCTATCGCCGGGCGCGCTCACCGCGGCGCGCAGCTCGGCCGCACCCACCGTCGCTCCCACGGGCATGGCGAGCGTGAGCGACACAGCCTGCGACTCGTCCTCACGCGCGAACGTCGCCGAGCGCGTCGGGAACGTTGCCCACCCCGCCGGAGCGGTCACCGTGAGATCCGCCCGGGTGGCGCCGCGTGTGCGGTTCGTGACAGTGATCGTGAAGCGGCGCGGCCCGCTCGCCGCACCGTCCCTCGGCCATACGACCAGCGGCGGCGTGAGCGTCACGTCGAACGCGCAATCCGCGAGTACCGGGCGCCGCACCTCTCCGGCCACGTCGTCCTGACGCTGATATGAAACCTCGCGGGTCAGGGTGACGGGCGCCCCGGCGATCGTCAGGCGCACGGCGATCTGCAGGAGGGGAGGGTCGAACGGCAGGCCCCGCAAATCGGCGGGGACGCCGGACCAGTCGTACAGCGCGCCCGCGAGGGGTCGTTGCAGGAAATACGGCTGGGATCGCGTCGAGTCCGCGGGGGTCACGAGGAACCGCCCGCCCGCGAGCGCGCCGGGCGCAACCGCTCCGGACGGCGGCCCCGCGGGCTCGATCGTCCACCCGGCCGGAGCGACGAGTCGCGCGTCATCGATTCGGACGCTCGCACTGCCGCCGTTCCACACCGTCGCGTCCACAGTCACGCGCTCGCCCCCGACGACGATGGAGTCGTCGCTCACGCCATCGATCGCGACACCCGCGGCGGTGGCGAGCGCGTGCTCGAGAATCGAGCGCTGCTCCCTCGACACGATGTTGGTGTCGCGCCCGAGCGCCGTGAGCGCCCGCGCGAGCAGTGGCACGATGGCGCCCGGACGCAGCACGCTGTAGCGGGCGCGCGCGGAATCGATGAGTGCCACGTAGCGCGCGCCGCCGGGCAGCACCGTATCGACGCCGGCGAAGATCCCCTCGCCGCTCGTGCCTCGCCCCTTGCCCCGTTGTTCCCAGAGCGCCAGCCGGACCTGGCTCGGCCCGGGGCGTTCGAGCTGCCCTTGCCCCTGCGAGCGGTGGCGGCTGCGACTCTCCATGGCCAGCTGGTGCAGCGATCGTCCCGTCGCGGCGTCGAGCTGGCCGCCATCAAGGGCCACGGTCGCCGCGCCGCTGTCGAAACGGGCCGAGCGGTACAGTTTCACCGGACCCCACGCCGAGTCCTTGAGCATCTGGAACGCCTGATCGGCGAGCAGGCCCGCGACCTGATGCTGTCCGTGACCGTCCCGGGGCGTGCCCGAAAAGATCGAGATGATCACCTGCGGCCGAAACCGTCGGACGACAGCGACGACGTCCCTGAGCAGCGAGTCCCGCGGCCACAGCCGGAAGCTTTCCTCGGCGGTCTTCGAGAATCCGAAGTCGTAGGCGCGGGTGAAGAACTGGCGCGCGCCGTCGATCTGGCGTGCGGCGAGCAGCTCCTCGGTGCGGATGATCCCGAGATCCGGGCCCAGCTCGGACCCGATGAGATTTTGCCCGCCCTCACCGCGAGTCAGGGAGAGATACGCCGTTTGGACGCCGAGCCCGCGCGAGAGAATCGTCAGCATCTCGTTGCCCTCGTCGTCGGGGTGGGCCCCGATCATGAGGACGCGCTTGTTGGCGCCGAGGGCACGGAGATCGTTTGCCAACGTGGCGACGCCGCCGGTGCCCGGAGGAGCGAGCTGCGCCACTCCGGTTCCGGCGGCGCCTACCGTCAAGGCGAGAATGACGCCCACGGCACGCCGCACGGGGAAAAAACATACATCAACCCCTATATTGGGGCCCGTCCCAAACCACGTGAGGCGTTCATGCCCGTCCGCGTGAGCTGTCAGTGTGGCACGTCCTTCGAGCTAAAGGATGAGTTCGCGGGACGAGTAGTGAAGTGCCCGCAATGTGGCCGCCCCAACCGCGTCCCGGGCCAGCCGGTGGCCGCCCAACCCCAAGCCGACCCCGCGTTCGACCGCGACCTCTTCCTCCTCCGCCAGCAGGTCCTGAGGATCAGCGAGAAGTATGACGTCGCCGACGAACAAGGTAACAAGATCGTCTTCGTCGAACGGCCGGCGCATCTATTGCGGAACCTCGGCGCCGCGCTGGCCGGGATCGTGGCCGCGTGCATGATCGGCGGTGTGTTCGCCGGGCTGGCCGCGTTGTTCACGCAGAGCGCGCTGGGAGTGCTGTTCGCGTCGCTCGCGGTCATCGGATTCCTGGTCGGTCTGTTCGTCGTCGGTGTTGGCCTCTCGGCCAAGCGGCACGTGACGTTCTATCGTGATGCGAGCAAGGGGCAGAAACTGCTCGAGGTATTGCAGGACAGGAAGTGGCAGCTAATCACGGCGACGTACACCGTGCGCGACCCGTCGGGCCGCACCCTCGCGCTCCTGTGGAAGAACTACATGTACAACCTCTTCCGCAAACGCTGGTACGTGAAGGATGCGTCGGGAAAGGTGCAGTACGTGGCCAAGGAGGACTCCGTCATCCTGTCGCTGCTGCGACGCCTGCTTGGCCCGTTGTTCGGGTTCCTGCGCACGAACTTCATCATCGCTCGGAACGGCACGGAAGAGGTGGTCGGCGAGTTCAACCGGAAATTCACCATCCTCGACCGCTACGTGCTCGATCTGCGGTCGGACATCAAACGCTCGCTGGACCGGCGGGTCGCGCTCGCGCTGGGCGTGATGCTGGATACGGGCGAACGGCGTTGAGGCGCGCCGACGAAGAGCCGATCCCAGTCACGCCGGACATGCTCGCGGGGGGCAGCGCGGGACATCCGGGCCCATTTGGCCGCGTCGATTTCGAGCGCGGCATGCGGCACACGCCGGTCCTGATTCTGTTCATCATCGCCGTGAACGTGTACATGTTCATTCGCGAACTCGCCACCGGCGCCCTGACCAGCAAAGAGAAGCTGATCGCTGCCGGCGCGCTCACCCGGGATGGGGTCCTTCACGGGGAGTGGTGGCGACTGGCCAGCGCCATGTTCCTGCACGGCGGCTGGGATCACCTCGTCGGCAACTGCATCGTGCTCTATATCGTGGGAATGGCGTGCGAACACGCCTTCGGTGTGCTCGATACCGCGATCATCTACGTGGTGAGCGGCCTCGCTGGGTCGGTCATGAGCGTCGTGCTCTCGCAGGGGCCGTCGGTGGGGGCCTCGGGAGCGATCTTCGGCGTGCTGAGCGCAGTGGCCGTCACGCTGTACCGCCATCACGACCGGTTCTACGTCCGCGACAAGCGCATAGGCCTGGTCCTGGCGGTGTGGGCGGGGTATCAGATCCTCACAGGGCTCGCCACCCCGTACATCGACAACGGGGCCCATCTGGGGGGCCTGGTGGGCGGGGCGGCCACGGCCATGCTGATGACGCCGCGGCTGCTCGGCGAGCGGGCCTCGAGCTAGATTGGATTGAGAGGTACGCATGGCCACGACCGCCGTAGCACCCGAACGTAAAGTCTCCGCCGACCAGGCGCGCGACGTCGCCGAGGCAGCACGGGAGCAGGAGTGGGCGGCGCCGAGCTTCGTCCGCGACCTGTTCCTGGGACGCCTCCGGCTCGACCTGCTCCACCCCTACCCCGAGCAGGACCCCGACGACGAGCGGCGCGCGCGACCCTTCCTCACCGGCCTGGAAAAGCTGCTGCGCGAGCGCGTCGATTCCGATCGCATCGACCGGGAGGGGGAAATTCCCGAGGACGTGATCCAGGCGCTGCGGGACCTCGGCGCCTTCGGGATCAAGATCCCCCGCGAGTACGGCGGCCTCGGACTCTCGCAGCTCTCCTACATGCGCGCGATCGAGCTGGTGTCGAGCGTGGACGGCTCGCTCACCGCCCTCCTGTCGGCCCATCAGTCCATCGGCGTTCCGCAACCCCTCAAGATGTTCGGCTCGGCCGCGCAGAAACAGCAGTATCTGCCGCGACTCGCGCGCGGTGCGATTTCGGCGTTCGCGCTGACCGAGCCAGGCGTGGGCTCGGACCCCGCGGCCATGGAAACGTTGGCCGTCCCGTCGCCGGACGGCGAAGCGTGGATCCTGAACGGCGAAAAGCTCTGGTGCACGAACGGCACCAGGGCGGAGCTGATGGTGGTGATGGCCCGCACACCGTCGATCGTCGTGAAGGGGAAGGAACGGCGCCAGATCACCGCGTTCATCGTGGAAGCCGGGTGGCCCGGCGTGCAGGTGGTCCACCGCTGCCATTTCATGGGCCTCAAGGCCCTCTACAACGCGGTGATTCGGTTCGACAATGTGCGCGTCCCGAAGGAGAACGTGCTGTGGGAGGTGGGCAAGGGGCTGAAGCTCGCGCTCATCACCCTCAACACCGGCCGCCTTACGTTGCCCATCTCGGCCGTCGCCGTCGGGAAGCGGTGCCTCGAGATCTCGCGCACGTGGTCGAACGAGCGGGTGCAATGGGGGCAGGCGATCGGCAAGCACGATGCGATCGCCCAGAAGATCGGCTCGATGGCGGCGAACACGCTCGCGATGGAGGCCGTGGCCGAGCTGTGCGGCGCGATGGCCGACCGCGGCGGCTACGACATCCGGCTCGAGGCCGCGATCGCCAAGCTGTACAACTCGGAGGCCGGCTGGCGCATCATCGACGACACGGTGCAAATCCGGGGCGGTCGCGGCTACGAGACCGCCGACTCGCTGCGCGCGCGGGGCGAGCGGCCCATCCCCATCGAGCGGATCATGCGCGATTTCCGGATCAATTTGATCTTCGAAGGGTCGAGCGAGATCATGCACCTGTTCATCGCGCGCGAGGCGGTCGACCGGCACCTGCAGGTGGCGGGCGACGTGGTGATGCCGGGTCGCTCCGCGGGCCAGCGGCTCTCAGGCCTCGTTCGCGCCGGGCTGTTCTACGCCTGGTGGTATCCCTCCCGGTGGCTGGGCTGGGGCTTCTGGCCCAAGTACGGGGAATTCGGTCGCCTCGCGAAGCACGTGCGCTACGTGGAGCGCGCCGCGCGCCGCCTCGCCCGCAACGTGTTTCACGCCATGGTCCGGTTCGGCCCCAAGCTCGAACATCGCCAGGCCGTCCTGTTCCGCCTCGTGGATATCGGCGGCGAGCTCTTCGCCATGGCCGCGACCTGCTCCCGCGCGATGGCGCTCGCGAAACGCGACCCGGCCGACGGGGCCCATGCCGTCGCGCTGGCCGACCTGTTCTGCCACCAGGCGCGCGGCCGCATCAAGGCCAAGTTCCAGGGCCTGTGGCGCAACGAGGACGCGCACACGTACCACGTCGCGCAGGAGGTGCTCGAGGGCGAGCACCGGTGGCTGGAGCGGGGGATGGTGGATCTGGGGTAAGCGGGCAAGGGCGGGCAAAGACGGTCGAGGGCGGTGAAGGTTGCTCCCGAACCCTGACCGCCCTTGTCCGTCCTTGCCCGTCTTTGCCTGCTACGCCGCCTGATGCGCAATCATGATGCTCCGTAACCGCTCCGGCGTCTCCCCCGCGACGTCGCCGAAGGGCGAGGGGTGGCCGGTCTTGTCCATGACGATGGTCGGACAGATCAGCTCCAGCCGGCGGGCATAGATCCGCTCGGCTGCCTCCTTCGTGGCGACGGGCGTCGCGATCACGATCCTCTTGGCGCCCAGCTGCTCGGCGGCCTTGGCGGCAGCCAGCACCTTCCAGGGCCAGACGACCTGGCCGTCCACGATCACCGCGACCTTGCCGCTCAGGGTCTTGACCGGCCGCTGGGTGCGGTAGAGCACGAGATCCTGGCTCACCCGGGCCCGGGACTCGTCGATGGCGTCGGTCAGCTTGTCCAGAATCCCCATGCCGGGCTGGAAGTCGGGGTCCATCTCGGAGGGGACCTGCTCGGCGATCGCCCCGATCGGCGGGACGTTCGCGCCCAACCGGATGAACGTGGCGACGAGGACGTCGAACTGGCTGCCCATGGCTTTGGCGGCGTTGGCGGCGATCTCGACGCCTTCGGGCGTGATGCCGAGCAACATGCAGCCGATGTGGCCGCGCGCGGCGATCTGCTGGCCCAGCATGGCGCCGGCGCTCGCGCGCGTGGGATAGAGGCTCTCTCGACGGGGGGCGGCGGTCGGTGACGTCATGAGAGGGCAAGATAAGCGACGACGACGCTGGATCAACAGGGCTCGATCGCGGCGGTTATGTTTCGTGAGGGCCTCCTCGAGGACGCTGGCGTGCCATCTGACAGCCTGACGATCGTCGACAACCGTACCGGCAAGCAGTACGAGGTGCCGATTCAGGACGGCGCCGTGCGCGCGGTCGATCTGCGGCAGATCAAGGTGCGCGACGACGATTCGGGGCTGATGTCCTACGACCCCGGGTACATCAACACGGCACCCTGCAAGAGCGCCATCAGCTTCATCGACGGCGAGCGGGGCATCCTGCGGTATCGCGGCTATCCCATCGAGCAGCTCGCGGAGAAGAGCTCCTTCCTCGAGACCGCGTACCTGCTGCTGCACGGCGCCCTGCCCTCGGCGTCCGAGCTCGATGCGTGGATGAGCGCGATCACGCACCACACGTTCATTCACGAGAACATCAAGAAGTTCATCGACGGATTCCATCACGACGCCCATCCGATGGGGGTGTTCGTGAGCACCGTCGCCGCGCTCTCAACGTTTTATCCGGAAGCGAAGAACATTCAGGATGACCAGTCGCGCGCGACGCAGATCGTGCGGCTGATCGCCAAGACGCCGACGCTCGCCGCGTTCGCACACCGGCATTCGGTGGGGCTGCCGTACGCGTACCCCGACAACGATTTGAGCTACTCGGGCAACTTTCTCAACATGATGTTCCGCACGACGGAGGTGAAGCACGTCCCGGACCCCACCCTGCAGCGGGCGCTCGACGTGCTGTTCATTCTCCACGCCGACCATGAGCAGAACTGCTCCACGAGCGCCATGCGGAACGTGGGTTCGTCCCACGCCGACCCCTACTCCTCGACGGCGGCGGCCGCGGCGGCGCTGTACGGTCCGCTGCACGGCGGCGCGAACGAAGAGGTGCTGCGGATGCTGCGCTCCGTGGGCTCGAAGAAGAACATCCCGGCCTTTATCGAGCGGGTGAAGCGGGGCGAGCTGCGCCTCATGGGGTTCGGCCACCGCATCTACAAGAGCTACGACCCGCGCGCCAAGATCATCAAGCGGGTGGCGGATGAGGTGTTCGACGTCACCGGGAAGAACCCGCTGATCGACGTGGCGATCGAGCTCGAGCGCATCGCCCTCCAGGACGAGTACTTCGTCAGTCGGAAGCTCTATCCCAACGTCGACTTCTACTCGGGGATCATCTACGAGGCGATGAAGATTCCCGTGGACATGTTCCCCGTGCTGTTCGCCATCGGGCGGACGCCGGGGTGGCTGGCGCAGTGGCAGGAGATGCTGCTCGACAAGGAGCAGCGGATCGCGCGCCCGCGGCAGATTTACACGGGCTCCGACGTGCGCGACTATGTGCCCATCGAAGCGCGGCAGTGAACGGGATCACTCATCGAGGAGACCAGCGTGGCCACCTACGTGATGCTGTCGAACCTGACCGACGAAGGCGCCAAGACCCTGACGTCGAATCCGGGCCGCCTGCAGGAAGTCAACAAGGAAATCGAGAAGCTCGGCGCCCGCGTGACCGCTCAGTACGCGACGCTCGGCCTGTACGATTTCGTCAATATCGTGGAGGCACCGGACAACGCCACCATTGCACGGGTGTCGGCTGCGCTCGGTGCTCGCGGGAGCGTCCGTCTGCTGACGCTGCCCGCGATTCCGGTCGCCGACTTCGTAAAGAGCTTCAAGTAGCCTAGCGGCCGCGGTACCCCGAGCGGGCGCGGATCGACCGTCCCCGCTTCACGGGCGTGACCACCACCGGCCGCGGCGGCGGGGGCGCGACCGCGGGCTCGAATCCCGGCACCACTTCGCGCGGGAAGACCTGGCCGATGAGCTTCTCGATGTCGTGGACGAGCAGCCATTCGTCCGGCGACATCAGCGTGAGTGCGAGACCAACCGCTCCGGCGCGGGCCGTCCGCCCCACGCGGTGCACGTAGACCTCGGGATCGGTGGGCACGTCGAAATTCACGACCATCCGAATGCCGTCCACGTCGATCCCCCGCGCGGCGATGTCGGTTGCGACCAGCACGTCCGCCTCTCCGCTCCGGAACATGTCGAGGGTCCGCTGGCGCAGACTCTGCGCCTTGTCCCCGTGAATCGCATGCGCGGGGATCCCGGCACGCCGCAGGAAGGTGACGAGCTTGTCGGCACCGTACTTCGTGCGCGTGAAGATGAGCGTCTGCCCCGCCGGCTTCGCGGCGAGCACCCGCGCCAGCGCGTCCCGCTTCTGCAGCTTGTCCACGCCGATCACGATGTGCTCCACGCCCTCGGCCGCCGCCGCGCGGCGCCCGATTTCCACTGAGGCGTGCCCCTGCATGGCCCGGTGCGCCAGGCGATCGACGTCGGAGGAGATCGTCGCCGAAAAAAGCATCGTCTGCCGCTTGGCCGGCAGCGCGTCGAGGATGCGCCGCACGTCGGGCGCAAAGCCCATGTCCAGCATGCGGTCGGCCTCGTCCAACACGAGCACTTCGAGGCGCGAAAAGTCGAGGTGCCCCCGCTCCATGTGGTCGAGCAACCGGCCCGGCGTCGCCACCACGATGTCCACGCCCTTCGCGAGCGCCCGCGTCTGCGGCTCCATGCCCACTCCGCCGTAGACGGCCACGCTCGTCGCGGAGAGATGCCGGCCATAGGTTCGCGCGCTCTCCATGACCTGCTCCGCGAGCTCGCGCGTCGGGACGAGGATCAGGGCGCGCAGCACTGAGCGGCGCGTTTCTCCGGCGGCGAGGCGCTGCAGGATGGGGAGGAGGAATGCGGCGGTCTTGCCCGTCCCCGTTTGCGCGGACCCGACGACGTCGCGGCCGGCCAGGGCGAGGGGGATCGCTTCCTGCTGAATGGGTGTGGGATGCTCGTAGCCTTCGTCGGCGACGGCTTGAACCAGCTCGGGCGCAAGGCCCAATGATGCAAACGACATGATAGAACACGTCCTTTTCCAGGATGCACACACACGCACGCTCCCAGTGGAGAACCACTGCGTCAGAGCGTCACTGAGTCTTGGGAACCTGGGGAATGAGACCGGGCGGTGTGTTCAGCGCCGGTGCCCGCTCCTGAGCGGGACCGTCCTGCGAAGAGGATGCCAGCTCGCGGTTCGTACTACGACCGCAAGCTAATAGATGGGCCGGCTATTTGGTAGTGGCCGCACGGCTTTCCTGCCGCCGTTTGCGATACAGCGCGGCTGAGCCCACGAGAATGACGACCGCGAACGAGAACCACTGAATGGTATACGAGAGATGCGGGCCCTCGGACAGCTCGGAGGCCGGCCACCGCATCGGTCCCGCGCGCCGTTCCCCGAGCGACGTATCCGGAAGCGCCTGCACCACGATTGGCAGCAACGCGTACGGCAGGGAGTCCCGCAGCCGCGCCGGGTCCGCGTCTCCCCGCCCGCGCGGGGCGCGCAACCCGAGGCCCACGACGACGGCCGTGTCCGCCTCACGGTACAACTCCTGGTTCACGTGGTAGGCGTCGGGCGACGGCACCCAACCCCGATCCACGAGTACGCCGGCCCCGGCCCCGCCCCCGCCCCCGCCCCCGCCCGACAACACGAGCGGCGTGACGAGATCGACGCCCGGCTGATCCTCGAAAATCCGTGGCCGCCAGAACCGCTCGTGCGCGAAGTCGTACACCCCCCGCGCGCGCACACGTCGCTCGACGAGCGACTCGGCCGGGATCGCGGGCGCCAGTTCGAGGGGCGGTCGCGCCCGCGCGGCGGCAATCACCGCGTTCGCCGCGCGCCGCTGATGGAGGCGGGAGAGCTGCCAGGTGCCGAGCCGCACGCATACTGCGGCCGCCAGGAGGGCGAGCGCCACCCCCAGGAGATCACGGGCTCGCACTACCTCATCACTCGAGTTTCGCGTCGAGCTTGAGCTGCACGTTCCCTTTCAATGCCCCCGATACCGGGCACCCGTCCTTCGCGGCCTCCGCGGCCTTCTGGAAGCGTGCCTGATCGATGCCCGGCACCTTCCCGCGCACTTTCAAGGCGATGGTGGTGATCTTGAACCCGTCGCCCACCTTCTCGACGGTGCAGGACGCCGTGGTTTCGATCCGCGTGGCGGGCGACCCTCCCTGCTCGAGCCCAGCGGAAAGGGCCATACTGAGACAGGCAGCCTCCGCCGCCGCGATCAGCTCCTCGGGATTCGTCCCCTTCGCCCCTTCAAAACGCGTGGCGAACGAGTAGTTGCCGCTGAAGGCCCCGCTCCCCGCGCTGTAGCGTCCGTGCCCGTCCCGCAGTTTGCCCTCCCACACGGCGCTCGCCTGACTGGTCGTCATCTCGTCTCCTATTCGCGTTGGTGGCGGTAATCTGGCGGAAGGGGGGGGCCCACGCTACGCTAGTGGGCGACCCCGTTGCGAGACGCGACCTCCAGGAGACGAACGCGATGCCGAAGAAAGCGAAGCAGGCCAAAAAGAAGACCGCAGCCAAGAACGCCAAGTCGGTCGCACGCAAGCGACCGGCCGCTCGCGCCGCAAGAGCGCACGCCGAGCGCCGGCAACCCGAAACCCTGCGGCTTCGCTCGATGTCAGCGTCCCTCACCGTCGCCGATCTGGAGCGCAGCATCGCGTTCTACCGCGACGCCGTGCGCTTCACGCTCGGCGAGCGCTGGGAAGCGAACGGCCGGCTTCAGGGTGTGGAGATGCGCGCCGGGATCTGCGACCTCATGCTCAATCAGGATGACTTTGTTCGCGGACGGGACCGGGCGAAAGGTGAGGGGGTGCGCCTGTGGGCGTCCACCGCGCAGGATATCGATGAGATGGCCGCCAGAATCAAGGCGATGGGCGGCCAGCTCGACTACGAGCCGCGGCGCACGGCGTGGGGCAGTTACGCCTTCGCGTTGATCGACCCGGACGGTTACAAGATTACGATTATTCAGGAAGAATAGGGATTGGGGGTTAGGCGTTAGGGGTTGGGGTCCCAGTCCCTAACCCCGAGCCCCTAGCCCCTCAATGCAGCCCCCCGCTCCCGAATTGCTTGACCAGGTCTCCCAGCACCGCCTTGGCGTCGCCGAACAACATCCAGGTGTTGTCCTGCACGTACAGCTCGTTGTCGATCCCGGCGAATCCGGGTTTCTTGCTGCGCTTGATCGCGAGGACTGTCCGGGCCTTGTCGGCGTCGATGATGGGCATGCCGTAGATCGGACTCCCCTTCACGTAGCGGGCGGCGGGGTTCACCACATCGTTCGCCCCGATCACCATCGCGACGTCGCACTGCGGCATCTCGGGATTGATCTCGTCCATTTCGACGAGCGCCGTGTAGGGGACATCGGCTTCGGCGAGCAGCACGTTCATGTGGCCCGGCATCCGCCCGGCCACGGGATGGATCGCGAACTTCACCGTGACCCCGCGCTTCGTGAGCTGGTCGTACAGCTCGCGCACCTTGTGCTGGGCCTGCGCGACCGCCATGCCGTACCCCGGGATGATCACGACGAGGCTCGCCTGCTCGAGCAGCTGCGCGGCGCCTTCGACGCTCTCCTGCTTCCAGGTCTTCTGCTCTCCCGTGGTCACCGCTTTCTGGACCGTGCCGAACGCCCCGAACAGAACGTTTGTGAACGAGCGGTTCATCGCGCGGCACATGATGATCGAGAGAATCAGGCCGCTCGATCCGTCGAGGGCGCCGGCGGTCACGAGGAGCTTGCTGTTGAGCACGAACCCCATCGCCACGGCCGAGAGGCCGGCGTAGGAGTTCAGGATCGAGATGACGGTCGGCATGTCGGCGCCGCCGATCGGAATGATGAGCAGCACGCCGAACAGGATCGATAGCGCGACGATTGCATGGAATGCGGTCCCCGACCACGAAGCTGTTGGATTGGCGGCGACCAGCGCGCCCAAAGCGACCGCGACGACCAGGACGCCGATGTTGACGAAGTTCTGCCCGGGGTAGGTCACCGGGCGCTGCGGGATCCACTTCACTTCCTGCAGCTTGGCGGCGGCCATCAGGCTGCCCGTGAAGGTCAGGAAACCGAGAATGACCTCGGCGACGAGCGCGCTCATCCGGAACGCGGTGAGTTCCGCCGGGTGGGCCTCCACACCGAGAAGGTATTCCGCCGTGCCCACGAGACCCGCGGCGAGGCCGCCGAACGCATGGGAGAGGGCGGTTCGCTGCGGTACCGCCGTGAGCGGCACGCGCGAGAGTGGGACGCCGACCGCGAACCCGGCGGCGATCGCGAGCACCACCCAGCCGTGATGGACAATCTCGGGCTGGATCCACGTGGCCAGAATCGCCAGGGTCATGCCCGTGACCCCCGCGATGACGCCGTTGCGGGCGGTCTTGGGGTCGTTCATCCAGTACAGCGCGAAGATGAACAGCGCCGCCGCGAGTACGGCGGCGAGCTCGGCGATGGAGCGCGTCATTGCTTCTTGAACATCT
>DATIXG010000101.1:0-3940 GCA_035518815.1 Gemmatimonadales bacterium | reverse complement strand
GCAGGAGACTCCCGAGCATTGGCCCTCGTTATCTCTCGCGACGGCGTGAGGGGCGTCGCATCTGCTGCACCGAAGCCTTTTTAAGGGTCTAAAGGATAGCAGTGGGGTACGGCGAACCCCAAATTTTACCGGCGGTTACTGATACCCACAGATACCAGACGGAGTGGGTGGCAGGGCGTCGGTGGGCCCCCGGCGGCATTCGATCCAGAACCCGGGCACCGAGGAGACCTGCCACCGGCCCCCGGAAAGCTGCCCGGGAACCTCGTAGGGGGCCGGCAGCTCGTTCGGGATCTTTCGCTGGTCGAGAAAGCTCGCCTGGAAGAAGCCAGGAACGTTGCCTCCACCGGCCATACCGCCGCAGCCGGTGCTGTTCCGGAAGCACACGTTGGAGCCACGCAGCATCCCGATCACGTTGACGTCCCGCCGGACCCCGATGTTTCCCATGGCCCAATAGAAGCCGAAGATGTGCTTCACATCCGTCTGCAGGGTCGCCAGCATCACGTCGCCCGTCGTCATCACGGCGAACAGATGATTCTCGGGGAACTTGTTCCCGCCTTGCCAGCCTGGCGACGGAAAGGCCGGACCGCACGGAGGCGTGGCCCCCGTATTGCTGCAGTACGGCAGGAAATTCTCGTCGATGGTCACCGCGGTGTTGCTCAGCATCAGGGCCCAGCCACGGAAGTTGATGTCGACGTGCGGGCCGCCAGCATAGTCGATGCCCCAGGCATTCCCGTACCAGAACATGACAGGAATGGTCGGCGCCGTCGCGTTGCCAGGTCCGCTGGGTGTAGCGCACGTCGGGATGCCGAACTCCAGGGTGTTGGGCAGAGCAGGAGGATTCGCACCCTGGTTGAACCCGATGGTGTCGCGCTTCCAGCACACCTCGGCCGTACGCTGAATGCCCCGGCGATCGGTAAAGCTGAAGCTGTGCCTGAAGGACGGCGTGTTCACGCTCAGCTTGTTGAAAAGAAAGCCTAGCGTGTAGGCAACCCCACCGCTGCCCCCACATTCGTCCATCTGCGCGATCGTCCCGCCGCAGTTTGCCCGGTTCACTGTGGTAGCGGCGGTCCACGACGCGGTATTGGTCCCGCCGGACACGTTGGGGTTGAACCAGCCCGTGTAGTACTGCGCATAGTTGGTACCGACCACGTTGTCGGATATGGTCACCACGTCGTCCAGGACCGGCCAGGCGCTGGTCGGAGACAGCAGCGGGCCCAGCGGCGGGTTGTTCGGATATGGTCTGGTCAGATTCCCGCGGTCGACGGTTACCGACGCGGAGCCATTGAAGGGCTGGGGCGGCCCCCCGATGCACGGGAGATCGCAGCCATCCGCGATATACACACCGTCGAGCGGGCCCTTCCCGTTGCGGGCGGGATTGCCAAAGGACGCCGTCGCGCCGCTCCGGCCGAGCGTCGTGCCGCTCACCACGTTCACCATCTGGTTGGCGATGTTGCCGAAAATCCTGACGCTTGCGCCCAGTGACTCGACGAGGTTTGCGCCGCCCGCACAGTTGGTGCTGGGAGGACAAATTAGCTGTCGGGGCGTGAGGCGCAGCAAGGAGTCATTCCCCGGCTCGGACTGCGAGTAGCCGGAAGCCGCGGCAAGAGGGAACCACGTGTTCACCATTCCTCCACTGCTGCCGCCGCCAAGGTCCATGGCCGGATTCGCCGCCGCGCCTCCGAGAATGTCCACGCTCCCGGCGATCAGCACGTCCCCGCTCACCGCCGGACTGCCATTTCCGGCCACGATGCCCCTGGCCCAGGGCGAGGTGCTGGCCGCACGCACCAGAGTCTGGATGGTCCGAGTCCGGGTATTGCTTATGCCATCCGTTGCCGTACCCGTGCTCCTCAGGAACGCGAGATTCGCGCACCAATTCGGGAACACGCTATCCGGGAAGCATTGAAGGCCGGCAGGATACGCAAGACCCACCGCGGCCACCGAGTTGTTCGCTTCGGCAATCGTCAGGTATTTGACTTCGAGCGTGAACGTCCCGCCAGGATCCGCACCTCCCGTGTAGGCGCCCGACGAAATGGCCTGGGATGGGATGGTGGTATTGGTCACGTTCATCGTGTGAAACTGGCTCGTGTCGCAGGGAGTGGGTGCGCACGTCGTCGACCCTGCCACGAAGGTTTCCTGCCCAGGCGCATAGGACACGTACAGGTTGCGCAGCTCGCGGATGCCCCGCTCGATGCCCGCCTGCGCGATCTCGTAGGCGCGATAGTCGATCACGCTCGCCGCTGAGAATTTTGCTTCGATCATCGCCAGGTCGTAGACGGCAAGGCCGAGGAGCGCCACGACCGCGACCGAGACGATGGTCAGGAGCAGCACGCTGCCCTGCTCGTCGGAAGATTCCAAAACCCGGCGGAAGGTCACGGGAGGATGTGCTCAGTTCCGGGTCGTGAAGCTGGCAGCAAAGCGCTGACCAGGAAAGCTGTTGCTCGGCTCGAGGATGACGCCAGGAATGTCGAGATCGAAGCGAAGATCGAAGAGGGGCGACACGACGCTGCGGCCAGGATCACCGGGCCCGCCTGCGCCATTCGGCAAGCTGGCCACGCTCTGAAAGAAAATGTTCTTGGCCACCAGCTGCGTGGCGATGTTGCCGCGCGCGCTCAGCGCGTTCCGGGTGAGCAGCAGGTTCTCGGGTGTGTCATTGCAGGGCGCCCCCGGGTTCCATGAAGCGAGCGTACAGCGATAGATCTGCGTCCCCGGGTCACCCGTTGCGGTCCACTCGAAAATGCAACGGGGCACGTCGAGAATGACACCGGCCTGAACGGTCTGGGTCAGATACATGACGGCCTTGTTGGCTCCACCCTGTGGGCCGCAACCGGTGACCTGCAGCGCCGCGGCCTTGGTGAACTCGCGCTGCATCTCCTCGACCAGCGACGTGCCCGTCCGCTGGACGAAAGCCTGCGTGCCGGCGGCGTCGAAACCTGCCCGGGCGCCCTGAAACAGGCTCAACAAGGCCAGGCCGACGATCGAGAAGATGGCGACGACCAGAATCGCTTCGAGCAGCGTGAAGCCCTCCTGGCTGCGAATCGCTCGTCCGGTGAGTCTCACCTTCGCACCAGGATCGTCGACAGCACCACGGGCCGGGTCTGGGCATCGGTATTGCTGCTGCCGGGCTCCTGCATCCGCACCATCACCGTCACGAGCTTGGCCTCGACCATGCCTGGGTTCAGAGGCTGAGGACATCCGCCAGCGTTCCATGCGATCGCGAAGTTGGTCGGGCAGACGCCCGTGATGATCGTGCGGCGGCGAAATCCCGGGACGGCGTCGGTATTGCCCACGTTGTCGATCTGCACGCCGTCGGGCGCAGTCTCTTCGCGCGGGTCCGGCAGTGTGGGTGATCCGAATCCTGCGGCACGAACCTGCTCGAGACGCTGGATCGCGAGAGACAGGGCCGCGCGATCGTCGCCGCCGCCTTGGACCATCGCCTGCCCTCGGCCAAACATCATGGCCATGCCGAGCCCCGCAATCGCAACGATCAGGCCGCCAATGAGGACCTCGATGAGCGAGAACCCCGCCTGGCCCAGAAGTGACCGGCCCACCCTCTTTCGGCCCTTCCAGGGCCAAAAGACAGGCCGCCGCCTCCCAAATTTTGGAGGTATCCCCGGCCTTCCGTAGCGTCCCACCACTGCTATCCCTCTGAGGTGCCCTGTTGGATCCTTCAGTCCTGCGCGCTACCCCACTCGACGATGCTCCAGAAAAAGCGTTACGCGCCGCTGAATTCGGCGCGCTGGACATCACTCCTTGCTGATCGGCCTGTCGACGGCCCTCCGTCGAGGCCTCTACACACTCTTCCCGCTTAACCTTTTCAACAGTTTATAGCTACAAGGATCGTGCCATGCCGTATAATGCGCGCCCATGACTCAACCCTTGGTCGCGTTCCCCCTGAGCGAGGAGCAGCGCCGGATCCAGGAGCTGGTGCGGGGGCTGGCCG
>DATIXG010000100.1:0-2066 GCA_035518815.1 Gemmatimonadales bacterium | reverse complement strand
GACACCGGCCTCGGCGCCCTGCTCCATCAGGACGTTGATCTCCTCTTCGCTCACCGGCCGCTCCGGCGCGCCCCCTGCACCGAGCAGCCGGAGGACGAGGTCGGTGAGAAGCGCGAGCGCCCTCACCGCCGGGTACGCCAGGCGGGAGAGGAGCTGCAGCGGCCGCGCCAGCACGCTCGCGACGCCCTCCGGGTTGAGAAGGGCGATCCGCTTGGGCACGAGCTCCCCGAAAATCACGGACGCGACGGTGATCCCGGCCACGACGATCCCCAGCGCAACCGCGTTGGCGTGCGGGCCGATCCACGGGATTCGGGCGAGGCTCTCCTCCAGGCGCTGCGCCACGGTCATCCCGCCGATCGCCCCGGTCAGAACCCCGATCACGGTAATCCCGACCTGGATCGTGGAGAGGAAGTGGCCGGGTTCGTTCGCGAGCGCCAGCGCCCCACTTGCACCGGGCCGTCCCTCGTCGACCCACTGCTGAAGGCGGCTCTTGCGCGCCGCGACCACCGACATCTCGGACATGGCGAACACGCCGTTGAGGAGGATCAGCGCGAGCAGAATCAGTAGGTCCATGAGGTCAGGGGTGCGGGGGTGGTGAAATGCCGGCCGCCATGGAGGGCCGGGGACGCGCGCGATGGGTCAGGCTCCGCCGCGCTCTCGGCACCATACGCCGGCGAGGATCTTCAGCCTGTCCGCGTTGTCCAGGCGAAGGCCGGGGCGAGTCGGGGATCTCGAAGCGCAAGGTTCGAGCGGCATCTCGGCTCCTCGACCGAAAGCGGCAACCCAGCCGCGACAGGCTTTGTGGCGCAACGCCTCGAGTCTGCGCGACCGCGAGGCTCGCGCCGCGAGATTAGCTCACGGCCCGGGGGTGAACAAGACGCCGGCCGGAGAAGCGTCGCGGATCAGCCGAACGGATGGGTGCTCCGCATCCACCCCGCTGCGCGCACGAGGTCTGCGCCGGTGGCCGAGATGACCCACATGTGGAGCGATTTCGCGGCGTAGGCTCGAAGCCGCTGCAATCCGCTCGCCGCTCGCTTGGGTTCCCCGACGACCAACGGTTGCGCCGGGTAGTGACGCCGCCGTCTGCGGCGCTCCGATTCGCACTCCGGCGAGCAGGTGAACTGCCGGCCGTATGCCACCTGCGCGCGCGCCTCCCGCACCTCGTGGGCCCGGCGGCAGATGGGGCATATATGGGTGACCACGGCGGCCTCGCTCAAGCGGCCCGCCGCGCGTACCGCGCCAGGGCGACCGCGACGCCTTCATCGTTCGGCGACGCTTTCGGTGCGCTTCGCGGGGCAAGCGCCGCCGGCCGGATCAGGATGACCTCGGCTTCGGGGAGCTCACCGAAGGCGAGCGCCAGACCAAGCGAGCGCTCGCCGGTCGCGGCGACGCAGACGCGCGGCGCGCGCGAGCGCTGCCGCACGAACCGCACCACCGCCGACGATTCCGCGCGGCTGGGGGCGAACCGCTCGATACTCAGGTCCTCGTCGCTCTGGGCGGCGACGACGACGGAACCATCCCCCCGCTGCTCTACGCCAAAACAGCATTCGCTCATGGGCGTCACCGCGGGAAGTACGCCCAGTACCGCAGGAAAAGCGGCACTACGAAGATCGCAGCGATCACGGCGCTGCTGACCGCGACCCGCAGGGCAGCGGACCCGACGACCTCCGCCAGCCCTGCCGCCGATGCATGCCACCTAGCCCTTCCGTTCACGACTCGTCTCCTTGACTCGTCCGTTCCCCGCCAACGACGGGAAACGCTTACTCGCACTCTAGGAGACGGCGCGGCAAGTCGGGGGCAAGCTTCCCGTCTGTAACGTCAAGATCGCGTCAAGGCGGACTAACCAGGACGCCCCGCCCCGGCGGCGCGTCTGGCGGCCCTAGAACGTCTTGCCCACGGAAAGGACGAGCCCGGTGGTGCCGATCTCGCGGACCTTCGATCCGGAGGTGCACCCCTGGTTGCAGGCGTACCAGTACTGCTTGTCGGCGTCGGTGCCGATGATGTTCGCGCTCAGCAGCCAGCCGGCGAGGTCGTAGGTCGCGCCGACCTTGAAGTCGAAGTAGTTG
>DATIXG010000099.1:0-4207 GCA_035518815.1 Gemmatimonadales bacterium | reverse complement strand
CGCTCCCCGTAGTCGATGTTCCAGAACGTGTTCGGCCCCATCGAACCGCCCACCGGCGGCCAGAAGTCGTAGAGCGTGTGGTACTGGTATTCCGCGCCGACACGGAGCAGGTGCCTGTCGGGCAGGATCACGTTGGCCTTGATCGTCGCCCCCCAGGTCTTCGCCTCCGTGTCCATGGGCATGCCGGTGCCGTAGGAGTAACGATCCGGGCCCATGTTCATCTCGTGCTGCGTGTCCTGGAAGCTGAGGCGTGCCTCGAGATCACCCCAAGCGCGCGTCCGCGTGTAGCGCAGCGTGAGCAGCCTGTTGTCGTTTGCGGTCATGTCCATGCGCTGGTTCGGAAACCCCTCGAACCCGACCTTCTGCTGGCTGGCCTCCAGTTGCAGGAGGTCGCCGTCGGCCCGCAGCGCGAGCGCGAGCGACCGCTTGAGGGTGCCCCGGTACGCCGACGATGCGACCACGTCGCCGGGGATGGGGGCTCCACCTTCGGAACCCGGGGCGACGGGCTTGAAGCTGCGAGCGGCCGTGACATTGTCCGAACGTGAATCGGACTGGACGAACGTCACGTTCAGCCACCTGAGGGCCGTGGTCGCGCCCAGGTCGTAGCCGAGCGCGTCGCCGTTGCTGCGGTAGAACGAGCCGACGCGTCCGCCGGCGATGAACGGCGCCGAGGCGGTCGCGAACTCGGGCGGCGCGGACTTGATCTGGATCGACCCCCCGATGCTGTCGCCGCCGACGCTGACCGGCGTGATCCCCGAGAACACCGTGACGCTCTCGATCCGGGTCGGGTCCGCATATGACAGCGGCGAGTTCATGTGGTTCGGGCACGCAGGCTGCAAATCCGCGCCGTCCACCTGAATGCGGAGGCGGTCGTCGGCCAGGCCGTGGATCGCCGGAAGGCTCGAGATGCCCCCCGCGCCGTTCACGGTCACGCCGGGGACACCTCGAAGCAGCTCCGCCGCGTCGTCGGTCGTGGCCTTCCGGGCCGCCAGGCCCGCGTTCTCGGGCCGCGACGCACCGAGGGTCGTATCCTTGGACTTGGCCTTCGGGGCCGTGACCTCGATGACCTCCTCCATGTTCACCCGTTTCGACTCCTCCTCGGCGGCGACGGACAGCGGGACGAGGAGAAGCAACGCGGCTGCACTCGCCCGGCGCGAGCCGAATCCGCCGAGACGCCGCGATCGGTCGCAGCGCGGTTCCGACGGCCAGGCGGCGCCTGCCGTGATCACGGTCGATGGTCCACGCCCAGCACGCACGCTCTGCACCCAGAACCCCGGCGAGCTTCGCCCATGATGACGGCGAGTGAAAGACGTTCCGACGACGGTTTCCGGCCGAGTCCCGGACGATGTCCGCAAGGGCACCCGCGCAACTCGTGAAGATGCGAGAGCACGGCGCGCACGCACACGGGCGTGCGCGCGCGACGACCCTCACACTGCCTTGCCGGTGATCCCTGCGCCCACGAGTCTCGACGACCCGTGGGAACGCTGACGCGCGGCCGTGACTACGACAGGCGGGGTGGTGGCGTCGGCGGCGAGCGGGGAAGGTCGTCAGGCGCTTCGTCGGCCGCCACGAGCGCGTGACCCGATGCGCGCGGAGGGACCGGCGCGTTCGAACGCGGCAATACGAACGGCCCGACACACGCGACGATGGCCTGGGGCGTCTCCGGGTACCCGCACGCGGCCTTCACGCAGGCGCCGGGAAAGGACTGCTCCTTGTCTTCCCTTTCTGTCTCGGCGCGGTTGAGAGCTCGGTGACAGCGTGGCGCCTTCTCGGCCTCGACGAGTCGAGCCGAGAGCGCCGCTCGTCGGCAGAAGGCACAGGAGCAGCGTTGCTCCCGACCGTGGTGACATTGGCAACGATGCTCGACGGGCTGCCGCTGCGCGGCGGCCACCTGGAGACCGCCGGAGAGCGAGAAGAGGAGCACGGCCGACACGAGGCGGCTCAAGGTCGCTGCGGAACGACTGCAGACGGATCACGTATCGTGAACGGCGAAGGCCGCGATCCGTCGGTTTCCCGAGTCGAATCGCGGCCTTCTGAGTCGGGGAGACAGGACTTGAACCTGCCCCTTGGCCCCGAAGCGCGACGGGAGCGTCAGTCACTCGCAGTATAATACGGCGTCTTCTTGATGCGGATCGCGAAGAGGATCAGAGTGGGTGCTCGGAGGTCCGGGCATGGGGAAAGGGCGGCGGCTGGGGGTGGCGGGCCACCTCACGGTGACGGAGCTGTTCGAGCGGTACCGCGCGGCTGAGGATGGCGCGCTGAAGGCGCACCTTCAGGTGATCTGGCTGAAGGCGCAGGGATGGGAGACGCGCCAGGTGGCGCGGAGCACCGGGTTCAAGAGCGACTGGGTCCGCCGGCTGGTGCGCCGGTACAACGCTGACGGTCCCGAGAGCCTCGGCGACCGGCGCGAGAGCAACGGCCGCGAGCCGTTGCTCTCCGAGGCGCAGCGGCAGGAGCTGCTCGCCGCGCTCGCGAAGCCGTCACCGTACGGTGGGCTGTGGTCGAGCGCGAAGGTGGCGCGGTGGATCGGGGAGAAGCTCGGGCGCAAGGTGTGGCCGCAGCGCGGCTGGGTCTACCTGCGCGACCTCGGGATGACGCTGCAGCGGCCGCGACCGCGCCACGTGAAGGCCGACCCCGAGGCCCAGGCTGCGTTCAAAAAAAACTCCCGCGCATCCTACGCCGTGTTCATCGAGAGTGTCCCGGCGCTCGAGTCGAGCTCTGGGCCCAGGACGAAGCGCGTCTGGGGCTGATCCCCATCGTGCGTCGCGTGTGGGCTCGCCGCGGCGAGCGGCCGCTCGCGCTCGGGCAGCGCCGGTACCAGTGGCTGTACCTCTACGGCTTCGTCCGCCCCGGCGGCGGCCAGGTGGAGTGGATCATCCTGCCCGACGTGGACACGGAGGTCTTCTCGATCGCCCTGAAGCACTTCGCCAAGGCGGTCGGCGCCGGACCCCAGAAGCGGATCGTGCTGGTGCTGGACCGCGCCGGCTGGCACGCGTCGAACAACCTGGTCGTGCCCGAGGGCATTCACCTCGTGTTCCTGCCAGCGTACTCGCCCGAGCTTCAGCCGGCCGAACACCTGTGGCCTCTCGTGCACGAGGCGATGGCCAACCGGCGCATCGAAACGCTCGACGACCTCGAGGACCTGCTCAGCGAGCGCTGCCGCGCCCTCGCGCTCGATGCCGCCCTGATCCGCTCGAACACGCTCTTTCACTGGTGGCCGATCGACTATGCGAGGTAGGGATCAATCAACAGGAAGTCGTATAACCTTGCAACGCCTCGCAACCCGGTGCGAATCCGGAGCCGGCACGGCCGATGCTTTCGCTCGGGTTCGTCGCATTTCGAGCAGCGCGCCGCTCCCGCGCAGCCCCTTCCGGATCAGCGCGTCGCCCGCGACCTCGAGCGCTGCCGCGCCCACGAACACGACCGCTGCGCCCAGCTTCCCCGAACCCAAGATCCCCTCGGTCATCGCTGAGATGTAGCATCCTCGCAGCGCTTCGCTCCGTTTGCCGATCGAGGCATGGCGAGGCCGCTCTCGCGATGGCGGACGCCGCACACGTGCAGCCCGAGCCCGACGCGCCTCTGGCGCGTCGCCACCGCGTGCGCCTCCTGGCGTTCGCGCTCGCGGCCGTCGCGGTCGCCGCGCTCCTGTACGTCGGGCAGGACTTCCTCGCGACGCTGGATCGGCTCGACGTGGTCGAGCGCGAGCGAGACACGTGGCAGCGCCCCGACGACATCCTCCGCGCGCTCGAGCTGCGAGACGGCAGCGTGGTCGCGGACCTCGGCTGCGGCTCGGGCTACTTCGCGCTGAAGCTGTCGCCGGCGGTCGGCCTCCGCGGGCGCGTGCTCGCCCTGGACGTCCGGCGGCTCCCGCTGCTGTTTCTCCGCGTCCGCACCTGGCGCCGCGGGCTGGCGAACGTCCGCGTGACGCGCGTCCGTCCGGACGACCCCGGCCTCCTCGTGGGCGGTGTGGACGCGGTGCTCGTCCTGAACACGCTCCACGAGCTGGAGAACGCGCCCACGGTCCTCGCCGCCGTTCGCCGGGCGCTGCGCCCCGGTGGGCGCGTCGTCGTGATCGACCGCGCGCCGCGGGCGCCGGGTCCGGAGGCGCCAGGCGACCACGAGCTCACGGCGGCGGAGGGCGAGGCGCGGCTGCGCGCCGCCGCATTCGACGTGATCGCGCGCGACGACGCATTCGTCGACCGGTCCG
>DATIXG010000098.1:0-2842 GCA_035518815.1 Gemmatimonadales bacterium | reverse complement strand
GGCCAACCACAGCGGATTCAGGACCCAAACGAAGTCCCAGGCCGGGCTCTTGATCCAGCGCACGGGGGAGAAGGTAGCGCATCCGCCCGGTTTGATCGACCCGAGGAGGGGTCGATCTCGGCCGGTCGCTGACCCCGAAAGCAGACCCCTGCGGCGTGCTCCTTGCTCGTCCGGAAGCGCGCACCACCTGCAACTGGGACCGGAGCCACCCGGGCCGAGCGTTGGTCGAAGTTGAACGAGCCGACGAAGATGCGGCGGCGGTCCACGGCGAAAGTCTTCGCGTGCAAGGCCGCCGCCGAGCTCGACCCGAACCTCGCCTTCTCCTGACGCGCGTCCCGCGCCGCCGTCGTCTTGATCTCGTAGAGCTGGACCCCGGCACACGACCGCCAGGACCGACGTTCTGCTCTTCCCGGAACTGGTGCGGACGATGGGTGCCGCCGCAAGCGTAGTGAACTGGCGCTACGCGCGCTGCGTGTCCCGGCGGCTGCAGGCTCCCCCGTGTGCTAGCCGGCGCGCGGCGTGTGCGCGCCCACCCGGCTTCGCCAGGCGACGTACGGAACGACCACGAGCACCGAGACCACGAGGTAGGCCAGGATCGCCGCGTTGATTCCCGGCGGTGCTGCGTTCGCCGCGGCCACCAGGAGGGCGAGGCCCGCGTTGCGCGCCGCGCTGGTGATGGCCACGGCGGTGCGGGTCGCAGGCTCGGGCCCGCCCAGCAAGTGGCCCACGGCGAGCGCGGCGCCGGTGATCAGCGCCGCCGCCGTCAGCACCCGGAAACCGGCGGTGACCGTGCCCTCCCAGCCATCGATCAGCACGACGGCCACGGTGGCGAGGAGGAGCGCGTTCCCGATCCATGCCAGCCGCGGCTCGAGCCGCACCGCGAGCGGAGCGCGCACCTGCCTCAGCGCCAGGCCGAGCCCGAGCGGCAGGAGCTGGGCCACGAACACCTGACGGGCGACGTCCCACGGCGCGACGCTCGCGTGCCCCGCGTACACGTGGTTCAACGCCGCGATGGACAGCGGCATGGAGACGACGGCGAGGAGCGCCACCGAGATCTGCAGGCTCGGGGCGAACGCGCGGTGCCCGCCCGCGCCGAGCGACCGGCGCAGCGCCACCGGCGCGCCGGGAGCGATCGACATCAGCACGACGCCGATCGCCGCCAGCCGGGGCAGCTCGAGCAGCCGGGTGACGGCGAGCGCGAGCGCCGGAACGGCGACGAGGACCGAGAAGAGGCCGCGCGCCATCGCGCCCGGCCGCTGCCAGATCCACCGCAGCTCGCCGGGCACGATGCCCAGGCCTACGCTGAACATCACCGTGAACACGGTGACCACGGCGAAGGCGGTGACGACCCATTCGGGGATCGGGCCGCTCATCGTTCAGCGCGCCGCCTGGAGGTGCGACGGCGCTCTCTCGCGCGCCTCCCCGATCGCACCGCGCGGTTCTAGAATCCCGGCGATGGGGACTGGCTCATGATCCGCCGCCGACGTCGCATGCGACTGCCCAGCTGGGGCATTCCCGCGGTGTACGCCGTCGTCGCCGTCGCTGCGGGGGTGGTGCTGCCCCGGCTCGAGGCGAGCCTGCTGCCCCGATTCGAGTCCGGCGTGAGCGCCGCGGCCGCGATGGCGATCTTCTCGTCCGTCGGGTCGGGGATGATCGCGCTCACGGGAATCGTCTTCTCGCTCGCGTTCGTCATGGTGCAGTTCAGCGCGACCGCCTACTCGCCCCGGCTGGTGCTGTGGATCGCTCGCGATCCGGTGTTGTGGCACGCAGTGGGAGTCTTTTCCGCGACCTTCCTCTACGCGATCGCCGCGATGGCGTGGGTCGAGCGCGGCGGGACGCAGGGAGCGCCGTTCCTCAGCAGCTGGCTCGTGATCGCCCTGCTGCTCGCGAGCGTGGGCATGTTCATCGCGCTGATCGAGAAGATCTCCCTGCTCCAGATCCACCGCATGCTCGCGTTCACGGCCGATCACGGCCGCCGCGTCATCGAGGAGACCTATCCTCCGCTCGACACGGCGATCGCGACGCCCGACCCCAGGGACTTCCAGCAGCTTCCGGTGACGCTCACCCTGTATCACACGGGGCGCCCGCAAACGGTCCAGGAACTGGACATTCCCGCCCTGCTCGACCTGGCCGCGGCGGTCGGAGCGGTCGTGGTCGTGATCGCATCGGTCGGCGACACGCTCGTCGAGCGCAGCGTGATACTGCGCGTATACGGCGGCCAGCACACCATCGACGAGCGGGCGCTCGCCGATGCGTTTGCGCTCGGCAGCGAGCGGACCTTCGAACAGGATCCCAAGTACGCCCTCCGCCTGCTGGTGGACATCGCGATCAAGGCGCTCTCCCCGGCCGTGAACGATCCGACGACCGCCGTCCAGGCGCTCGACCAGATCGAGGATCTGCTGCTGCGCCTGGGCAGCCGGCGGCTGGAGATCGGCGCCCTTCGCGATCGTGCCGGGGCGCTCCGGCTCGCGGTCCCCTACCCGACCTGGGACGATTTCCTGGCCCTGGCGTTCGACGAGATCCGCTATTGCGGCGCGACCAGCGTGCAGGTCATGCGGCGCATGAAGGCGCTGGCCGCCGATATGATCCGTGCCTTGCCGCCGGAGCGTCACGCGTCCCTGCATCATCACCAGCGCCGGCTGGACGCGACGATCGCCGCGTCGTTCCAGGACATCGAGGAGAAGCAGGAAGCCTCGGTCGAGGACCGGCAGGGGCTCGGCATACCTCGAGGGTGACCGGCGACGCGTCCGCCCGCCCGGGCCGCGTCAGTATCGCTCCTTGATGAACTTGAACGGATAGTCCGGGTCGCGATAGCCGCCGGCCTTCTGCCGCTTCGGCAGCT
>DATIXG010000097.1:0-52029 GCA_035518815.1 Gemmatimonadales bacterium | reverse complement strand
TTTGGGTTCAGCTTTGGCCCGCGCGCCTGGATGCGCGGCGGCCGACGGCGGCGCCCGTGGTTCGCGTCCGGGGACATGAAGTACGTGATCCTCAAATTGCTTCAAGACAAGCCCCGGCACGGCTACGAAGTCATGAAGGAGCTCGAGGACCGGATGCAGGGCTGCTACAGCCCGTCCCCGGGCACGGTGTATCCAACGCTGCAGTGGCTCGAGGACGAAGGGTTGGCGAGCGCCAAGGACGTGGCGGGCAAGAAGGTGTACGAGATCACCGACACCGGGCGCCAGTTCTTGGATGAGCACCGCGACCTCGTGGACGAGATCTTCGATCGCGTCTCGGACGCCGTCGAGCGGGTCGCCGGGGGCGCCATGGCCGATGTGAATCGCGCGGTGGGACGGGTGGTGAAGGCGGCGTATCGCGCGGGCTGGAGGGCCACCGATGACGCGCGCCGCCGGCGCGTCGCGGAGATTCTCGGTCGCACTGCGGAGGAGATCGAGGCGCTCGCCGGGTCCGCTTGATTACTGGGGGAGGCGACAGCAGGTTTGGGCGCCTCCCACACGAGGGTCGTATGCGCGTGATCCGTACCGCGCTCGTGCTCGCGGCGCTGCTCGCGGTCGGCTTGCTCGATTGCGCCGAGGCGCAGGACTATCGGGCGCAAGCGCTGCAGATTCTCAAGACCGTCCCGCTCGTCGACGGCCACAACGACCTCCCCGACGTCATCCGCGAGCGGGGGGGCCTCGATTCGGTCAACCTCGCCACCGCGCAGCCCAAGCTGATGACGGACATCGCCCGGTTGCGCGCGGGCGGCGTGGGGGCGCAGTTCTGGGCAGCCTACGTTCCGGTGACCACGCTCCGTGGCGGCGAGCATCCTGCCGTCTACGCCCTGGAGCAGATTGATCTCATCGACCGCCTCTGCCGCCGCTATCCCAAGACGTTCGCGCCCGCGCGCACCGCGGCGGATGTGGATCGGAACTTCGCCACCGGCCGCATCTCCTGCCTCATCGGCATCGAGGGCGGTCACGCCATCGAGAACTCCCTCGGCGCGCTCCGCATGTTCTACGGGCTGGGCGCTCGCTACATGACCCTGACCCACTGGACCACGCTCGATTGGGCGGATGCGGCGACTGACACCGCCAAACACGGTGGGCTGACGGCGTTCGGCGAGGACGTGGTGCGCGAGATGAACCGCCTGGGCATGCTGGTGGACCTGTCCCACGTCTCCGACGGCACGATGAGCGACGCTCTGCGGGTCTCGGTTGCGCCGGTCATCTTCTCGCATTCTTCAGCGCGGGCGCTGAGCAATCATGTCCGCAACGTGCCCGACTCCATTCTCGTTCGCGTGAAGGCGAACAACGGCATCGTCATGGTGAACTTCAATCCCCCGTTCGTGTCGGAGGCAGTGCGGCAGTGGGGCGAGAGCACCGATGCCCGGGTGAAGACGCTGCGGGCCACGGGCGTCGACAGTGCCGCCGTGCGGGATTCGGTGCGGCGTTGGTCCGTGAAAGCTCCGCGCGCGACGCTGGCACAGGTGGCCGATCACATGGACTACGTTCGGAAACTGGCGGGCGTAGATCACGTGGGCGTGGGGTCGGATTTCGACGGCATCGAGGCGGTGCCGGCGGGCTTGGAGGACGTCTCGATGTTTCCGGATCTGATCGCCGAGCTGCTGCGCCGCGGGTGGACGGCAGAGGATGCGCGAAAGGTGGCGGGCTTGAATCTGCTGCGCGTCCTGCGGCAGGCGGAGCAAGTGGCGGCGCGGCTCGCTGCCGGCGCACCCTAGCATCGGGTACCGGGACACCCGTGTGACGCGGGACGATCCAGTCGGCCTGTGCTTCGATTGTCGTTGGAAGCGCGCGACCAGTACCCGGCGGGGCTCGGTGTTCTTCCGGTGCCTGCGCGCCGAAGCCGACGCCCGGTTCGCGCGCTACCCACTCCTTCCCGTCCGCGACTGCCCCGGCTATGAGGAGGCCATGTTCTTCGTCGTATTAGTGCACTACACTGCTGCGCTCCCAGCCGTGGACGCCGTGCGGCCTGCGCACTTCGAGCACCTCGAGCGTTACGCGCGCGAGGGCGTGTTCAGGGCGTGGGCGCGCCGCGATCCGCCGACGGGCGGTGTGCTGGTCGCGGTCGCCCCCGACCGGACCGCGCTCGAAGCCATTCTGGCGGACGACCCCTACGTTCGAGCCGGCGTCGCGCGAACCGAGATCGTGCCGTTCAACCCCGCCAACGTGCGCGGCCTGGTCGTGCCCGGGGCTCCCTAGGCCGGTATACTGTCGAGTTGATGCCAAACGCGTAACTCACGCGGCTCCATAGACATAATGCGGGTCGGCCGTCTTTGGTCGAGACGCCGCTATTGCATCCTGGGACGGCCCTTCCCACTTTGGGTTCCGCGCTCCCAACAACATCGAGGTCGGACGTGGCCCGTCTCAGCTTTCCGGAACGCGCCAAGCTGTTCTTCTTCCGCAACTTCGAGCGCATCTTCGTGCTGCTGCTCGTCGGGGCGATGCTCGCCATCCACACTGTCGTCGAGCAGAAGTTCGCGTTTCTGAGCTTCTACTACCTGCCCATGATTCTGGCGGGCTTCTATGGCGGACGCCGGTTCGCCGCGATGTCCGGCCTGTTCATCGTCGCCCTCGTCTTCTTCTATCAGCTGGTCCAAGGGCTCGACATGTTGCCCGGGCTGTATCGGGGTGCTTTGCTGACGCTGGCGCCCTGGGGTGGCTTCCTGATTCTCACGGGGTACGTCGTCGGGGCGCTGGCCGAGCAGCGGGAGGCCCAGCTTGACGAAGTGAAGAACGCGTACATGGCGACGCTCGAGCTGCTCGCCTACCACATTGAGGCCGCCGAGAAGCATCAGTTGGGGCACAGCACGCGCGTGGCTGAGCTGGCCCTGGCGATTGCCAGCGAGATGAAACTGCCTGAGCAGGATCTCGAGAACCTGCGCGTTGCCGCGTTGCTGCACGAGGTGGGCACCCGTGATCAACGCCTGGTGCGGCTCCTGTCTCGCGCGGAAGCAGGCGGATCGGTGCCCGTGGCGCGAGCGATGCGCGGCGCTGCGGAGATCATCACGGCGTACGGGCACTACTACGAGCTGGTCGGCGAGGACTGGGACATCGAGGCGCTGCCGCTGCCGGCCACGGTCAAAGTCCTGGCGGTGGCGGATTCGTTCGAGACGTTGCAGCTGGCGACCCCGGTGCGACAGGCCTTCCCGAAGTGGACGGCGCTCGAGGAGATCGAGAAGGGAGCCGGCAAGACGTTCGCGCGGGACGCGGTGAAGGCCCTGCGCACGGTGGCCGGCGGACCGGACCTGTCGATCGCCGCGCCCGCGCTCAAGGTTGGCTAGGGCGGCTCGGCCGCGCGGCGGCCGCTCACGACACCGCCCGCGACACCCATTCCGAAAGCCGCGGCCGTGCCGATCGTGACGACGGGCAGCGCGGCGAAGGGCAGCGCAAGGGCGGCTGCCGCAACTCCGGCGACGAGGGGTGCGACAGGCCGGTCGACGGCATCGACAAAGCGCAGCCGCGTTCGCACGACCTGACGCGACGCCGCGAATCCTCCCGCCAGCGCGGAAACCCCAATCAGCAGACCGATCACAGCGCCTCCTTTTCCCCCCTGCTACGCTCCCCGCGCGCCCTGAGTTTCGTCAGCTGGCGGGGGCTGGGGGAGCCGTGGGGGCGACCGCCATTCCCATGATGTGGTAACCTGAATCCACATACACGGTCGAGCCCGTGATCGCGCGCGCGAGCGGGCTCGCGAGGAAGGCGGCGGTGGCTCCGACGTCGGCCGCCTGAATGGGGCGTGGGAGGGGTGAGTTGGCCGTCGTGTAGTGGATCATCTGCTCGATGAACCCGATGGCGCTGGCTGCGCGCGACGCCCAGGGACCCGCGGATATAGTGTTGACCCGAACGCCAAAACGGCGGCCGGCCTCATAGGCCAAGGTGCGGGTGTCGGCCTCGAGGGCAGCCTTGGCCGACGACATGCCCCCACCGTAACCTGGAATGACGCGCTCTCCCGCCATGTAGGTGAGCGACAGGAACGCGCCGTCCGGTCTCATCATGGGACCGAGCGTGCGGACGAGTGCGATGTTGCTGTAGGCACTGACGGAGAGCGCGCTCAGGTAGCCGCCGCGACTCGTGTCCAGCAGCGGCTGTTTCACTTCGGGGGCGTTCGCGAGGCTGTGCACCACGATGTCGAGCGGGCGGTCGCCGAAGTCCTGGCGGAGCCGCGCGGCGACCCCCTGGATGCTGAAGTCCCCCACTTCCCGGTACCGCTTGTTCTCCCGCACCTCCGTGGGGGCATCGGCCAGCTGGTCGAACGCCGCGTCGAGCGGGTAGATGCGTTCGAAGGCCAGCGTGCCACCGCTCGACAATTGCAGCGACTCGGCGATCTTGCCGCGCTCGAGCAGCTTGGTGAAGATGCCGAGCGCCGGCGGCCAGGTGCCGACGCAGACGGAGCAGCCGGCCTCGGCAAGACTTTTCGCGATCGCGAATCCGAAGCCGCCATCGTCGGCGACGCCGGCGATGAGGGCACGCTTTCCAGACAGGTCAATGGTCAGCATGGGGTCGGCGTCACCACCGGATGGCGGAGCTGGCCCAGGTGAACCCGGAGCCGAACGCCGCGAGAATGAGGAGGTCGCCGCGCGCGAGTCGGCCCTCAGCGAGGGCTTCGTCGAGGGCGATGGGAATGGAAGCGGCCGTCGTGTTGCCGTACTTCTGAATGTTGGCGTAGACCTGGTCGTCGCGGAGGCCCGCGGCTTTCTGCACCATCTCGATGATGCGCAGGTTGGCCTGGTGCGGGACCAGGAGCTTCACGTCCGTGGCGGCGGCGCCGGCGCTCTTCAGGGCGAGGGCTACGGCCTGCGGCATCAGGGTGGACGCGAAGCGGAATACCTCCCGCCCGTCCATGACCGCGCGGTGGAGTCCGGCGCGCACCATTTCCTCGCTCACGTACGGATCGTGCGCGAGCCCGGGCCCGTCCACCCAGAGCTTCTCGGCGTGGCGGCCGTCGGCGAACAGGTGGGTCGCGAGCACGCCCCGCCCATCATCCTCCGTCGGGCCGAGCACGACGGCACCGGCGCCATCGCCGAACAGGACGGCCGTATCCCGTCCCCGCGTGGTCTTGTCGAGACCACGGGAATGCACCTCGGCGCCGACGAGCAGGACGCGGCGATACTGGCCGACGCGGATCCACGCATCCGCCACCGCCAGGCCGTAGAGGAATCCGCTGCACTGGTTTCGGATATCGATCGCCGGAATGTCGGTGACACCAAGCTCCCGTTGCAGAAATACGCCGTTGCCGGGCTCGAAGTGGTCGGGCGTGCAGGTACAGTACACGATGCAGTCCAGGTCCGTCGCCCGGAGTCCGGCCTTGGCGAGCGCGCGGCACGCCGCCTCGCGCGCGAGCCCGACGCCCGTTTCGCCGGGGGACACCCAGCGCCGCTCCCGAATGCCGGTCCGCTGGCTGATCCACTCGTCCGAAGTCTCCATCATGCCGGCCAGGTCGTCGTTCGTGACCACGCGCTCGGGCACGTAGAAGCCAGTCGCTATGAACTCGGTACGAGCCATCGGGATCCTCAACAGTGCTGGTTGCGGCGCAACGGCGAGTGGGGAAGATTCCGTCCCCGACTGAGCAAAGCAAGGGAGAGGGGGAGTCGATGATTCGCTACCCGCGGCTGGTCCAGCACCTTGCCGTCGTCGCGACGCTGCTCACCTGTGGGTTTCACTCCGCCCTGGCGCAACGCCGTGCGATCACCATCGAGGACTACCTCGCGTTGCCTGGCGTAAGCGATCCGCAGCTGTCCGCCAACGGCCAGCGGATCGCCTACACGGTGACGACCTATTCGCTGGAGGACAACAAGGGCACGTCGCGGATCTGGGTGGCGGAGGTGGGCAGCGGGACCGCGCGGGCGCTCACGCAGGGCCCGGGGTCGGACCGCCAGCCGCGGTGGTCTCCGGATGGCACGAGCATCGCGTTCGTCTCGACGCGCGAGTCCGGGGCGCAGCTCTGGGTGATGCCCAGTGCGGGCGGGGCCGCACGGAAGGTGACGAGTCTGCCCGACGGGGTGTTCGACCCGGTCTGGCTGCCGGACGGGTCGGGCCTCGTGGTGACGAGCGACGTGAAGTGGCCGCCGAAGCAGGAAATCGATCAGCGCAACGACAAGTACCCGACCGACGCCCGGCTGTGGACCGATCTGTTCTACCGGCACTGGGACGAGTGGCGCGCGGGTCGGCGGCAGCATCTCTTCCGCGTGACCCTGGCGGACGCTCGCGCAACCGACCTCACGCCGCTCGACCGCGACGTCCCCACGATCGCGACCGCTGGCGGCGGCGACGTCGCGGTCGCGCCGGACGGCGGCGAGATGGCCGTGGCGATCCACGCCGAGCGGGTGGCCGACAGCACCAACGTCGACATCTTCGTGATGAATCCCGACGGGTCGGGGCTGCGGACGGTGACGACGGGCCGCGGCGCGGACAACACCCCGCACTATTCGCCCGACGGCAAATGGCTCGCGTATCTGTCACTCGAGCGGCCCGGGTTCGAGGCCGACCGGGGGCGGCTGATGCTCTTGGCGCGCAAGGACGGAAAGACGGCGGGAGCCGCGCCGATGGAAGCAACGCCGGGGTGGACGTTGTCGGTGAGCGCATACGCCTGGTGCCCGGATTCCAGATGCATCTACGCGGCTGTGGAGGAACGGGGGGGCGAGAACATATACCGGATCGACCTTCCCTCCTTCCGCAATTCCGTCGCGATCTCGGGCGGCGTGAACACCGCGGTGAGCGTCGCGCCCGACGGGAAGACCCTGGCGTACCTCCATCAGAGCAACACGCAGCCCGCCGAGGTGTGGGTGGCCGGACGCCCCCTGAGCCATCATTCGGATGAAGCGGTGGCAGCGCTCGATCTGCGCCCGCTCGAATCATTCGGGTTCGTCGGGGCGCTGGGCGATTCGGTGTTCGGCTGGCTCCTCAAGCCCCCGGCGTTCGATTCCACGAAAAAGTATCCGCTCGTGTATCTCGTGCACGGCGGGCCGCAGGGCGCGTGGGACGACAATTGGCATTCGCGGTGGAACTATGCGCTCTTCGCGAGCCGCGGCTACGTCGTCGCGGCGGTCAACTTCCACGGCTCGACGGGCTACGGCCAGAAATTCACCGACGCGATCTCGCGCCACTGGGGCGACTACCCCTACGAGGACCTGATGAAGGGGCTGGACGTCCTGACGCGCCTGCCGTACGTCGACTCGACCCGCATGGGCGCCGCGGGCGCGTCATACGGCGGCTACATGATCTACTGGATGGCGGGCCACACGAACCGTTTCAAGACGCTCGTCGCGCACGATGGCGTCTTCAATCCGCTCAGCATGTACGGCAGCACCGAGGAGCTGTGGTTCGTGGAGTGGGAATTCGGCGGGACGCCCTACGCCAATCGCGCGCTATACGAGAAATGGTCCCCAATGGCGTACGCGGCGAACTGGAAGACGCCGATGCTGATCGTGCACTCGCAGCTGGACTACCGGGTCGACCTGTCGGAGGGCTACCAGGCCTTCACGGCGCTGCGCAAGGCAGGTGTTGCGGGGAAATTCCTGTACTTCCCCGATGAGGGACACTGGATCGCGCGGCCGCGCAACCGGCGGTTATGGTGGAGCACGGTGCTCGATTGGCTCGACCAGTATCTCACCCCCGGTGGGCCGGGCGCGCGCTAGCGCTTGACCCAGACGTTGTTGGCCCGCCGCACGTCCGGGAGCACGGAGTCCGGGTCGACCTCCACCTTCGAAACGTCCGACGCGATCTTGCGGACGTAGAGATATTCGTCGCCCTGGTACCAGACCTCGACGGGCAAGCGCACCCGGTCGGTGGAGCCGTTCGCGAAGGTGATCTTCAGGTCCACGGGCATTGGGAGCCTGCCGGGGCTCGACAGGAAGACACCCGCGAGAGGCGTGCCTTCCCGGTTCTGTCCGGTCTTCACCGAGTCTACCGCGATGTCGACGACGTCGGTCGAGTAGAACCATCCGCGCCAGAACCACGAGAGATCCTCGCCCAGGCCGTCTTCCATCGAGCGGAAGAAGTCGGCTGGTGTGGGGTGCTTGAACGCCCACCGGCGCACGTACTCCCTGAATGCCGTGTCGAAGCGCGCCGTGTCGCCCACGATGTACTGGCGCAGCAGGTACAGGCCGACCGCCGGCTTGGTGTAGGCCACCTGGCCCAACGCGCGTTCGTCAATGCGGTCTGCGCTGAGCATCGGCGGCTCATCATGCCCCGTTGCCGCGAACTTCGCCCAGGCCTGCGGGTCGCCCCGGCGCCGCTCCCACTGCGAGTCGGGATAGAACGAGCGGATCGAGTAGATGTTGATGAACGTATTGAAGCCCTCGTCCATCCAGGCGTAGAGCCGCTCGTTCGAGCCCACGACCATCGGGAACCACTGGTGGCCGAGCTCGTGGGTGGTCACCGAATAGAGGTTGAAGCCGCTGAACCGGGCGGAGCAAAACACGATCATCGGGTATTCCATTCCGTTCACCGGTCCCGCGACGTTCGTCGCCACGGGGTACGGGTAGCGGAACCACTTCTCCGAGTAGTGCTGGATGGTGTGGCGGGAATACGCGGTCGAGTTCTGCCAATCCGCATCGGCTTCCCGCGGATATGCCGACTGAATCAGCACGCCGCTCCAGCCGCTCGCGTCCCAGATGAAGTTCGATGAGGCGCCCCAGGCCACGTCTCGCACGTTCTTCGCGGTGAAGTGCCAGGTGAGCGTCGGTCCCGTCCCGGCCGGCCGCGTGGACGCTTGCCCGACCTCGGCGCGAGCGACGATCGCCACCGTGGTGTCGGACTTCGCGGCCTGAGCGAGCCGGGCCCGCTGCGCAGCAGTCAACACTTCCATCGGGTTGGCGAGCGTGCCGGTCGCCACGACGATAAAACTGCGCGGAACGGTGATCTGGACGTCGAAGTCGCCGTACTCGAGGTAGAACTCGCCCTGGCCCAGGTACTGCTCGGTGTTCCAGCCCCGCACATCGTCGTAGACGGCCATTCTCGGATACCACTGCGCCATCTCGTACACCCAGGCCGTGCCGTACTGCTCCCGTCCCATGCGGTCGGAGCCGTGCTCGGGAATCTGGAACGAGTACGCGAGCTCGATCTCGACGCTGCCCCCCGGCGCGAGGGGGCGGTCGAGGTCGACTCGTCCCACCGTGCCGTTCGCGGTGAGGGTGAGGGGAGCGCGCGCGGTGGTCCCGGCCGCCGGCTTGCCGGCGGGCCGGCGAACCGCCTCGACCTTCTGGATCGTGTATCCGCCGGAGAAACCGGCGCCGGCAAACCGCTCGTTGGGCGCGTTCAGCGCCGTGCCACGGCTGTCGTCACGGTAGATGTTCTGGTCGAGCTGGAGCCACACGTAGCGCAAGGTGTCGGGCGAATGGTTTGTGTAGCGAATGGTCTCCCGGCCCGAGAGGGAATGCGTCGCGGTGTCGAGCGTCGCCTGGATCGTATAGTCCGCCCGCTGTTGCCAGTAGCCCGCGCCCGGCGCGCCCGACCCGGTCCGCATCGGCGTCGGCGTCGGCAGGGAGAGCCGTCGAAAGGGTGAGGTGTCCAGAACCTGGGGCGGCAATTGGGGCAGCTGCGGCGCCGTGGATTGCTGCTGTTGCCCCGACGACGGCGGCCGCATGGGTTGCTGTGGCTGCTGGCTGGGCTGCCGTTGGAGCGCGGCGACGACCAATATGAACGCGAGCATGGAACTCCTCTAGGAAGCGGGCGCGCGGCTTGTCCGCGCGTCCGCAAGATACCCCCCCGCGACTCCGCCCACGACCATCGCGAGGCCGATCCAGCCGATGATCGTAAGGCGCTGGTTGAGGAGAAAGAGTGCGAGCAGGGTCCCGACGACGGGCTCGATCGTCGCCGCGACGGCTGCGGGGGCGGCGTCGATGCGGCGGGTACCGGCGAAGAAGAGGTAGTTCGCGCCGAGCACCGCGCAAACCACGAGCACCACGAGATACACCCAGCCCCCGACCGTGGGAGGCGGCGCGGGGGCATGACCGACCAAGGGGAGGACGATGCCAAGGACGAGTGTGCCGCCCCCGATCTCGAGCAGGAGCACTCGCATCTCGCCGTAGCGCGGCACCGACCAGCGCGCGATCAGGGTGCCACCCGCATACGCGAGCGCGGCGAAGATGCCGCCGGCCACTCCAGCGACGAGGCTCGGCATGGGGACGCCGGTGAGCCCCGCCCCGTGACTGCCGCCCCACACGGTGAGCGCGGCTCCAGCCATCACGACCACCGCGAGGGCCAGGCGCCTCGCGGTGAGGGACTCACCGAGCAGCGGCTTCGCGAGGATGGCGACGAGGACCGGCGCGGTATACAGCAGCGCGGCCGCTCCGGCGACGCCCGCGCCCGCGATACCGAACTGGTAGGCGACCTCGAAGAGCGCGATGAGCGAGCCACCGCCGAGGCCGACGATCAGCCAGCCTTTGCGATCGATATCGAATATCGAGCGGTGGAACGCGCCGTACACGAGCAGCACGCACGTGCCGAGCAGGATGCGCCAGAACCCGATGCCGGTGATCGCGGCGCCTTCGGCGTACAGTTTGGTGGAGAGGGGGCCGGTGGTGCCCCACAGGGCGCCTGCGCCGAGGGCGAACAGATAACCGGCGACACGGGTCGAGCGCGGGTCCGCGTCGTGCGGGTGAGCGTGCGTCATACCAGCTCGCCCCGCAGCACGGTCACGGCCTGGCCACTCAGCCCCACCCGGCCGTCGCGGACCTCGACGCGGAGGATGCCACCACGCGGGGACGCCTGGTACGCTGCGAGCGCCGATTTCCCGAGCCGTACGCTCCAGTAGGGGCCGAGGGTGCAGTGGGCCGATCCCGTCGCGGGGTCTTCATCGATCCCGCTCTGGGGCGCGAAGAAGCGGGAGACAAAATCGAACCCGGGCGTGGTCGCGCGACTCGTGACCATCACGCCCCGCGCCTCGACCCGCCGCAAGGCGGTGTGATCCGGCGTCAGGTGCCGGACGACCTCCTCGCTCTCCACTTCGACCAGGTAGTCGAAGCGGCTGCGCCCGATGCCCCGTGGTGCGCGCACGCCCAGTGCCTCGAGCAGGCCCGCCGGTGCGTCGGTGGGCGCGGGCGGCGTCGCGGGGAAGTCCAGCTCGATCCAACCCGCACGACGCTGTGCCGTCAGGCGGCCGCTCTGTGTATGGAATACCGCGACGGCGTCCGGGGGGAGATGGCCGTCTTCCCACAGCACGTGGGCGCTCGCCAGCGTCGCGTGGCCGCACAGCGCGACCTCCACGACCGGCGTGAACCAGCGGAGCCTGAACCCCGCGTCTTCGGCATGGAGGAACGCGGTCTCGGAGAGGTTCATTTCGCGGGCGACGTCCTGCATCCAGCGCTCGTCCCGCGGTTCCGGGAGCAGACACACAGCCGCCGGGTTACCGCTGAACGGGCGGTCGGTGAATGCGTCAACCTGGACGATCGGGAGCGCCACTACCCAGCAGCAGCCTCGGGCACGGCTCCAAACCGCCGCTGGCGGACCCGGAACTCCTGAAGCGCGGCGGCCAGGTCGGCCTCACCGAAATCGGGCCACATGCGGTCGGTGAAGTACAGTTCCGCGTAGGCGCACTCCCACAGGAGGAAATCGCTCAGGCGCTGCTCGCCGCCCGTGCGGATCATCAGGTCCACATCGGGAAGGATCCGGCCGGCGGCGATCGCTTCCCGCGCCGAGTAGTCGACGGCGAGGCGCAGCCGCATGGCCGTACCGCCGGCTGTGGCGCTCTCGGCGGCGTCGATGGCGGCGATGAGCGGGGCGGGCAGGCGGTCGCGGCGGCCGACGACCTCGAGCCGGACACCGCGCCGGATGAGGCGGGGCGTCTCCATGCGCAGGTGGCGGGCGAACAATCGCATCAGGGCGGAGACCTCGGTGGCGGGGCGCTTCCAGTTGTCCGCGGAGAACGCGAACAGCGTGAGCGCATCCACGCCGAGCCCCGGCGCCGCCTCCACCAACGGGCGGACACGCTGCGCGCCCGCGCGATGCCCGGCGCTGCGGGGAAGGCCGCGGCGCTGGGCCCACCGGCCGTTACCATCCATCACGATCGCCACGTGCATAGCGGGCATCAACGCTCCCGGGTGACGCGAATGAGGGCTTCCATGTGGTCGAGATAGCGCTCCAGCGCCCGGCGCCCGGCCGGCGTGAGGCGATACTCGGTCTTGGGCAAGCGGCCTGCGAACGACTTGGTGCACTTGATGTACTGGGCGTCCTCGAGCTTGCGGGCGTGGACGCTCAGATTTCCGTCCGTCGTCTCGAGGAGCTGCTTCAGGTCGTTGAACGTGAGCGGCTCATGGACCGCGAGGGCGCTCACGATCGCGAGGCGCACGCGCTCGTGGATCAGGCGGTCGAGATGGGCGGCGTCGGCGCGGGCGACACCCTCGGGGACGCGCTGGAGCGCGTCGGTCTGGCGCACGGGCGTGGACCTAGCCACCGTACTTCCAGGCAATCACGCCGCCGAACACCACGTGGAGGCCGCCGAACCCCGCCGCCATGCACCAGTTGCCCCACGACGCCGGTCCGAACAACGCGACGCTGCCCAGCAGCATGAAGCAGAGCCCCATCACGGGCACGACACGGACGGAGAACGCGCCCGCAGTGGCAACACCGACGCCGTACATCAAGAGCCAGATGGCGGGGAGCGCGTGCCACGCGCCCGCGCGGTACAGGGCGACCGTCAGGAGCCCGGCCGCCACCATCGGCGGGAGGAAACTCAAGCCGAAGCGACGCGCCGGTCCGGACAGGATGGGATCGTTGGCGGCGTACGCCTTGCGCGCGAGCGCCCAGCCGCCGATGACCAGCGCCACCACGGCTTCCGACAGCCAGGTCACGAGCCACAGCTCCACGGTGGGCTGCCGTGCCGCGAGGAGGGCAGCCGCGAGGGCCGTGGCCCCGACGCCCACCTGGCCCCAGCCCGGGACCGCGGTGAACGCCCCGGCGCGCTCCATGGTCTCGCGGATGAAGCGCAGGTTGTCCATCGCCCGGTCGTGCAGGGCCGGGAGGCGCTCGCGTGACTCGGGGGGCAGGGGACGGGGCAGAGGCATGTGCCCCACCCTAGCAAATCCGTTGGGTACTGTCAAGTACTTTGCGTTGCAAAGTTAAGCGGGCGGTGGGCGGCGCACCCTGAGGATCTTGAGGGAGAGGCTGCGGGCCATGAATCCGATGCCGCCGGGGTCTCCTGCCCGCCGGGGCACCGCCCGGTAGATGAGCACGACCAGAATCCACGTCAGCCAGCTCGTGCGTTCGGGCCAGTTGAGCGTGCGCAGCATCACCCAGGGTTGCGAGAACGGCGCGGTCCAGACCGGCGACTCGCCCTGGAGCAAAGCGAGCGGGCGAGCCAGGACACGATTCGCCGCAAGCCCGCGAGCGCTCGGCCACGTGAGATTCCACACGCAGGTGACCTTGCCCCACCCGTGATTGTCGCTACCCCCGATCAGGAGCAGGTTGCGCTTCTGCGCCAGCGCGACGACACGCGCTCGCGCCTGGGGGGGAAAGCCAATCGCTTTCGGGGCGCAATTCATGATCTCGAATCCGTCCACGCCCGCCTTCACGAACGCGTCGAGGTCGTCCCAATGATTCAGCCAGTACTCCGGGATCGATGCGATCGCCAGCGCGCGATTCCGATGCAGTTCGGCAAATATCCCGAGCATGCCCCGCGTGTTGTTGTTGTAGGGGTCGCGGTTGATCGCCACCTCCTCACCGAGCGCGAGCACGTGCTGACCGTACACGCTCCACTCGGCACCGGGGAGGAGCGGAATGGGCGCCTCTGCGAGGCCGGGCGAGTCGTCCGCCAGCAGCAGGTTGTGGTCCGTCACGTATGAGGCTTCGAACCCCTGTACGGCGTGCCAGCGGGCGAGATCGAGTGCGGTCCACCCCCGGCGCCCGTCGTGAGACGCGGCGGTGTGGGCGTGATAGTCGATGACGGTGGTGGCGCTGGGGTCTGGGACCACGAGCCGCGGGACGGGCCGCGGCAGCAAAACGGCCGCTGCCGCGAGGCCGACGAGGACCACGGGTCCGATGACAGCGCGCGCCATGCGTCGCCACACGCTCCCTCGGCGCAGCGCGCCCCAGAGCACGAGCGCGACGAGCCACGTGCCAACGAGCGCGCGGGCACGATCGAGGCTCAGGAAGGTGAGCGCATCGAGCACATTCGAGAGCGGAGCGGCGACGACGTAGTCAACGGGCCGGGCCAAGTCGGCGTCCGCCGGGGCGCCCGTAACGGCGTCTACAATCGGGGGGAGCGGATGGCTCGCGCTGGCGAGCACGAGCACGATCAGCGCGATCGTGAACGGGTAGCGGCGCAGCAGGTTCACCCCTAGAATCCGCGCATGACGGCGTTGGAAGGTATGATGTCGTGAGCGACCTCGCCAATTTGCCCCAGGTTGTGCTCGGCCCCCTCGCCGGCCGCGCCGACGCCGACTGGTACAAGGCTCCCCCCGGCAAGTGGTGCGCCGCCCAGATCGTGCAGCACGTGGCGCTCGCCATCGACTACTGCGGGCGCACGTTCGACGCGCGGCGCGCTCACGCGCCGATGCACCGGCGCCGTCGCACCCCGCGACAGCTCATCTCCTATCTGGTCGTCCTGCACGTAGGGTTGGTCCCCGGCCGCAGGCGGGCGCCGGCGCTGTCGACGCCGGCGCAGCACCCTGCGCGCGGGGAGGTCACACGGCAATTCCTGGAAGGAGTGGACCGGCTCGCGGGAGTCGAGCGCGACCTCCTCCCGGCGCGTGCGGCCGACCTCTTCGTCAAGCACCCGTTCCTGGGTGATCTGACGCTCCCCGAGTGGCTCAGATTTCACGATTGGCACTGCGCGCACCACGCGAGACAGATCCGCGCGCGCCTCGCGGGATGAGCCGCTCGCGGAGGAAGGCAAAAGTGACGGTGCGCGTGCCGAACCCCGACGCGCCCGTGAAGGGGCGCCTGAAGACCCCCTCGCACAAGGTGCATCACTCCAAGAAGGCCTACCGCCGCAAAGCCAAGCACGAGCGGCCGGAGTACGAGGATGGCTGAATACACCTATCTCATTGTCGGCGGCGGGATGACGGCGGACGCCGCGATCCGCGGCATCCGCGAAGTTGACGCCTCGGGCAGCATTGGTGTGATCGGCGCGGAGCCCGATCCACCGTACAATCGTCCGCCGCTCTCCAAGGGCCTCTGGAAAGGCGACCCTGAGGCCAGCATCTGGCGGCCGCCCGCGCCCCCGGGCGTGACGTTTCACCTTGGTCGCCGAGCCGGCCGCCTCGACGTTCACGCCAAGCGGGTGACGGATGATCAGGGCGCGAGCTACGGGTTCGGCAAGCTGCTCCTCGCGACCGGTGGAGCGCCACGGCGGCTGCCGATTCAGGCGGACGACATCATCTACTTCCGGACACTGGCGGACTACCGGCGCCTTCGCGCGATGACCACCGAGCCGCGGCGGTTCGGCGTGCTCGGCGGGGGGTTCATCGGCACCGAGATCGCCGCGGGCCTCCGGATACAGGGCTGTGATGTGGTGATGCTCGTGCCCGAGTCGGGGTTGTGCGCCCGCGTGTTTCCCGCCGACCTGTCGGCTTTCGTATCGGACTACTACCGACAGAAAGGCATCGAGGTGCGGACCGGCGACGGCGTGGCGGACCTCGATCGCGGCGATGGCCGCACCGTCCTGCGCACGACGGGGCAACAGCGTGTCGCGGTGGACACCGTGGTAGCAGGACTCGGCATCCAGCCGAGCGTGGAGCTGGCGCAGCAGGCGGGTCTGCGGGTCGAAAACGGGATCGTGGTCGACGAGGCGTGCTGCACCAGTCATCCGGCAGTGTATTCCGCCGGAGACGTCGCGAACTTCCACAACCCGGCGCTCGGCACGCGCATCCGCGTAGAGCACGAGGACAATGCCAACACGATGGGCGGTGTCGCCGGCCGAAACATGGCGGGACAGGCCACACCGTATCACCACCTCCCGTTCTTCTACTCGGATCTGTTCGACCTCGGATACGAGGCCGTGGGCGAGCTCGACGCGCGTCTCGAAACCCTCTCCGACTGGAAGGAGCCGTTCCGGGAAGGCGTTGTCTATTATCTCAAGGGTGGCCGCGTGCGCGGGGTGCTGTTGTGGAATACGTGGGGCCAGGTGGACGCCGCGCGGGCGCTGATCGCCGAGCCCGGGCCGGTTCGAGTGGGCGATCTCAAGGGGCGGATTCGGGCGAAGTCGTGAGGGTCGCAACGGGTAAGCCGAATATATTGCGTCACATGCGACGTTCACTTCTCGCCGCGGTGGCGCTGCTCGCGGCGTGCAAGCCGAGGCCCGAGCCGCACCCCCCGGCCGGGAGCGCTGAAATCGCGCGGATGTTTCCACTGGGGCGCGATTCGACCGACAGCGTACTCAACGCGCCGCGACTCGTTACCGATCCGTCGGTGGTGGTGTTCTGGCTGCGCGCTGCCGACACCATTTCCGAGGACGATCGGACCGGCGCGTTCGACGACCTGCGGTACTACACGGAGCAGGTCCTGCCCGCGCTCGACGCGAACGACATCGACGTGGTCGCGACCCGCGCCGAGACCCTCTTCGTGAAGCTTCCCAACGGCCAGCGCCGCGTGGTGGTGCTCTCGGGACTCGACTACCCCTACGGGTACGTGCTGGTGGATCCCGGGGGGCCTGAGCGGATTCTGACGGGTGTGTATTCGGACGACGAGCTGCTTGATGAGCTGCGCGCCTACTTCGATCTGCCGGACGACTCCACCGACTCCGAGCCCCGCACGACGACCTGACCGTTACCCCGCGACGCCTATCCCTGGTCTGCGGATGAGCTGACCGGCGCGCCGTTCACCTGGAAGCCCCGCACCGTTTCCGCGAGCCGGGCTGCCGCGGCCGAGAGATGCTGCGACGTGGCGGCCAAAGTGCCGAGGGACGCGAGCTGCTGGCGGGTGGCGGCTGAGGTGTCCTGAGCGCCCTGCGCGGCGGCTTCTGCCAGCGCTGCTGCGTCGAGCATCCGCTGCGTCACGTCCCGAAACCGCTGCATCTGGTTGTCGGTCTCGACGGAGAATGAGGTGGCGAACTGGACGGTGGTGTGGAGGTCGGTGACGAGGGCCTCGAGGGCCTGGCGACCCGCGGCCGACACCGTCCCCACGCGTCGCGCGGTGCCGCGGGCCTCCTCCGTGGCGGCCATGAGGCCCGCGACGTGGTCCTGAATCTCCTTGACGCGGCCGCGCACCTCGTCGGCCGAGCGCCCGCTCTGCTCGGCGAGCTTGCGCACCTCAGTCGCCACGACCCGGAAGCCCAGGCCGTGCTGGCCCGCCCGGGCCGCCTCGATCGCGGCATTCAGGGCGAGGAGGTCGGTCTGGCTCGCGATACGTGTGATGCTGTCCACGAGCTTGCCGACTTCACGCGAGCCTTGTTCCAGGGCGGTGGCGGCGTTCGAGACCTGATCCATGTGCGCTACGAGGGCGGCCAGGAGATCGCTCCCCTGCGCGACCTCCCCGCTGTGACGGCGCGCCTGCTGTGCGATGGCGGTGATCTGTCGCTCCGCGTCCTGTGCTCGCGAATGCAGCGTGGTCACGACGTTGATCGCGGCCTCGGAGTCCTCCCGGCCGTGTCCGATCAACGCCTTCTGGCGCTCCGTGCCCTGGGACAGGTGGTCCGCGGTGCTCGAGATCTGTTGCGAGGCGCCCTGGATCTCGAAGGACGAGGTGGTGAGCTGGTGCGCCATTGCGGCGAGATCGCGCGCCTGCTGCTGCACGTGGCGCACCATCGTGGCGAGCGCCGCGGTGGTGCGGTTCACGCTCGAGCTCAGTCGGCCCAGATCGTCGGGGTCGCGGTCGGGGATTCGGATCGTCAGATCGCCCGCCTCGACGCTCTCGACCGCGGCGCGTGTGGCGCGCAGACGCTCGGCCAGCGCGGCGAACATGGGGATCAGCGCCGCGCAGATGAGGGCCAGGAGCGCGGCCTCCTCGAGGAACGTCGCCCACGGCCAGCCGCCGCCGCCGCGTCCGCTCGTGCCCGCCCCGATCGCGGTGGCCAGGCCAAAGCCGGTCACGTTCAAGACGAGCGCCTCCCAGCCCTCGACGGGGCCGGCGTGGAAGGCGGTCCGGAGGGGCGCGACGAGATAGATGGCGTAGAAGGCCTGACCCTGGGGCCCGAGCGCATACAGCATCCCGGAGACCAGGGCGGCTCCCAACCCGGCATTGAGATGCGCGAACGCCGGCCGGTAGGGGCGGTCCAGCGCGAGGCGCGCCAGAATGTAATTGAACACGGCGATTGTCACCGCGAGCGTCGCGATATACTGCCAGGATACCGGCGCACGCGTCGTCACGTGGAGGCCGGCGAGCGCCGCGACCGCCGCGCTGAGCATCCACCAGCGCGTGCGCGCTTCGGCCAGCACGAACTCGCGATGCCTGACCTGGCGCTGGGTGTCAGGTCCGTTGCGGATGGGAGCCGCGGACGTCATGTCGTCAAGATGGGCGGCGTGGGAACTTTCCGCCACGGGACCCGGTTTGGGGATCAGAACCGACCCGACGCTTCGAGGAGCCTATGTCCATTCGACCAATCAAGCGCGTCACGCAGTCCCAGCCGACCATTGAAGGCGCCGGCGTGCGCCTGCGGCGCGCGTTCGGCTTCGGCCGCACCGACGAGTTCGATCCGTTCCTCCTGCTCGATGACTTCCGCAACGAGCACCCGGAGGACTACCTCGCCGGGTTTCCGTGGCACCCGCATCGCGGCATCGAGACGATCACCTACGTTCTGAACGGGACCGTGCAGCACGGCGACAGCCTCGGCAATCGTGGCTCGCTCGGTGCCGGGGACGTGCAGTGGATGACGGCCGGCAGCGGGATCCTGCACCAGGAGATGCCGCAAGGCGACGCGCGCGGCCGCATGCACGGCTTCCAGCTCTGGGCCAACCTGCCGCGGTCGCTCAAAATGACCGACCCGCGCTATCAGGACATCAAGGCGAAGGACATCCCGGAGATCACGGACGACGACGGGACCAGCGTGCGGGTGGTGGTCGGGGACTTCTGGGGGAAGAAGGGTCCGGTCGAGGGAGTGGCGGCGGAGCCGCGCTATCTCGACATCTGGGTGCCGCCCGGCGTGAAGAAGACGTTCGCGGTCGAAGCCTCACGCCACGCGTTCGCATACGTGTTCGATGGCAGCGGCACCTTCCGCGATGCGTCGACCCCCCAAACCGTTCGCACCGAATGGGTGGGGGAGGCCACGGGGGCGCCGGAGCTGATCGGGAATCGCTCGCTGATTCTGTTCGACTCCGGGGATGAGATCACGGTGCGGGCCGGCGAGTCGGGCATTCGCTTCCTCCTCGTGTCGGGCCGCCCGCTCGAGGAGCCGGTGGCGTGGCGCGGGCCCATAGTGATGAATACCGAGGCCGAGCTACAGCGCGCCTATGCCGAGCTGCATGACGGGAGCTTTATCAAGCATCGTTGAGGGTGTCGCCGCAGGTCGGAGCGCTTACTCGTAGCTTACTCGTACCGCAACGCCACGATCGGATCGAGGCTCGCGGCCCGCCGGGCGGGCCAGATCCCGAAGAACAGCCCCACCGCCGCGCTGAATACGAACGCCAGAAGAATGGCGAGGGGCGAGATGAGGGTGTTCCAGTGCGCGATCCACGAGATCACGACCGCGCCCAGCGTGCCGAGCAGGACGCCGATCAATCCCCCCAGCAGGCACAACACCAGCGCTTCGACCAGGAACTGAAACAGGATGTTGAATCGGGTGGCGCCGAGCGCCTTGCGGACGCCGATCTCGCGGGTGCGCTCCGTGACCGATACGAGCATGATGTTCATGATCCCGATGCCGCCCACCAGCAAGCTCACCGCGGCGATCCCGGCCAGGAGGTACTTGAACGTATCGGTCGTCTGCTGGAGGGTTGCTAGGATGTCGGTCTGGTTGCGGATCTGGAAATCGTTGTCCTGCCCGGGCCGGATCTTGTGCTGGCGCCGCAGCACGCGCTCGATCTCGATCATCGCGAGGTTCATGGACGCGACGTCGCGCGCCTGCACCGCGATGTTGCGCAGCCGGTCGGTCCCCATGACGCGGTAGCGCGCGGTTTGCAGCGGGATGAGGATCTGCTCGTCAGGATTGGAGAAGCCCTGGGCGCCCTTCTCCGACAGGACGCCGATGATGTCGAAGGAGATGCTGCGGATGAGGATTTGCTGACCGATCATCGCGTCGCGGTTCGAATTGAGCAGGGTCGGGACCGACGCCCCGAGGACCGCGACCCGCCGCCGCGCCGCGTCATCGCCGGCGGTGAACATGCGGCCCGCGGTCACCGTGTAGGTATGGACGGGGACGTAGTTCGGAGTCGTTCCCACGACGTTCACGTTGATGTTCTGATCGCCCAGCTCCACCTGGAGATTGCTGCTCAGTTCCGGAACGACTGCGGTCACGTATCGGGCATTGTTCACGAGCGCGGTGTCATCGTCCAGGGTCAGGCTCACGCGGTTGCCGCTGGCGACGCCGCGGTTGAAGCTCTGGCCCGGGTTCACGCTCAGCAGCGTGGGACCAAGCGCCTGGATCCGGTCCTGCACCGATTTCTGGGCCCCCGATCCGAGCGCGATCATCGTGATGACGGCGCCCACGCCGATGATGATGCCCAGCATGGTGAGGAGCGAGCGGAGTTTGTTGGCCCGCAGCGCATCGAGCGCCACCGTGATGATCTCGCCGATCAGCACGCTACTTTCCTCCGGCGCCGATGAGCACGATCACCGTATCACGTGCCGTAACACCGCTCATGACCTCGATGTAGTCCTGGTCGGTGAGCCCCGTCGTAATGGGCACGGGAACGATGTGACCGTCCCGCGAGGCGAACACGACGTATTTGGGGGAGGCGCCCAGCGCGTCCGTCGCGGGCGAGGCGGCCACCTGCCGCTGCACCGCCAGCGAGTCGAGCCCGAGCACGCGCGCCGCGGAGGCGATGTCGCGCGGCGTCCGGAGCGCCGCGTTGGGCACGGCGAGCACGCCCTGGCGCTGCCCGACGTGAATCTGGACCTCCGTGTTCATTCCCGGTTTCAGCAGGTGTTCCGGGTTCAAGATGTCCACCTGGACCGGGAACATCGTGACGTTCTGGGTGACCTGCGCCTGCGGCTCGATCTTCAAGACCCTTCCGTTGAACGTGCGATTCGGGAAGGCGTCTACCGTGATCGTCACCGCCATGTCCGGCTTGATCTGGCCGACGTCCGTCTCGTCCACCAGCGCAGAAACCTGCACCGTGTCGAGGTTCGCGATCTTGAGGATCACGGTCCCCCCGCCCACGTCGTTGACGGGGCTCGAAATCACGGTGCCGAGCACAGCGTCGAGCTCGAGCACCGTGCCCGTCACCGGCGCGCCCACGTGCGTGTCTTCCATCGCGTCCTTGGCGGTTTGCAGGTTCGCCCGAGCGGTGACCACAGCCGAGCGGGCCGTGGCGGCTCCCAACTGGGAGGAATCGAGGCCGGCCTGGGTGATCGACTGGCTTTGGTAGAGCGCCTGGCTGCGCTTGAGCTGCGCGGTCGCATTGTCGAGCTGCGCGTTGGCGACGTCGAGGCTCGCCTGGGCCTGGGCCAGGTTGCTTTGCGGGATGCGCGGGTCGATCCGGGCCAGCAGCTGACCCTTCGTGACCTCGTCTCCCGTCTGCACCGGCATCTCGAGGATTTCTCCCGACGCCTTGGATTTCACGCTCAACGTGAGAATCGGCTGGATGACGCCGGACGCGGTCGCCGTGACGACGATATCACGCGTCTCGACAGGGATCCTTTGATACAGGGGCGCGGTCTGCGCCTTGCGGCAGGCTCCGGCAACCACGCTCGACGCCCCGAGTGCGGCCAGGAGACAACGTTGCGCCGTCACCCTACCTCGCCGTCGGCGCGCCCGGCGCCTGTTGCTGTCTTAGCCCGGGGAGGCCGCCGCCGGTCACGCTCTGGAAGCGCTGGCGGAATTGCTGTTGCGCCTGAACGAGCGACGCGCTCGGCAGCACGAGCACCGAGTCCGTTTCGGTCAGGCCGCTCGTGACCTCAATGAAGTCCTGATCGCTGAGCCCGGTGCGGATCGACACGGGAATGATCTTGCGACCCCGAACCACGAACACGATATAGCTGCTCGACGCCTGGCTCCGGGATCGCCCGCCGGCGCCTCGTCCGCCACCTGCCGCTCGCCCGCCGCCGGAGGGGCGTGCGCCCGCCGCCGCGCCCCCGACCGAGTCCTGTCCCCGGCTGGCACGAACCTGGGCCAGCAAACTCCGCTCGGCGTCGGTCAGCTCGCCGCCGCTCCTCGCTTTTTCGAACGCCGCCCGCACCTGTTCAGGCGTCACGCCCGGAGGCAACGGACCCATGCGTCCGCCGGGTCCCCGGGCAGCGCCGCGGTCGGCGGTGTCCCCACCGGCCCGCGGCGGCGGGGGCGCGGCGGCGGCTGCGGCCAACTGCTGCTCGACCGCCTGCGGGTCGAGCCCGAGCACGCTCGCCGCGGAGGCGACGTCCCGAGTGGTGCGGAGCGCGGCGTTCGGGATGGCGATCACATGCTGCACCTGTCCCATGTGAACCCGGACGCCGGTATTCATCCCCGGCTTGAGCAGGTGGCCAGGATTCGGGATGTTCACGCGTACGGGGAACATCGTGACGTTCTGGTTGATCTGCGCCTGCGGCTCGATCTTCAGGACGGTGCCCTCGAACGTGCGGTCCGGGAATGCATCCACCGTGATCGTCACCGCCATTCCCGGCTGCACTTTGCCGATGTCCGTTTCCACGACCAGCGCCGAATCCCGCACGGTGTCGAGGCTCGCCATCTTGAGGATCACCGTGCCGCCGCCGAGCGTTGGGCTCGAGATGACGGTTCCGCGCACCGCGTCGAGCTCGAGGACGGTGCCGGCGATCGGGGCGCGCACGTGGGTGTCATCCATGGCTTCCTGGGCCGTGCGCAGCTGCGCCTGCGCGGTTACGACCGCCGACTGCGCCGTGATGTACGCCAGCCTCGCACGCTCATAGTCCGTTTGCGCGATGGATTGGCTCTGATACAGCGTCTCGCTCCGCTTGAACTGCGCGGTGGCGTTCGTGAGCTGTGCCTGAGCCCTGCTGAGGTTGGCCTGCGCCTCGGTCAGGTTGTCGCGCGGAATCCGGGGGTCGATCGTGACGAGCAGCTGGCCCTTCTTCACCTCGTCGCCCGTCTGCACCGGCATCTCGAGAATTTCACCCCAGGCCTTCGATTTCACGCTGAACGTGATGATCGGTTCGATGACGCCGGTGGTGGTGGACGTGAGCACGACATCGCGGCGCTCGACAGCGACCGTTTCGTACAGGAGTGCCGACTGCGCCTTCTTGCAGCCGGCAAGGCCGATGAGCAACGCTGCGGAGGCGGCGAGACGCGAGTGCTTCAGGGTGCGCCCTTCGTTTTCTGGTCGCGCTCGACGAGACCATCGCGCAGCAGGATCTGACGGTACGCGTGGGCGGCAATGTCGGGCTCATGCGTGACCACGATGATCGTCTGCCCCGCATCGTGCAGCTGTTTGAAGAGCCGCATGATCTCCTCGCCGGTGGCTGAATCGAGGTTGCCCGTCGGCTCGTCGGCGAGGAGGATCGAGGGCTCGTTCACGAGCGCCCGGGCGATCGCCACGCGCTGGCGCTGGCCGCCGGACAGCTCGCTCGGCCGGTGCTCCATCCGGTCGCCCAGGCCCACATGATCGAGCGCTTGCTCGGCGCGCTCGCGTCGCTCCTTCGCGCCCGCGCCCGCGTAGATCAACGGCAGCTCGACGTTGTGCAGCGCGCTCGCGCGCGGCAGCAGGTTGAACGTCTGGAAGACGAAGCCGATCTCCTTGTTGCGGATGCGGGCGAGCGCATCGTCGGAGAGATCGGACACCTTCTGCCCATTGAGCCAGTACTCTCCCCCGCTCGGCGTGTCGAGGCAGCCGATCAGGTTCATGAGGGTCGACTTGCCGGAGCCCGACGGGCCCATGATCGCCACGAACTCGTTCTTCCGGATCTGGATGTCCACACCGCGCAGCGCGTGCACGACCTCGCCGCCCATGTCGTAGTCGCGCGCGAGCCGGTGCGTGAGGATGACGATCCCCGGGAGCGGCGTGTCGCCGGTGTGGAACGACATGGTCTGGGCCGTAGTCACAGGGTCCGCCCCACGAGCGCTTCGACCTGTGCGCGCGCCGTTACGTAGTTGTAGCGCGCCTGGACCTGGAGAACCTCGGCCTGGGTCAGGTTGGCTTCGGCGGTCAGCAGGTCGAGCAGCGTGGCCGCACCGAGGCGATAGCGCTCCTGCTGCACGCGCCGCGCTTCTGTAGCTGCCGCGACGTTGGCGTCCGCAATACCGATCTGGGTGTGTGCCGTGAACATGGCCGCAAGGTACTGCGTGAGCTGTGCATCCACCTGGCGGCGCGCGTCCGCGGCCTGGGCGTTCGCCAGATCGCGCGCCGTGCTCGCGGAGACCTGCGTGCGCTCGCGCTGGAGCCCGTCGAACAGCGTCCAAGTGAGCGCGAAGCGCCAGGCGAACGACTCGCGGTAGTTGCTCAACAGCGGCAGCTCCGGCGCGTCGACGCCGGTCCTCGTATTGGTGTAGGCGACACTGAGCGACGGCCAGTACTGAGAGCGCGCGTTCCAGATATCGGCGCCGGCAGCACGCGCCTGGGCCTCGAACTGGGTGACGATGGGGGCGGACGCCAGTGCGGCGGCGCGCAGGCCGGTGGTGTCGAGGAGCTGCGGGACCACCGAGTCCGCCACCGCGCGGGCGCTACCGTTCACGCCGATCTGGCGGGCCAGGTTGGCCTGTGCGGTGGCGAGGTTCGACTGCGCTTGGAGGAACGCGAGCCGGGCGTTGCCGAAATCGACGGTTGCCGTCAGGGTGTCCGAGCGGGTCGCCGCACCGGCCTGGAAGCGATTGACGGCGATCTGCACCTCTTCCTTGGCGCGATCGACGTTGGCCTGCGCCACGCGCACGAGCTCCGCGTTGGCCAGAGCGGTGAAAAATGCCTGTTGGGTGGCAAGCGTCGTCTGGTAGCGCTGATTCACGAACCCGGCGGAGGCCGCGTCGCTCGCGGCCGTCGAGGCTTTCACGTTGAAGAGGCGATTGAATCCGTCGAACAGGTTGAGACTCGCGGTCAGGCTGCCGGTATACGAGTAGCCCGGGGGCAAGAGCTCGGTGCTGTTCGGATCGAACCGAGCGGTATTGCTGCGCAGGGCCGACCCACCCAAACCGACCGAGGGCAGGAACGCGCCCCAGGCGCCGCGCTTGGTGGCGTTGGCGTTGCGCACGTCGCCGTGCGCCGACACCATGGCGGGCTGCGCCGCGAGCGAGCGCTGAATGGCGTCGGTAAGGGTGACATCGATTTGTTGCGCCGCTGCGGGCGCAGCGAGGGCCGCGCAGAGCAGCGGGGCGAGGGCGCCCCGGCGCATCTAGTTGTGTCCCGTGACCGCGCTGTCAGCGGCGCGGCGTTCACGCCCGATCCGTTCCAGCAGGTCGCGGTGCCGGCGCTGCTGCTCGGGCGTCAGCTGCGCGCTGATTTCCGTCTCGAGAACCGCGCGGAGAGAGTCGAAGCGGGGATGCACGGTCCGCCAGATGGCTTCCATTTCGTCGCGGTGCCGGTGGAAAATGGCGCGCACCGAATCCTGTTGGGTCGCCGAGAGATTGAGCTCTTTCGTGAGAAACGCGACCATGCCGGCGGTATCCCGGTAGCGCGGCGTGCAGCGGCGCACGCTCGAGCCGCGAGCGACCCACCCGGCGGTGCCGCCTACGATGAGCGCGGCCGCCAACAGCGCGGCCGCCCACAGCTGCGATCGGTTGGGCACGGGCTAGCGTTCCTCGGCCGAGGTGAGCACGACGCTCGGGTCCGGGGGAGTCGATCCCGCGACGAGCGCCGGGGCCGCCGGGCCCGCCGCCACGGCGAGGACGTCTTCCAGTGACGCCGGCGAGCCGGCCGGTCGCGCGACGAGCAGCCCGCCGACGATGACGGCCACGACCGCGGCGGCAATGCCGGCGCGTGCCCAGGAAGCGAGCACGTCCCAATGCGCCACGGCGGCGTCGTCGAGCGCCGCCATCACGCGAGCGACGAACGCTGCCTGATCGCCCGGGGCGAGCACCCGGCTCAATGCGCCGCCGAGCACCGGGTCGGGCCGATGATCAAACGGGGTGGGTTCCGGAGTCATTCAACGTCCTCCTTCCAGTCTGCCAGCAGTACGCGCAGCGCCCGCCGCGCGTGGAACACTTCCGACCGAACGGTGCCCTCCGGTATTCCAAGAATGCGGCCGATGTCCGCGTGCGAGTAGCCTTCCACGTCGAACAACACTACAGCCGCGCGTCGCCGCTCCGGGAGTTGCGCCAGCGCTTCACGCAGCCTGAGGCCCAGGTCACGGCGCTGCGCTTCGGCATCGGGTTGCGGTCCCCAGGCCCGGAGGCCGTCCAGGGACTCAGCGCGACGCACCGCGCGCCGCCGTCGCCGATCGGTGGCTGCGTTCGCCGCAATCCGCATCAACCAGGGGCCGAACGGCCGGTGGGGATCGTATTGCCGCAGCTTCACGAACGCGGAGAGGAACGCGTCCTGGGCGGCATCGTCCGCGTCATCCGGGTCGCCCAGTACCGCCCGCGCCACGCGGCGTACCGCGGCCGCGTAGCGCTCCACCAGGACACCGAACGCGCTCCGGTCTCCCGCGACTGCGCGGGCCACGAGCGCGTCATCCGTCTCCGCTGCTATACGCGCGGCAGGCCGGGGGGGTTGAGCGTCAGCCAGAGTCGTCCGCCTCCAAAGCGCGGCGCTGTTCCAGGGCGTAAAGTCCTGTCCCCAGCGCCAATACGAGTGCCGCTGTCGCCATTACCACGCTCATTACGCGCGGGAACGCGAGCAGGAGGCCTGCGACCAGTGTGAACACCACGGTCGCGGCACCGGCCACCGAGCGCCGGGCGCCTCCCAAAAGGCGTCGCAGCGTGATGACCGCCGCAGTCCCCATTTCGTACCCCGAACGGAAATGCGTGGGCGTGGGAGACGCCGGCGGATGAGTCGCCGGGGCACCCACCAGGCGGGCGGGCAGAGGACGGCGCCGCGCCTTCAGAACGATCTCCCGGCTCGACGCGAGGTCACGCAGAAACTGATGGCCCAGCTCGGCCGCAAGCGTCTCGGACTCGACGAGCAGGTCGAGCTCGTAGTTGCCGACGAGGCTCGAGAGGTTGAGGTTGCTTGACCCCACGCGAGACCAGCGGTGGTCCACGAGCAGCGTCTTGGCGTGTAACATCGGCCCCTGCCACTCGAAAATGCGCACGCCGGCCCGCAGCAGATCGCGATAGCCTCCCCGCGTCGCATCGCGCAACACCGGGAGATCGCTCGTGCCGGGCCCGAGCACCCGCACGTCTACCCCGCTCCGCGCGGCATCGACCAGCGTCGCGAGCAGGAGGAGCGGCGCGATGAGGTAGGCATCCGTGATCCAGAGACGGTCGCGCGCGCTCGCGGCGAGCAGCTCGAGCGCGCGAAACATCCGGGCGCGGCGCGGGACGCCGGCGACGGCACGCACCGTGCACGAGCCCGCCTCCGGGGGGTCTGCCTCGAGCTCTTCGGGGGACAGCGGCCCGCCGCTGCGCTCCCACACGCGCGCGAACGCCCGGTCGAGGGCGGTCGCCGCGGGGCCGTGGACCATCACCATCGAGTCGCGCCAGGGCAGGCGGAAGCGCTCCGGGTCGCCGGCCCACTCGTCGCCGATACACATGCCACCGACCATGGCCCGCACCCCGTCCGCGACCGCGAGCTTGCGGTGATCGCGCGACGCCAGCTCGAGCAGCCGGGAGGAGAGCAGCGGACGGAAGGCGCGCACTTCCGCGCCGGCCTGCCGCAACGTTCGCCAGAAGCGACGCGACGTGCCCAGCGACCCCAACGCGTCGTACAGCACGCGGACGCGGACCCCGGCGCGGGCCCGCTCGGCGAGCGCCGCCGCGAAGCGAGTCCCGGTGCGATCGTCACGAATGATGTAGTTCTCGAAATGCACCCAGCGGGTGGCGCCCTCGACGAGCGAGAGCATGGCGTCGAGCGCGCGCGGGCTGTCTGCGTAGTGGTGGAGCAGATTGCCGCCGATCGGCCGCGTCGCGGTCGCGCGATCGATGGCGAGCTCGAACGCGTCGTCGTCGGGCGCGTACTTCGTAACGGGAATCGCCGCGCTCGAGATCGTCATGATCCGGCGGCGGCCGGTTGGCCCAGGCCGAGCGAGCCTTCCACGGGGCGAAGCGCGCCGATCACGAAGGCGACGTGCTCGTCGAGGGGAACGCCCAGCTCCTCGGCGCCCTGGCGCACCTCGTCGCGATTCACACCGCGGGCGAACGCCTTGTCCTTGAGTTTCTTCTTCACGGAGCTGACTTCGAGGTCAGCGAGGCTTTTCGAGGGGCGCACCAGCGCGCACGCCACGAGAAAGCCGCACAGCTCGTCGACGGCGTACAGGGCCTTGGCCATGAGACTGTCGCGCGGCACGCCGGTGTAGCTCGCATGGCCGAGGATGGCCCGGCACGAGGCTTGAGGGAGGCCGCGTTCGGCGAGCAGGCTCGCGCCCCAGGTCGGGTGCTCGTCGGAGGGGAGGTGCCCCGGGTTGGGGTAGCGCTCGTAGTCGAAGTCGTGCAGCAGCCCCACCAGTCCCCAGCTCTCCACGTCCTCGCCGTAGCGCTGCGCGTACGCGCGCATGGCGGCCTCGACCGCGAGCATGTGCTGCCGCAGGCCGGGAGACTGAGTGTGCTCATGCATCAGTTGCAGCGCTTCGGCGCGGTTCATGCCGCTCTCCGAGATCGACGTTCCACCGTTCGGCCCACAGCTCGGCCATCAGGATCGGCCAGAGCTTGCGGGCGTGGTTCGCGCGGCCGGCGCGATGATCGGCCAAGAGGGTCGCCGCCCTCGGGCCCGCGAGCCGCGACTTCGCCAGGACGCGGTCGGCGACCGGCGCGAGCCCCGTGTTCAGCCAACGGGCCACGGGGACCGACAAGCCGCGCTTGCGGCGCCGGATGACGGTCGCGGGGACGAGCCCGCGGGCCGCTTCCTTCAATATGCGTTTCGTGCTCCACCCCTGCACCTTGAGGCGTGAGGGCGCCGGGAGCACCAGCTCCACCAGCTCGCGGTCCAGGTACGGCGAGCGCGCTTCGATCGAGGCGCGCATCGTGGCGCGGTCGACCTTGACCAGCAGGTTGTCCGGCAGGTACGTGACGAAGTCGAGCCAGAGCGCCAGGTTCAGCGGATCGCTCTGGGGGAACGCTGCCATCCGCGTGCCCAGTTCCTCGAGAAGGGCCGGATCGGGGCCGAGCGCCCCGAACCAGTGTAAGTGGCGTTCGAGCAGCGGTCGCTCGGCCGCCTCGACGAACTGCTTCGCCAGGAATTCGAGCGTCACCTTCCCCGTCGAGGCCGGCAGGCCGCGCGCGGCTCCGCGCAGGAGCGCGCGCAGGGGCGAAGGAAGGCGGCTGAACAGCTGCGCCGCTTTGTGACCGAGGTAGGTCGGGTATCCGCCAAACAGCTCGTCGGCGCCCTCGCCCGACAGCACGACCTTCACGTCCTGGCGGGCCGTTTCGGCCAGGAGATAGGTCGGGAGGACCGCCGGGTCGCCGACGGGCTCCGCGAACGTGTCGGTCACGACGTGGAACGCCCGCTCGAGGGCGGCGTCGTCCGCCGTCACCACGTGGTGGACCGTGCGGATGTGATGCGTCACCGCCTCGGCGACGGGGCTCTCGTCGAAGCCCGGCTCGAGGAATCGCACCGAGTACGTATGGATGCGCTCGCCTCCCAACACGCGCGCCGCGGCGGCGGCGAGCAGGGAAGAGTCGAGGCCGCCGCTCGTGAAGACGCCCAGCGGGACGTCGGACATGAGCTCGCGTTCGATGGCCCGCTGCACCACCTCACGCAGCTGCGCGGGTGATTCGAGACGCGATGGCTCGGCGGCGCGGGCCGCGGGGTCCCAGTAGGCCCGAAGGCGCACGCCCGATGCGTCGGCGATGAGGACGTGCCCGGGCGGGAGTTTGCGAATTCCCTCGAACATCGTGTGCGGCGCCGGAACGTAGCCCAGCGCGGCATATGCCGAGGCGGCGCGGGTCGCGAGCCGGCGGTCCTGATCGGGATACAGGAGCAGCGCCTGAATCTCCGACGCGAAGCGCAGCTCGCCGTCGCGCTCCGTCCAAAACAGCGGCTTCTCGCCCGCGCGATCGCGCGCCAGAATGAGCCAGCGGCGCCGGTCGTCCCAGATGGCGAGTCCGAACATTCCGTCGAGGCGCTCCACGGCGCCCGCGCCGAAGCGCTCATAAAAGGGGACGATGTTTTCGATGTCTCCCGTCGAGCGGAAGGGATAGCCCCAGTGCGTGGCTTCGCGGCGCAGCTCGGGTGAGTTGTAGATCTCGCCGTTGCACACCATCCAGACGGCGCCGTCGGGGCTCTGGAACGGCTGATCGCCGGTGGTGAGGTCCATGATGGCGAGGCGGCGCGCGCCGATGCGGGCCCGCTCGTGGCCCACGATCCGCTCGCCGTCGGGGCCGCGGTGCGCGAGGACGGCGCTCATAGCGGCGATACAGTCCGGATGTTTGAGGGGGCGGTCCACGAGCGAGACGGCACCGAAGATGCCGCACATTAGGTCACACTCAATGTGGGATGCACGGTCCGTACGCCGCGTTGCGACCGTCGTCGAGAATCAGCGGCAGCGCGGCGAGATCGGCGCGGATCGCGCTCGCGTCCGAGCGCACCACGAACACGGTCGCCACGGGGCATTCCGCCAGGATCGGGCGCCAGGCATCGCCAGGCTCGAGCCGCGAGCCGGGCATCACGCGCAAGCGCTCTTCATACGCCGCGATGTAGTTGCTCGTGAGCACTCCGGGGTCGGCCGTGGCGACCTGGATCGTGTGGTCGAGATAGAACGGCAGGGAGGTGGGGTAGGTCGCGATGGCGAGCACCTCGCCGGCCGGGGCCGCCTGCATCACGGCGGCGGCCAGTCCCGCTGACGAGCGGCCCTCGCTCACGGCGCGCAGCAGGCCTCCCGATGCGAACGGCACCACGATCACGACCATCGCGTACCCGGTTGCCGCGAGGCCCAGGCGCTCCCCCCGCGCGGCGAAGAGGACGCAGCAGGCAGACGCGAGCAAGGTGAACGCCATCACTCCGACGGTCGCCGGCAGCGCCGCTCGTCCCGCGTCGCTGAATGGAAGCACGCGCTCCAAGGTCGGAATGGTCGCCGCCAGAATCGCTACCACGACGCCGCCGATGATGGCGTAGGTGCGTGCCCCCGTGCGCGGTCCCTGCTTGACCAGCGTGCGCGCCGCGGCGAGAGCGAACGCCGGCATCAGCGGCAGCACGTACTGCGGCAGCTTCGACTGGTTGAGGGAGAACAGCACGAGGGGTCCGAGCACCCAGGCGGCGAGCCAGATCGCCTCACGGCCGGCGGACTCACGCCACGCGGTCAATGCGGCGCGCCAATGACGCAGGCGCGCGCAGACCGGCACCACCCACGGGAACGCGCCGACGGGCAGGATCGGCAGGTAGTACCAGATCGGGCCGGTGCGGTGGAACCGCGGCGTGGTGAGGCGTTCGAAGGTCTCGTGCACGAAGGCATACCGGGGGAACTCGGGGATGCGCGCGGTGACGGCGAAGAACCAGGGAAGCCCCACGATGGCGAACGCCGCGAGCGCGCGCAGCGACACGAGGCGTCGCAGCGCGATCCCGGTGATGAGCGCGTAGGGGATGATTGCCACGAGCGGTATCGCGATCGCCACCGGCCCCTTGGTGATCCCTCCCAGCGCCATCGCGGCCCAGGCGAGCGCCACGTATCCCTCGAAGAAACACATGAGCGCGGCCGTGGTGCAGAGCGAGAGCGTGCTGTCGAAGATGGCGGTATGGGCGTAGGCGAGCGTGAGCGGCATGGTCGCGAACGCGATGCCGGCGAGCCATCCCGCGTCGGCACCCCAGCGGCGTCTCGCGAACCAGACGAGCAGGGCCACCGTCGCGATGGTCGAGAGGTAGGCGGGGAGGCGCGCCGCCATTTCCGAGGGGCCCAGGACTTCCATGAACAGCGCCGACGCGGCGAAGTACACGATGGGCTTGTCGAGATAGGGGAGCCCATCGAGATGCGGCACGAGGTAGTCGTTGGTTTGCGCCATCTCGCGCGCGACTTCGGCGTTGCGTCCCTCGTCGGGCTCGAGCAAGGGATACGCGCTCATGTTCCAGCCGAGGGCGAGCAGCGCGGCGAGGAGGAGGACCGGCAGGCCGCGATGCACTGCGGCTAGTGGAAGGTGGGTCGGCCCGGCGCCCCGGGAGGGGGGGCGGAGGCGGGCGGCACCTGCGAGACCGTGACCGGGACGGTGGCCTGGCGCTCGCCGTCGATCGTGATTTCGAAGCGGTAGGTGCCGGCGTGGGGGAAGGGGACGTCGAACACCAGGATGGCCCCCGCTTCCATCTCCATCACGCCCGCCGGGGGTTCGTCGAACCTCACGCCTCCCGAGCCGCCGAGGATTTCCTGGTCCTGCTCATCGAGCAGCCGGATCTGGACCGCGTGGTCGCCGACCTCGGTGCGCCGGCCCTTGAGCCGCATCACGAGGTGGAGGCGCGGGTGCATCGCGGGGAACTGCTGCACCCAGATGTGCTGAAACATCCCCATTACGGAGAGCTTGCCCGCCTGGTCCACCAGGGCGTAGTCGGCGACGACGGCGAAATCGAGATGCACAGCGCGTCACTTCACCCGGATGGATTTCACTTCGTCATTCTGCTTGATCGCGAGCACGACGTCCATCCCTTTCGTCACCTGCCCGAACACGGTGTGGACGCCGTCGAGATGCCGCTGGGCGGAGTGGCAGATGAAGAACTGGCTGCCGCCCGTGTCCTTTCCGGCGTGCGCCATGGAAAGCGTGCCGGGTACGTGCTTGTGGGTGTTGCGGCTCGTCTCGCACTTGATGGTGTAGCCCGGGCCGCCGGTGCCCACGGGGCCCTTGCCGGTCTTCGAGTAGGGGTCGCCGCCCTGCGCCATGAAGTTGGCGATCACGCGATGAAACTTGGTGCCGTCGTAGAAGCCCGAGTTGGCGAGCTTCTCGAAGTTCGCCACGGTGTTGGGCGTCTCGTCGGCGAACAGGTCGGCTTCGATGGCACCTTTAGCCGTGTCGAACACGGCAGTCTTGTTCGGCATCATGATCTCCACGAAGTAGGAATCAGAGGAGGTTCGCCAGATCCTGCGGGGTGGCGACGGGGAGCGAGCAGGTCGTGCCGATGCATACAGTGGCGGCCGGTGCGGTGCCCGTCTTGCGTACCACCACCTTGCGCGGCCGGTACGTCTGGAGCGCGAGGAGGTGCATGGCGCACGCGGGCCCTTCGCCCGCTGGCCCTGCCACCTCGACGCGCGTGATGGGGTGCAGGCCCCAATCGGCCGCCATGAACAGCGTCGCGCCGTGGAGCGAGAGCTGCGACGCGGAGCCCGCGAAGGCGGCGAGCTGGCGGTCGAGCAGCCGGCGCCACTCCGGTTCGTCGGTCAGTCCCCACAGCCGCGCGAGCACGAGCGCCGCGACGCCGTTGCCGGAGGGCGTGGGGGCGTCCTGCACGGGCTTGGCGCGGGTCGCGAGATACGCAGTGTTGGCGCCGCCCGCCGCCACGTCGAAGAATCCACCGGCGCCGTCGTCCCAGTGCGCCCGGATGCAATAGCTGACGATGGCGCGGGCGCGCTCGAGCCACGTGCCGTCTCCCGTTGCCTCGAAGGCGTCGAGAAACGCGGCGGCTGCGTGGACGTTGTCCTCGAGGAGGCCACGGGGCTCCGCGCGGCCGATCACGTGCCCCATCCCCGCCTTCTCGTCCCACGACTCGGCCCAGATGCGGCCAAGGACCGCGAGAGCCAGGGTGTTGCATTCAGGCCGGTCGAGCACCGCGCCCGCGTGCAGAAAGGCCGACGCCATCATTGCGTTCCAGTTCACGTAGGGCGTCGTGTCCACGTAGGGCGCGCGGCGCCGGTCGCGCGTGGCCTTGAGGGCCCGCATGGCGTCCGCGAGCACGCGCCGCTCGGCATCATTCGCCGGATCGCTCGCCCACCACAGCACGTTCTTTTCCGGGTTGTGGTGCATCTCGCCCTGCTTTTCTACTTCAAAGACCCGACTGGCAACCGGGAACGCGCCGTCCGGCAACGCATTTTGCAGCTCATCCGGCGTCCAGGTCCAGTAGTCACCGTCGTCCGTGGGGCCCACGTCCGCGTCTTGAGACGCATAGAACGCGCTCTTCCCGTCCGAGAGCGTGGCGCGCACCCAGTCTACGATACCCGTCGCTACTTCCTTGAAGAGGGGAATGGCGAGGGCGGCGTAGCCGTCGAGGTAGGCGTGCAGCAGCTCCGAGTTATCGTAGGACATCTTCTCGAAGTGCGGTACGATCCAGCGCTCGTCCACCGAATAGCGGTGGAAGCCACCGCCCAGGTGGTCGCGGATGCCGCCGCGGGCCATGCCGGTGAGCGTCTTCTCCGCGATATCCTTCATCCAGGGCAGGCGTTCGTCGGACCAGCGCGCGAGCAGGAATCGTACGGCGGCCGCGTGCGGGAACTTGGGCGCCGTCCCGAAGCCGCCGTAGCGGATGTCGAAGACTCGGGACATGTCGTTTGCGGCCTGGGTCACGAGCGCGGCCTCGACCGTGCCGGGCTTCGTTTCGTCCAGGGTTTCCGTCACGTGCTTGCGGATCGCCTCGGCATTGCCAGAGATCTTCTCCCGCTCGGAGCGATACGCGCGCGCCACCTGGCGCAGCACCGCGAGGAAACCGGGCCGTCCATACGGATTGTCCTCGGGCGGGAAGTAGGTCCCGCCGAAGAACACCTCGCCTGCCGTCGTGAGGAACGCCGTGAGGGGCCAGCCGCCCTGACCGGTGAGCGCCTGCACGGCGCGCTGGTAGCGGATGTCGACGTCCGGGCGCTCGTCTCGGTCCACCTTGATGCACACGAAGTCCCGGTTCAGCACCTCGGCGACCGCGGGACTCTCGTAGGACTCGTGGTCCATGACGTGGCACCAGTGGCACCACACGGCGCCGATGTCGAGGAGGATGGGCTTGTTCTCGGTCTTCGCGCGGGCGAAGGCGGCGTCGCTCCACGGGAACCAATGGACCGGTTGGTGTGCGGCAGACTTGAGGTAGGCAGACGGCTGGTCGGCGAGGAGGTTGGACATTGGGGATAAATCTAGTGCTAGGTGTGAGGTGCGAGGTGCTAGGTGTGAGGTGCGAGGTGTGAGGTGTGCGTGTATCCGGCACTCGCTGCAGTAGTAAGGATGTTCTTTCCTGCGTTGCATACGGTACCGTAGGTCCCCATGTCGACCGGCGTGCGTGGCTACCGGGATCTGCTCGTCTGGCAGCGAGCCATGGCCGTTGTCGCAGACGTATACCGTCTGACTGACGCCTTTCCGAACCACGAACGGTACGGCCTGGCTCAGCAGATGAGGCGGGCTGCTGTGTCTGTCCCCTCGAACATTGCAGAAGGTCACGGCCGCGACCATCTCGGCGATTACCTGCGACTACTGTCGATCGCCAAGGGATCGTTGACGGAGATGGAGACTCAAGTCCTGATTGCCGGGCGGCTCGGATATGTGGAGAAGGGCGAGGAGGACGGCATTCTCAAGAGTACGGACGAGGTGGGGAAGATGCTCTCCGGCCTCACGAAGGCTCTGAATAGGAGGAGGATCGCGCTAAACCCCTGACACCTCACACCTAGCCCCTGCCTTCCAGGTACCTCACCGCCGTCTGGGCCAACAGCTCCGCCCCAATCACGAGGGACTCCTCATCTATATCGAACGTGGGACTGTGATGCGGCGACGCAACGCCACCCGCTGACCCGACGAAGGCGAACGCCCCGGGCACCTTGGCGAGAAAGAAGGACATGTCCTCGCCTCCCATAGTGCGCACGCCCCGTTTCACCTTGTCCCGACCCACGATCCCTGCCGCGACCTCCGACATCAATTCGGCCATGCGCGTGTCGTTCACGACCGGCTTGCAGCGGTGCTCGTAGCGTACGTCTACTGACGCCCCGAATGCCTCCGCAACTCCCTTGGCGGTTTGCTCGATCAGACCCTGCGCGTCCTCATAGATCTTCCCGCCGAACGTGCGAACCGTACCGCGTAGCTCGGCGCGACCTGGAATGACATTGAACGCATGGCCCGCGCTCATCTGCGTCACCGAGAGCACCGCTTCCTCGAATGGATTGCGGCGGCGGCTCACGAGGCTCTGCAACGCGGTAACGATGTGTGCGGCCACGAGGACGGAGTCGACGGTTTGATGTGGCGCGGCCGCGTGCCCGCCCTTGCCCACCACCGTGATCTCGAACTCGTCCACCGAGGCCATCACCGGCCCCGGCATGATCCCGATCGTTCCCACGGGCAGGTCGTTCCACAGATGAATGCCGAACGCCGCGTCGACGCGCGGCGCGTCGAGCACACCGGCCGCGATCATCGCCAGCGCGCCACCCGCGATCTCCTCGGCCGGCTGAAACGCGAGCTTGAGCGAGCCACCAAGCGGGTGTTGAGCGAGGCGCCGCGCGACCTCGAGCCCGATGGCGACGTGGCCGTCGTGCCCGCAGGCGTGCATTCGCCCTTGCCGCTTGGAGCGGTACGGCACCTCATTCGCCTCCTCCACCGGAAGGGCGTCCATGTCGGCGCGGATGAGGACGCACTTGGAGGCAGTGCCCTGCCCATTCCGCAGAGCGAGGACCCCCGTCTTGCCGATGTTCGTCGTGACCTGGTAACCCAGCGCGCGCACCCGCTCGGCGATGATGCCGCTCGTGCGTGTTTCCTCGAAGCCGAGCTCGGGGTGCTGGTGGAGGTCACGGCGCTGGGCGACGAGGGCGGCGCGGTCGACGGGAGGAAGCGCGGTCATACCCGGGAGCTCGGACACCACCGGTTCACCACACACTCCTCGCATCTCGGCCGCCGCGCGATGCAGACCGCCCGGCCGTGCAAAATCAGGGTGTGCGAGAACCAGGTCCACTTGTCGCGCGGCACGAGCGCCATGAGATCGCGCTCGATCTTCTCGGGCGTCGTCTCGCGCGTGAATCCCAGCAGCGTGCTGAGCCGCTGCACGTGGGTGTCCACCACGACGCCTTCGTTCTTCCCGAACCAGGTCCCGAGCACGACGTTCGCGGTCTTGCGGCCGACGCCCGGCAACTCGACGAGCGTGTCCATCGTATCAGGCACCTGGCCGTTGTGCCGCTCCACGACGGCCTGCGCCATCCCGATGATGGATCTGGTCTTGTTGCGGAAGAACCCGGTGCTGTGGATCTCCTGCTCGAGGGTTGCCGGGTCGGCGGCGGCATAGTCCGCCGCGGTTCGGTACTTGGCGAAGAGGGCGGGAGTGACCTGATTGACGCGCGCGTCGGTGGACTGGGCCGAGAGGATCGTGGCGACCAGAAGCTCGAGCGCGCTCTGGTGCTGCAGGGCGCAGGTCGAGTCGGGGTAGGCCTGCATCAGACGGGCGAGGACCTTCTTGGCCCGGCCCTTGAGCGCCGCAGGAGTTTCGCGCGCGCGCCGCGCCTTGGTCTTGACCGCCATCACGCCGGCACCGCCCGGCGCTGCCGGGTGAAGGCGAGAAAGCTGTCCGCGTCCCGCGTATTCAACACGTCACGCGCCTCGACCCAAGCCTTGCGAGCGATCCCGAGACCCACCGTCACGTTCGACATCCCACTCGTCGAGTGGGCGTCGGCGCCGAGCGAGATCGTGACGCCGGCCGCGCGCGCCTGACGCACCAGACGCCAGTCCAGGTCCAACCGGTGGGGATCGGCGTTGACCTCGACGGCGATGCCGCGCAGCGCAGCCTTCGCGAAGACCTTCTCGAGATCGATGGCGAAGGGCTCACGTGCGAGGAGCAGCCTGCCGGTGGGGTGTCCGATGATGGCGAGATGCGGGTCGTCCATGGCCGAGAGCACGCGGCGGGTCATCTCGGCCTCGTTCATACCGAAGCGCGTGTGGATCGACCCGATCACGAAGTCGAACCGGTCGAGCGTGTCGCTGTCGTAGTCCAGGGTCCCGTCGGCGAGGATGTCGGCTTCGACGCCCTGGAGCACGCGCGCGCCGCCCAGGCTCCCGTCTCGGTTGGCGGCGTCGATCTCGAGGCGCTGCGCGCCGATAGCCTCCGGTGTCAATCCACCGGCATAGACGGATGACTGGCTGTGATCCGTTACGCCGATCCATTCGTATCCGGCTTCGGCGCACGCGCGGGCCCACTCGGCGACCGTCGTGACGCCGTCGGAATAGTTGGTATGACAGTGGATCAGGCCGCGGAGATCGCGCTGCTCGATCAGCTTCGGCAAGCGTCCTTCCGCGGCCGCGTCGCATTCTCCCGCGCCCTCGCGCAGCTCCGGCGGAATCCACGCGAGGCCCACCGCCCGGTAGACCGATTCCTCGTCCGGGAACGCGCCGCCCGGGGCGAGCGCGACGCCGCGGGCGCGCGCGCGGGCGTCGAGATCCGCCAGGTGCTCCGCGGCGCCGGTCGCGCGGACCCAGGCAAGTCCGAAGTCGTGCGGCGTGGCGAGGAACACGTCGACGACTGAGCCGCTCGCGAAGCGCAAGGTGACCGTGCCTTCGCCGCCCGCGAACTCGGTGACGCCGGGCGCCTGTCCCAGCCGTTTGATCAGCGCCGCCTGGGACCCCGGCGCCGCCACCATGACGAGGTCGATGTCGCGAATCACCTCGCGGCGGCGGCGCACGCTCCCCGCCAGCTCCACCCGCTGCACCCCCTCGAGGCCCGCGAGCGCGCGCTGCACCCCCTCCGCCTCGGCGAGGGCGTGGTGGTACAGGCGGAACTCACTTGCTTCCCGCAGGAACGTGATTCCCTTGTGCACATTCGCGGCCGTCTTGGCGCCGAATCGCGGCAGCCGCGCCAGGCGACCGTCCAACGCCGCCGCTTCGAGCTCCGGGAGCGATTCGATGCCCAGGGCCTCGTGGATCTGGCGCACCTTGGCCACGCCCAGCCCCGGGATGCGCAGCATCTCGACCAACCCGGGCGGGATCTGCTCGCGCAGCTCGTCGAGCGTGGTCGAGCGGCCGGTGACGAGCAGCTCGCGCACCACCTCGAGCGTGGCCGGACTCATCCCCTTTACGCGCTCGAGCGTGCCCGCCTCGACCGCCCCCGCGACGTCGCCGGGGAAGCCGGCGAGCGCGCGCGCCGCCGTCTCGTAGGCGCGGACGCGAAAGGGATCCTCCCCTTTCAGCTCGAGAAACGCCGCGATCTGCTCGAGTGTTTGGCGTACTACGTGTTTATCCATGCAACGGGAACGTACGAAAGACGGCGGACCGGCGGAAGGACGGACTACGTGCCCTTGGGCAGGAACCGGTCGAGCACCTGCACGAAAGTCGCCGTGTCCTCGACGTGCGGCGCGTGACCCGTCTCGAGGTCGACGACCTGCGCCCCGAGCAATGCCGCGACCTCATGTGCCGACTCGAGGGGGATCGGGTCGTAGACGCCGGCCACGACGAGGGCCGGCGGCCGGCGCCCGGGAGGGAAGGTCTCGCGGATGCGCTCCCGCAGGTCGTAGCGACCGAGACTGTCCCACACGGACTGCTGGGTGCGTTGTATGACGCGGAACGGCGTGAGCTCCTCGGCGCGTGCCGGGTCGCGGAAGTAGGCCGCGACCGATAGCGCGAACGCCGAGCGGCGATATTTTGGGGGATCGGTCTCGCGCACGCCCGACGCGTCGAGCGCGCGGCGGGCGTCGAGGATGCGAGGATCGGCGCTGCGCGCGGCGAATGCGCGCTCGAATTCTTCGCGCCATTGGGCCGTCACCGGCGCCGGGCACACGAGCGCGAGACGGGCGATGCGATCGGGGTGCTCGAGCGCGTAGAGGACCGCCAAGAGGCCGCCCCAGGAATAGCCCAGGAGCGTCAGGCGGTCGAGCTGCCACAGCGCGCGCAGGGCTTCGAGGTCGGCCACCTGCTCGCGCCAGCCGACGGGAGTCTCGCGCGGTACGCTCGACTGCCCGCTACCCCGCTGGTCGTAGAAGATCAGTGTGCGGTGGCGCGCCAGCTGATCGTATTGGGGCAGCAGGTAGCCGTGGTCCGCACCGGGACCTCCGTGCAACACGACGACGGCGGGTCCCGTGCCGACGCGGCGAGTGTAGAGGTGGACGCCGTTCACGTCCGCCATCCCGGTTGGATGCACGATTTCTCAAGCTAAGTGATTCCGGTGGCGCTAGCCGCACCATCTCAGAGGTCGCTCCGCTTCCCGACCGCCCTGATGCCGCCGCTGCTGCGGGGCATGGGGCCGGCCGACGTCGCCATGCTGTGCCTCCTGGCGGGAGGCATCGCGGCGATCGTGGCGTTCGCGCGCGAGGTCGAGGCGCCGTTCCGCGAGGCGGTCCGAATCGATCTGTCGCCGGCGGCGCTGCCTCGCTACGCCCTGTACTCGCTCTCGCGCGGCGTGACGGCGCTCGTCGTCTCCTACCTGTTCGCGCTGGGGTTCGGATGGGTGGCAGCGAAGTCGGCGGCCGCCGAGCGGCTGTTGCTCCCGTTGCTCGACATCCTGCAGAGCATTCCCGTGTTGGGGTTCCTGCCCGGTCTCGTGCTCGGCTTGATGGCCCTCGCGCCCAACCGGAACCTGGGCCTCGAGCTGGCCGCGATTCTGATGATCTTTACGGCGCAGGCGTGGAATCTCGCCTTGTCATTCTACCAATCGCTCAAGGGGCTCCCGGCGCCGCTGCGGGAGGCGTGCCAGATCGCGGGGTGGCGCGCGTCGCGCACCTTCTGGCGGCTCGAGGTGCCGGCGGCGGCCCAGGGGCTCGTGTGGAACGGGATGCTATCGATGGCCGGCGGATGGTTCTTTCTGATGGTCAACGAGGCGTTCCAGCTCGGCGGTCGCGACTATCGGTTGCCTGGCATCGGGTCTTACATGAGTGTCGCACTCGATCAGGGCAACGTGCCTGCGATGGTCGGGGCCATCGTCGTGATGGTCGTGATGATCGTGAGCGTGGACCAGCTACTGTGGCGGCCGCTCGTGGTGTGGGTCGAGAAGTTCCGCCTCGACGACACCGCGCGCGGGCAGGTCCCAACGTCCTGGGTCCTCGAGTTTCTGCGTCGGGCGCGGTTGCCGCGCCGAGTGGCGTTGGTGCGGCGTCGCGTGCTCCGGGCCACCGCGCCCCTCGTTCGTCCGTTCCGGGCCGCCGCGAGTCCCTTGATGGGCCGCGGCCCGCTGTTTCGCCCGAGCCCGCGCTTGGCACGAACCGGCCGCGCCGCCGTGGTCGTGGCGATTGCCGCGGGTGCAGCGCTGGGCCTGTGGAACCTGTGGCTGTTGCTGCGCCAGCTGCGCGGGGGGGACTGGGGCGCGCTCGCCGCGACCGGTGGGCTCACGTTCGCGAGGGTGATGGGGGCCGTCGCGCTGTCCACCGCGTGGGCGCTGCCCGCCGGCGTGATCATCGGCCGGTCGCCCCGCCTCTCGACCTTGCTTCAGCCGGTCATCCAGGTCGTGGCCTCGTTCCCCGCGCCGATGCTATTCCCGCTCGTTATCCTGCTGCTCGAGCGGATCGGGATTGGAATCGGCCTGGGCGCGATGATCCTGATGGTCCTCTCCGGGCAATGGTACATCCTTTTCAATGTCATCTCCGCGGTCTCGGCGATCCCCGAGCAGCTGAAGGAGGCGGCGACGGTGTTCCAGCTCTCACCCGTGGCCCAGTGGCGGCGCCTTTACCTGCCCGCCGCGTTCCCGGCGCTCGTGACCGGGTGGATTACGGCAGCGGGCGGTGCGTGGAACGGCTCGATCGTCGCTGAATACGTCGAAGTGGGCGGGCGACTACAGGTGACCCGGGGGCTGGGGAGCCTGATCAGCGAGACCACCGCGAGCGCCAACTTCCCGCTCCTCGCGGGCGGCATTGCTTTAATGAGCTTCATGGTGGTCGGCTGGAACCGACTGGTGTGGCGTTCGCTCGCGCGCTGGGCGCAGGCCCGCTTCGGGATGGCGCAATGAGCGCCACAGAGCTGCTGCTCGACGCCCAGCATGTGACGCAGCGGTTCCGTCTGCCGAACGGCCAGGTGCTCGAGGCGCTGCGCGACGTGTCGTTGGCGGTGCACGAACACGAGGTCGTCGCATTGGTCGGACCCTCGGGGTGCGGCAAGAGCACGCTGCTGCGCCTGCTCGCGGGACTCTCGCAGCCGACGGAGGGGTCGGTGTCGTACCGGGGGCAGCCGCTCTCGGGGGTGCTCCCCGCGGCGGCGATGGTGTTTCAGTCGTTCGCGTTGCTGCCGTGGTTGACGGTGAGTCAGAATGTGGCGATGGGCCTGGAAGCGCGCGGCATGGACCCCCAGGCGCAACGCGACGCCGTCGCGCGGGCGGTGAACCTCGTCGGGCTCGACGGGTTCGAGCACGCCTACCCCAAGGAGCTGTCGGGCGGGATGAAGCAACGGGTGGGGTTCGCGCGCGCGCTGGCGGTGGCGCCCGAGATCCTGCTGATGGACGAGCCGTTCGGCGCGCTCGATCCCCTCACGGCGGAGAACCTGCGCAGCCAGGTGGTGGAGTTGTGGCGCGATGCCGCGACGGGCGTGAACGCACTCATCGTGGTGACGCACAGCGTGGAGGAGGCGGTGTTCCTCGCGGGCCGCATCGTGGTGTTCGGCACGAACCCGGGTCACATTCGCGAGGAGCTGGCGAACCCGCTGCCGTATCCGCGCCGCGAGCGCAGCCCGGAATTCGAAGAGATGGTCGAGCGCCTGCACGCGGTCCTCACCCGGACGCTCCTCCCCGAGCCTGAAGCCGCGGCGCCTTCCGCGCCGCAACGCCTGGTGCCGTTCCCGCGCGTGCACGTCGCTGAGGTGACGGGTCTGCTGGACCATCTCTCGACGCAGCCGGACGGCCGCGGCGACGTGTTTGACATGGCGCAAAACCTCGGGGTGGACTACGACCGCATGACCGCGGTCACGCGGGCCGCCGAGCAGCTGGGTTGGGTCACGACGCCGGGGGACATCGTGCAGCTCACGCTCGCGGGACGGGAATTTCTTGCTGCGGACGCGTACAGCCGCAAGGCGACCGTGCGCGACCGTTTCGCAGCTCATCCTCTCTCCGCCCGGGTGCTGACGATGCTGCGAGAGCGGGGCGAGGAGGAGGAGGAGGAAGGAACGGAGTACGGCGTGATCGACGAGGACGACCTGCTGGCCGACCTCACGATCCATTTTCCTTTCATTCCAGCCGAGTCGTTGTTCGCGACGCTGGTGGAATGGGGGCGTGAGGCCGGCCTACTGGATCACGATGCGAACTCGAGACGGGTGATGCTGCTCGAGTCCTAGAACGCGAATCTCAACCCCACCTCGAAGGTCAGGAAGTCCACGTCGCCGCGGACGGGCGAGACGACGTAGTCGCCCTGGGAATCAAAGGTGATGTCGCCCGGGCGCAGGTAGTCCACCTGCTGGTTGTGGACGTAGCTCGTGCCCAGCGTGAGGGACACGGGGCGGCGGCCGCTCGAGAGAGCGAGACGGAAGCCCCCACCCGCCGCAAGCGAGAGAGCCGTGTCATCGAAGTTGGTCTCCCCACAGTTGCAGCCATCGTCTGCGACATCGGTTCGGGTCGCGAAGTACGCGAGCCCGGCGGTGCCGAACAGGTACACGCGCACGCGACTGGGGCCGAACTGCAGCTGCGGGCCGGCGCGCAGGGAGGAGATGTAGTAGCGCGTGTTCAGGTCGTAGGCGTAAAAGCCACCAGAGCCCGGGACCGGGACGAGCGTGTGGTCGTTCCCGTACTGGATGTAGGCCCCTTCGAGCCGGAGCGCGGCGTCGCCGTGGCGGTCGAAGTTCACAACCAAGTCCATGCTGCCCCCGCCCGCAGCGTTCACGTCATAGGCGAATGCCCGGACCGGCACGGCCGCGATGCCATTGAATCCGAGGCTGACCATGCTGCCCTCGTGCACCTCGCGCAGGCCGGGGGCCGTCTGTGCTCCTAGGAGTGCCGCGCAGGCGAGAGTCAGACTGAGCGCGATTTGGGCCCAGCGTGGCATGGCGAAATCCCTGATCGACGGCATGGCTGCCCCCGTGGTTGAGATGGAAGACGGGGAGGGGAGGGGCAATGAGCGTGCCGGTGCCTGCTCAGGCGGGTTTTCACCGCGAGCGCGCGACGGCGGCCACTTCAGGGGACAGGGTTGGGAACTCCGAACAGGCGTGGGGCCGCTACAGCAGCACAGCGAGCGCGTCCGCCACCTGCTTCACGGCTGCATGGCGGGCATCGCTGAATCCAGCAGGCACATCCGAATCCACGTCCAGCTGGCCTAGAATCGTCGCCCCACGACGGATCAGTACGACCAGCTCGGAACGGGTCTCGAGGTTACACGCGAGATAGTCGCCCACCGCGGCCACGTCCGGGACGTTCTGATCCTCTCCGGTCGCGACCGCCGTACCGCACACGCCTTTCCCCACGGGGATCCGGGTGTGCTCGGTCTCACGGCCGGCATACGCCTCGAGGACGAGCTCGTCTCCGTGCAGCATGTACGCGTAGACGGATGTGAAGGGTGGTCCCCAGGCCCGAACGCGCTCGCACGCGAGCGTGAGGAGCTGCTCTCGCGGGGTGTCATGCAGGTGGGCCGCCCGGAGGACCCGGACGAGGCCGAGGGCGTCCGGGGGGGTCGCTCCTTCTCCGCTCACGACCCCCGTTTGCCAAGGACGGCCGTGAGTTGCACGGTCTGATCGCCGCGCTTCACGCCGATCGTCACCGTGTCGCCGGCCTGGTGGCTGCGGAGCGCATCGGTCATGTCCATCAGGTTCGCGATGGTCTTCGAGCCGATGGCCGTGATGATGTCGCCTCCCTTCAACCCCGCCTGCTCGGCCGGGCTACCGGTGCGAACCCCGGACAACAACACCCCGCCCGGTGAACCCGTCATGTCGGGAATCGTTCCGAGGTAGGCGCCGTACCCGCCTCCACTCGACATCTGGGGCGGCGCGGCATCCACGAACGTGAGTGGCGCGGGCCGATTCGAGAGCGTCCATGCCACCTGGGACACGAACGCGGCGACCCGCGCGAGGCCCACCGCGTTGATCTTCTGCCAGTCGTCGGTGGAGCGGTGGTAGTCCTCGTGTAGATCGGTGAAGAACTGGAGCACCGGCCGCTTGGCCGCGAAGAACGAGGCCTGATCGCTCGGGCCCCAGCCGTCCCCCGACGCCCGCAGGTCGAACTTGGCGCCAGGTTGCTGGTTCAGGGAATCGAGCAGCCCGGTGAACTCCGCGGCGCTCAACGCGCCGAGCGCGAGCAGCCGGTCGTTCCGCAGGCGTCCGATCATGTCCATGTTGAGAAAGGCGTAGATCGAATCGACAGGTTCGACCAGGGGATGCTTGACGAAGTACGCCGAGCCGAGGTCGCCCAGCTCCTCGCCGGAAAACGCGATGAAGACGATGGTGCGCGCCGGCTTGCGGCCGCGCAGCAGGCGGGCGATCTCGATCACCCCGGCCACGCCGGACGCATTGTCGTCGGCGCCGTTGTGGACCTTGCCCGTGCTGTCCGGATCGAGCGCGCCGAAGCCGCCCAGTCCCAGGTGGTCGTAGTGCGCGCCGACGATGACCACCTCACCCCGCAGGGCGGCCGAGCTTCCCTTGAGCACGCCTACGACGTTGCGGGTCTCGGCCCCGGCCAGCTGGGTATGCATGGCGGCCGGCGCGTCCGGCGCAACCGTGAACGGCTGGAAGAACGAGTTGTCGGCGCCCGCGGGTGCGAGGCCGGCCTTCTTGAATGCGTCGGCGATGTAGCGGGCGGCGTCTTCGATGCCGTGGGTGCCCACCCCACGCCCCTCGCGGGCGTCGTCCGCGAGATACCGGACGTCGGCCAGGACCCGGCGCGCCGGGGGGGGGAGGGTGTCCTGCGCGGCTAGGCTCGCGACAAACATGGCTATGGCGATCATGCCGGGAATATCTACCCGCCCCGCCCGTTCCCGGAAGTCGGATGTTGCATAAATTCCCGTCTCATGCCAGCCCCAGCCCCGGACATCCTGGCCGCCCGGTTCGCCCGCTGCGTCGAGCTGTTTCGGGACCCCAAAGCCAGAGAAGCCCAAAAAACCGAATTCCGCATCCTGATCGGCTTGCTGCACGACGAGGTGCTGCACCTGCGCGATCAGAACGGGAAGCTCCTGGTCAACGACACCCGCGTGGATGGGCCTGCGGCCACCTACCTCGTCCAGCGGCTCGGCGTGCACAACGTCGCCGAGATCCTGGTGCCACGGCAGGGGCCGCCGATCGACGTCTTCGAGCTGCTGCGAATCCTGGCCGGCGAGCCGCGCGTCGACGACGTCGCCACCCGGCTCACCGTCGCAGGCGTCGCAAGCATCACGGTCACACTCGCCGGCGTGGAGCTGGATCTGGACTCGCCGGCCGTTTCGGCGAGCGAGCGCCTCGGCACGGAGGGGATTCTCCGGGGCGACCCGATGAGCGACATCGCGTCCGGCACCGTTGCGGGTGTGTCGGTCACGCACGACCCGTCGCCCCCGGAGTCTGACACGGCGCTCCCGGGTCATGGCACGGCCGTCCCATCCGAGCCCGAGATGATTGCGCCGCCCCCTCCGCCGCCGGTCCCCGTTCCTGCGCCCGTGCCGGCGCCGGCCGCCAAGAAGCCGGCGCCCCCTCCTCCTCCTGTTCCGCCGCCGCCCCCCCAGCCCCCGCCGCCGCCGCGCGAACCGGCCAAGGCGCTGAGCGCGCCGGAGCTGCTGAAGGAGCTCGAGCGGAATCCCGACGTCCCGAATCTCGCGGCCCACCTGACCGAGCTGTGCAAGTACATCGAGGAGGCGGAGCGCACCAACCGCATCGAGGACGCGCTCCACGTCGCCGCGGGCCTGGTGCGGCAGGAACAGGCCCTGAAGGACGGGCCCGTGCATCGGGCCTACGTGATCGCGTTGCGGCGGATGTATACCACGCCGTTGCTCCAGGAGTTTGCGCGCCTGCTCCAGGTGCCCGGACACCGCGCGGACGCGAGTGCCGTGCTGCGCCGGGGCGGGGAGCAAGGCGTTGAGGTGCTGCTCGACGTGCTGGTCAGCGCGTCGGTCATGGAAGACCGCCGCATGGCGTTCGATTTGCTGCGGCAGATGACCGAGGGCAGCGAGCAGCTGATCAAGATGCTGGGCCATCACGAGTGGTACGTGGTGCGGAACGTCGCCGAGCTGGTGGGCGAGCTGGGTCTCGACGAGGCCGTGCCCGCCCTCGCCAAGCACCTGGGGCACGACGATGAGCGCGTGCGCAGGGCGGCCGCGCTCGCGCTCGCGAAGATCGGCACCGGAGCCACTGCGGAGCCGCTGCGGCGGGCGCTGCGCGACAAGTCACCGGACGTCCGCATCCAGGCGGCGCTGGGCGTCGGCGGCCGGCGCTCGAGCGCGCTCGCGATGCCGCTGGTCGTGGCGCTCGACGAGGAGGGCGACGAATCCGTGCGCCGCGAGCTGCTGTTCGCGCTGGGACGCATCGGGACGTCGGACGCCGTGCAGGCGTTGATCCGTTTGGCTCAGCCGGGCCGCCTGTTCGGGCGCAAGCCGGCCGCCATGCGGCTCGCGGCGGTCGAGGCGTTGCGCATCGCCGGGACGCCGGCGGCGTTCGGTACGCTCGAGGGCTTAGGCGACGACAACGACGCCGAAGTCCAGGCCGCCGCGCTCGCGGCGGTTGCCGAGTTGAAGCGAAAACACCGCAAACAGTAGAGGCCCGCGGCGGGTGCCACGGGCCTCCCATGCCTGCCGTCCCCCGTTTAGTGCAGCGAAGGCGTCATCGCCGAGGGTACGACGTTCTGCACCGGCTTGACGGACTTCAAGAAAGCGAAGATCGCCTTCAAGTCATCGTCGGTCAGAGCGCCGAGACTCTGCCACGGCATGGGTGGCAGGATATCGCGACCGACCCCCATGTGCTTCCCGCTCCGCATCGTGGCGATAAACGTGCTGTCGCTCCACGAGCCGAGCCCGGTGGCGTCGGGCGTGAGATTGGCGGCGAAGGTCACGCCCCACGGCCCCACCCATGCGGTGAGGTGCATGTTCGTGGCGGCCATCCATCCATCCGGACTGAGCATGCCCAACTGCGGTGGATTCACCGCGACGTCCGACGGATGCCCGGACAAGAGGCGCGACGAGTCCAGAGCCAGACCATTCGGCGTGAGCAGCTTGGGCGTATGACAATCGCTGCACCCGCCGAACACGACGAGGTACTTCCCGCGCTTCACGGGGTCCGCGCCGGGCTGCGTCGCCGGCTTGGCTGCGGCCGGCTTCGCCGCTGGTGGCTTGGCCGCGGGTGGTTTGGCAGCGGGAGCTTGCGCCGAGAGGGACCCCGCGGCTGCGAGGACCGATGTCAGCGCAGCGACGAGAACGACGGTTGGCTTCAACATGGGTGAACCTCCAGACAGGGACGAGAGACGGGCGAAGAGTCAGTTCGGGATGAAGCTCGTGTCGGGGGTGAGGCGGCGCGCAAACGCCGCGCACAGGCGGGCCGCCCGGTCCAAGTCCTCGACGACCACCATTTCGTTGGGGCTGTGCATGTAGCGGTTCGGGACGCTCACCAAACCGGTGGGAATGCCCCGCTGCGCGTTGTAGATCGCATCCGCATCGGTTCCCGTGTCGTGCGGCGCGGCCTGGACGCTATAGGGGATCTGCTCGGCATCGGCGCACTGGGCCAGCAGATCGAACACGACGGGGCTCACGGCCGAGCCTCGCGAGAGGACCGGCCCGCCGCCGAGCTTGTGCTCGCCTGCGCGCTTCTTGTCGGCGCCCGGGTAGTCGGTCGCGTGCGTGACGTCCACCACCAGCGCGACTTGGGGATCGATGCCCACGGCGCTGGTGCGCGCGCCGCCGCCGGCCCATGCGATCTCCTCGCGCGTGGTCGCGACCGCGTACGCGGCCGCGTGCTTGGGGCGGTCGGCCGCGAGCAACCGCAAAGCCTCGGCCACGACGTAGGCGCCGATCCGGTTGTCGATACTGCGGGAGACCACGCGGCCGTTCGGAAATTCCTGCACGGCCGCGTCCAGCACCGCCGCATCGCCCACCCGCACCCGCTCGAGTGCTTCGGCTTTGGTCGTCGCGCCGATGTCGATCCACAGGTCCGTGATCTTCGAGACCTTGTCCATGTCCTCCCGCTTCATCAGGTGCACGGCCTGCTTGCCGATCACCCCGCGCACCGGACCGTTTCGGCCCACGAGGACGACCCGCTGGCCCACGAGCACCTGCGAGTCCCAGCCGCCGATCCCCGCGAAGTAGAGGTACCCCTCGTCGTCGACGTGCGTGACCTGCAGCCCGATCTCGTCGATGTGGCCGGCCATCATCAGGCGCGGCGCACCCTTCGCGTTGACCACCGCCACGGAATTGCCGTGCACGTCGGAGGTCACCGCGTCGGCGAACTGCCCGACCTCCTCGCGCCACACGCGCGCCGGCGCCGCCTCGAAGCCCGAAGGCCCGGGCGAGTCGAGCAGCCGCTTCAGGAACTCCACCTTGTTCTTGGTCATGGTCTCGGACACAGTCTCCGTCGAGCGAGGAACATACCCGTCGCGTCACCCGTGAAACAGGCGGGCCAGGTGCTCGGCCGCGTCCACGAGGCGCGGGCCGGGACGGGACGTATGCGCGTTGCCGTCGATGAATTCCTGGCGCCGGTCCAGGACGGCGCGGGCAGCCGGGTCGGTGACCGCCGCGTGCTCCCGGCGCGCCCGCTCGATGTCGAAGCCGCACAGGGCGATCACGACCACATCCGGCGCGCGTTCCGCGAGCGCGCTCCACGATCTGGGAACGGACGGCGCTCCCGGCGTATTCCCGACATCTTCGCCGCCGGCAAGCGCGACCAGCTCCGGGACCCAGTGCCCGGCCACGTAGGGCGGGTCCAGCCACTCGAGCACGAGCACCCGCGGCTTTGAGGGCGGTGACGCTTGTGCTGCCAACCGCCGCACGCGATGCCGCAGGCCCGCGACCAACTCCTGCGCTTCTTCCTGCAGCGCGAGCGCCTGGCCCAGCTGCAGCACGTCGGCCAGGACGTCGTCCAGAGTGTGCGGGTGCAGGGTAACCACCCAGGGCGTGGGATGTAAGCCCGGCACCACGCGGGCCAGCTCGCCTTCTCCCACCGCGCACACGTTGCACACCGACTGGCCGATCAGGACGTCGGGCCGCAGACGCGCCAGCGTGGGAAAATCCACCTCGACGGCGGGGGTCCCCGTGCGCTTCGCCTCCGCCAGCTGGCGATCGATCTCGCGCGCGGGCAGTTGGGGATCGATGCGGGAGCGGGTGACGTGGGGGAGGTTCTGCACCGCGGGCGGGTAGTCGCATTCATGCGACACGCCCACCAGCAGCCCCACTCCGCCGATCGCCGCTACGATCTCGGTCGCCGCGGGGAGAAGCGAGACTACGCGCATCCGTCCATCAGCTCCGGCGCGAGGCCACCTTGTACAGGACCCCGCCGAGCAGGGCGAACAGAATGAACGACACCACGCTCGCCGTCGCCACGTGACCGAGTGCCTGGGACCACCCGGTAACGTGCGCCAGCCACTCCGCGCTGCCGGTGGCGCCCGCGATGGCCGCCACGACGATCCCCGCGATGGCGCCGCCCGCGATGAGGCCGCTCGAGAACAGCACACCCGGCCCCGACTCGATCTCCGCAAGCGACTGCTGGCCCGCCCGCGCGCGCCGCTCGACCAGCCAGCGGATCACGCCTCCGACGAACATGCTCGACGACGTGGAGATCGGCAGGTAGACCCCGACGGTCACGGGCAGCGACTGGAGGCCCATCAGCTCGATCCCGAGGGCGAGAAACACGCCGATGAGCACGAGCGCCCACGGCAGGCGCTGGGTCAGGATGCCGTCAGTAATGAGCGCCATCAGGGTCGCCTTGGGCGAATCGAGCCGCGTGAGGGTGCGGCCCTCGTACTCGCGCACCCGACCGCCAATGCCGGGATCCATCACGTAGCGGATCTCGCGCGAGGCGGGGTCCATGAGATACTTGCCGGGCAACACGTTCCCGGTGGCGACGTAGACCCGCACAACCTGGTAATGGGCGCTGTCGATGCTCTCGCCACCGGCGATGCGGAACCCCGACACGGTCTCGTCGAGGATCGCGATGTCGGGCGTGGTCGCGGCCGGCGCGACGAACCCGGCGTGCCGCTCGGGTACGGGGTACTGGTAAGCCCGGTTCAACAGCGTCAGGGTCCAGCCGACGACGACGGCCGACGTGACGGCGCCCACGATGATGCCGATCTGCTGACGCCGCGGCGTGGCGCCGACCAGGAACCCCGTCTTGAGATCCTGGGACGTGGCGCCGCCGTTCGCCGCCGCCACGGCGATCACGCACGCGATCGAGATCGCCTGGACGCGATGGTCCACACCGATCCAGCCGAGCAGGAGGAAGATCGAGGCCGTCCCGATCAAGGCCGCGATCGTCATGCCTGAGATCGGATTGGCCGAGCTGCCGATCTGCCCGCAGATGCGGGACGACACGGTGGTGAAGAAGAACCCGAAGAGAACCATGAGCGCTGCGCCGAGCAGGTTGACGCCAACTTGCGGCAGCAGCGTCAGGACGAAGGCCAGGGCCACCGCGCCGATGGCCGTGTAGGCGACGGGGAGGTCGTCGTCGGTGCGGAGCCTGGCGACGGCCTGCCCGAGCCGGCTCTTGCGCAGGTCCGCGAACCCGGCGGTGAACGCGCTGACGATCGTGGGCAGCGCCCGGATCAGTGCGATGATGCCCGACGTGGCCACCCCGCCCGCACCGATGTAGAAGACGTAGTTCGCGCGCACCTGGGAGGCGGACATGTCGCGAATCAGCATGGTGGCCGGGTACATGGGCTCGGTCATGCTGTCGCCGAAGAGCTTGATCGCAGGCATCAGGACGAGGTAGGCCAGCGTCCCCCCGGCGAACAGGTACCCCGCGATCCGCGGGCCGATGATATATCCCACGCCCATCAGCTCCGGGCCCATGTCCATCCGGAACTCGGCACTCTTGAACCAGCGGAATACCTTGCCCGGGTACTCCTCCCACAGCTTGAGGCCCGTCATCAGAAACTTGAACACGAAGGCGAGACCGAATGCCTGGAACACGGTCCGGGCATGGATGCCGCCTTTTTCGCCGGCGATCAGCACTTCGGCGCAGGCCGTGCCCTCCGGGTAGGTCAGGTTGCCGTGCTCCTGGACGATCAGGGCGCGGCGCAGCGGGATCATCATCAGGATCCCGAGCACGCCGCCCGCCGTCGCCAGGAT
>DATIXG010000096.1:0-3462 GCA_035518815.1 Gemmatimonadales bacterium | reverse complement strand
GATTCCCTAAGATCACGTCAACGCCTCCGCCGCCGAGACTATCCCAGACGCTCTGGCTGGAGCCCTGATCGTGCGCCGCTTTGCCAGGACGGTGAGCACCGACCTACTCCTGCGGGTATCTGCGATGCCGCACCGCGCCGTGTTGAGCGCAAGCCATCTGACCGCTTTTGAGCAGCGATCTGACCGCAGGTGTTAGGCAGCGGCGACCGGTTGTCCGATCGCCGGGTGGACAAGGGGTTCCTTGCTGAGGGCGCGCCCCTGTGGGCCGTAGCGCCCGAGAAGCTTGGCTCCCCAGTACAGCGTGTGCGTGCCGTCGAGATGTCGGTGGATGTCCACGGCCAGCCCGGCGCAGGTCCTGCGGCCGACCTGCCGGGGGATCTGCATACGGACCCCGTCGAGGGTGATGGTGTTGTCGCGTTGGACCTGGCGAGTCTCGAAGTGACAGAAGATCCGATCAAGGTCCGTCGAGCCCAGGGGTGCGAACCCGGATTCCGACTCGGCGGGGCGGCGCGCGAACTCGTCGTTAAACGCCGGAAGGAAGACCTCCTCGAGATAACGGTTGGCTCGCGCGAGGGTGCGGATGCCATGGGACTCGAGCTCTTTCACGAGCCGGTCCTGCAGCGTCCGGTTCGCGCGTTCGCTTCGTCCCCGAGCCTGGGGCGAGTACGCCATGATGTGTTCGACGCCCAGTTGGTGAAGCGCACGGCCCACCTGGGTGAGCCGAGTGCGGTCGATCGGTTGCCCCGCCTTGACGGTGTACGTCGCCCAGCCGGCACGGTCGCTGTAGAGACTCTGCGGGATTCCATGGCAGCGGATGACCGCGGCCAGCGCGGTCATGATCGCCTCGCTCGTCTCGCTCTCGAACAGCTGGGCGTACAGCAGGCGCTTGGTCGCGTCGTCGACGACCGGGACCAGCGTGAACCACTGGTCGGGCTCCAAGGCCAACCAGTGGTGGCGGCTGCCGTCGATGTGGAGCATCTCGCCGAAGCACGGTCGCGGCTCGCGACGGATGAAGTGCCGCCCGCGGGGTCGCTGCTTCTTCACGAGTCCTGCGAACTGCAGCGCCCGCCTCACCACGGTGTAGGACCACCGACAGCCCCCGTGCTCGCGCTTGAGCTTCGAGTAGAAGTGACGCACGTTGTAGCCTCGGTAGCGTCGCTCGTACAGTTGCAGCCAGCGCTTGATCTCGGACTCCGGTACGCCGTTGTGTGCACGGTCGACGCGGCGCCGGTCCTGCAGCCCCTTCAGTCCGTAGCGCTCGTAACCGATCCGCCATCGCCGCAGCGTTCTCGGACTGAGGCCCAGGACGTCGGCCGCCTGAATCCACGACATCTTGCCGCTGGTCGCCTTCAGAATGACCTCTTGGAAACGCATGGCCCGCTCCTGGGCGGCCGCGGTTGCTGGCATCGCTGGACCCTCCTCGGGTCACAGTCGTATCAGCCCCGCCCGCCCGGCGGTCACATTGCTGCTCTAACGCGGTCAGAAGGCTGCTCCCTTACACGCTCGCCCGGCCGCGGTTGTGCGCGGGCGCGGCTCCGGCTAGCCTCGGCGCGTGAGCGCGCGCTCCCCCGCGCCGATCACCCGGAGCCCGGTGGTTCCGGCGCCCTCGCCCTGGGGCGTCCGGTCCCGCGCGTGCCCATGCCAGGAGGTCATCGTGACCCGACGCACTGCCGGTTTCCGTCTGTCGTTCGTGACGCTCGTGACGCTTGCGCTGCTCGCGCCGTTCGCCGCTCCGGCCATGGCCGGTGGCGGGCTCGAGATCATTCCCGCGATCGGCGTGTCGGGCGGCAGCTCGGGCGGCACCACGCCCTACTATGCGCTCGACGGGCGGCTGCCGCTGTTCCCGTCGTTCAAGATCGACGCCGGCGTGGCGTTCCGGAGCGACGACTACGCGAACGACGTCAAGGCCAAACAGTGGACGGTGACCGGCTCGCTGCTCTGGGAGCCGGTGCCGATCCTCTACGTGGGCGCCGGGATCGGCACCTACTCGACCGATTTCACTCAGCCGATCAACACGACCTACGACTCGAACGAGACCAAGTTCGCCACGCATCTGACCGCCGGCTATCGGATGCCGATCGTGCCCAAGCTGATGACGCTGGACTTGAACGGGCGCTACGTGTTCCTGGGCGACAAGGCGCCGACCGCCACCGACGGCAGTCTCAAGGCCGACTTCTGGCTGGTGGCCGCCGGGCTCGCGATCGGGTTCTAGGCGCTGGTGGCTTGGCCGTGGGGGCTCTCCCCGCGGCGCGCTCCGCGACAGACCAGAGCGGTGATCCTCGTGAGCGGCGGAGCCCGGGGCCCTGCGTGGTGATCTTCTCGCGCGGCGTTGGCGGCCGCGCGAAAGAGGCAGGGATGCCGGGCGCGGCCGCCGCGCAGCGGAGCCGAGCAGGACGCGACGCGGAGCGTGGCGCGAGAGGGTCGCTGCTCCGGCCCGCGCGTAGTGGCCTACTGCCAGCCTTCCGAGATCGCGCGCGCGTAGGCGGCCCAATAGGGATCCGGCTGGGGCTCGGTGTGGCGATGGACGGCGCCGTCCTCGTCGGTGAGCCATAGCGAGCCGTCGCCCGGCATCACCTCACCGATCTCGGCGGCGACGATCCCCTCCTCGGCGATCGCCGCCAGGACGGCAGCGGCGTGCTCGGGTCGCGCGCAGACGATGAGCGTGCCCTCGGACAGCGCCCAGTAGGGATCGATCCCGCCCCACGCGGCGCACGCCGCCACCGCCTCGGGTGCCAATGGGATCCGCGCGCGCTCGATCCGCAGATCGTGCCCACACGCGTGCGCCAGTTCGATCAGCCCGCCCAGCACACCGCCCTCGGTGGCGTCATGGAGCGCGGTGACGCCGCGATCGCGCACACCCACGCGCAGCGCGGCGCGGCAGTCGAGCACCACGCTGACCTGGTCGAGCATCGCGCGGGCACGCGCGACGCCGTCGTCGTCGGTGTGGAGCGCCAGCCGCGCCGGGATGAGATGCGCCGCGATCGCGGTGGTCTCGATCGCGCAGCCCTTCGTCACGATCACCCGATCGCCCGGCCGCGCCATGGTCGGCGTGACGTACCGTCCCTCGTCGCCGACCCCAATCAGCGTGGCGGCACCCACGATCGAGTAGTCGCAGCCGGCGTAGCGCCCGGTGTGGCCGGTCACCACCGCCACGCCGAGCTTTTGCCACTCGGTGCTCATCGCCGACCAGTAGCGCTCGAACTCGTGGTCGGTGATCTGGGGCGGCAAGTTGAAGTCCACGGCGGCGTAGGCGGGCGGGATGCCGGTGGCCCACAAATCGGACGCGATCAGGTGGCACGCGAGCACCGCCGAGCGCTCGAAGCCGAGCGCCGGGATCACCGACAGCGGATCGGTGGTGACCGCCATCACGCGCCCGGCGCCGACCTTCACAACCGCGCCGTCGCAGCCCGGACGCGGGCCCACCAGCACCTCGGGGCGCGTGGCGCCGAGCCGCGCGCTGAG
>DATIXG010000095.1:0-82890 GCA_035518815.1 Gemmatimonadales bacterium | reverse complement strand
CGCCCTCAAATCGCCGAGCGACGGATCCTTGGCGGCGGCTTCGTCACCCTGCATCATCGCGCTCATCCGCTGAGCGGCCAGGGCGGCATCAGCGCGCCGCTTCTCCTTGACCAGCTGGGTCATCATGGACGCCGCGGCCTGGGAGATCGAGCAGCCGCGGCCGATGAAACGGATGTCCTTGATGATATCATCTTCCACGAGCAGCTGGAGATCGATCTCATCGCCGCACAAGGGATTGTTCAGGGCGACGGCGTGCGTGTGCTGCGGCAGCACGCCTTTGTTGCGCGGCCGCCGATAGTGATCGAGGATCAGCTCCTGGTAGAGCGCGCTGAGTTTCGGCTCAGGCCGAGACGTATCCAAACAAGGCTCCCGCCTTGACCAGCGCACCCGCGAGGGCGTCGACGTCGTCGCGGTCATTGTAGAGATAGAAGGACGCCCGCGCGGTTGCGGGGACGTTGAGCCGGCGCATGAGCGGTTGGGCGCAGTGATGTCCCGCCCGGATGCAGATACCGTCCTGATCGAGAATTGTGGCGATGTCGTGGGGATGGATGTCGCCGTAGGTGAACGAAACAACCCCGGCCCGGTGGTCGCGAGGGCCGTAGACGACCAAGCCTTCGATCTGGCGCAGCCGCTCGATCGCGGCCTGCGCGAGTGCCACCTCATGCTCGGCGATGCGATCCAGACCGATCGCCTCGAGGTAGCAGATTGCCGCCAGCATCCCGACAGCACCTTCGACATTGGGGGTACCGGCCTCGAACTTGTGGGGCAGGCGGTTGTACGTCGCATGATCATCCCACACCCGAGAGATCATCTCGCCGCCCCCGTGATAAGGGGGCATGGCGTCGAGCAACGCCGGCTTGGCGATGAGCGCGCCCGACCCCATAGGCCCGAGCATCTTATGCCCGGACAGCGCATAGAAATCGCAATCCAGCGCCTGCACATCAATCTTCAGGTGTGGGGTAGACTGGGCACCGTCGATCACCACCACCGCGCCGGCCGCGTGCGCGAGCCGCGCCAGCTGTGCGGCCGGGTTCACGGTGCCCAAGGCGTTCGACACGTAGGGAAACGCGACGATCTTCGGACGCCGCTCGAGGGCCCGTCCGAAATCGGCGAGATCCAGACGACCGTCTTCGGTCGTCTCCACCATGATCAGCGTGGCACCACGCTCCTGGGCCAGGATCTGCCAGGGCACGAGGTTCGAGTGGTGATCCATTGCTGTCACGACGATGGCGTCACCGCTTTTGACGTTAGAGCGCCCGTAAGCGGATGCGACGAGGTTGATGGCCTCCGTGGTGCCCCGCGTGAAGACGACGCCCTCGACGGACCAGGCGTTGACGAACGCCGCCAGGCGCGCGCGCGCGCCTTCGTAGGCTTCGGTCGAGCGGATGGCCAGGTCGTAGGCACCGCGGTGGACGTTGGCGTTGGTGGTGCGGTAGTAGTCCATGATTGCGTCGAGCACCGCCTGCGGCTTCTGCGTTGTGGCGGCATTGTCCAGATATACCAGCCGGTGCCCGTCCTTCCGCTGGGCGAGGAGCGGGAAGTCGTTACGAAGCTTGGCGGCGTCGAGCATCAGGCCCGACGCCCCCCGCCGCCACGCTCCGCGAGGCGCGTCCGTACGAGGGCGTCCAGCTCCGCGCGTAGCCCCGCGTGCTCCATGCGTCCCATGATCTCCGCGGCGAACCCATAGGTCAGCATCCCTGCCGCCACGTCCGGAGACAGGCCCCGGCTGCGCAGGTAGTGCAGGGCCATCTCGTCCAGAGGACCCGCGGTGGAGCCGTGGGTGCACTTCACGTCGTCCGCGTAAATCTCGAGCTGAGGCTGGCTGTCGGCCCGCGCCTCCGCGGAGAGCAGCAGGTTGTTGTTGGTCTGCTTGGAGTCGGTCCGCTGCGCGCCCTCGCGGACGATGATGCGCCCGGTGAACACGCCATGCGCCTGCTCGCCGAGAATCCCGTTGAAGTACTCGTGGCTCGTGCAGTGCGGCTCGACGTGGTCGATGATGGTATGATGATCCGCGTGCTGGTGGCCGCGCAGCAGATAGAATCCATTCAGCACCAAGTCCGCCCCCGGCCCGGCGAGCGCGGCGTACATGTCGTGACGGGACAGGCTGGCGCCCAGCGCGAGGGCGTGAAGGCGCAGCACACTATCGCGCGCCTGGACCGCGTGCGTGGTCGCGACCTGATACGCACTCCGGCTCTCCTGCTGCACCCGATAGACCTCGAGATGCGCGCCCTCTCCGACGACCACCTCCGCCACGGCGTTCGTCCAGTAGCGGCCGTCGCGCAGCGCGACGTACCGCTCGACCACCGTGGCGGCGGCGCCGCGCCCGAGGACGATCAGGGTGCGCGGATGCGACAGCGTTGCCTCGCCCTCCACCCCGGTGGCCACGTAGAACAGCTCGATCGGCGCCTCGACCTGCGCACCCGCCGGGAGCGAGATGAACGCCCCATCGGAGAGGAAGGCCGTATTCAGCGCCGTGAACGGGCTCGTCTCGGCGCTCGCGTGCCGCGCCAGGTGCTCGCGCGGCAGGTCCGGGTCGCGCGCGAGCGCGGCGGCGAGACTTTCGATCCGCACACCCGCGGGCAGGGACGGCAGGGATGACAGCTGCGGCGCGATGGTGCCGTCCACGAACACGAGTCGCGCGGCATTGGTCGCAACGCCGCGCAACGCCGCCGCCGTCGCGGAAGCGAGGTCGCCCTTGGGACCGGCGCTCAGGGTGAACGGCGCCTCGGCGATCGGGGCGACGCTCGTAAAGCGCCAGTCTTCCTGCTTGGTGGACGGAAACCCCATCTCCGTAAAGCGGTCGATCGCGGCCTCTCGCATGTCCCGCAACCACACGGGCGACCGCGAGGCGCCGTTCCCCGCGAACGCGCGGTACAGTGCGAGGTAGCGGTCCGTGACGTCCGCGGTGCCGCTCACGCGACCGGCGCTTCGTCCCGGGTCCACTCGTATCCCTTTTCTTCGAGCTCGAGCGCGAGCTCCTTGCCGCCCGACTTCACGATGCGTCCACCCGAGAGCACATGCACGACGTCGGGCTCGATGTGCGTGAGGATCCGGTAGTAGTGCGTCACGATGACCGTCGCCGCGTCCGGACGACGCAGCCGGTCCACGGCCTGCGCGACCGTCTTCAACGCGTCGATGTCGAGTCCCGAGTCGGTCTCATCGAGTATCGCCAGCCTCGGTTCGAGCACGGCGAGCTGCAGGATTTCGTTCCGCTTCTTCTCACCACCCGACAGACCCTCGTTCACCGGACGCTCGAGGAAGGTGTCGTCCCATCCGATCGCCTTCAGCTTAGCGTCGAGCAGATCCATGAATTCGACGGGCCCGAACTCCGGCTCACCGCGATGTTTGCGGACCGCGTTCAGCGCGGCGCGGAGGAAGTAGGCGTTCGTGATGCCGCGAACCGACACCGGATACTGGAAGGCGAGGAACAGCCCCTCGCGGGCGCGCTCTTCGGGCTTGAGCGCGAGCAGATCCTGTCCCGCGAAGCGCGCCGTTCCCTCGGTTACGGTGAACGAGGGATGGCCCGCGAGCACCTGGGCGAGCGTGCTCTTGCCGGAACCGTTCGGCCCCATGATGGCGTGCACTTCGCCGGCGTTGACGGTGAGGTCGATGCCGCGCAGGATCTCGCGGGCGTCCGCTGTAGCGTGGAGATTCCGGATCTCGAGGAGCGGCGTCACCCGACGCTCCCTTCGAGGCTAATGCCCAACAGACGCTGGGCCTCGATCGCGAATTCCATCGGCAGCTCCTTGAAAACTTCCTTGCAGAAACCGTTCACGATCATGCTGACGGCGTCCTCGGAAGACAGTCCACGCTGCCGGCAGTAGAAGATCTGGTCCTCGCCGATCTTCGACGTGGACGCCTCGTGCTCCATGATGGCCGAGCTGTTGCGGACGTCGATGTAGGGGAACGTATGCGCCCCGCAGCGGTCACCGATGAGCATGGAGTCGCACTGCGAGTAGTTCCGCGCATGCTCGGCGCCCTTCAGAATCTTTACGAGGCCGCGGTAGGTATTCTGGCCCTGGCCGGCCGAGATGCCTTTCGAGACGATCGTCGAACGGGTGTTCTTGCCCATATGGATCATCTTCGTGCCCGTGTCCGCCTGTTGGCGATTGTTCGTCACGGCCACCGAGTAGAACTCGCCGACGGAGTTGTCTCCCTGCAGAATGCAGCCGGGATACTTCCACGTGATCGCCGAGCCCGTCTCGACCTGGGTCCAGGAGATCTTCGAGCGCACGCCCAGGCACTTGCCGCGCTTGGTGACGAAGTTGTAGATGCCGCCGCGGCCCTGCTCGTCCCCCGGATACCAGTTCTGGATGGTGGAGTACTTGATCTGGGCGTCGTCGAGCGCCACCAGCTCCACCACTGCCGCGTGCAGCTGGTTCTCGTCGCGGATCGGGGCGGAGCACCCCTCGAGATAGCTGACGTAGCTCCCCTCTTCGGCGACAATCAGGGTGCGCTCGAATTGCCCCGTCGAGCTGGAATTGATCCGGAAATACGTCGAGAGCTCGAGCGGGCAGCGCACGCCTTTCGGGATGTACGCAAAGGAGCCGTCGGAGAACACGGCTGAGTTCAGCGCGGCGAAGAAGTTGTCGTTGTAGGGGACGACGGAGCCCAGATAGCGACGCACGAGGTCCGGGTGCTCGCGGATCGCGTCCGAGATCGCGCAAAAGATGACCCCGTGCTTCGCGAGCGTCTCACGAAAGGTCGTCGCCACCGACACGCTGTCGAACACCGCGTCCACGGCCACCCCGGCCAGACGCTGCTGCTCGGCAAGGGGAATGCCCAGCTTCTCGAAGGTCTCGAGAAGCTTGGGATCCACCTCATCCAGGCTGCCGACCTTGGGCTTGGACTTGGGGGCCGAGTAGTAGCTGATGGCCTGGTAGTCGATGGGGCCGTACGTGACGTTGGGCCAGTGCGGCTCGGCCATCCGCAGCCAGTTCCGATAGGCGTGTAGGCGCCACTCCAGCATCCACGCCGGCTCGGCCTTCTTCTCCGAGATGAGCCGGATGACGTCCTCGTTGAGACCGGGCCGGACGACGTCGGCCTCGATGTCGGTGACGAAGCCGTACTTGTAGGGTTGGAGGACTTGCGCTTCGATGCCGCCGGTCATGAACGCTCCATGAGAGATGCGGGGACGGAGCCTGACGGAGGCCCTAGTGCCTGGCAGAGATGTGGTGCGCGGGCTCGAGCTCCGGCGGACCGCCCCGAAGTGCTTTGCCGACCGAGGGTTGCGCATGGTTTGCACCCTCGACTTTGGAATCCTAAGCAACTTACTCGGGATTGTCAACCAAAGTGAAAGGCCGGCTGAAAGTACGCCCTTGGTGCAGTTTGCGCTTCGGCGGGGAACCCCCAACATTTGCCGCCCATGGCAGGCCGCCGAATTCGTCTCCTCGGAGACCCGATTCTCCGCACGCGGTGCGAGCCGGTGAAGGACTACAAGTCCGCGGCGACGCGCCTTGTGGCCGACGATCTTCGCGACACTGTCCGCGCGGCGCGCCGCAAACACCACATGGGCCGCGCCCTCGCCGCGCCGCAGATCGGCGCGCCGGTGCGCATCGTGTTCGTGGAGCTCGATAAGCAGCGCTGGACCATGGTGAATCCGGAGATCACGGACGTCGGTCCGGAGGATTTCATGGTGTGGGACAGCTGCTTCTGCTTCCCCAACCTCCTGGTGCGGGTGACGCGCGCCTGGCAGGCAACGCTGGCCTACACCGACTTGAAGGGCAAGGCGCACACCATGCAAGTCGAGGGCGCGATGGCGGAGCTGTTGCAGCACGAGATCGATCATCTGGACGGCATTCTCGCCGTCGACCGGGCAGTGGGGCACGACGCCTTCGCCTATCGCACCGAGTGGGAAAAGCTCCACACCCCGTCCGAGCGCTACGGACCGAAGACGCCTCGAGAGATCTGAGGGCGCTGTCCGCCCCCGCCAGTCGGTGTACATTCCACAGTGACAGGGGTGCCCGCGCTTCACAAGGCGGGCTGAGATCACACCCTTTGAACCTGATCCGGTTCGCACCGGCGAAGGGAGTTCATCATGACCTGCCGCACCCAGATGCACTTCGCCCGCGAGGGCACCATCACCCCCGAGATGCAGCGCGTCGCGGAGCGCGAAGGACTCACTGCCGAGTTGATCCGCGATGAGGTCGCCCGGGGGCGACTGATCATCCCCGCCAACGTGAACCACCTCGAGCAGGCGCTCGATCCGATGGCCATCGGCAAGGTGGCGAGCGTCAAGATCAACGCGAATATCGGCAACTCGGCGGTGGAGTCGAACATCGAGCAAGAGCTCGAGAAGCTGCATCACGCCGTGCACTACGGGGCCGACACGGTGATGGATCTCTCGACCGGAGGCGACATCGACGCCATTCGGCAGGCGATTCTCGCGGCGTCGCCCGTCCCCATCGGCACGGTGCCGATCTATCAGGCCGTTACGGCCGCCAAGACCGTCGAGGACGTGACGGAGAACGATCTGCTCGACATGGTGGAGCACCAGGCACGCCAGGGCGTGGACTACGTCACGGTGCACTGCGGCATTCTGCGCGAGCACGTGGGGCTCGCGCTGACCCGCGTGACGGGCATCGTCTCGCGCGGCGGGTCGCTACACGCCTACTGGATGATGCACCACAACCGGCAGAATCCGTTCTATACGCGCTTCGACGAGATCCTCGAAATCGCGCGCACCTACGACGTGACACTCTCCCTGGGCGACGCACTGCGTCCGGGATCGCTCGCCGATGCGAACGACCGGGCGCAGTTCGCGGAGCTCGCGACGCTCGGCGAGCTGACCACGCGCGCGTGGGCTCGCGACGTGCAGGTGATGATCGAGGGCCCGGGGCACGTGCCGATGCACCTCATCGAGGAGAACGTCCGCCGGCAGAAGGAGGCGTGCCACGAGGCGCCCTTCTACACGCTCGGCCCACTCGTGACCGACATCGCGCCGGGGTACGATCACATCACTTCGGCAATCGGCGCGGCGATGATCGGCTGGTACGGAGCGGACATGCTGTGCTACGTGACGCGCAAGGAGCACCTCGGCCTGCCGAATGCCGAGGAGGTGCGAGAGGGCGTGATCGCCTATAAGATCGCGGCGCATGCCGCCGACATCGCGCGCGGGCGAGCCGGAGCACGCGACCGGGACGATGCGCTGTCGCGCGCTCGCTTCGCATTCGACTGGAACGAACAGTTCCGCCTGTCGCTCGATCCGGAGCGCGCCCGCGCCCTCCACGACGAAGCGCTCCCCGCCGACTACTTCAAGTCGGCCGAATTCTGCGCGATGTGCGGGCCGAAGTTCTGCTCCATGCACGTCACGCGCGAAATTACGCGCAAGCTCGGGCAGGAGGCAGTGCCGGCCGACTGAGTCATGCCGGGGGCGCGGGGGTCGACGCGGGGACGCGCAGCACCCGGCCCAGGGCCCTGAGCAGCTCTCCGTCCGGAGTGCCGCCGTCCGGCGCCTCCGACAACACCACCGCAAAGCGACGACGCAGCAGCGGATCGCGCAGCGCCTGCGCGGCGAACTGGATTGTGATGGGGACGAACCACGCCGCGCGACGCCCTCCCGCGCCAGCGCGCGCCACGGCCGCATACTGCTCGAACAACCCGAGCAGGAACGCCCCTTTCGACGGAAACTGGCGGTAGATCGCGCCCTTCGTGAAGCCGGCGGCAGCAGCCACATCGTCCAGCGTCGCCAACTCGAGACCGCGTTCCGCGAATACGCGGAGTCCGGCCTCGATGAGGAGGGCGCGGGTTTCCGACTTGCGCCTCGCGCGGATGATACTCATGAGTATCTACGATACTGGTAGGTATCGTGAATGGCAAGTCGCCGACTCGCCGGAGGAAGTTCAGATACTCATCAGTACCTCAACGGGCTCCGCGCGCCCACCTTGACGGTAGTCGGGGTCATTCTATGTTTCGCGCGTCGCACTCCAATCCTCAGTCTCCTGCGAGGCACCAAGCCGACGATGCCGTACATCATTGCCGAGCCTTGTATCGGTGTGAAAGACCGCTCCTGCGTGGATGTGTGTCCGGTGGACTGCATCTACGAGGGGGAGGACCAGCTCTACATCCATCCCGACGAGTGCATCGATTGCGGCGCCTGCGAGCCTGAGTGCCCGGTAACGGCGATCTTCCCGGAGGAGGACACGCCTGAGAATTGGAAGTCGTTCATAGCCAAGAATAAGGACGTGTTCCAGAGCGCGACCCCGCCCGGCAAGCCTCAACGTAAGGGGAGTTGAGCTCGTCTAGTTAGGGAGGTCGCGCGGGAGCACGGACGACCCGATTCCCCGCGCGTGGGCAAGCGGCTTCCATGCGTCGATCGACGATACGCATCTGTCTCGTGGTCGTCGGAGCCCTCCACTTCGGGCTTCCTCCGGCGGCCGGCCAACTCGCCCCCTCCGCGTTCCCCGCGCTGCCGCAGGCGATCCGCGACGAGCTCGAGCGCCGACAATGCTCGATTCCCCAGGTCCCATCGGACACGACGCCCCAGAACGTCGTCCAAGGACATTTTCGGCGCTCCACGCAGGTGGATTGGGCCGTCCTGTGCGCCGTCCACGGTTATTCCAGCATCCTGGTCTTTTGGAACGGCGCGGCGCCCCGGCATCCCAGCGAGGTCGCGGTGGCGACGGACGCGGAGTATCTCCAGACCGTCGCGGGAGGGCCACCGATCTTCGCGCGGACGATCGCTCTCGAGGACGCGGCCCGGATTCCGCAGCCACAACCCGTACCAATCACACACGACGGCATTCGCAACCTCGGTCCGGGCAAGGCGTCGCTCATCTACTATTGGGACGATCGTAGGGACAAATGGGTGACCCTCACAAGCGGGGACTAGGCGGGCGGAAGTCCGTCCAGAAAATCCGCCATGGTCCGGCTGCTCGCGAGCGGCTGCTCGAGCGGCGACACGTGGCCGGCGCCGGGAATCACAACGTAGCGAGCGCGGGGAATCGCCTTCGCCATCGCCTCCATGACGGCTGGCGGGCTGGTCGGGTCTTCCGCTCCCACCATCACGAGCGTCGGCACCCCGATCTTCGGAAGATCGGGCGTCGAGTCCGGCCGGTCCCGCATCGCGCGGAGCGCGCCCGCCATGCCCGGGACTGAGTACCGGCGCGACATCGCCAGGCACTGCTCGAGGATCTCCGGGCGCTCCGCCCGTGTCGCGGCGCCCAGGAGGTTCGGGATGAGCTGCTCTCCTACGGCGCCCGGTCCCTCCCGACCCGCGAGCGCCGCGAGCTCGTCGCGCCGGCGCCGCGCACCATCGGCGTCCGGACTCGCGCGCGTGTCGCACAGCATGAGCGCGCGCACGCGCTCGGGATGCCGTCGCACCAACTCGAACGCGATATAGCCCCCCATCGATAGTCCGCAAATCACCGCGCGCCGCACGTCGAGGGAATCGAGCAAGGCCGCCAGGTCGTCGGCGTAGCGTCCCATGGAGTACTCATCGCCGGCGCCGCGCGAGTCGCCGACGCCGCAGAGGTCAGGGGCGATGCGCCGATACCGGGTCAACGCTGCGACCTGGTGACGCCACATGGTGCGATCGAATGGAAACCCGTGGACGAACAACACCGGCAGCCCGTCACCCCGCACATCCACCGTCAGCTCGGCGCTGCCTCCCTCGACCGTGACCCGCCGCGTCGCGTGCGCGCCCGACGTCCGCGGACCGAGCAGCGCCGTGAGCTCGTCCGGCAGCGGGGTGGGGCGCCCTGTTCGGTCCACGCACACGAGCACCACATCGGCCTCGAACACCGGCACGCTGTCCGAGGCGCGTGTCACGACATGGCGCACGGTCCAGCTCGTCGTACCGCGATCGGGCACGGTCAGCTCCACCCGCAGCACGTCACCCGGAAACACCGCCGCCCGGTACTCGACATTCGCCTTGCGGACCACCGGCATGACCCCGTTGCGATGAAACAGGTCGCTCCCTGGTCCCCGCGCCAGACTGTCCCAGCGCGCGCGCTCGAGCAGCGCGAGCGCCGTCGCGTGATTCAAATGACCGAAGGCATCGCAATCGTACGCGTACACAGTCAACTCGACGCTGGGCAGAACGGTCACGCGACGGGTCTCGGGGTGTCGATCGGAGCGCCAAAGGTATGCCAGAACACGATGCGTCGGAACCCGCGCGCCCCGAGCACGGGGAGCGCCGCAAATGCCTTCGCGCCGTAGGTCGGCTCGAGCGCCACGCCGCGCGCCGCGGCGAGCGCCCGCGCGCGTTCGCCCTCGGCCGTGGGATGACCGTACCCCGCCCCCAGGCCGTCGAGCACCATCAATGAAGTCCGTGTCGACCCGTCGACGTCGATGCCGTGCCGCGACAGGAGTCGCGCGGCCCCACGCGCGAGCCGCGCGACTCGCCACCGGTTGGCGACAATGAGCGGTGCGACGCGCACCGCCACCACGCGTGTCTCCCACTCGAGCTCTCGCATCGCGAGCGTGAGTCCGGCCGCCGTGCTGCCGGAGCCGAGTGGGACAACGATTGCGTCCGGAGCATCGGCGAGCTGGTCGGCGAGCTCGAGGCCCGCCAGGAGGTGCCCGACCACCGCGCGCGGTTCGGCGCCGCCGCCCGGTATCCACTTCGGAGGCCCGTAGCGCCGCGCCACGCGCCACGCGCGCGCGATCGCGAGCGGCATCCCGAGCACCGACCGCGCCCGCACGACTGCCGCGGCGGCCCGCTCGGACGCTGCGGCGACAGCCCGCGCCACGTCCGTGTCCGGTTGAGGGAACTGGGCCAACACCGCTGGGCAGGAGATCGCCGCCGCGTGCACCGCCGTCGCGAGACAATGCGTCGAGGCGGTGCCGCCCACGGTGACGAACACCGTCCCGGGAAGCGCTCCCGCGAAGAGCAGCTCGAGGCCGCGCACCTTGTTTCCCCCACAGGTCGTAGCGGAGCGGTCTTCGCGCTTCAGCCACAGCGACTCGAGTCCCATCGCCTGCGCGAGCTCCGGGTACGGATGGAGCGGCGTGGGCCAGATCCCGAGGCTCCTGACCTCGAGCACCCCGCGTATCTTTCGGGCGACTACCGTCGGATCGACCACGTGCCCCCTTCACGCGAGAGGACGATGCGCGTTGCCACAGACTACATTCGCCACGCCGCGCGAGCCGCGCGAAAGTGCGCCGGCGATCCGCTGGGCGGACCGCCTCAGCCCCCGGATCCCGAGTTCTACAAGACGCTGGGGAAGGCCCTGGAAGAGATCGCCCTGGGCCTCGAACAGCTGGGGAAAGAAGAGTGAAGCGACAACAGCATCGCGACATGATAGCGACAGTTGGCCCAGTAGTTTCCCACAACGAAGCGACAGTGTGTGGATAGTGTGGACAGCTACGTAACACGAGCTGAGCAACTACGTGAGGTGGTCGCGGCACTGCGCCAGGAAGCACTGGTCGCCGTGGATACCGAGGCCGCGAGCTTCCACCGGTATCGGGACCGCATCTGTTTGGTGCAGCTGTCATCGGCAGCGCACGCGGCCATTGTCGACCCCCTCGCCCTGAGCGACCTCGCACCGCTGGGCGAGCTGCTCGCTGATCGCACAGTGGAGAAAGTCTTCCACGATGCGGACTACGATCTCCGCACGCTGGACCGCGACTACGGATTTCACGCCACCGCGCTATTTGACACCCGCATCGCGGCGCAGCTGGCCGGCGAGCCGGCGGTGGGGCTCGCGGCGCTGCTCCAGAAATATGTCGGTGTCATTCTCACCAAGGAGCACCAACGGGCCGATTGGTCGCAGCGTCCCTTGCCGTCCGCAATGCTCGAGTACGCGGCGGCCGACACACGCCATCTGCCGGCCCTGCGAGAAGGGTTGCGCGACCGGCTGCGGTCGATGGGCAGGTTGGGCTGGGCGGAAGAGGAATTCGGGCTGCTCGAGTCGCTCCGCTGGACCGGCGCATCCGATGGCGCCGACGGGTACCTCCGCATCAAGGGCGCGCGCACCCTCACCGGTCGACAACTGGCTGCGCTGCGGGAGCTGCATCGCTGGCGGGAGGAGCTGGCGGCCCGTCAGGACCGCGCCACGTTCCGCATCGTCGACAACGAGGTGCTCCTGGCCGTGAGCCGCGCGCTACCCCAGACAGCAGCCGCACTCGCCGAAACCCGCGGCGTGCCGCCCGCGCACGTGCGCCGCTACGGCGCCGACCTTGTCGCGGGCGTGCAGCGCGCGCTGGCGCTGCCTGAGGACGCGCTGCCACGCATCGACCGCGTGCCGCGTCGACCCAAGGATCCGGAGTTCGACGCGCGGGTCGAGCGGTTGAAGGCGGCGCGCAACCGCCTGGCGCTCGAGCTCGGGCTCGATGCCGGCGTGTTGTGTGGGCGTCCCACGTTGGAGGCGGTCGCTCGGGCTCGCCCAAACAACCGCGCCGGGCTCGCGCAGATCGGCGAGCTCCGGCGCTGGCAGGTGGAGGTCCTCGGCGACGCGCTTCTGGCCGCGCTCGGCTAGAGCCCCATCATCGCGCGCACCTTCGGATCAATGCGCTCGGGAGTCCAGTACGGTTCCCACACGATCTCGATGTTGACATCTTGCACGCCCTCCAGCGCTCGCAGCACGCGATAGGCGTCGTTCGTGATCATGGGTCCCGCGGGACAACCTGGTGACGTTAGGGTCATCTTGACGCGCACGTCGCCGTTCTCCACCTCCACATCGTAGATCAGACCCAGCTCGACGATGTTCATGTCGAGCTCCGGGTCCTTGACCTGGCGGAGTGCGGTGCGTACAGCGTCTTCGTTGAGCGTTCCAGTCGTCATAGTCTTCTCCTCCCGGCGAACCTATTCCAGCCGCGCCGGACGCACCAGGCAGTGGCGCCGTCGCGCGATCCACGCGTACACGCGCCGCGCGACGGGCATGACCCCCGGCAGGACGAACATGGCGGCGAGCCATGCCTTGCCCGGCAAGAGCCGCAGCAGCTCGGGCGCCGCATCCGCCCCCGCCAGCACACGCCCATCCGGCAACACGAGGTGCATGGCCGCCGCGAGCGCCGGCGTCGGGATGCCAAGCGCCCCAACCCGCGCCTGGTCCTGAAACGGAATCACGTTCACGCGCCCCGCCGGGTCCCACCGCGAGAGGAGCGCGACCGTCTCCTGGCACAGGCCGCACTCGCCGTCGTAGATCAGCGTCGGACGATCAACGCGCATCGGAGGCTCGGGCAGCCGCGTCCGCGACACGACCGCGGACCTGCTTCAACCCCGTGAATGAGCGCGCCGCGCGCGGTGCGTACGATCGATTGGTCAACAGCACGACGAACAACTCCCGCTCAGGATCGATCCAGAGAGACGTGCCCGTCCACCCGGTGTGGCCAAAACTTCGCGGCCCGAACAGCGTCCCGGCGCTGCTCACCTCTTCTCCCGTGGGGAGCGCCTGCCATCCGAGCGCCCGCGCTTCGCTCCGAGTTCCCTTGCCCGGCGGCGTCACCCGCGTCGTGAACGCGCGCACCGTCTCCGCGCGTACCACCCGGCGGCCGTCGGCGAGCGTGCCTTGCCGCAGAATGAACTCCGCGAACCGGGCCACGTCAGCCGCGCTCGCAAACAGACCGGCGTGTCCGGCCACGCCGCCCAGGCGCGCGGCATTCGGGTCGTTCACGACACCGGCGACCGGATGACCGTGCCACACCCCGGTCGGGGCGATGCGGGACTGCATACGCGACGGCGGCCGAAAGAGCGTGTAGCGCAGGCCGAGGGGCTCGAAGATCTCGTGCGACGCGAACTGGTCGAGCGGCTCGCCCCCCGCGCGGCGCACGATCTCGCCGAGCAGGATCGCGTTCACGTCGCTGTAGAGCACCCGGGACCCTGGAGGCGCGACCGGAGTCGCCGCGAACACCATGCGCAAGGCGGCGGTGCTATCGCGCGTCGCCTTCGCCAACGGCAGCGTGGCAGGGAGCCCCGATGTGTGCGACAACAGGTGACGCACGGTGATCCCGCTCGTCCCGGTGCCGTCGAACTCGGGTATATAGGTCGCCACAGGGGCCTCGAGCCGGACCTTCCCCCGATCGACGAGGATCATCAGGGCCGTCGTGGTCGCGATCACCTTGGTGACCGACGCCATGTCGAAGAGCGTGCTGTCGGGATTCACCGCCGCGCTCGACGCGGACCATGTGAGGTGGCCATACCCCTTGGCGAACAGGACAGTGTCACGCCGCCCGACCACCAGCGCGGCTCCCGGGTACACCCCTGCTTCGATCCCATGAGTGACGAGGGGATCGAACGTGCCTGCATCGAAGTGGGCGGTGCCGGGAGAGGGGGGGATCGCCGCCGCAGCGGCCTGTACCAGGAGGAGGAGCCCTAGCACCATACCCCCGGCACCGCGACCCCGCAGGACGGGCATCGCCCGTTGGGGCCGATGCGCTGCTGCCCGATCCTGTACCCGGTGCGCTCGATCAGCAGGGTGCCACAGCCCGGACAATGAGTGTTCTCCCAACGGCCCACGCGCTCCGGGAGGTTGCCGGCGTAGACGAAGGTGAGGCCCGCCTGCACACCGATCTCGCATGCCCGCACCAGCGTCTCCACCGGCGTGTCGGCGGGGTCGGTCATGCGGTAGTCCTTATGGAACGCCGTCACATGCCAGGGGATATCGGGGGAGACCGAGGCGATGTAGTCGGCGGCGCGACGGAGCTGCTCATCGTCATCGTTGAACCCCGGCACCACCAGGGTCACGATCTCGAGCCAGAACCCGCGCTCGCGCACCATCTGGATGGCATCGAGCACATGTTGCAGCACCCCGCCCAGCTCCCGGTAGCGCCGGTCGTCCATTGCCTTCAGGTCGATCTTGTAGCAATCGGTCCACGGGCGGATGTAGTCGAGCACTTCGGGGGTGGCGTTGCCGTTCGAGATGAACGCCGTCTTCAGGCCGCGCGCCCGCGCCTGCCGAAATACGGCCACGGCCCACTCGGCGGTGATGAGCGGCTCGTTGTAGGACGAGCCGACGAGCGCCGCGCCCTGGTGCACGGCCATGTCCGCGAGCGCCGCGGCGGTAACGTCGCTCGGGGTCACGCCCGCCGCATCGTCGCGCAGCGCCTGCGACGTGAGCCAGTTCTGGCAATACCCGCAATGGAAGTCGCAGCCGAGCATGCCGAACGTGAGAGTGTCGCTGCCGGGCAGGCAATGGAAGAACGGCTTCTTCTCAGTCGGGTCGCACTGGAGGGCGGCGACGTACCCCGCGGGGGCGTAGAGCACGCCGTCGCGGTTGAATCGCACCTTGCAGATCCCGCGTCGGTCCGGCCGAACGAGGCAGCGATGACCGCATGCGACGCAGCGCACGGCGCCGGAGGTGTCGGGCACGACCAGCTCGGCCGGCCGCACCCGAGCGTCGAGCAGCTCTGCGAGCGTGACGGCGCCACCATCGTCGGGGAGGAAGTCGCGGCGGAGGAGGGGGACGATGCCGCGACGCGTAACGCCCATCGCCCAGTCGCCGCTAGTTGGTGGCGCCGCTCAGCGGCCCAGGCGCCAGCTGATAGAGCAGCGTGGCCGTCCGGATGTCGCGCGCCGACAGGTCCCGCACCCGGGTGCGGGCGAACATGATATCGGTCGAGTCCGCCGAGTGGTCCAGGCCGAGCAAATGCCCGAATTCGTGCAAGGCCACGACCCGCACATCGTCGGGCGAGAGCGCGGAGCCCTTGGGATCGAAGGTCGCGATCGTAATCACACCGGACACCACGCGCCCCTCCGAGTCCCAGGTGAGATCGGTCTGGCCAGTGCGATCCATCTCGAACTGCACTTTCCACCGGACCGACACTTCGGCGCGCGCGGAGTCGGCATCGAGATCGAATCGAACGGGGATGCCGGCCTCTTCCCAGCGCGCGGCGGCGGCGCGCACTGCCTCGACCATCGCCGGACGGAAGTTCGCGACGGTGCTCGACTCCACATGCACGCGGATGGGCCGCTGCATCCGGCCGTCCCAGCGGTGCAGGCCGGAGTCGCCGCTCGCGGCCACGACTTCATCCAAATAGGTGTAGCCCGCGCTCAAGCGGATCCGGCGCCGGCTCTCGGCCCGCGCCAGCTGGTCGACGTAGCTCAACCGGTTGGGCTGCGTGACGGGCTCCAGCTGCTCGGTGGTAGCCGGGGCACTCGTCCCGGCCGCGACGCCCGTCTGCTGGGAGCTCGCCGTCACAGCAGGATCGCGCTGGACGAATGCCGTGGGGTCGCCTCCCGGGACGTCCAGGCGGGGCCCCCGGCGCGCCGACCGCGGGGTGGAAAACAGGTTGACCAGGACCGCGCAGACGGTCAGGACGACCAGCGACGAGATGATGGCGGCGATCTTGCGATCCATGCGCGCAATATGAGGGAAACCGCACGCGTGACGCTAGCATTGGCATCACGTCACGTCTATGATTGTGGCCTGCATATGCTTGGACGGTAGGTGATCGCGTTTCCCGCGAGGGCCCTCATACGGTGGCGCGGCTGGGTGATCGCGGCGTGGGCGTCGCTGGCCGTCCTCTTCGCACCCCGCGCCTGCCACGTCCAGCGCGTTCTCGAGGTCCGCGGCCACTCGACCAAGCCGACCGAGGCTATTCGCGCGGGCGACGCGGTGCGGGACGCCTTCCCCAAGCCGTTCGCGGAGTACGTCGCGATCGTCGTGCACGGTCCAGTGCCCTGGACCAACCGCCGTTTTGGAATCGTCCTCGACTCGATCAAAGCGGCCACGGCGAGCCGCATGTACATCAGTCAGATCATTTCGCTCCAAAGCATCGGCGAGTCATCGTTCGTGAGCGAGGACCGTCACACGACGTTCCTCATTGCGGCGCTCGGTCCGCAGCACATTGAGGACGTGAACAACAGCTTCGTCCCCGACCTCCGGAACACCCTGCGCGATCTGCTGAGCCGGATCCCGGGGGCGGCGAGCTTCGACGTGAAGGTGACGGGCAATGCGGCGCTCGACTACGACGTCCGGACGATCAGCGCCGAGGATACGGAGCACGCCGAGCAGCGCGCCGTGCCGCTCACCATGGCTGTGCTCGTCGTCGCCTTCGGCGCGCTGGTTGCCGCGGCTTTGCCTGCCATCGTCGGCGTGCTGGCGATTACGATTGCGCTCGGTCTCGTGACCATCGCGGCCCGCTATCAGACGATGTCGGTCTTCGTCTTGAACATCACGACGATGGTGGGGCTGGGCGTTGGAGTGGATTACTCTCTCCTCATCGTCACGCGGTTTCGCGAAGAGCTGAACCGAGGCCTCTCCGCGGCGGATGCAGCCGTCCGCACGATCGAAACCGCCGGCTCCGCCGTCGTGACGTCCGGGGTCACGGTGATCGTCGGGTTCCTCGCGCTCGTGCTCACGACGCCGCTCACCGACACCCGTTCGGTCGGCACGGGCGGACTACTCGTCGTGTTGGTCGCGGTCCTGCTCGCCACCACGTTCCTCCCGGCCACCCTCGCCGTGCTGGGCCGCGAGATCGACCGGCCGCGCTGGCTCGCGCGCCCGCTGGCCCGTTTTCATGCGCCGACGGGATGGGAGCGTTGGGCGCGATGGCTGGGACGCCGCCCCTGGCGCGCCGTCGCGGCGGGCGGCATCGCCATCGCCCTTCTCACGTCCCCGCTCACCCAAATCCGCCTCGGTTTGCCAGCCGCCAATTGGTTTCCGCCCCAATCGGAATCCGGGCAAGGGCTCGCCGCGCTGCAGGCGATGGGGGCGAGCGGCGTGATCTATCCCGTGCGGATTGTGGTCCAGCTGCCCGAGGGTGAGTCCGCGCTGTCGGCGCGCCGCATCGCGGGATTGAAGGTGCTGACGGATTCCCTCGCGCAGAACCCGCGCGTCAAAGAAGTGCGGGGGGTCGCGAGCATCAAGGAAGACATGTCCCGGCTCCAGCTCGCGATCTTCTACTCGGACGAGCCGGCTGCGCGCGCCAGCAATCCCACCTTTTTCGATGCGTACCTGAGCGCGGACGACCGCACCACGCTGATCGACGTCATCCCCGGCGACACGGTGAGTCTCACGGGAATCATGGACGTGGCGCGCCGGGCGCGCGTCATCGCCCGCGGCGTGCGGAGCCTGAACGGCGCCGAGGTGCTCGTAGGAGGGTACGCGGCCGCGAATCTCGACACCCAAGTCGACTTGCTCCGCCGCTTGCCGCGGACGGTGGGGTTCATCCTCGGCATCACTGCCATCATGATGTTCTTCGCCTTCCGGTCGCTGCTCGTGCCCTTGAAGGCCGTGCTCCTCAACTGTCTGTCGGTCGGCGCCGCATTCGGGGTCACCGTGCTCGTATTCCAGCACGGCTACGGGGGCGGGCTCTTCGGCCTCGAGGGTCCGACACAAGCGATCTGGGGCGTGGTGCCAGTGCTGGTTTTCGCCACGGTCTTCGGACTCTCGATGGACTACGAGGTGTTCCTGCTCACGCGCGTCAAGGAGGTTTTCGACAAGACCGGGAGAAACGACTACGCCACCATGGAAGGATTGTCAGCGACGGCTTCAACTATCACCAGCGCCGCGCTCATCATGATTCTCGTGTTCGGGACGTTTGCGTTCGCACGGGTGCTGGCGGTGCAGATGATCGGCTTCGGTCTCGCCATGGCCGTCCTGCTCGACGCGACCTTGATCCGGATGGTGCTCGTGCCCGCGATCATGCACATCGCCGGCCGGTGGAACTGGTGGCCCGGTGTGCGGGCGCCACGCGTGGAACCGGACGACCAGGGCTAGCGGTCCGCCAGCCGTTCGAGATAGGACGTTTTCAAGTCCCAATGCCAGGCGGGGACTCGCTGGCCCGTGCGCGGATCCTTGAGCGGCTTGAATTGCAGCCACTCTTCACGCAGGCCCATGCCCCTCCCCCAGACCAGCAGTCGCTCCTTGTCCGCGCTCACGACGTGAGCCATGGGCTCGTCCCGGTAACGATGCCGATGAAGCCAGACGCCGCCGTCGAGGGCGAAGCACATCCCGTCGCGGCGGCGTGAGAATTCCCGGTAGGACGGGGGCTGTTCTACGGGCAGTGAATGCTTCCCTCTATAGGCGCGCCGCCGATCGGCGTGGCCGCGCCCGAGAAGACATAGCACCGTCGCGACGTATTCGCGCTGAACGCCGTCGCCGACCAGCCGAGGTTCGTGGCCTCGTTGACCGTGAGGCTGTCGCCCTTGGTGGGGTCGAAGTACGCCATCGCCGCGAAGCTCTTGGTGTAGTGAGAGCTGTCGTGAAAAAACGCTTCCTCCGCCGTCGCCAGATTCCGAAGGTCGGATTTCATGGCGGCGACGTAGGCCTTTTCCCTCGTGTTGCCGTACTTAGGAATGGCGAGCGCAGCCAGAATCCCCAAGATCACGACGACGATCAGGAGCTCGATGAGGGTAAAGCCCTTTCGTGACGTCACCTACGCCAAGCCTCCCGCCGCAAAAATGGGTTGCACAACACACCATAGTGGGCATCACCGCCTTTTTCGGCAAGAGCCGTGCTACTCCTTGGCATCCACCCAATTCGTTCCAGCACCGACAGTTACGACCAGCGGCACCCGTAGGGCAGCGGCCGATTCCATATGGCGTTTCACGAGATCGGCCGCGGTTCCTCGTTCCGCTTCAGGCACTTCGAGCACCAGCTCGTCGTGCACTTGGAGCAGGAGGCGGGCGGCCAATCGCTGCTCTCGCAGCGCCGCCGCAATCCGGATCATGGCGACCTTGATGAGGTCCGCAGCAGATCCCTGGAGCGGGGAGTTCGTCGCTGTGCGCTCCCCAAACGCGCGGATGTTGAAATTGCGGTCCCGCAGCTCGGGGATGTAGCGGCGCCGCCCGAAGATGGTCTCCACATAGCCCCGCTCGCGCGCCGTGGCCACGGTGCGGTCGAGCCAGGCGCGAACGCCGGCAAACCGGGTGAAGTACTGCCGGATGAATTCACGGGCCTCGTCCTGCGTGATGCCGAGCTGGCGCGAGAGAGCGAACGGGCCCTGGCCGTAGATCGTGCCGAAGTTGATCGTCTTGGCGCGGCTGCGCATTTCGCTCGTCACCTGGTCCTGGCTCACTCCGAAGATGATCGCGGCCGTCTGGCGATGAATGTCACCGCCCATTTCGAATGCCGTCACGAATTCCGGGTCGCCCGAGAGGTGGGCGAGCAACCGGAGCTCGATCTGGGAGTAGTCCGCCGTGAGCAGCACGTTGCCGGGTGGCGCGACGAACGCACGCCGGATCGCTTCGCCGCGCGGCGTCCGGATCGGGATGTTCTGCAGATTGGGATCTGAACTCGAGAGCCGGCCGGTCGCCGCGCCCGTCTGATTGAAGCTCGTGTGGATTCGGCCGGTCGTGCGGTTCACGTACCCGGGTAGCGCGTCGACGTACGTGGACTTGAGTTTGGACACCTCGCGGTATTCGATCAGCAGCTTCGGCACCTCGTGCCCCATCGCCGCGAGCTGCTCCAGCACCTCGACGTCGGTCGAAGGACCGGTCTTGGTCTTCTTGAGAACCGGCAGCTGCAGCTTCTCGAACAAGACGGTGCGGAGCTGCGGCGTCGAATTCAAGTTGAAGCTGGTGGCGGCCGCCTGCTGGATCTGTCCCTCCAGCGCATGCAGCTCGGCTGTGAAAGCGCGCGAGATCTCGCCGAGCACCTGCTCGTCGATCAGCACGCCATGCCATTCCATGTCCACGAGGACCGGAATGAGGGGGGTCTCGATCGTGTCGAGCAGGTGCAGGAGGCGGTGGTCCTCGAGCTCGGCCCGAAAGGCATCTCGCAGGAGGAGCACAGTCTCGGCGTCGGCGCCACAGTAGGCCGCCGCGTCCGTCACCGGCACGGATGCGAACGGGCGCTCCGACCGGCCTTTGCCAACGAGTGATTCGTAGCTGCGCAGCTCGATGCCCAGACGTTCGCGCGCGAGGTCGTCCAACGCGTGGGAACGGCGTCCGGGATCGAGCACGAAGCTCGCGAGCATCGAATCGTAGGCCACACCGCCCAAGTCCACGCCCGCCCGGCGGAGCACAAGCCAATCGTACTTGATGTTGTGACCGCCCTTGGGCACCTGACGATCCTGGAGTAGCGCGCGGAGGGGAGCCAGGGCTTCGCTGCCGAGGGCGGGGAGGTTCCGCGGCGGCGTGCCCCCTGCCAACTCGCCGTCTGGCGCGACGTGCGCGAACGGGAGGTACCACGATCGCCCCTGCCCCGTGGCGAGCGACATCCCCACGAGGTCGGCGCGGAGCGGGTTGAGCGACGTCGTCTCGGTATCCACCGACACGAGCGCCGCGGCGCGGCATTCGGCGACCACGGACGCCAGCTCCTCCGGGTCCGCGACGATCCGCGGTTCGGCCGCGCCACGCACCACAGGCCGCGGTGGGGGCGCGGGGACTACTAGGGAGGCGAGCGGCGCGGGCGAGGCGGTCAACTGCTCGAGCTTCGGCACGAGGGAGCGGAACTCAAGCTCGGTGAACAACGCGACCAGGCGCTCCACATCGGGGGGCTGCACCCGCAGCGCGTCGAGGTCAAGCGCCACCGGCACGTCGCGCTGGATCGTCACCAACTCACGCGACAGCCGCGCGAGATCGGCGTACTGCATGACGGCCTCCCGCGCCCGCTTGTTCGCGATGTCGCCCGCATGCGCGAGAATCTGGTCCAAGTCGCCGTACTGCCGGAGCAGCTCGAGCGCCGTCTTTTCGCCGACGCCCTTCACGCCCGGGACGTTGTCCGAGCTGTCGCCCACGAGCGCGAGATAATCCACCACCCGCGCGGGTCCGACACCGAGGCGCTCGCTCGCGTTGCTCTCGTCGACCCAGTGCTCCTCGACGGCGGCCGGCCCGCCGCGGCCGGGATTGAGCAAGGCAATCCCCGGCGCCACGAGCTGGTAGAAGTCCTTGTCGCCAGACACAATTACGACCCGCAGCCCGCGACCCGCCGCGGCGGTTGCGAGGGTGCCGATGACGTCGTCGGCCTCGTAGCCGTCCACCCCGAGGACAGGGACGTGAAAGGCGCCGAGCAATTCCTCGATGCGCTCGACCGAGCGATCGAAGTCCTGCTGCAGCTGCTCGTCGAGCTTGTCCCGCGTCGCTTTGTACGCCGGGAAGCGTTGCTCACGGAACGAGACGCCGCGGTCGTGCACCCAGCCCAGGTAGGTGGGCCGGTGCTGCACGAGCAGCCGGATCAGAAAGTTCGTCACCCCCCACGCGGCGGACGTGTTCTCTCCGCGGCTCGTCGTGAGGGGGCGCGAGATCATGGCGAAGAAGGCACGATAGATGACGGCATACCCGTCGACGAGAAACAGCACCTCACCTGAAGCGGCGGGGGGGGCGGAGGGGGCGGGGGGCGCGGGGGGCGCGGACATGGGCAGAACATAACGTTGCGAAACACCAACCCCGCCCGGGCGAACCCGAGCGGGGTCGAATCCAAAGAGGCGGGACGCTAGGCGCGGGTCACGTTCGCCGCGTGCAGGCCTTTCTCTCCGGTCTTCACTTCGAACTCCACCACCTGACCCTCGGCGAGCGTCTTGAACCCGTCCATCTTGATCGCCGAGAAGTGGACGAACACGTCCTCGCCACCTTCCTGTTCAATGAAGCCATAGCCTTTGGCGTCATTGAACCACTTCACCTTTCCCGTAGCCATCGAACCGCCTCCTGCGAACGTCACACATAGGGCGCTTGCGCCAGCCCGACACCTGTGCCGGGCGCGATAGATTTGTCGGCCGTTGGAATGATTGTCAAGGAACCGTTACACCCGCGGGGCAGCCACCCAAATCGCTCGTGGTCAATCGGTTGCGGGCGCGTACAGGGCGCGGTACAGGTCGCGATTCCGGATGACCGCCCGCACGTATCCGCGCGTCTCCTGATAAGGAATCAGCTCGACGAACCGGTCAACATCCGCGGCCGGCCCGAGGCGCGTGAGCCACCGCTGCACTGTGGGACCGCCCGCGTTATAGGCGGCGACGGCATACTCCAAGCGTCCCGAGAAGCGCCGCAGCAGCTCGGCCAGGTGCGCGGCGCCGAGATGGAGATTGAAATCCGGGACCGTGATCCATGCAGGGTCGAAGGTGACGTCCAGGCCCCTCGCCGTGAAGGCCGCGGTACCGGGAAGAAGCTGCGCCAGGCCGCGCGCGCCGGCGGGCGACAACGCGTCGAGGTCGAAGGTGCTCTCCTGGCGGACGAGCGCCGCGAGGAGCACCGGATCGACGTTGAACTCGCGCGCTTCCGCTTCGACGGCGCCGCGATGCGGCCAGGGAAAGATCGCGCGCAGCACGCGCGAATCGTTGGGCGCGCGTTGCGCCGCCTGCCACGCCAGCCGCACCGCAGCGGATCCCCACCCGCGCGCGGCAAGCCCCTCGCTCCACGCCAATAGAAGCTCGACCTCGACGGGCGGCCGGGCGAGTACGCTCCGCACCTCCGCCTGCGCCTCGGAATCGAGTCCCGCGAGAATGAGCGTGTCGATGCGAGCGAGCCCAACCGTGACCGAGGGGGCGGGCGGCGGCTCCGGTGGCAGCGCGATACGCAACGGCGGCAACCCCGCGCCCCACCGCGAGCGCAGACCGTAGTACCCGATCGAATCCTCGCGCGCGAGCAGGGCCCACATCCCCCGCGCGGTGACCGAGTCGCCGCGCGCGAGTGCGAGCTTACCCAGCCAGAAGCGCGCCGCGAGGCGCTGCGGCCCCCCGGCCTCGACCTCGGCTCGGAACCAGGCAGCCGCGCTGTCGGGAAACGCGCGTTTCATGGCCGCCGCCGCAAGGCGAAACCGGACGGTCGATGCCCGTGCGTCAGCCGGATAGCGATCGAGCAACAGGCCGAACCAGCGCATGGCCCCGGACCAATCGTCGCGGTCGGCGAGCGCGTCGCCCAGCACGTAGAGCGCAGTGGGAGCCGCGCTATCTGCCGGGTAGCTGTCGGCGAAGGCCGCAAGCGCGTCGGGAGCCCCGGTGTCACCGAGGCGCATGAGCAGGCGGGCACGCCGATAACTCGCGAGTGAGGCAAACACGGAGTCCCGAGCGGCGATCCCGTAGACCGATGCCGCCTGGCGATTGCGACCCCCCGCCGCCAGCAGCTCGCCGTACAGCACGAGTGTCGGGGCGCTTGAATCGCCCTCCTGTACCGCTCGCTCGACCTGCGCGCGGGCATCATCTTGCGCGGCGTGGGGGCGCATGGCGCGCGCCAGGGCCACGCGCTCCGCCGCCGCGCGGGGCGGCAGGCTCGCGAGCGCGACGCCAACTCCGGCAGCGGCGTCGTCGCTCTCGGGCGAGCGCGCCATGAGGGCATAGAGGGCCGCCCGCGCGCGCGCGGAGTCGCCCAACGCGAGCGCGAGCCTCACGACGTCGAGGGCCTGCCCTGCCTGTGCGAGCCGCTCGAGGGCGGCGAGCGAATCTCCCGCGGCGAGCAGCGCGCGGCCCCAGGCAGCCGGCGCTTCGCGAGCGGCGGGCGCCGGCAGCTCGGCGAGGAGCCGGGCCGCTTGCGCCGTGTCGCGTACGACTCGCGCCTCACGGAGTCGCAGCCACGGGTCGATGACGCCGAGTCCTCCCGCGCGGGCCGCCGCATACGCCGTCGCGGCGGAATCGGGCTGGCCCGCACGCTCCCACGCGACGCCGGCCCGGACGGCGCGCAACGCAGCCTCGATACCGCGGCTGCGTCTCCAGGCGCGCGCCAGATGTACCCCGGCGTCGGCGTTTTGACCGAGATTGGCCTCCGCCTCGCCCAAGACGGCGAGCGCGTCGCCGTTCTCGTAGTCCTCGAGCCAGCCCCGTGCGACAAGCAAGCTCCGAGCCCGGTCATAGCGGCGCGCCGCGAGCTCTGCCTTCGCACCTTCGACGACGAACCGCGCGTCCGGATACGGATCGCGCGCCGCCGCACCCAGCAGCAGCTCGGCAGCGTGCCAGGGGCGGCCCTCCTGGCGCAGCGATTCAGCACGCTGCGAGACCGTGGGGACATTTCGAACTGGTGTCTGCGCGTGCACGACGGCGACACGCACCAGCGCCAGGGCGAGGACGACGCGGCCTATGTTCACTGGCTGCGCCGGATCCGCTCGAGGACGCGCTGGAACTCGGAGCGCGACAAAGGAGTCAGCCGGTACTGTCCGAACCCGACTTCGTCCTGGAAATACAGCGTGAGCCGGAGCGCCACGTACCCCCACCGGATGTAACGGACGTCGGTGGAGGTGACCTGGTTCGAGGCGTCCTGCACGTCGTCCGGCTCGCCGAGCATGATCAGCACCTCGCCCCGCTCCGTCTGCCATCCCTGCGCGCCGGGCTCTTGAAAGCGGCGATTCGCGTTGTCGACCCGCTGAAAGTATTCGTCCAGCGCCTCGTTTTCAGGCGTGATGGGAACGGGATCGCTCGCCTTGTAGAACTCCTGCCACGCGGTCGCGCGCTCCTCACGGGGTGCGGCCGCGAGCTTCGCCACGAGCGCCGGCGGGTCGAAGTAGCGCAGCAACTGGACCATCTGCTCGAAGTTCGTGACCACCCAGGTGTCGGAGAACGTCACGAGCAGCGGCGCCACCGCGTTGACCGAGGTGCCGACCGCCTCGACGCGAAACTCGGCGCGCCCGACCGGGAGCACACCCGGCGCCACGACAAACGCCCCTTCCCCCACCGGTCCATCGCCTTCCGGTGACTGCAGCCCCGGTGTGGCCGTGATCGTGTCACGCCACAGCTCGGCGCCGTCGGCGTCCACGACCCTTCCAGCCACTCGAGTCCCCTCCGGCAGCCCATACGTCTCCACGTAGAGCCGCAGCGAATCGGCTCCATAGGCGAGCGTGGCCCGCGGGTTCACCAGGAGGACCGGCCGCTCTCCGACATTCTCGCGTCCACCCCCCTCGTACACCGCGATTGGCCCACCCAGCGCCTGACCCTGGAATCGGGGCACCGTGTCCACGATCTCCTGGCGCCCGACCGCAGGACCATCGCGGTCCTCCACGACCACCTTCACTCCGTATACGCCGGGCGGCAGCGTGACCCACTCCTGAAACACGATGCTCTCGTCGGCCCGCAATGTCTCCTGGAAGCTTCGCACCCGCACCGTAGCGTCCCGCCCCACGCGGCGCACCGAGGCGGTGTCGGCGCGGAGCGTGACCTCCACGCGATAGTGGGCCACGAAGCCCGAATCGCTGCGGCGGAAGGTCAGCGAGTGATTGGCGAGCGAGAGGCCAAAGGCGGCGAGCGTCGAGTCCGGTGTGGGGCCCGCAAGGAAGCCGAGGGAGGCGACGAAGGGCAGCGGGGGCCCGCTCACCACGAATCCCATCGACCGGTAAATCGCGCTCGGGTCGAAGAGGGGAAGAATGGTCGCGGCCGGTGCGGCAGGCCGCTCCGTCCCGACTCGCTGCCACGGCCCGCAGCCTGCTACCATGCTGATGACGGCAACCAGCGCCAGGCGTCGACTCACTTGCTCAACCTCAAATTCGGGCATTAGTTTCGCCCAGTCTGATGCCCAGCGACAACCTCACCGGCCGCACCATCGCCGGCTATCGCCTCCTCGAACGCGTCGGCGAGGGAGGCACGGCAGACGTCTACCACGCCCAACATCCCCAACGCGGCTCCTGCGCGTTCAAGGTATTGCGGTTGCGTCTGGAGAGCGACCCCACCGGGGTGACGCGCTTCGTCCGCGAGGCCGGCTACGGCGAGCGCGTGATCCATCCTGGGGTCGTGCGCACCTACGAGCATGGGGAAGTGGAGGGACGCCACTATCTCGCCCTCGAATGGGCGCCCGGTAAGTCGCTGGGGGAGATGTTGCTCGAGGGCAAGCCGCTCGCGCCAGCGCTCGTGGGAAACATCGTGGGCCAGCTCGCGGACGCGCTGGCGGCGGCCCACGCCGTGGGGATCATCCATCGCGACCTCAAGCCCGAGAATATCATGTACGATGCCGCGACCGATACCCTCAAACTGCTCGACTTCGGCATCGCCCGGGACGCGGACCTCGCGGCGGAGGAACGCCTCACGCGCACGGGCTTCTTCGTGGGCTCCCTCGACTACGTTGCTCCCGAGGCGCTCTCGGGCGAGCTTGTGGACGAACGCGCCGACATCTACGGCTTGGCGAGCATCACCTACTATCTCCTGACGCGATGCCATCCCCACACGGCGCGACGGCCCCGCGAGCTGTTTCAGCAGTTGTTGACGGCGGCGCCCGTCGCATTGAACGCCGCCGCATCAGGCCTCCGCTTCCCCGCCGCCCTGGAGGCTGCGGTGATGCGCGGCCTCGAGCGCGACCCCGCCGCGCGGCAGCCCAGCGTAACGGCGTTTGCGGCCGAGTTTCGCTCCGGTCTCGCCAACGGAAGGTTGTAGTAGTAGCTATGGCAACTACTAATCGCCCATGATGGATCCCGCTCGGCTTCGGCACCGACTCGGCCAGCTCCTGCGAGAGCGGTCCGTGCGGCGGGGCGACTTCGTGCTCGCGTCGGGGCGCCGTTCTCCTTACTACGTCGACGCCCGGGTTACGACCATGTCGGGGGAGGGGCTCGCGCTGGTGGGCATGCTGGGGTTAAGTCGCCTCACAGAGCGCGGCTGGCGGCCGGACCTTGTGGGGGGGCTCACGCTCGGGGCCGACCCCGTCGCTTATGCCATCGCCCTCGCGGCCGCGATGCAAGGGCAAATGATCAACGCCTTCACCGTACGCAAGGAGGCGAAGAGTCACGGCACCGGTCGTCGGATCGAGGGGTGTTTCACCGCCGGGGCAAGGGTCGTCGTGGTCGATGACGTGATCACGACTGGCCGCTCGGCCCTCGAGGCCGCTGCGGCGGTCGTTGCTGAAGGTGGGGTCGTGGCAGGGGTCCTGGCCGTTGTCGATCGCGAAGAGGGTGGGCGCGCTGCCATCGAGGCGGCCGGATACGAGGTAGAAGCATTGCTGACAGTGAAGGACCTCGGCCTCACGTCATGATGGTATCCGCGTGACCGCACCGACCGAACGGTCTGCCCGGACGTCGCTCACCGACCGCCTGCGTGGCTGGCGTCCGGACACAGCCGGCGTGGAACAACGTCTCAAGGACCTCGAGACCTTTTCGCGCGCGCATCGCCGCCGCTGGTTGATCGTGGGGGCCGGGTTCATCATCGGGCTCATGGGATGGCTGGGCGGCGCGGTGCGAACGGCCCCGGCCACGATGGCCGCGGTAGCCCTGGGGGGCGCCCTGCTCAACGCGCTCGTCGGCCTCGTGAACGAGCGCGCGTGGTATCGCTGGTGGGTGGTCTACGCGCTCGCGCTGCTGGACGCGCTGCTCGTGGGGGTGTTGGTTGTGTGGTTCGGCCACGGCGGCCTGGTGGCGGCCTTTTTCATCGCCGTCCTCCCCTATGCGTTCGACCAGGGTCCGACGGTCGGCGACTTTCTGGTCCTCATCTCCGCACTGGTCTATCTCGCCGCCGGCCAGGTGCACTACCTCCTGTACGGCGGGGAGCCGGCGTTCTCGTCGACGGCGTACCTCGAGACATTTGTGTTCATCGCGGTCGCGATGGGGTTGAAGCGCATTCCGGCGAGTCTGATCAGCCGGATCCGGACGGCACGCAGCGTCATGAGCGAGGCCGAGCAGGGCCACCTCGCCGTCCGGGCGCCGGCGGCGGAGTCCGACGAGCTCGGCTTTCTGGAGAAGAGCTTCAACCGGATGCTGGAAGAGATCGCGGCGACGATTTCGACGGTCCAGCGCGAGGCCGACGAGGTCGCCGCGCTGGCCGAGCAGCTGGCGGCGTCCGCGCAGGAGCTGCACGCGACCTCGGAGACGGTCACCCACACGGCGCATCGCGTGGCCGGGGACCTGGGGAACCAGCGCGCGATGGTCGACGGCGCACGGGGTGAGAGCGCAAAGGCGGCCGATCAAGCGGGGACGCTGCGCATCCGCGCCGAGCTGATGCAGGCCGACGCGAGCCGGCTGGTCTCGGCGGCCGAGCGCGGGCGGGAGCGCGTAGCGCGCGCGAGTCAGACCTTGCGCGCCGTGGGCGAGGAGGTGCGCGCGACGGCCGCGACGGTGGTGGGACTGTCGGGCATGTCGGAGCGGATCGGCGTCTTCGCGCAAACGATCGCGCGCATTGCGCGCCAGACCCATCTGCTCGCGCTCAACGCGGCGATCGAGGCGGCGCGCGCCGAGGAGCACGGCGAGGGGTTCGCGGTCGTGGCGGACGAGGTGCGCGCGCTCGCGGCAGAAGCTGGAACGTCGGCGCGCGATGTCGCGGAGCTCGTCTCCGAGCTGCGCGCCGGCATCGACGCTGCCGCTCGCGCCATGCAGTCGGGCGAAGCGAAGGTGCGGGACATCGGCGCGGTCGCGACGGAGGCCGACGGCGCGCTGCAGGAACTGCACCAGGGGGTGCAGCTGATCGGCGACCTCGTCAACGCGACCGCCGACGTGTCGCGCAGCCAGGCGCAGCGGCTGGCGGACCTCGCGGGCGCGCTCGAGCAGGTGGCCACGATCTCGTCCGCTGCATCGGAGAGCGCGAACGGCGCGGCGTCAGCGACGGAGACGCAGATCACCTCGATGGGGGACCTGACGGCGACCTCGCAGCAGCTCGCGCAGCTCGCCGAGCGCCTGCGCGGCAGCATCGCGCGATTCTCGGTGCTTTCGAAGACGAGCGAACCGCACCAGCCGCCCGATCGGGCCGCCGCCGATTGATCACCCCGCCCGGGAGACACGAGCGGCGTTGGATCCTTGGTCCCAGTTCCCCGCGTTGAGGGGGTGAAACGCGCACAAGGCCTCCCGGTACGGGATGACGAGCACGTCGACGAAACGGCCGACCGCAATCTCGAACGGAAACCGGCGGCGAAACTCACCGGCCGTGACGCCGAGCACCGCCTTCAAGTGTCGACCGAAGCTTTGGGGCGACGAATAGTCCAGGCGATACGCGGCATCCGCGACCGACAGGCCGGGGTTGTGAAACAGATGGGCAGCGTGCAGCAGCCGCACCCCGGCCAGGTAACTCTTGGGCGACGGCAAGCCGGCCCGGAAGAAGCGGGACATGAGGGTGCTGCACCCCACCCGCAGGTGGCGCGCGAGGCCGCGCACCGTCGTGATAACGGGCGCCAGTCGCGCGAGCGCCTCGAAGAAGAGACGCACGTCGTCGGGCACCGCGCCGAGAGCGGGGAGCACACGCCCCAGGATCTCCGCGGCGGCCGGCGAGGGCGGGTGACCGACCAAGTCGCGCAAGCGTCGCCAGCCTTCCGGCGCCGTGCAGTCAACGGCGGCACGCACGCCCGTAGCGCCGAGCCGGAGCAGCGTGTCGGTCGCTGCACTGTCGTGGCGGGACAAGAGGGCAACCGCCGGAATCGCGGGGAAGTCGCGCACGAAGCGGGCGACGGCCGGCAGCTCCGGCGGGCCGCAGCGATGAACGGAGATCAACAGCGCGTCGACACGGCGGCGGCGTGCCGCCGCCAGCACGGCGCGAAACGTATCGACGTGCAGGGTGTTGAAGTATCCGTCGCCGGCGGCGTCAAGGCGCGAGCGCTCCAGCGGCGGGACGAGCGTGCAGACGGTGACCATGTGGAGGACAGCATACCGATGTGCGATCAACCCCGGTTCAATCGCTCCCGCGCAGCCGGCGCGACAATCCACCGAGGGCCCCCATGCGCTCAACCGCCTTTCAATCCCGCCGGCTGCATCTCTCCGGCCCCCGAACGTTGGAACGTCGCGAGGACTCCATGAAGCGCCTGACCACCCGCCGCCTCGGACTCGGTCTGGGCGTGCTTGCCGTCGTCCTCTTCATGCTGGGCGCCTTCGGTTTCTGGCGCAGCTCGCAACGGATCCCGGGGGATCCGGGCATCAGCTACCGCAGTCCGACCACGCTCGACAAGATGTTGGCCCGCGCCGAGCAGGCCGAGAAGGCCGGCGACCGCGACGCGGCGATCGGCGCGTACCGGTTCGTCGTGGCCGTCGGCGCCGCGAACGATCCGGAGCTCGAGCCCTACATTGCCGCGGCCCGGCGCGCGCTCGTGCGCCTCGGCTACACGCCCACTGACAGCACTCACACACGCCCTGCGCCGCCGCCCTGAGCCGCCGCTCGCCTTCCGGTGTCACTGTACTGTGACGACACTGGTACGGTGCTGCGCCTTCTCATTACTGCTCGTTGGTGCCGCCTGCCAGCCGCAGGCTCGGCGTGCGCTGGTGCTCGATCTCACCCTGTCTGACCCCGCGCTCCTCAGCGGCACCGCACAGCCATGGCGCGACGCGGGCTACACCGTCGAGTACCGCCGCTTCTATCCACACCTCACTCGCGCCGATCTCGGGCGCTATCGCACGGTGCTGTTTCTCCTCGGGCGCGAGCCGGAACAGCCATCGGACGCCGCAAGTCCGAGTGATCTCGCGTTCCTCACCGAGTGGGTGCGGAAGGGCGGGGTCGTGGTACTGGCCTACGCGGCGGGCGCGGGGTCGCTCGATCGCTGGAGCGCGAACGAATGGCTCGCTTCGCGCGGTGCCGGCATCGTCATCGACGATCGGGTGCTCGAGGATACGAGCGTACGCCCGCCCGGGCCGGGAGGACGTCCCTGGGCCCTCAGCCGTCCCGTGGGGGACGATCCGCTCGGCTCGGTCTACGATTCGTTTCCGCTGGCGGAGAATCACCTCATCCATGTCGCCCACGTGTCTCAGACGCTCGCCACGACGAGCGGACGTGTGGTTGTGCGCGCCGGAAGGAACATCGAGCTCCACGCCGAAGCGCCCGTCGCCGCTGCCGCCCGCCTCGGCGACGGCCTCGTGGTGGTGGTGAGCCGCGACGCCCTGGGTGTGTTGGCCCCCGCGGCGCGCTCCGCTACACTCACGCCGCTCGAGACGGGGGCCCTCGCCACCACGCGGGACTTTCTGACCGCGCTCGCGCGCTGGACGCGTCGTCCCGCGGAGTGGGCGCACGTGCCGCCCGGGGGCCGCGCGCGCGCCGTCACGCTCGCGAACGCGCCGCTCCCCCTCGTGCCGCTGGCCGCGCCGGGTGCGCCGCCACCAACCGTCGACACCGTGCGGCTGCCCGAGACCTTCGCGCCGAAGGCTGCGCGTCCAGCCGATCTCCCTTCCTGGATTCGGCAGGCGGGGATCCGTGCCCTGTGGACGCCGCTTCTCACCATTCGCCTCGACTCCATCGTTCCGTGGCTCGATCAGGCGGGCATCAACTTGTTCGGAGGCGACGCGCGTCCGGAGATCGTCGGGGATTCGGCGCACCACGGCTGGGACGAACGCGACGCCGTGCGCCGCGCGTGGAAGCAGACCACCAACCTGCTCCAGCCGACGAGCGTCGCCTGGATTCCCGCCTTCGATCTCGCGGACTACCGCCCCGTCGTCGCGTGGACGGACTCCTCGCGGGGCCCCCGCGGCGAAGCCATCGCGGTGCCGTGCGCGCTCGACTCCCTCTACTGGGATGGGGGGGTCGTGCCGGCGTACCTCGCTCTCGCGCGGCTGGCCGGGCAGACGCGGCCGCTCGTGCCGGCCCTGGCGCTCGACTTCGTACCCGCCCGCGCGGCCCAACCGAGCGCGCACTCGATGGGGCAGGAATTCTGCGACCACGCCTGGCACGTTGCGCTGATGCGCTTGGGGTGGCGGGGCCCGCTCGAGGCCGTGCCCGCGAGCGATCGATACCGCACCCTCCTCGAAGCGGGGCTCCTGCCCCTCTACTTCAAGGCGCTCGAGGACATCGTGGCCGCACGCGCCCAGGTGTTGCGCGAGCGGGTGCTCAAGGAGCATGCAGGCCTCTACTTCGCGTTTCGGCTGCCGCAGCTCCCGGGCGACTGGTTCACGCTCGGACTGCTGCGGGGCTTCTCGATGCCGGATCGCCCACTGCTGCTGCTCACGCCGGAAGTCCAAACGGGGGACGTGCTCGCGGCGTATCGCGCGCGGGGGCTCAACGCCGTGCACGCGGTGGAGCTGCCGCTCGCGCTCGTCAGGCCGGGCGCGCTGCCACGCCTCAAGGCGGCGGTTTTCGCCGGGAACGACGGCTTCTGGTTACCTGGGCTGCCTGCCCCCGCGCGGGCCGCGACCGAGCGATTGCGCAATGACAGCGTGGGGCGCCTGCTGAGGCGCTTGGCGCGCTAGTCTTGCCTCGGGGCTCGTGGCCCCGGTAAGTTTCCGACGGGTGGCGGTAGGGCGTGATGGTCGCGGCGCGTCGCAGGATGGGTGCGCTGAGGAAAGTCCGAGCTCCACAGGGTAGACTGCCAGGTAACGCCTGGGCGCCGCAAGGCGACGGACAGGGCCACAGAAAACAAACCGCCCCGCATCCAGGGGTAAGGGTGAAACGGTGGGGTAAGAGCCCACCGCGCGTCTGGTAACAGACGCGGCACGGTGACCCCCAGTCGGAGCAAGGCCAAATAAGCAGCGAGACCCGGCCCGGGTCGTTCGAGCTGCGGGTAGGCCGCATCGAGGTGGCTGGCGACAGCCATCCCAGAGAGATGACCATCTGCCCACCCTCGGGCGGGCAAACAGAACTCGGCTTATGGCCCTGCCACCACCTTCCTCTCCTCCGTCTCCACCGTACCCGCCGCAGTGGGAAGCGGTCGCGGACCTGCGCGTGTTTCGTACGACAGCCAAAGAATGGGAGAAACTGATCGGGTGGCGCGCCGACATGGGGAAGCGGGGCTGGAAGCTGCTGCGAGTGGCGAGCGAGGGTCCGGAGATGGTCGCGATCTTCGGCCGCACCAAGACCGATCGCCCGCGGCCCCCAGCGGGCGCGGGCAGCGAACCGTGAGGCTCTCGCGGCGTGTGGCAGCAGCGGCGCTGGTCGCCGCATGCGCGCGCAGCACCAGCACCGGCACTGCGCCACCCCCGGCGTCCGCCCCCTCCCCGGCGCCCGCGGTGGGTCAGGCGCCCGCGGTGGTGCCGCCGCCGCCACCGCCCCCCGCTTCGCCAGCCCATCACAAGCCCCCGGATGTCGTGCGCTACGGGCCGAGCGCCACGCACTACATCATCACGCGCCGATTCCATGTGGAGCAGTCCTTCGGCGGACAGGCAGAGGTGCAAGATCTGGGTGCGCGTCTGTTCGTGACGGTCGCGATTGCGGGGCCTGCAGACGCCGGGCGGTATCCCACGACTATCACGCTCGACTCAATCGTGCCCGATTCCAGCACGCCCGAGCCGCTCGGGGGCATGCTATCTAAAGTGCGCGGGCTGGTCTACGCCGGCCGCCTGGCGCCAGTCGGCGAGTTCGAGGGCGCTGTCGCATCGGATACCACTGCCATCGTGAGCGTGACGCAATTCGTCCCCAACTTTCGGGACTTCTTGCCGCGGATTCCCGCCGCAGGCGTCCGGCTGGGCGCTGCGTGGACGGACACCCTGGTGCTCGCTCAGCGCGCGGGCGTTGGTAGCGCCATGTCGCGCCGCGCCATCATGCGTTCGACCGCCGCCGCGTGGGAGGACCATGCCGGCGCGCTGACCTTGCGCATCGAGACAGCGACGACCTATGACGTGAAGGGCACCGGGCAGAATAGCGGGCAGGCATTCCAGGTAAGCGGGACCGGGGCGGGGACGACGCGGGTGTTCCTGAGCGAGGACGGCCGGTTCGTGGGGGGCGAGGCGCGCGACTCGATGAACCTTTCCGTCACCCTACCCACACAGGGCGCCACCATTCCTACCATCCAGATCACGCAATCGACCGTCGCAGTGCGGCCCTAACCCCCTCAGGGGCGCTCCTCCGGAACGAGACGGCGAAGCGCCCGAGTGAGCTGCCACACGTCGCGCGGGGAGAGACTCTGAAACACCGTGTCACGCCGGCCTCCGCGTGATTGTACGACGAGGGCGAGCCGCGGGCCGGTATGCCAGGTTGGTACGACAGAGTACGTCACGCTGTCGCGCGGGTAGGCGCGGAGGTGGCGAGGCGCGAGCACCACGAGCCGCTGCTGGGTCACCACCAGCACGACCGATCCCGCGTCCGTGGCGGGACTGAACACGAACACCGCAGTGTCTCCGCGCAACAGGGCTCCGCGACGTTTGAGGGCGCTGCTCACACTATCCGGCAGCGGCGTCGAGACGGAGATCCGGGGTGCGCGGCGCCATCCGGCCCAGCTCACGAGTGCGATTCCAATCACGACCACCACCACGCCGACCATAGCTGCCGGGCGCGTCTCGCGCCGCACCGGGGGCAGGGCGCCGGGCGTGCGCGCCGCCCCGCGCACTTTCACCCGGTCCCGGGCAGCCGCTGGCACAGCGGCCAGCAGGGCCTGGCTCGCCTCCGCCGCGGTCTGATACCGATCCGCGGGGGCCTTCTCGAGCATCCGGTCGACCGCCGTCGCGAGCGCGGCAGGCACCTCGCGGCGCACGCGCCGCATCGGGCGCGGCGTTGCGGTGGCCTGCTTCATCAGAATGGCCTGGGCCGACTCGCCGTCAAACGGCGGCGCACCGGCGAGCATCTGGTACAGGACCACCCCGAGCGAGTACACGTCCGACCGCGCGTCGATCGGCTCTCCCGTGGCCTGCTCCGGGCTCATGTAGTGGGGTGTCCCGACGACCATTCCCTCGGTGGTGAGCTGCTGAGTGCCCGAGGCGGCTTCGGCGGCCTTCGCGATCCCGAAGTCGGTGACGTGCACACGGCCGTTTGCGTCGAGCAGAATGTTGTCGGGCTTCACATCGCGGTGCACGACGCCCCGCGCGTGCGCGTGAGCGAGCGCGTCTGCCACCTGACGTGCGATGCAGGCCGCATCGCCCACCGCCAGGCGGCGACGCGATTCGAGCAGCTGCCGGAGCGACGGGCCGTCCACGCACTCCATGACGATGTACAGCACTTCATTCTTATAGCCGCCCACTTTGATGATGGGCACAATGTGCGGATGCTCGAGTTGGGCCACGGTGCGCGCTTCGCGCACAAAGCGCTCGGCGAGGGCCGGCGAGGGCGTAAGGCCCAGGTCGAGCACTTTCACGGCGACGTCGCGGCGGGCAGCCACGTCCCGCACGCGGAACACCGCCGCGAAGCCGCCTTCGCCGAGGAGATCGCCGACGCTAAATTCGGCGCCGAGAGCCTGCTGCAGACGGGTGCGGAGAGTGGAAATGTCCAGCGACATGGCGGACGCCAAACCTAGGAAGACGCGACGAGTGGCGCTAGGGACGGCACTGGCGGTCCTCCTGTGGCTGCTCGGCGTGTGGCCGCCCCCGGTGTGGTGGCGCGACCACTGGCCGCGTGAAACGGCCATGATGCGCGCCGCCGGAGGCCGGGCGAGCGTCCACCCCACCCCGCTACGCGACATCTCTCCCCGGTTGCAGCGCATGGTGATCATCGGCGAGGACTCGCGGTTCTGGACGCACCACGGAATCGATCCGGCCGAGCTCGCCGACGCCCTGGGGATCTCGCACCGCCGAGGGATCTGGACGAGTCTCCGCACAGCGTGGGAGCGGCGGGATCACATCCGCGGCGCGAGCACGATTACCCAGCAGCTCGCGAAGAACCTCTACCTGTCGTCCACGCGGAGCGTCCTGCGCAAAGTGAAGGAAGCCGTCACCGCACTGCGGCTCGAGCTAGCGCTCCCGAAACAGCGGATACTCGAGCTGTACCTCGGCGTCGCGGAGTGGGGGCCGGGCGTGTGGGGCGCCGACGCGGCCAGCCGGACCTACTTCCGTGTCGCGCCCTCGCAGCTCAGTGAGACGCAGGCGGCAGCACTCGCGGCGACCCTGCCGCACCCGCGCTCGTCCAATCCCGCGTTTCAGCCCGAGCGCACCATGGCCCGGCGCGACCTGATCCTGGCGCGTTATCGCGGCGCGGCCGTGGAAGTCCCGCCTGAACCGGCCGAAGCGGACACGGCTTCTGCAGCCGACCAGATCACGCTGCCGGCGCTCGATTCGCTGGAGGGATTGGGTGAGCCCGGCGGCAATGATCGCATCACAGACAGTCTGCCGACTGGACGGGGGGACACGCTCGGCATACAGGGGGATACGGCGGCGGCATCGGATACCGCGCCCGCTGACAGCGTGACGGACAGCCTGCCTTAGTCCACCAGCCGCAGCGGCATCACGAGCGCCATGTAGCTCGCGGGATCGGCCCAACGGACCGGCTCGATCGTGGCCGCGCGCTCGGGTGCCTTGAACGTGAAGCGGACCTCGTCGGTCGGCATGTACTTGAGGATCTCGAGCAGATACGTCGCGTTGAAGCCGATCTCGAGCGGCTCGCCCTCATAACTCACGGACAGCTCGTCCTGCGCCTCGCCCAGATCCGGCGTCTGCACCGAAAACTTCACGCCGCCCCCCGAGAACGCGAGCCGGATGCGATGAGTCTGATCGCTCGCGACCACGCTCATGCGCCGCAGCGCGCCTGCCATCGCCACTTTGTCGATCGTGGCCGCCTTGTCATTCTCGCGCGGGATGACCTGCTCGTAGTTGGGGTACGGGCCCTCGATGAGACGTGAGTACACGAGCGTACCGCCGGCGCGGAATCCGATGTGGTTGTCGCTCTTGGCGATTTCCACGTCCGCGTCGCGGGCCATGAGCCGCCGGATCTGCTCCAGCGCCTTGGGGGGAACGATGAGGTCGGCGGTGGACCCGCCGCTCGCCGGCACGTCCATCTTGGCCAGCCGGTGCCCGTTCGTCGCCACCATCCGCATCCGATCCGGCCGCAGCTCCCACAATACGCCGTTCAAGATCGGGCGACTCTCCTCGGTGGACGCGGCGAACGCCACGTGTCCCACGAGCTGGTGCACCACGCCCGCCGACGCCTTCCAGGCACCGTCGAACTTCACCGCGGGGAAGGAAGGAAATTCTTCACGTGGCAATCCCAGAAGCTTGAACTTGGAGCGCCCGCACTCGATCGACACGCGCGATTCGCCGGCGGCCGTGACGCGCACGGGGCCGGTGGGCAGCTCCCGGGCAATGTCCACGAGTTTCTTCGCCGGGAGCGTCACCGCCCCTTCGGCATCCACGTCAGCCGGGACGATGGTACTCACTGCGATGTCGAGATCGGTTCCGGACAGGCGGAGGCCCTGCTTGGTGGCTTCGACGAGTACGTTGGCCAGCACGGGTAGCGTGGTCTTCGCCGGTACCGCAGCGGCGACGGCCACGAGTCCCTCCTGTAACTGCTCCCGCGCGATGGTGAACTTCATGCCACCTGCTGCGCCTCCATGGGGGAAAGAAGTACTACTGCTATACTATATAGAATACTAGTAGTAGTAGTAGAGCGTCGGGAAATGCGTACAATCATGCTAAAGCGAACGGCGAGCGGCTCGTAGCGCTGTGTGGGTCTGTGGGACTCGTGTTGGGAATGTTGGCGGTTTCGCCGTCTACCCACATCGTCCTCACGCTCCCCACACCCTCCACGTCCCCTTCCCAACATGTGCGTTACAGTGCGGATAACTCCTGCCGCGCCATTTCGATCCGCTCTTTGAACGTGCGGTCGCGCGTCATCTGGCGCTCGACCTTGTCCACCGAGTGAATGACCGTCGAGTGGTCCCGCCCACCGAAGGCCTGGCCGATCTCGACGAGCTGCATGCCCAGCATATCGCGCGCGAGGTACATGGCGACCTGGCGCGGGATGGTGAGCGTCTTGGTGCGGGCCTTGGACCGCAGGCCCTCAGGCGTCACGCCCCAGCGGCGTGCCACGACTTCCTGGACGCGGTCGATGCTGGGCGTCGGTTGCCCGATGCTGCTCACCCCTTCCTCGCCCTGGCGGATCTTGTCCGACAGCGCCTCGCGGGCGAGCTCGATCGTGACCTCGCGGTTCTTGAGCGAGGCGAACAACAGCAGTTTGATGATGCACCCTTCCAGCTCGCGTACGCTCGTGCGGACGTGCTCCGCAATGAAGCGCAGCACGTCATCAGGAATCGTGAGCTCGAGATGGTCCTGCTCCGCCTTCTTGCGGAGGATCGCGATCCGGTGCTCGAGATCGGGGTGGCCGATGTCCGCGACCATCCCCCACTCGAAACGCGAGATGAGTCGATCCTCGAGCCCCGGGATCTCCTTGGGGGGCCGGTCCGAGGTGAGCACGATCTGCTTGTGCGCCTCGAACAAGGCGTTGAAGGTGTGGAAGAACTCCTCCTGCGTCATCTCCTTCCCCTCGAGGAAATGCACGTCGTCCACCAGGAAGAGATCGACGTCGTTGCGGTAGCGCCGCCGGAACTCCGACATGGTCCGGGCGTGGATCGACTCGATCACCTCATTGATGAACTGCTCGGCGCCGAAGTACTGGAGCCTGGTTCCGGGGTTGTTCTGCAAGACCGCATGCGCGATGGCCTGCATGAGGTGGGTCTTGCCGAGGCCCGTCGCGCCGTAGATGAAGAGGGGATTGTAGGTCTTGCCGGGCGCTTCGGCGACCGCGTGCGCGGCGGCGGCGGCGAGCTCGTTGGACTTGCCGATGACGAACGTCTGGAACGTGTAGCGTTCGTTGAGCGGGGTGGTCGCGACGCCTGGTTTGTCGGTCACGACGGCCGCGTCGCGCGGGGCAACGAAGAAATCCATCTGCGGCCGCTGCTGGCGGTCTTCCTGCACGCGGAACACGACCGACGTCGGGCGGCCGAACACGCGCTCCGCCGCGCGCGCGAGCGCCCCGGCGTGTTTGGATTCGTTCCACTCGACGGCGAATTGATCGGGAGCGCCCACGATGAACCGCCCCTCGTCCAATGCGATCGGCTGCGCCGGCTCGAGCCACGTTCGCACCGTCGCGTCGGGAAGTTCGCGGCGCGCCTCGTCAAGGAGGCGTTTCCAAGCTTCCTTTGTTGACTGCTCCATCGACGATTTTATGGTGGGCGTTTCGCAGGGCGGCCCGAAACTACGGCTGGCCTGTGGGAAAGTCAACCTTGACCTCGACGCGCGACGGGATGTAGGTTTCCCGGCCTCACGAGAGGAAATGCAATGGGTCCGACGTATCGTCCGCGCAACCGTCGCCGCATCAACAAGCATGGGTTCCGCGCGCGCATGAAGACCGTGTGGGGACGCGCTGTACTCTCGCGGCGCCGCAAGAAGGGACGCAAGCGCATCGCCCTGCGGCTCCCCTCCAAGCACCGGAGTCGATAACGAGCGAGCGGTTCCCGCGACGCGTGCGCCTCGCGCGCGCCGCGGACCTCAAGGCGTGCTGGGAAGAAGGGCGGCGGTGGCGCACGACACTCCTCGAGCTCGCCTGGCGTCCCAACCAAACAGGCTATCCACGAATCGCGATCGTCGTTCCCCGATTCCAGTTCACCGCAGTGGCACGCAACCGGCTGCGCCGACGCCTGCGCGAGACGCTGCGGCGCGGCCCCCTCGCTCGCCTGCCGTCGGTCGACCTGGTCGTGCGATCCAAACGCGCCGCCTACGCCGCGCCCGCGCCCGCGCTGCGCGGCGCGATGCTCACCGGTGTGAGCCAGATCACGTGAACCCGCTCCGCTGGCCGCGGCTCGTCGCGATGTCGCTGATCCGCGCGTACCAGGTGTCGCTCGCCCACCTGGTGGTGACACAGTGCCGCTTCACGCCGACGTGCTCGCACTACACCCTCGAGGCCGTCGACCGCTATGGGGCTCTCAAGGGCTGCTGGCTCGGCGCCCGGCGCATTCTCCGCTGCCACCCGCTCCACCCCGGCGGGTACGACCCCGTGCCCTGAGGGGCGATCGTGGAACGACGCGTCATCCTCGCATTCGTGCTGGCGCTCTTGATCGCCATCCTGCCGAGCATCTTGTTTCCTCCCAAGAAGATGCCTCCGCGGCACCCGGCGACGTCCGGCACGCCCGACACCGCGCAGCAGGCACCCACAGGGGCGTCGCTCGTTCCGGTTCCGGAGCGGACCGCCGGGCGCCGAGCCGGCCCCCTCGAGGCCGTGCCCCCCGAGACGGTGTGGGTCACCTCGTCGCTCTACCGGTATGGGTTCAGCACGGCGGGAGGGGCGCTGGTCAGCGCGGAACTGCTCCAGTACCGGTCGTTTGCGCCGAGCGACAGCGGGCGCCACGTGGATCTGATCCCGCGCGGCCGCCCCGCGCTCGCGCCCCGGCTCGTCGCGGGGAGCGACACGGTCGCACTGACGGACTGGCGCTTTGTGCCCAGCGCGCGCGCTGTCACGGTTGGTGGCGACAGCGCACGCCTGTCGCTGTCGGCCGAGCGGGAAGGGGCGCGCGTTACGCTCGACTACATCTTCGCGCCGGACGGCTACCGGTTCGAGGTGGACGGCAAGGTCAGCGGTCTCGGTCCTGCGGGCGCGGTACTCGTCGTCGGGCTGGGGGACGGGTTGCGGTCGGTCGAGGCGGACTCTGCTGACGACTTCCGTCATTTCGCGGTCGTCACGAAAGCCGGGAAGACGCAAGGCACCGCGTTTTCCTCCATCAAGCCGGGAGAGGTGAAGGTCCTGGACGGGCCTTTCGAGTGGGTGGGGCTCAAGTCGAAATACTTCCTGCTTGCCGCACTGGCACTCGACGAGAACCAGACCCGTTTCGCCGGCACGCTCGCGGTCGGCGGCGCGCGCGACGGCAAGAACGCGACGCACTGCGCGACCGCGGTGACACTGCCCGTGGCACAAGCGGGCGCGTTCCGCTTCCAGATCTTCGCGGGCCCGCTCGAGTACCGGCGGCTCGCCAAGGTCGGCCACGATCTCGACGATGCGAACCCGTACGGCGGCGTCCTCCGCACCCTCATCCAGCCCGTGTCGATTCTGGTGATGAACATCCTGCTGTGGATGCACGAGCGGTTGAGCCTCGCGTACGGCTGGGTGCTCGTCATCTTCGGAGTGTTCGTGCGGGTGCTGCTGTGGCCGCTCAATCAGCGGGCCATGGAGTCGAGTCTGCGGATGCAAGCCGTGGCGCCGCTCATGAAGAGCACGCAGGACAAGTACAAAGACGATCCGGAGCGCCTGCAGCGGGAGATGCTCAAGATTTACAAGGAGCATCAGGTAAACCCCTTCGGCGGGTGCCTTCCGATGCTCCTGCCGATGCCGGTGTTGTTCGCGCTGTTCTTCGTGTTCGCGAACACGATCGAGTTCCGCGGCGTGCCGTTCCTCTGGCTGCCCGACCTGTCCCGGGCCGATCCCTACTTCGTGCTGCCCATCATCATGGGGCTATCGATGTTCGTGCTCTCGAAGGTGGGCCAGATCGGCATGCCGCCGAATCCGCAGGCCAAGATGATGCTGTACTTCATGCCGATCTTCATGACCGTCCTGTTCATGCGTTTTGCGGCCGGGCTGAACCTGTACTACGCCGTGTCGAACCTGTTCAGCATTCCGCAGCAGTACTTCATCGCGCAGCGCCGGCTGCGGCGGAGCGGCCGCACCTAGCTCGCGGGGGAGGGAAGCGCGGGTGTTGTCCGATCCGATCGTGGCGCTCGCCACCCCTCCCGGCCGGGCCGCACTGGCGGCGATTCGTCTCTCGGGGGCGGGGGTGAACGCGGTTGCGAGCCGCTGCCTCCAGCCGTTTCCGGACGGGCCACGCACGGTGGTCCAGGCGCGCGTCGTCCACCCCGTAACCAGCGAAACCATCGACCGCTCACTCGCGGTGCGCTACGCGGGTCCCCGCTCCTACACCGGTGAGGACATGGTCGAAGTGTTCACGCATGGCGGGCTGGTGGTGGCTGCGGGCGCGGTGGCCGCATTTGTCGCCGCGGGCGCGCGCCCGGCCGCACCCGGTGAGTTCACGCGCCGGGCCGTACTGAACGGCAAGCTGGACCTTCTCCAGGCCGAGGCGACGGCCGACCTGATCGACGCGGGAGCGCCCGCGCAGCGACGCCAGGCGCTGCAGCAGCTCGACCGCGGCCTGTCGGAGCGGTTGGCGGCGCTCCGCACCGACCTCCTCGACCTGGAAGCGCTGATCGCTTACGACATCGACTTTCCGGAGGAAGACGATGGTCCCGTGGAGACGGAGCGCGTGACGCGCGGGGCGCGCGGCGTCCGGGAGCGGCTCGCGCACCTCGTGCGCACGGCGCCCGACGGCGAGCGGCTGCGCGAGGGGGCACTCCTTGTCATCGCAGGCCGCCCCAACGCCGGCAAGTCATCCCTGTTCAACGCGCTGCTGGGCCGCGAGCGTGCAATCGTGACCGAGGTGCCCGGCACGACGCGGGACGCGATCGAGGCAGCCGCCGTCCTCGAGGGATTCCCGTTCCGTCTCGTGGACACGGCCGGACTGCGGGAGAGCGAGGATCGTATCGAGCGGCTCGGCATCGAGGTGAGCCGCAAGTATCTCGGCGCGGCCGATCTCATTCTCTATTGCGCAGCAGGCGGGGATGAGGCTGCCCGCGAGGAGTTCCTGGCGCAGTGCCAGGCACCAGTGGTGACGGTGCACACGAAGGCCGACCTACCCGCCGCGTTTCCCTCCTCCCCCTTCCCGCGTGTATCCGCGGTGACCGGTGAAGGCCTCGATGATCTCAAGAAGAAGCTCGCTGAGGTCGCGTTCGGGGGACTGCTGGCTCAGGGAGACCTGGAGCCCGTGCTGACGCGGGCGCGGCACAGGACGGCGCTCGAGCGCGCGCTGAGCGAAGTCGAAGCGTTCGAGGCCGCGCGCGCGGCCTGCGTGGATACGGTGGCTGCCGTTACGCACCTGCGGGCGGCAATGGGGGCGCTGGACGAGCTGATCGGTGCCGTGACCCCGGACGACGTGCTGGACCGCGTTTTCTCGACCTTCTGCGTAGGGAAATAGCGGCGGCGTGCGCGCCTAGAGCGAGAAGACGGTCAGAATGCCACCCTGGTTACTGAAGTTGCCCGCATCGGGGAACGCACCCAGCGCGCCCAGCCCAGCGGTGGGATCGTCGTTGCCGATCCCTGCAGCCACGCCGATGCCCGCCCACCCACCGATCCCGGACAACACCGCGACGTACTGCTTCGCGTCCGGTCCGAGAAACGAGATCGGGTTGCCGATGATGCCTGAGCCTGTCTTGAACTGCCACAGGACCTCACCGGTCTTCTGGTCGACGGCCTTGAGCCATCCCTCCATGGTGCCGTAGAACACGATGCCGCCGGCCGTGGTGAGGGCGCCGCCGTACGCGGCCAGGTTCTCCCTGATCTCCCACTTCACCTTGCCCAACGTCGGATCCCAGGCGATGAAGCGGCCGCGGTTGCTGCCGGGGCCCGGGAACATCCGCACGATCGCGCCGACATACGGCTGGCCTGCCGAGTACTTCACTTCCACGCCCTCGTAGTCCATACAGATGTTGTTGACGGGCACGTAGAACCAGCCGGTCTGCGGCGAGTAAGCCGAAGGCTGCTGGTCCTTGAACCCGATCGCCGCCGGGCAGATGCCCTCGGTGTTCTTCTTCGAGGTGGTCCCGTACTGCTGGTTCCGCACGGGGACCCCGGTCGCGAGATCGATCTTCGAGGCCCAGTTCACGGGACCGAACGGCTCGGCCACGAGCACCTTGCCGTTCGTGCGGTCGAGCGTGTAACCGAAGCCATTCCGATCGAAGTGCACCAGCGCCTTCACCGGCTTGCCGCCCATGGCGAGGTCGACCAGGACGTTCTCGTTGACGCCGTCGTAACCCCATTCGTCATGGGGCGTCATCTGGTAGGCCCACTTCGCCTGCCCGTCATCCGGATTGCGGGCGAAGATGGTCATGGACCACTTATTGGCACCGGGGCGCTGATCGGGGTTCCACGTGCCCGGGTTGCCGGAGCCGTAATAGAAGAGATTCAGCGCCGGGTCGTAGGAGTACCAACCCGAGGTCGTCCCACCGCCCCGCATCCACTCGTCGGCCTGCCATGTGCTGACGCCCAGATCCTTCCCCTTCATCGACTCGTAGAACTGGTTGGCGGGCGCGGTGATCTTCACGTCGGCATCAGGTCCGGTGCTGTAGGCGCGCCAGACCTCCTTGCCGGTATTGACGTCGTACGCGGTCACCCGCCCGCGCACCCCGAACTCGCCGCCGGAAATGCCCGCGATCACGAGATCCTTGATGACGATCGGGGCATTCGTCATGGTGGAGCCGGTCTTGTAATCCGCGTTGGGGACGCGCCAAAGTTGCTTGCCGGTTTTCGCATCGAGGGCGAGCAGATCGCCCGCGAGGAGCTCGATGAACAGCTTGCCGCTGGGGTGGTAGGCGAGCCCCCGGTTCACCCGGTCGCAACAGTCAATCGGAATCGCCTCAGCGGGTTGGGCGGGCACATGCTTCCAAATCATCGGCGCCCCGGGCTTCGTCAGATCGAGCGCGTACACGATGTTGGGAAAGGGCGTGTGGACGTACATCATGGTCCCGATCACCAGGGGAGCGCCCTCGTGGCCGCGCAGGACCCCGGTGGAGAACTGCCACGCCACCTTCAGACTCTTCACGTTCGCGCGGTTGATCTGGGTGAGGGGACTGTAGCGCTGCAGGTCGGGAGTTCGTCCCGCCATGGTCCACTCGCCGACGGTCAGAGGCTGGGATGGGGCTGGGGCCGCACCCTGCGCCGCGGCGGTTGCCGCCGCGACCAGGAGCAGGCCCGCGACGCTCCCCGAAGACGCGAGCTTGGACGGATCCATAGCCGACCTCATCTGGCTTGCCTGGTTATACCGGCCCGCTTGGGGGGACGCAAGGCGTCCCAAGCCACGAATCGCTACTGCCGGGTCACACGCGCGCCGGTGGCGCTGAACCCTCCCTCATAGACGACACCACTGTCCCCGATGGCGTGCCGTGCCCGCGCAGCCAGTGCGCTCGCTGCGGGCGCGTCAGGCACGATCCCGTAGACCGCCGGCCCCCATGAGCTTTGCCCGACTCCGCATGCGCCCCACTCCTTGAGGGCCTGCACAAGGGCGGCGCTCGCCCCGGGTGCGAACACCCCGCCCTGCGCCTCGGCGAACCACCCTCCGGTAATCTCCTGGACGTTGGTGAGGGCAGCGCCGAACTGAGCGAGGTCGGCCTCCGCGAGTGCGGGCAAGAGCTGCATGAGCACGAGGTGGGCAACTCGTTCCACTGCGTGAGCATCCGGAGCGGGGAGCCGGGCGAAAGCAGCCGCCTCCTCCTCACCCGTGAGCCCGGGTTTCCCCTGGGGGACAACGATCACGCACCGCCAGGCCGGGGGCATGGGCAGGTGGGCGAGCAATGGGGCCACGTCTCCGCCCCCCGGCCGGCGGCCACCCTCGAGCACGAATCCGCCGTGGGCAAACGCCCACGTGCCGACCGCGGATCGCAGCCCTCGGTCCACTGCACGCGCCAGGCCCGTGACCTCTGTGGGCAGCCCGTGGAGCTCGGCCAGGGCTCTGGCAACGGCGAGTGCGAGCTGCGTCCCCGAGCCGAGCCCCGTGTGCGCGGGGATGGTGCGATGAAGACAGAGGCGCGCGCCACCGAGGTCGTGGTGGGCGAGGAAGCGCCGGGCGAACTCCTCGGCGCGGGCCGCGTCCCCGGGCGGGCCATCGACGGAGAGGGTGGCCGCCGGCGCCGCCTCGAGGAGGAGCGATGGAGACGGAACAGCCGCGCCGATGCCGCCGAAGCGTCGTCCCAGGTCGCCGCGGAGGTCCAGTACACCGAAGTGCAGCCGCGCCGGCGCCTCGACGAATACCGCGGCGCTGCTCACCGGGCCGGCAACGGGTGCGTCGACGCCGCCGCTCGGACCCGTTCGCTCACATAGGCCATCGCTTCCCGCTCACGCGGTCCGGCCGTCTTGTCCACTAGCACCTGCAAACGCGCGAGCTCGGCGCGCAGGAGGTCGGCAGACACGAGATGTGTCCGGGTGGCGAGGATCGTCGCTTCGATCACAGCGTGACGGGCGCGGTTGAATCCGAGAAACTCACGGCGCATCCCGCGGTGAACCACGGTCGCGGTGATCCGCGCGCGCGGCGGCGTGGCGTCGAGCGCCCGCACTCGGACCTCACGCCATGAGCAGGCGGCGTCCAGCACAACGCCGGACACGGCGACCGCAGGGCTCGTCGCGAATTGTCCCTCGCCGAGCGCGGCCTCCGCGAACAACATGACGTCGTCGGTGAGGTTCACGACCGCCATACCGCTGTCGCGCAGGTTCCGGAACGTGGTGGTCTCGAGGAACGGCTTGATGACCATCTCGTCCTCACCCCATTCCACCCCCATCGGCGCGACGTTGGTGACGCCCGCCAGGTCCTGGGTCGTGAGGATGGACTCGATGATCACCGAACCAGCTCGATGGGCGGGGGCACGAATGCGGGCCGCGCGGGGTCAGGAGCGGGCGAGTGCGCGCCGTCGGCGCGGTCGGGGAGTGATTCGCCGCGTGCCGCGGCGCCGCGAAGGAAGGTATCCAGCATCCGGTAGCCGTGCTCGGTGAGCACTGACTCCGGGTGAAACTGGACTCCGACCACCGGGTCGCGCGCATGCGCCACGGCCATGATCTCTCCGTCCTCGGCGATGGCGGTCACGTGGAGCTGGGGCGGGAGGTCGGCCCGCCCGATGACCAGCGAGTGGTAGCGCCCGGCCCGGAAGGGATTGGGGAGGCCGGCAAAGAGACCACGGCCATCGTGCTCGATGCACGAAGCCTTGCCGTGCATCGGGCGTCTTGCCCGCACAATGCCCGCGCCGTAGGCGGCACCGATGCACTGATGCCCCAGGCAGACGCCGAGGATCGGCGTCGTGGGCCCGAATCGCCGCACCACGTCGACCGAGATTCCCGCTTCGGACGGCGTGCACGGCCCTGGGGAGATGATGATATGCGACGGCTGCCACGCCGCAATGTCATCTAGGGTAATGGCGTCGTGGCGGTGCACCACACACTCATCTCCGAGCTCACGCACATACCGCGCGAGATTGAACACGAAGGAGTCGTAGTTGTCGATCAACAGGATCATGGTGCCAGCGCCGCGACGAGCCCACGGGCCTTGTCGAGTGTCTCCCGGTATTCCTCTTGGGGATCGGAGTCCGCCACGATCCCACCCCCCGCCTGGAAGTACACCGTGTCGCCGCTCACGAGGAACGTTCGAATGACGATGCTCGCATCCAGCGCGCCAGTGAGGCTCCAGTAGCCGATCGAGCCGCAATACACGCCACGGCGGGTGGGCTCGAGCTCCGCGATGACCTGCATCGCGCGGACCTTCGGGGCCCCCGTGATCGATCCGCCGGGGAAGGCGGCGCGCACCAGGTCCGCCGGGTCGCGGTCGGGGGCGAGGTCGCCCACCACGGTCGAGACCAGGTGGTGCACGGTGGCATAGTGTTCGAGGGCGAACAGCTCCGGCGCACGGACGGTGCCGGGGCGGCACACCCGCGACAGATCGTTCCTCAGGAGATCGACGATCATCACGTTCTCGGCGCGGTCCTTGTCGCTCTCCACCAGCGCCAGCGCGAGCGCGGCGTCGTGCTCGGGCCCCGTCCCCCGGGGTCGCGTGCCCTTGATGGGTCGCGCCTCGACCCGGCCCTCGGCCACCCGCACGAACCGCTCCGGCGACGCGCTCGCGATCACCACGTCGTCGAAGTCGAGAAATGCAGCGAACGGGGCGGGGTTGCGGGCCCGCAGCCGGCTGTACAGCGCGAACGGGGTGCCGGTGAAGGATGCCTCGAGGCGTTGCGACAAATTCGCCTGGAAGATGTCGCCCGCGCGGATGTATTCGACGACGCGCGACACCGCCTCGAGGTATCCGGCGCGCGTGAAGTTGGAGCGCACCCCGGGGAGGTCGGGCACGGGAAAGGAGGGAGCGGACGCGCGGACCGGCGGACCGCCAGGCGGCCTGAGGCGCACCGGCTTGCCGTCTGCCAGGCGCTCCTGCACAAACGCCATCCGCTCCGCTGCCCGTGCCTGGCGCGCGTCGCCCTGCGCCGGAATCCCGGTCGAGATGATCCACGCCCGTCCGGCGGGATGATCCCACGCGATGACCCAGTCGTAGACGCCCAGCAGGGCGTCGGGAATGTGGCGGTCGTCGTAGCGCGCCCGGGGGATGCGCTCGAGCGTTGCGCCCCAGTCGTACCCCAGGTAGCCCGCCGCTCCGCCTTGAAACGGCGGCAGATCGTCGACCGGATTGGCCCGGAAGGGCGCCAACAGATCGCGCACAGCCGCCAGGGGATCCGCGTCGACCCGCGTCCACGTTCCGCGCGCGGCGGGCACCCGCACCTGGGTGAGCGCTCCGGTGCTGCGCACCAGCGCCACCGGGTCGGCCGTGAGAAACGAATGCTGCCCGAGTGGCCCGTTTGCGCGTGCGCTATCCAGGAACGTGAGGTATGGCAAGCCCGCGAGCTTCCCGCATACATCGAGCGGGTCCGGGGCGGGCACGAGCTCCAGGAGAAGGGGACGCATCGTCGTCACTTCCCGCCCTTGGCGGGAGGCCCCTGACGGCGGCGCGTGGAGCGCTGCGTCGGCTTGACCCGAGGATGCGGGCGGTCGTCCGGAGGGGTGAGGTAGCCCCACCGCAAGGCGCCTTCCTGGCGGTAGCTTTTGCCGAGCGTGATCGCGAGCTTCGCCTTCATAAGTTCCCGGCCGAGATAGAACGCGTGGGTCGCCTCCGTGACGCCCAGCTGCGCGAACAGCGCGTCGATGTCGGTGCCACGGACGAATCGCTCGTGGTTGAACACGGTGATCGTGTCGCGGTCGGTGAAGATGCGAAAGTTGGGATCCGTGATCGCCGCCTGCAGTGCCCGGAGCTCCGTCTCCGGGTAGGCCAGGACCTTCGTGTCTCGCAGGGTGACGAGCCGGTCGTCCACGCCTTTGGGCACGGTCTTCTCGGTCACGGCGTGATACATGAGCCGCCGAGCGATGTCGAGCTCGCGTACCGCGCCGCGCGCCCACGGGATCACTTCCGTCGTGAGGACGGCGCGGACCCCCACCTCTTCGCAGATCGCGAGGAGGATGGCATTGACACCGGTCGTGTCGGCCGCGGTGAGCTCGGTGATGTTACCGACGCCCATGAACAGCGGCGCCTCCGGATACCGGCGGTGCATCTCGGCGAAACGCTCGAGCGAGGCGAAGAATCCAAACCCGATCGGCTCGATGATCGGGTCGATCAGATACGTCACACGCCAGCGTTCGAGGGCCGCGATGGTGGGCTCGATGGTGGCGAGGTCGCCACCCGCATCCGGGATCGCGACCACGCGCGTCGAGGTGCCGGCGAGGTCGCGCGCGACATCGACGTTCGATCCATTCACGCTCAAGACGAGCTCTGCCCCCGCCCCGACGGCGGCGCGGATCTCGTCCGGCTCGAGCGAGTCGATGCTGACGCGCAGGCCGTCCGCGACGAGCTCGCGCACCACGTCGCCCAGCTCGGGGAACGGACGGCCGGGCGTACACCCGAGGTCGATCACATCGGCGCCGCTCGCGCGGAAGTATTCAGCCTCCCGGCGGATGGCGTCGCGCGCGAGCCGGGGGGCGTTGTTGATCTCGGCGACGATCTCGATGTCGCAGGCGCCGTAGGCGCCGAGAGCGGCCTGGCGGCCGAAGTACTCCGGGATCTCCCGCAGGTCCTTGGGTCCCTTCTCGACGGGAACGCCCAGCTTTTCGGCGATCACGGCGGGGTCCCCTTCACACAGCCCCGGGATGAGGACTAGATCGGTCCCGGGCGGCACAGCGAGGAAGCGGGCGATCCAGGCCGTCGTCATCAGGGCGGCGACGGTGATCTTGAGGACCACGACCTCGCACACAATCGCTGGCGCGAGCTCGGCGATCGTGCGGCGCAGCGCGGGCTCGGCGAGCTTGCCGGTGACGAACAGGACGCGGCGCGGACCCGTCACCGCGGGTCGCCGGACCGGACGAACTTGTTCGGTGTGCCTTCGAGTGCGCCGCCCTGCGGCCTCCACAACACGCTGTCCTCCATCTTGCGGGCGAGCTCGAAGTCCTTGTCGGTGACGCCGCCGGCGGCGTGGTTCATCAGCTTCACGATCACTCGCGCCCACGTAACGGCCAGATCGGGATGGTGGTTGGCCGCCTCGGCGACGTAGCCGATCGCGTTCACCAGCATCAGCGTGGTCGGCCAGCCGTCGGTCTTGTACGTGCGCCGGATCCACCCGTCTTCGAACCACCACCCGGGAAGAGCCTTCAGCTTCTCGGCGATCTCGGCTTCGGTGTAGGTGCGTTCCTTCGTCGTGGCCATGGTTCTCTCCACGCGACGCGCTACATGACGGCGCCGCCGTTGATCAGCAGGATTTGTCCGGTGACGTATGCCGCGGCGTCGGAGCAGAGGAATACCGCCGCCGCCGCCACGTCCTCGGGGGAGCCCCAGCGCCGCAGGGGGATGGACTCGGTGACCCGGGTCTTCACCTTGGGATCGAGCGCCGCCCCGTAGGACGTCTCGACCCAGCCCGGTCCCAACACGTTGACCCGGATATGGGGCGCGACGCTCTGCGCGAGCGCCCGGGTGAACCCGGCAATGCCGCCCTTGGCCGCGCAGAACAGCTGGGAGTATTCTCCCTTCATGCTGCCCCCCGTCGCCTGGTCCCAGGACATGTTCAGGATCACGCCGCCCGCTGCCTGGGCGCGCATCAGCTCCACCGCCGCCCAGGAGCCGAGGACGGTGCCCCGCAGATCGACGGCCAGCAGCAGGTCGAGCTTGTCCGTGCGCGACCGCTTGGACGTCTTACCGGTGAGCACGTCCGCGCCGGCGTTGTTGATCCAGGCGTCCACGCGGCCGAAGGCGTCGCGCGCCTCACGTCCCAGGCGCTCGATGTCCCTGGCGCTCGTCATGTCGACTTGGAGGGTCTGCGCGCGGCGGCCGGTCCCGCGGATGCGTGCGGTCACCTCGTCGGCTTGGCGCTGCCTGGTGCGGTAGGTCACCACGACGTCCGCCCCTGCCTCCGCGCTCGCGAGCGCGATCGCGCGGCCGATCCCGGTCGATGCACCGGTGACCAGGACGACTTTGTCCACGAGCGTGATCTCCGGACGTACCGGCGCACCCTCGGCCGCGGCGGATCGCCCGTCAGCTCCAGCGACGCTAGGTTTTGTCATGTTGGTCTCCCGACTTAACCTACCGGCGCTTTCGCGGCGGCCACAAGGGACAGGCGCGTAATGCTACTACTCGTGAGTGTGGCAGGCGCGTTGGAGGCACGAGCCGCGGTGGCCGGCGGAGCGGACGTCGTGGACGCGAAGGACCCGCACCGCGGCTCGCTCGGTGCGGTGCCGTCCCGGACGCTGCGGGCGATCTGCGACACGGTCGGTAGGCGGCGGCCAACCAGCGCAGCGCTCGGCGACCCCGCCGACCCGGCGGGCGCAGCGCTCGCCGCGCGGATGGCCCGAGACGCCGACGTTTCCTATGTGAAGATGGGATTCAGGGGCGCACCGTCGTCGACCCAGGTGCGCCGTCTGGCGGCCGCTGCCCGCGGGGCCGCTGGAGCGGGGCTCATCCTCGTCGCCTACGCGGACTGGAAGCAGGTGGGCGCGCCCGAGCCCGCCTGTGTGCTCGACGCGGCCGTCGCGGTGCGTGCTGTTGGTGTTCTGATCGATACGGTGATCAAGGGGCCCACACTGTTCGACTATCTGTCGTGGAACGGCGTCTTCCAGTGGGTGGGGCTCGTGCGACGGGCGGGGCTCCTGGCGGCGGTCGCGGGGAGCCTCGGTCCGCGGGAGCTGCTCGGCGCGCGTGAGGCGGGCGCGGATATCGTCGGTGTACGCGGGAGCGCGTGCGATGGCGGGCGTGTGGGGCGCGTCTCCCGCACCCGCGTCGCCGTGCTGTCAGCCATAGTGAGCGGCGCGCGGCCCGCCTCCATCGGCGCGCCCGTCTAGAGCGTCGCTCAGTTTCTCGAGCTCGTGCGGTGTCAGCACCACGGTGTCCACTCCGGCGGGGAGGGTCTTGGTAAAATTCGGGTCCACCACTCGCCCCACGCTTGCCTTGACCGGCTTGATCAACACGATCCGTTTCGCGCCCACGACGCCCGCCACCCACGCGGCGATGCTGTCGCTGGTGGTGCCCCAGGAGTGGGGCAGCGGATCGGCCTCGCGCAGCCACCGGTACGGTGCGAGCACGGGGATCGCGCTGGATGCGAGCGCCCGCTCGGTGTCGGCCAGGCTCTCTACCACCACCGCCCCCGTCGTGCGCGCGGCGAGCGCCTGGGCGTACTGATCCATCCCGAGCACCGCCATCCAGTGCGCCGCGTCCTCCGTGATCTTGATGCGGCGCGCCAGCTCGCGCACGGCATCGGCGAACGGTCCGCCGCCCGGCACGATGAGGGCGCGCTGCCCCTTCGCGAAGGCAGCCAGCGCGCCGGTGACGAGATCAAAGGCGCCCGCCTGGCTCAGCAACCCGCCGCCCACCTTCACGACCGTGCGGACCTTCATCGGTGAATCGTCTCCTCTGCGAGAGTGCCCGCCAGGAGCAGGGCAACCGCCGCCGCCGGGGCGTGCCGTGCCGCATCGTTCAATCGTTCGGCAAGGCGCGTGACGCGCAGTCCCGCCCGCCGCGCGGCTTCCGCCGCGAGAAAGTCGCCCAGTCCCGCGACCACTGCGGGCCCCCTGAGAAGGGTCGGGTGCCGCGCCGCGACGCGCCGCAGCGCGTGGGCTATTCGCGCGACCTGCGCCTGCCACACGGCGTCCGCGATGGCGCTCACGCCCGCGTCGTCGAGCATGGTGCGATCGGCGCAGACGACCCGTGCGAGCCGCTCAGCCGCGAACGCGCGCGTCGCCGGCCGCCCGTCCGGCGTCGGCACGGAATAATCGCCGGGAGGCAGCTGCCCGCGCCACAGGTGCACGTCGCCCGCCAGCGCGAATCCTTCGGCCGACACGCCCGTCGCGCGCCCCAGGTAGGGAACCGTCGCAGCGATCGCCTCGACCGGCGTGCGCACGGCGCCGGTGTAGACCAGCTCCCCGGCGCTCAGGCGCTCGGGATCGGTGCGCCCCGTGGCCGCAACCTCACCAGCGACGATGGGGATGATATCGGTGGTCGTGGACCCGGTGTCCACGAGCATCGCGTCGGGCCAGGTGCGGGCCACGAGTCTTGCGGTGGCGGCCCAGTTGGCGGCTGCGACCGAGAGTGGCGCGTCGCGCGCCACAGTGGTCGAGGCGAACGTCCCGTCCACCGCATAGACCCGCACGAGGGCGTCCGGAAACGCCGCCTCCACTTGATCCAGCACGAAGGCCACCCCGTCGCCTTTTGTTCGGAAGACCTGCGACAGCTCGGCCGTCATGGTCACCGCATGCGCGTCGCGCGGCTGCGCGCCCACCGCCCGCGCCAGCTCGCCCAGGAGCTGGGCGAGCGTGTCTGGTGCGTGCTGGATCTCGAACGGCCGGATCCGCACCGCGATCACGACGTCGCCCTCTACCCGAGCGACCTTCGTGTTCACCCCGCCGATGTCCCAGCCGAGGACGCCGTTCATGCGGCACAATCCCGGGGTGGGCGATGCGGGTGATCCCGGTGCTCGATCTGAAGGGTGGGCAGGCGGTGCTGGCGCGTGGCGGCCGACGCGACGAGTACCGTCCGGTGCGCTCGGTTCTGGCGCCGACGCCGGGGGACGCTCGGGCGCTGGCCCAGGCCTATCGTCGCACGCTCGGATGCGAGGAGGCCTATGTGGCCGACCTCGATGCCATCGCGGGCGGCACTCCCCAACGCGAGTTGCTCACAACGCTCGCCGCGTCGGGGCTGCGGCTGCTCGTGGACGCCGGGGTGGCCACACCGGCTGCGGCGCTCGACCTGCGCGCCGCCGGCGCCGATCGCGTGGTCGTGGGCCTCGAAACCTTGCCATCGTTCGACGCGCTGGCCGCGATCGTGCGCGCGTGCGGGCGCGACCGGGTGGTGTTCTCGCTCGACCTCATGGACGGGCATCCGCTGACGCGAGCCGGCGCGACTCACGATGGGGAGCCGTTGGCCGTTGCAGCCGCGGCCCTTCGCGCCGGAGCGGGCGCGGTGCTCGTGCTCGACCTGGCGCGTATAGGCAGCGCCCGCGGGCCGGATCTCGAGTTGGTCGAAGCCCTGAGCCGGTTGGGTGCAGAAGAAGTGGAGTTGCTCGCCGGTGGCGGGATCCGGTCGGTGCACGACTTACGACTGCTGGCCGCAGCGGGGTGTCGCGGCGCGCTCGTTGGCAGCGCGCTCCACGAGGGCGGCATCGACGCAGCGGGGGTTGCGGATCAGGATAGGGCTTCGCGGTAGGTGGCAGACTGTCCGAAGTTCTCTTCGATCTCGACTTCGATCGCCGTTAACTCGACGGCATTTCCCGCCCGGCGCTCGAGCTCGGTCTTGGCGCGGCCGGCGAGGTACTGCGCCAGCATCTCGACCGTGGTGTTCGGCACGGGGAGCAGCGCGCAGTCCCGTTGCGGAAAGACATAGCGGGGCGCCCCCTCGTACGCGACGGTGATGGACTCGCCCTGCCGCTTGATCTCGAGCTTCGGGTTCTCGAGCGGCAGCAGCACGCGATGATCGATCTCGTCGGTGAGCCGCCTCATCAAGTCTTTCAGCTCCCCGAAATCGAGGACGAAGTGGGCTTCGGGATCGAGCCCCCCCTCCACCACCACGCGCGTACGGTAGTTGTGACCGTGCAGCGTTTCGCAGCGGTGGCCCGGGAGCGTGATGAAGTGCGCTGAAGCGAAGACAATGTTGTCCTTGGTGAGCGACACCTTGAACGGGCTACGCGCTGGCATCGGGCCCGCCGTCCAGCAGCGTCACGAAGATCGCCGCCGTGGTGAGATCGGCGGTGGCGCCGGGGTTCCGTCGGTTCGCCGGGTCGCGCAGGGCGCGGTCGAGGGCGCCGAGCGCGTCGCGCCCCGCGCCCCGCCGCACGCCGCCGGCCGCCAGCGTCGTCCGCGCGCCGTCCTGCACTTCGCGCGCGGCGGCGTCGCCGAGCTTGCGGGCGATGTGGGTATCGGGTTGCTCCGCGAGCAGCGTGAGGTAGGTCTCGACGATCGCGTCACTCCACGACAACCCGTCGCCCCGCGCGCGCTTGAGTGCGGGTGCGCCGATGTCGAAGGTGACCGCGAACCCCGTGGCGTACTCGCGCGCGACGGCATCCCGCGCCCGGGCGTGGTGCATGGCCTCCGTGAGGGAGACGCTCGGCGGCTGGCTCACGTCCTGCGCCGGCACGGTGCCCAACCCTCCCGGCGCCGCGAGGCGGATCGCCGCGTACACGGCGCGCGCGTCCGCGATGGTCGTATCCGCGAGCGTGGCGCGCACGGCATCGCGCAGCGGCCGGTCGCCCATGGTGAGCGCGGCGCGAGCGAGCGGTGCGAGGAGGAGGACGATGCCGAGGTTCGTGTTGGCCTGAGTCCAGCGGCGCGTCGCGGTGATTGCCGAGCGGACCGTCACACCCAGCGGCTGCTCGCCGGCCGCGGCGATCGCCGGTCCGATGGCGACGGCGCTCGCGAGGAAGTCGGCGTAGCTCGTGTCGTGGAATGCGTGGGCGGGCGTGACGTTCCCGGGCTTGGGCGAGCTGACCTCGAGGAGGCAGGCGAGCTGCGCCGCTGCGGCCACATCGGCCGTCCGGGCGACCGGAGGGGCGCTGGTGGCCGCGATCACCGCGCCGCCAGGCGCTCGAGGAGATGCTCGACGATTGCTCCCGCGACGTCGACCGACGTCGCGCCCTGCAAGCCGCGCCATCCCGGGATTCCGTTCACCTCGACGACGTAGGTCGCGCCATCCCGCGCGGGCAGCAGGTCGACGCCGGCGTAGTCCGCTCCGACCACCGCCGCAGCGCGGAGCGCCATCGCCGCCCAGTCGGAGGGGAGCGCGATCGAGGTGGCCGTGCCGCCCTGTGCCAGGTTGGTGCGCCAGCCGGGCGCCCGCCGCTCGATCGCGCCGATCACGCGGCCGCCGACCACAAAAACCCGCACGTCGCAGCCGGCATGGTCCACCACGCGTTGCAGGTAATATACCCCGCGAATCGCCTCGAGCGCGCGCGACACGCGGAGCGCCATGTCGGGGTCGCTCACCCGCACCATGCCCAACCCCATCGATCCGAACAGCGGCTTCACGATGACGTCGCCCCCCAGATCGCGAAACGCTGCGGCGGCCTGCTCGGCGCGCTCGCATACGACGGTCTCGGGAACGGGAAGGCCGGCCTGCTCGAGCAGCGCTGTGGTCCAGGATTTATCCACCGTGCGCTCGATCGCGCGTGGCGGGTTCATCACCCGCACGCCCCGGTCCTCGAGCCGGTGGAGCGCGTCTACCCGGTAGATGATCTGCTCGAGTGACCCGGCGGGGATGATGCGCGCCAGCACCGCGTCCACCGCGTCGAGGTTCTCTCCTTCGCTCGCGAGTCCGGCCCCGTTGCGTCCTCCCAGATGGGCCACCAATCCCTCGTACGGCACGACGACCCCCTCATGCCCACGCTCGACGAGCGCGCGACACAGCTCCTGCGTATGCCAGCCGCTGCGGGCGGCGAGGATGGCGACGCGCATCAATGGTCGAGCAACGACGCGCGCAGCACGTCGGGGTTGAGCCGGCCGGCGTGAAACGTCCTGCCGCTCGTCGCGCTTTCGAGCCACACTTCCGCGGGACTGAACAGCATTGGATCGACCTTGTAGAAGTCGCGGCCGTAGCGCTCGAACGTCTCCGCGAACGGTGTGCCGTAGTCGCGCGACGCCGAGGCTGGCAACTTGCCGGCAAGGTCGGCGAGCGCTGCATCGTCCGCGTCGATCGCATAGCGCGCCTGCCCGCCGTATAGGATGCAGTCGTTCGTGCGGCCGATCGCCTTGAGATCGTTCTTCGCGACGGGAGGCACCGGCGCGGTGCCCAAGCCGGAACGCACGCGAGTGATATCGAATCCCAGCGTGTCCATCTTGTGAAGCCCGGTCTCGAGTACGCGGGCCGCGATTTGCACGCCGCCCGCGACGCTGGCTGTGGGCGCGACGACAAACGTGAGCCGCGACGGCTCGAGGCCGGCCTTGCCCGCGACCCACCGTGCCACGTCTTCGGTAGGCGGGGTGCGGGTCTCGAGCACGAGCACCCCGCGGCTCGCCTGTTCCACGTAGCCGAGCCTCGCGAACAGCTCGCGCTCTACTCGCGCGTGTGCGCGCAGGGGACCGGATCCCATGGCGAAGTATTTGTCGGCGGAGATTGCCCACCCGGCATACTGGGAAGCCATGCAGCTCACGGCGGGGTGGTCCGTCCAGACCTGGACGCCGGCCCACGCCTCGCCGCCGATCGTGAGGGGCGCGTACGTGATGTAGCCCAGCCCCCCCATGCAGATCTCGGCGAGGGCGAGCCCGGCCGCGCGTCCGCCGGGCGTCGCGATGCCGGCGTCGAGCACGCGCGCGCCATTCTCGAGGGTCCGGACGCTCACGCGATGGTGGGCGGCGGCGGCGGCGAGTCGGTCCGCGATCGCCCAGGCCCGGTCGTTGAGGGCGAGCCCGGCGTCGCTCATTCGCCCACCCAATGGAGAATCTCGCCCTTGCCGAGCTCGGCAAAGTCTCCCGAGTAGCGGTCGTATCGCCCATCGATGTGTGAGTCGGTGAGCGGTAGCGCGTAGCGTCGCTTGAGGTAGCGGAGCTGAACGCGCAGGTGGGGAGGGCGATAGGTGCACGCGCGCCGGAACGTCTCGGGCGGCTCGATTGCCCCGAGGGCGACGATCGATCCTCGCTTCAGGAAGCGGCCCGAGCCCGGGCCGGCCTGGCCACCCACGATGACCGTGCCCGCGATCATGCCGCGCCCCGCGCCTCGTCCCGCGTCCCCCATCACCACCACGAGCCCCCGCCGCAGCGCGGTACCCGCCTCCTCGCCCGCCGAGCCCCGGATGACGAGCTCTCCTCCGACCGCGCCGCGTGCCGCGCCGGGCCGCGCCCCGCCCGCGTTCGCGCCCGCGTCCCCGTGCACGTCCACGCTTCCGCCCGCGAGCTCGAGGCCCACGTCCCGCCCCACGTTCCCTTCGATCACGAGCTCGCCCCCCGTCATCCCGGTTCCCAGGCCCTCCGCGCGCTCGAGATCGCCGGTCACCCGCACTCGAGCGGCTCGCTCACCGGTGACCGCGAAGAAGTCGCCCAGGACGGCGGCGTCGCCGCCATAGCGCACCGGCAGGGCCTCGAGCTCACGGGTGGCGAGCGTGGCGAAGGCATCGGCGCGCACCGCCGACAGATCGAGCGCCCGTTCGATCGGGCTCCGGAGCGTGAGCGCCACCCAATCGCTCACGCAGCGCCGTCCAGGATCTTGTGAAGGTGAAAGTGATGCGGCCCCAACTTCCCGCCGTAGTTCCCCGCCGTGACAGCTTGAACGCCCCGCCGGCATGCGGCTCGGATGCCAACGGCCATCGCTCGGGCGACGGACGCGGCGTCGAGCCCGTCGATGACGATCTCGAGCACCGAGTTGACTCCTTGGGGCAGGGCGCTCGCTGTCACCGCTCTGAGCGTCGGCGCGAACGCATCATTCGTGGTCGCGATCATCTTCTTGTAACGCTGGCCGCCCACTTTGCTACCGCTCCGCACCACGCCGCCCGGGAACGGGAGGATCACACCCGGAAGGGGCTCCATCGCGGCGACCGCTGATTCGGCGGCCGCGAGCGTGGTATCCGCATCGTTGCCGAGCAGAAGGAAATTTCCGCCACCCACGGCCGTCTGCATGCCGAAGGTCTCTTCGATGACAAACTCCCCTTCCATCACGGGGATGCGCCAATAGCGCCGGCCCCCGATCACCTTGCTCGCCTGAAACCCGTCCCCGAAGGTCCGCAGCGCCTTGCCTACCGGGAGACGGTCCGGCACGTCCGGCAGGCCGTCGAAGCAGGACGTCGTGGGGCACGTCAGCACGGTTTGACCCAACCGCTCGATCAGGCGCTGGGGCAGGCTCTCTTCGTCCATCGTGAGCAGCAGCACGGCTATGCCCGGCCTCCCATCAGGGGTCTCCTCGGCGGCGAGCACGCGCTCGATGCCTGCCTCGCATTTGCATCCGATGACGGAGGTCGCGAAGCCGGTCAACTTCAGGCCGGCCTCGCGTGCCCACCGCGCGTCCTTCGCGGTGATCACGATTCGCGCGGCCCGCATCGTGAATGCCTCGGCGAAGGTGTCCTCGATCGTGACGCCGTTGATTTTCATTGCGCCTCTACTGGAGCATCGACGAGCCCTCGGACGGGAAAGTTCTCGAAGGAAACCGTCGCGTAGCGATCGAAATACGCTTTCAAGTCTTTGCTCACTGCACGGTCGTAAGGTGGGCGCACGTGGATGCGACATCCCCGGGGCGCCCGGCGCAGGTGGCCCTCGACGACCACCAGCGTCCCGCCCTTCAGGACGTATCGTGGAGTGGCGAACATCTTCGCAATATCGGCGTCCCGGGAGTAGATCGTCACGTCCGCGTCCGCCCCGACGCCCAGATGACCCTTGTGCCGCAAGCCCAGGAGTTTCGCGGGAGCTGCGCGCGTGATGATCGCCACCTCCGAGAGCGAGTACTCCCGGCCGAGCCCATCGAGCAGCACGCTGCCCGCGAGGAGCCTTGGGTTTACCCGGCGCAGTCGCTCGTCCCGATACGCACGATCCATCAGCAGACGAATCAGCTCGGGATAGGCCAGAAACGACCCCCCATTCGGGTGGTCGGTGGAGAGGACCGCCCGCCAGGGATCCTTGGCGAGGAGAAACAATTCGAGCCCAACTGCCCATTGGAGCGCTGCGACCGCGGCGCGTTCCCTGTAGGTGTACGGGACGATGCCGCAGCCGGACTCGAGCTCGACGTCCACATTGGTCCATTTCCGACCGCTACTCGCGTGCAACAGATATTCGACCGGCGCATCCGCCGTAAGGGTCGTGGCCGGCCCCAACATGACCTGGCCCACGTCGACGCTCAGCTCGGCATGCGCATTGACGTGCTCGATCACCTCGCGCGCCGCTGAGCGCCAGCCCTTGCCCTGCCCACCGCCGTAGCTGTGGAACTGGAGGTGGGTGAGGTGGGCGCGGCGCCCCGCGAGCGCTCGCATCGTGTCGAGCGTCGTGGCCGCGTTGCCCGGCTGGCCCAGGTTGTTGCAATGGACGTGCACGGGATGGGGCAGGGCCAGCGCATCGGCCGCGTCGGCGAGGGTCTCGAGGATGAGCCGCGGCGTGACGTGGCTGGAGCCGAGCTGGTCGTCGATCCCCGTCACGTTGCGGCCGCCGGTCTTCCAGCGGGCGATCCCGCCTGGGTTGACGATCTTCACGGCAAACCCGCCGACCGCGCCCAGTAGCCACGCGGCGTAGTCGCGGGCGCGCGCCCCGTCACCGGCGGCGAGGAGGCGCACGAGATACTCGTCGTTGCCCAGCAGCGCGAAGAATCCGGCGTCTACGATCGGCGTGTCGTCGAGCTCAGCGTGCGCGTGCCGCGCCTGACTGGGTGCGATCGCGGCATCCATCACGGTCGTATAGCCCAGCCCGGCGTAGCGGTATCCCGTGGTGAACGTACTCGGCACGGTGCCGCCAGTGCCGGAACGCGCCGGCTCGGTGGGATCGTCGAGCGTCGGTCGGGGGGCGACATCGCGCGCGTGCTCTTCGGGCAGCAGCCGCCGGGCCTGGTTCACGCTCGCCCCCACGATGTGCGCGTGGATATCCACGCCGCCGGGCATCACGATCATGCCCGCCGCATCGAGGCGGGGCGCGTCGGCGCCTACCTGTGCCACGATGCGCCCTCCTTCGATGCACACATCGCGGACCTCGCCGTCGACCCCGTTCGCAGGATCGTACACGGCCCCACCCACGATGCGCAGGCGCGCCCCGGAGCTCATGGCTCTGCCAGGCGGTCGGCCAAGGCGTGCATGGCGGCAAGCGCCGTGAGGGGCCCCGCGAGGGGCGCCGACAGGGGCAGCGGGACGTCGTCCATGCGGAACGCCGTCCCCGGCTCGTGAATGCCCGCCACGCCCGTGTCCACTGCGATCGCGGCGCCGAACGCCGCGGTGCTGGCGCGCGGCCCGATCGCCACGGTCGGGACCTGGCCGAGTGCTTGCGCAACCGCTCTGGGTACGGTGTCAGGTGCGCCCACAACGAGCGCCGCGTCAACCTCCCGGCGGGCCAGGAGCGTCGCTGGGTCGTCCCGCGGTCGGTAGCACGGGTAGCCGCGCGAGAAGTCGACCGCCACGGGAAAGCCCGTTTGCCAGGTGAGCACAGCGTCGGCCCCGGACCGGTTGCCTCCGCCGCGCAACGACAAGAGAGCGCAACGGCTCGGCCCATTCAGTGCTTGAGCGAGCGCAATGAGGGCGTCGTTTCGGTCGGGATCGGCCGACGGGCCGACGGGCTCCGCGTCGTGCACGAGGGCCGTATAGGGCGCCTCGGCCAGCCGGCGCGCCAGAATCACGGCGGGAGCGGGGACCGTGCCACGAGGGTCGTGGCCCAGGACGGCGCCGCGCATCGCGCCAAGCGCGGCGACCTCCGCAGTCGGAGGGACGGCCAGCCGCTCATCCGCATCCGCAGGGCCGCGTCGCGCGCCGAGGTCCACGGCGATCCCGCACCGCGGCGGGGCTCCGTCGACCGCGGCGAGGTACCGGGACACAAACCGCGGGTAGCGCTCATTCGGGTCCACTCCCCACCACACCACGAGCCCCGCACGCAGGCGAATCTCGGCGAGCGTCGCTGTCGCGCGCCCGCGCCGCTGCGCGGCGAGTACGCTCGCCACGATCTCGGACGTCGGCGAATGGACCACCGCCCCGAGCCGGTCCGCAATAGCGATGGCCACCCGTTGCGTCTCGCACGAAATGTCGCCGGCGAGAAAGACCAGCGACCGGCGCGCCGCGGCGAGCAGCGCCGCGGCGTCGGCGAGCGCGGTCTCGACTGCCACCGCGCGCCCGCGCGAGCGGATCACGGCCGGCACCACGCCGTCGCCGAACCACGCCCGCCCCAACCTGCAAGAATTCTCCGCGTCGAGTATCATCGCCGTACCCGTCACCACGGTGATGTCGTCGCACGCGCAGCCACAACCCAGGCACGTCACGTGCTCCGTGCGCTGCGGTGGCGCACTCACGCGATGCTCCTCGTCCTGCGCCCGAGGGCGCGGTAGACCGCGCGGGCCCGCTCGAGTAGCGCCTCGTGGCACAAGTCCGCGCCAGCCGCTTGGGCGAACACGGTGCACACCGGCCGGCCGCCGGCAATCGCTTCTCCGGGCGCCGGGATATCCCGCACCGAGCGATCACCGAGCCACGATCGCGTATCGCCTACCATCGCGTCTTCGCGCGCGTACACGATGCCCTTCCCTATCGCCGCGTGCTGGTCCGCGCGCGCCGCGCGCAGGTCGAACGCGGGAAGCGCGCCTCCGCACGCCTGGGCGTGGATCTCGAACACCGACAGTCCGTAGGCGCGCTCCGCGAGCTCCATCGAAGCGGTCGGCCGGGGATTCACCTCCACGGGGTACGGGATTCCTCCGCGTGCGATGAAATCGACGCCGTTCACCCCCACGAGACCGAACTCCGCCGTGAGGACCGTTGCGAGCGCGAGGGTTCGATCGAAGAGCGCGGCCTCCCCGGGAAATTGCGGCTGGCGCTTACTCGAGAGAATACTGCCGCAGTAGCGCCACCCAGCCGCGCCTAACCCGCGCTCACCCACGAGCATGCGCGAAAAGCCCAGGGCGACCGCGCGACGCCCGTCGGCGGCGAACACGATCGAGCCGGGAATGCCGGGTACCCACTCCTGCCAGTACGACCCCCGTGCGCTCCGGCCCCCGTTCCAGCGCGCGATGCCATGCCCTCCGCCCGAGGCCCGTGGTTTCACGAGCCAGCGCCCCGCGCGGGACGGGCGCGTGGCGGAGGTCGCAGGTCCTGGCAGGTCGTGGTGTGAGAGCGCGCGGGCCAGACGCAAAGGATCCCGAACCAGCTTCAGAACGGACGCGGGATTGCCCCAGAGGATGCGGTCGCGGGCAAGCGCCCCGACCGACGCCGGGTGGTTCTCGAAGCTCGCGACGTAGGCGACGGCGTCGCTCGCGAGCAGACGTGCGTCGGTCGCCGCGCGCCGCGCGCTGAACCGGCCCTCGCGGTCCCGCGTCCGCACCACCACCGCGGCGCAAGCACGGAGGTCAAGGTCCCCGAACCCGTCCACGGCGACGACCTCGTATCCCGCCTGTACGGCCGACTCGGCGAAGGCCCGGGTGGCGATGCCCGCAATGAGCACGCGAGGCATGTGGCTAGGCCCCGGCCGTGGCCAGCTCCCGCGCGACATCGGCGATGCTCTCCGCGTCCAGCACGAGGTCGTTGCGGTCGAACAGGCGCGTGATGCACGCCTTGTGCAGCTTCATCTTCAGGTTCCCGATGCCGAGCGCCCCGAAGCTGTTCACGCCTTCACGCAGGGCGCCGTCGTCCCCGGGCTCGATGCCCTCGATGCCGAGCGGGGGAACCGCGTTCAGGTCGGCGGCCACGCGGAGTCCCGTTCGGCCCGCCCACGCGCGCTTGGGGAGCAGCTGCACGCCCGCCGGCCCGGCATTGATGATCAGGATCGCGCCCTCGATGGCCTGGGCGGCGTCGGAACCAGGCGCCAGTACAGTGGAATTCACGGTCCCGCCGAATCGCTGCCGCACGAGGTCGCGCGCGCGCGCGCCGGCCTCGGCCGTCCGCGACGTGAGCACCACCTCCGCGCCCGCCTTGGCGAGCAGGCCGGCCACGCGCGCCCCAACCGGCCCGGTCCCGGCCAACACCACCGCCCGCCGGCCGCGCACCTCCCCGGCGGCGCTCACCACCTTCGTCACCGCCGCGACCGCGGTGGTATTCGAGCCGTTGGAATCGAGCATGAGGGAGACGGTGAACGGCCCGAAGAACGCTTTGCGGGCGGTCGCCAGGAGCCGCTCGCCTGCCGCCATGTCGCTGCCCCCGATGAATACGGCGGTGTGCCGCAGGTCTTTGGGACCGCGCGTGAAGATGCACCCGTGCACCAGGTCCCGCACATCGCCCTCGGCGACGTGGCCGTAGCTCATGACTTCGTCGGCGCCCGCGTCGTAGGCCACGACGCGATCGAACACGCTCGGAAGCGGTGAGCTATCGAGTTGGAGCAGGAGCTTGCGCATGGAACGAGCAAGGGGCGGATTCCCGCCCCTCGACCCGCCGATTCGTGGAGTCCTCGGCGCTCAGCCCTTGTCGGCGCCGCCGGCGAAGGGATGCGTGGCGGTCTTGGCGCCGCTGATCACCGCGTCGACCTTCGGCTGGCCGCGGAGGGCGCGCTCGATGCTCTCCTTGGTGGCTTGATAGTTGAACTTGAAGATCTTCTTGTCGTCCTTCGCCTGCCAGTGGATGAACACGCCCACGAGGATACAGTACTCGTCCACCTTGTCGCGCGGGATCACGCCCGACGCCACGGAGTCCACGACGGCGCGCGCGACCGCGGCCTGCGCGGGGCCGAACATCTGCACCGCCTGCGTCGCGTTCTTCATCGTCACCTTGTTGAAGAGCACCGTGTCGGGCTTGGCCGGCAGGTTCGGCGTGACGACCGCGAGGAGCGTCGTGAAACCGTCCGTGTTGCGCGACAGCGCCTGGGTAAAGGCGGCGCCGGCGTGGCCGGACTTCGTACCGATGATCAAGTCGATGTGGGCAACTTCGTTACCGTCGCCGACCAGCGATTCGCCGATGAAGAAATCCGCTGCCATGGCTTCCTCCCGAATCCGTCGGATGAGTCTCGATGCGGTATCGGAGCGGCGTGGCGTGGGGGTGCCGCGTAGCTCTGCTGCGAGCGTCTCGCTCGGCTAACCTGCCCGCCGTGCCGGGGGGTGTCAAGGGCGCGGCGCGCGCCGTCTAATCGTGTGACTGCTCGGCTTGCGCCGCGCGCCAGACCTCATCGGCCAGCCACTCGAGGCGCTGCTGCGCGTATTCCAGCTCCGCGGCCGTCATGCCTCGGGCCCGCTGGGCGATGTCGCGCGCGTGTTGCAGCAGCTCGTCCAGCGCCTCCCGCAGCGTCGTGTTCTGCCGTCGCTCCGACCGCGGTTTCGGAGTCATGCCGACTGTACGCCGAGCGCACGCTCTTCGGCCCGCTGGAGCTCCCGCGCGCTCGCTCGCACCGTGGCCGCCACTCCCGCCTCGGCGAGGAAGGGCTCGACCAGTCGCGCGCCCAGATAATAGCCTGATCGCTCGGGCACCACCTTGCCGCCGGCCAGACGAGCCCCCGGCCGCGTGCCCCCGGCGAGATACTTGAGCCGCAACCCCAGCCCGCGCTGCTCCAGCTCCTCGGCGGTTGCGCGGCGCAGGAACGTGTCCAGCTCGCGGCAGCGGCGATACTGGCGTCGCGTGAAGCCGAGATACACCCACGGCTCGAACCCGGGCGCCACTATCTGCGAAACGGCCACTGCGACGCCCTCATTCGTCACGAGCTCCCGCAACGTCGCCCGGCTGCCCGTGTCCCAGTAGTTGTAGTGGCCCCGCGCGTCCCCGATCAGCTGCTTCAGGTCCGCGCGGCTCGTGGGCGACGTGTAGCGCACGGCATGGGCCACCTCGTGCGCGATCCACAGAGGCAAGAGTTCCGGCGCGAGGCCCAGGCCATGCGTCTCGGGATTGGCCCGTCCGGTGAAATGCTCGAGACACACGAACGCGATCCCGCGGCCGCCTACCACCAGCTCTCCGGCGTTCGCCGCCCCCACACCGACCGTGAGATAGAGATCCACCGGACAATCGGCGTCGAGCACCTCGAGCGTGCGGCGCAGTGCGTCTTCGGCAATCCCCGCCACGTCCATCTCCTCGAGCACGCGCTGCAGGTCCGTGCGATCGGCCCGCAACGCGTCGTCGATCACCTGTGCTGCGTGGGGCGACTCGGGATCGAGGACGTAGTTGGTCCAGTAGCTGCGGAGAATCGGCTGGTGATGGTCGAGGTACCCGTGGTAGGCCGCGGCCGGGTCGGGCGCCGCGAGGACCGCGAGGAAGTCCGGCACGAGGTTGACGAGCATGGAGCGAGGGCCGCTCCAATTTGGGAAGGCCCCGCGGATGAGACAAGCGCGCGACGTGCGGGGTCGTCCTTGACAGCGGGCGCGACGCCCGTCAGGTCGGGCCGCGCATCCTTCGGCTCATGTCGGAGAGAAAGCGTCGCTCCGCCGGCGTGAGACTGTCGATCCCGCGCGCCGAAATCTTGTCGAGCACGCGATCGATTTCCGCTGCCGCCGTGTCCCGCTCCACCGTGGGCGGCCGCCGCTTGCGCAGCTGGTCGCCGCCGCCCGCCACGCGCGCGGAATGCACCACCACGCTCGGCTGCGTCGCCCGGCGGACGTGACGCTCCGCCCGCGCCAGCCGCCAATCCGATGCGCGCAGATACAGGAACCCCGTCACGAATCCGCCGAGGTGTGCGAGGTGCGCGACCCCGTCGGAGCGCGCGAGCAACGCCAGCAAGAACGAGATCCCCACGGCGAACGTCACCAACCATTTCGCGGCGATGGGCCCCGGCAGCGGGAAGACGTAGATCGGCTGATCGGGCCAGTTCCACGCGAAGGCGAGCAACACACCGTAGACCGCCGCCGATGCGCCGACCACGAGCCCCATGGGTCGCAGCAGCACTAGGAGGAACGACGCTGCTGCGCCGCCTAGCCCGCACAGGAGGTAATACGAAATGAAGGCGCGGCCCCCGAACCGCTCCTCGACCGGCGGACCGAACATGAACAGCGCCAGCATGTTGAACGCGAGATGCAGGAAGCTCGCGTGGAGAAACATGTACGTCCCGAATGACCAGGGCCGGACCAGTGCGTACAGGGGATCGAAGCCCAGCAGTGCCTGGAAGCGGGGGTCCACGAGGACCGTTTTCTGGCACAGGAACACCACGAGGTTGGCGACGAGCAGACGTCGCACCCAGGGGGTCATTCCGAACATGCGCTGCGGGTCCATCACGCCGTCGTCTCCCGCGTCCGCCCCTCGGGCTTCCAGGCCAGCTCGCAGATCCGCTCGCACAGCTGCGGAAAGTCGATCCCTGCCGCGCGCGCCGCCTGGGGAAGGAGGCTTGTCCGCGTCATGCCGGGGAGCGTGTTCGCTTCCAGGCAAAAGATGTCGCTTTCGGGGCTCAAACGGAAGTCAACCCGCGAGTATCCGCCGAGTTTGAGCGCGCGATGCGCCGCAAGCGCGAGCTCCTGGAGCTGGCGCGCCACGCTCGTCTCGAGCTGCGCGGGAAAGATCTCCTCGGACATCCCGGGCGTGTACTTGCACTCATAATCGAAGAGCTCGTGCTTCGGGATGATCTCGCCCACGGGAAGGGGCACGTCGCCCAAGATCCCGACCGTCAGCTCCCGTCCCGGAATGAATTCCTCGACCATCACTTCGCGGTCGAAGCGCCCTGCCAGCGCGAGCGCGTCATCGAGTCCCTTGGCGTTCTTGACGAGCGTGAGCCCCACTGTGGACCCGCCGCGCGACGGCTTCACGATCACCGGCCAACCAAGCGTGGTCGACACGTCGGCCGGCGCCACCGGTGCCATGAACCACGTCGGGACGGGCACGCCCGCGGCCCGGAACAGTCGCTTCGAAAGGTCCTTGTCCATCGCGAGCGCGCTGCCGAGCGGGCCGCTTCCCGTGTAGGGAATCCCGATGACGTCGAGTACGGCCTGAAGGGTGCCGCCCTCCCCCGTTCCGCCGTGTACTGAGAGGAACAGCACGTCCGCGTCCCGCACCGCCGGGAGCTGGGCCAGCCCATGAGCGAGCATTGCCCGCTCGCGCTCCACCAGGCCCGCCACGTCGGTCGGCGCGAGCCCAACGCCCCCTGAGAGCAGCCGCGCCTCCTCCCCTTCCGACAGCAGCCCCTGGGTCGTGTCCACGACGCGCACGGAGTGCCCGCGGCTCCGCAGAGCTGCGACGACCTGACTGGCGCCGGCGAGCGCCACGGCGCGCTCCGGAGTGGCGCCCCCGGCGAGGACGGTGATCCGGGTCAGTGGATACCGGCCATCTGATGCAGCACGTCGTAGCGGGTGACGATCCCGGCGATCGTGCCGCCCCGCCGCACGAGCACGGCGGACGTGCCGCGTGACAACAGCGCGGTGAGCCGGTCCACGGGCAGATCGGCGTCGACGACGGGGAAGGGCGCGTCCATCACCTCGCCGACCGGTTGGTCGAGCGTTTGCGGACGCTCGAGCGCCTTGGCCATCAGCCCTTGCTCTCCCACCGCGCCGACGCCATCTCCGCCGTCCAGCACCGGGAGCTGGGACACGTTGTATGTGCTCATCAGGTTGAGCGCCTGCCGCACCGTTGCCTCGGGCGCGACGTGGATCAGCTCCGGCGCCCCGTTTTCCTTCGCGATCACGAGCCGCCCCGCCGTCACCCGCTCCGAGTCGAGCAGCTGGTTCTCCCGCAGCCACTCATCGTTGTAGACCTTGGAGAGGTAGCGCTCGCCGGTGTCGGCTAGCACCGTCACGATCAGTGCCTCGGGGTCATTGACCCGGCGCGCCACGTCGAGCGCGCTGACGACGTTGAGACCGGTGGAACCCCCCGTGAACAATCCCTCTTCGCGCGCGAGGCGCCGGGTCATCGCCATCGCGTCCCGGTCCGTCACGGCGATCCATTCGTCGATCACGTCCCAATGCAGCGAGCTCGGTAGCTTGTCGCCGCCGATCCCTTCGACCTTGTAGGGATGGCCCTCGGTCTTCTCATGCGTCTGGCCGTATTGGAGGTAGATCGAGCCCACAGGATCGCCCGCCACGATGCGGATCCGGGGATTCTGCTCCTTCAAGTACCTCCCGACCCCGCTCACCGTGCCCCCGGTGCCGGGAGAGCATACGAAGTGCGTGATGCGCCCCTCCGTCTGCTCCCAGATCTCGGGCCCGGTGGTCTTGTAGTGAACCTCGGGATTCACGGGGTTGAAGTGCTGGTCCACGAACACGGCGTTTTGATGCGCCGCCGCGATCGCGCGGCCCTTCATCAGGTAATTCTCGGGGTGATCCGGCGGCACCGCCGTTGGCGTGATGACGACCTCGGCGCCCAGCGCGCGGAGCAGCCGCGCCTTCTCCTGCGACATCTTGTCGGGCATCGTGAAAATGCAGTGGTAGCCCTTCACCGCGGCGGCGATCGCAAGGCCGACGCCCGTGTTCCCCGACGTGGCTTCCACGACCAGGCCACCCGGCTTGAGCCGGCCGTCCTTCTCCGCCGCTTCGATCATGGCGATCCCGATGCGGTCCTTCACCGACCCGCCGGGGTTGAAGAACTCCGCTTTGGCGTACACGGGTGTCCGAATCCCGGCCGCGACGGCGTTCAGCCGGACGAGCGGCGTCCAGCCGATCGTCTCGAGGATGTTGCGGTATGGTCTAGTGTGCGGAGGCATTGGGGTGCCGGAATTCGACGGGTTGCAGGAACGTCGCGGCCACGGGCACGCCGCCGCGCTGCGCCGGTGTGTAGTGGAGGCGCTCCACTCCCTTCAAGGCTGCCGAATCGAGCGCCCGCGAGCCGCTCGACACGGCGACGCGCGACGACTCCGGCCGCAGGTGCCCCGTCGAGTCGACGAACACGCGCAGCATCACGTCGCCTCCCACTCCCCGGTCGAACAGGCGCGGCGGGTACTGGATCAGCGAGTCGCCGCCCGCCACCGCGCGCGGCGCCTCGTCGGGCCGCGGCCCCGGGCTGCTGCAGGCGAGGATCGCCGTGAGCGCGACGAGCGATGCTTCGCGCGCGTATGGGTGCCTCACGGCGCCCCGTCCCCCTCTCCCTTCCCGAGTTGCCGCTTCCACGTCGCGAGCCGGTTCAGGGCATCGAGCGGGGACAGCGCGTCGAGGTCGAGTTGCGCGAGCTCGGTGACCAGGGGGTGGAGCGGGGCAGGCGCGAACAAGCCGAGTTGTTGTGCGTCGGGCCGGGGCGGTGCGGGCTGGTGCGCGACATGATGTCCCGCTTCAAGCAGCCGCAGCACCTCCGCGGCGCGCGCCACGACCGGGGCCGGGAGCCCGGCGAGCCGGCCCACGTGGATCCCGTACGAACGGTCCGCCGCACCGGGCTCGAGCCGGTGCAGGAACACCACCTCTTGGCCCACTTCGCGCACCGCGACGTTGAAGTTGCGCGCATGCGCCAGTTCTTCCGTCAGCTGGGTGAGCTCGTGATAGTGGGTCGCGAACACCGCTTTGCACCCGATCACGTTGTGGAGGTATTCCGTCACCGCCCAGGCGATGGCCACGCCATCGTAGGTGGACGTGCCGCGGCCGATCTCGTCGAGGAGCACGAGGCTGCGGGCGCTCGCCCCGTGCAGGATGGCGCTCGTCTCGCTCATCTCCACCATGAACGTGGACTGGCCGCGCACGAGATTATCGGAAGCGCCCACGCGGGTGAACAGGCGATCCACCACCCCGATCCGAGCCCGACGCGCCGGCACGAAGGCGCCCATCTGCGCGAGCAGGACGCACAGGCCGATCTGGCGTAGCACCGTAGACTTCCCGGCCATGTTCGGGCCGGTGAGGACGATCACCCGGCCGCTCTCGTCCAGATGGACGTCGTTCGGAATGAACGCCTCGCGTGCGATCATGCGCTCCACCACCGGATGGCGGCTCCCTTCGAGCTCGATCGCGAACCCGCCGTCAACCTCCGGGCGGACGTAGCTCTCGCGGTGCGCGAGATCGGCGATCGCGCTCCACACATCGAGCCAGGCGAGCTCGCGGGCCGTCGCCTGCATGCGCGTGCTCGCCGCCGCCACGCAGGCGCGCAGCTGCGCGACGAGCTCCGCCTCACGATCGGCGATGCGCTCTTCCGCGCCCAGCACCTCGGCCTCCCGCTGCTTCAGTTCGGCGGTCACGAAGCGCTCCGCCCCCGACACGGTCTGCCGGCGCTCGTAGTCCGCGGGCACGCGCGCGAGATGCGGTCGCGTCACTTCGATGTAGTAGCCGAAGACCTTGTTGAAGCCGACCTTGAGCGACGCAATGCCCGTGCGCTCCCGCTCCCGCCCCTGCAACGAAGCGATGTACTGCTTGCCGCCGTCCCGGGCGTCCTTGAGCGCGTCGAGCTGCGGGTCGTACCCGGCGCGGATCGCGTCGCCGTCGGCGAGCTGCGCGGGCGGCTGCTCGACCAGCGCACGCCCGAGCTCCGCGCCGACGTCGGTGAGCAGGTCGAAACCCGCCGCTTGCTCGAGCAAGGCCGCCGCCGCCCGCGCCTCCAACCCGTCCAACGCCGCCCGGACGTCGGGCAGCCGCTGCAGGGAATCGCGCAGCGCCCCGAGCTCCCGCGGCGTCGCGCGACCCAACGCGGCTCGACCGGACAGACGCTCGACGTCCCGCACGCCCTCCAGTGCTTCGCGGACGCGGTCGCGCCCCCGCGCGTCATGGGCGAGCACCGCAACACAATCGAGCCGCGCATTGATCGCCGCCGGGTCCACGAGGGGGGCGAGCAGGGCGCGCCGCAGCAGACGGGCACCGAGCGGTGTCACCGTGCGATCGAGCACCGACAGCAGCGTGCCGCCCTCGGCGCCGGCGCGCAGTGGCGCCACCAGCTCGAGGTTGCGGCGCGTCATGTCGTCGAGCGGAAGAATGTCACCGCGGCGCACGAGACGTGGTCGAGCGAGATGCGGCAGCCCCCCGGGCTTGAGCTCGCGGGCATACCGCAGCAACGCGCCCGCGGCGCCAAGGGCGGCCCGATCCCCCTCCTCGACGCCCAGCCCATCGAGGGACGCGAGCGCGAACGAGCGCAGCAGGTCCTCCCTGGCCAGGTCGGCGTCGAACTCCCAAGCCTCGCGCTCCGTGCGGGCGCACCCATCGGGCAGCTCCAAGGTGGCCCCGTCTGGAAACACGATTTCCGCGGGCTCATAGCGTGCCAGCGCCGCTTCGAGCTCCGCTGCCGGGAAGGTCTCGAGGACAAGTTCGCCCGTGATGGCATCGAGCGCCGCAAGGCCGACGCGCTCGCTCGCCGGGCTCACGGCGACGATGAAGTTGTTGCGATTGCGCTCAAGCCACTCGTCCGCCAGGATGGTGCCCGGAGTGACGGTTTCCACCACCTCGCGCCGGACGATGCCCTTCGCGAGCTTCGGGTCCTCCGTCTGCTCACAGATTGCCACGCGATGTCCCCGGGCGATCAGCCGGCGCAGGTACTCGGTCGCCGCCTTGACGGGGACGCCGGCGAGGGGGACCTCCGCGGCACCGCCGTTGTTGCGCGAGGTGAGCATGAGGCCGAGCTCCCGCGCGGCGAGGCGGGCGTCGTCCTCGAACATTTCGTAGAAGTCTCCCATCCGGAAGAACAGGATGGAATCGGGGTACCGCGCCTTGATGTCACGATACTGCTGCATCAGTGGCGTGCCGGTATCAACCCTGGTCGTCACGGCTCTTCCACTATGAATGGCTGCCCGCCGAGCTTGGTCTTGAGGCGGCCGAGGGCCTGCTGGGCCTCGTCCCGGGTTGCATAGCGACCCACCCGCACCTTGAAGAGCCCGCTCGTGTCACGCACCACCCGCGCGTCGAACCCCATGACTTTGAGTCGGCTCAGGACGTCGTCGACCTGAGGCGCACTCTTCACCGCCAGCACCTGGACGGAATACGTTCCCCCGCTGCGCGGGGCGCCGCTGTCGGTTCCGGTGGCGACGGCAGGTGGTGAGGGTGCGGGTGAGGGTGGCGGGGGCGGGGAGGGCACGCCCGCACAACGGGTCGCGTAGAAGGCGACCTGATTCTTGAACTCCACGTCGTCCCCGGCACCGGCGAGCGCATCTTGGACCAGGGCGCACCCGTGTGCGTCGTCCTTCATGTCGAAGTACGCGCGGGCCCCCCAGAACGCCGCGCGCGGGCGCAGCGGCGAATCGGGGTAATCGCGCCGCATCCGTTCCACGGCTTGCGTCGTGGCGGCGGGGTCTCCCTGGGCGAAATTGAGCTGCGCGAGCAATAGCAACGCAGAATCGGCCCAGACGGACCGGCCGTATTCGATGATCACGCGCTCGAGGTATGTCGCGACCGTCGGCGCGTCCGAAGCCACGCGGCTCGCGGTGAGCAACACCCCGGGGAAGATCGAATCCGTGGACGGCACCGTCGCCAGCAGGCGGCGCATCATGGCGCGCGCCGAGTCAGGTCGTGTCTGGGCGACGACGAGCGCCGCGCGGCGAAGGGAATCAGCTCGCGGCACGAACTGCGCACTCGCCCCGGAAGACAAGGTCGCGGCGAGGCTGAGGGCGCCGGCCGTGAGTGAGACGGCGGTCCTCACGCAGCCTCGCGCGCGGCAACGGCCAGTGTGAGCAGCAGCTCGGTCACAATCGCTCCGTCGTCCCTCAGCGTGGAAGATTTCAGCGCTTGGTCGGCGGCGAGCGCGCGCCGCAGGGCGCGCCGCAACGCCGCGAGGCTCCACAGCGACGCCCAGCGCGCCCAACGGGCGGCCTCGTCCTTCCAGTTGCCCACGCCGAACGGACGTGCCGCGAGAATATGTCGGAACACCACGTCGGGGAGCCGGGATGGCGGCACGCCGCGGTCGAGCTCGGCGCGAGCGAGCGCCGTGCCGATCAGCGCGGTACCGAGCGCGGTCACGATACGCACGCCGGACATGCCCGGCTGCGTGAGGACCGGCTCGACGAGCCGCGCGGCGCCGGCCGCCTTCAGTTCGAGCACGGCCTGGACCAGCTCGCCGAGCGTCTCGCCGTGCCGGACGCCCACGAGCGCCGCCACGTCGCGCTCTGTCGCGGCTCGGCGCGCCATGCCCATCGGTGCTCCGCCTCCCCCAGCGACCGCGGCGAGCTTGTCGAGTTCCTGCGCCAGCGTCCCCAGATCGTGCCCTGCCACTTCGAGCAACAGGGTGACCGCCCCGGGCTCGATGCTCAGGCCCAGTGCCGACGCGCGATGCGCCACCCAGCGCACGACCCGTTCCGGCGGCAGGCGCTCCACCGTCACCGACGTTGCATGCCGGGCCAACGCGCTGTCCGGATCCTCACCCGCTCCCTGCACCAGCACCAGCACGGTCGTCGGATTCGGCGCGGCTACGTAGCGCAACAGCTCCTTGTAGAGCGTGGACGTCTTCTTGACCTGGTCCAGACCCCGCAGAATCACGGCGCGGGTAGGGGCGAGCATCGGCAGGGTACTCACAAGCGCGTGGAACGCCTCGGCGTCAAGCGAGGCGGCGTTGCGCTGATCCAGGTTGAAGTCGCGCGCGGAAGGGTCGACCGCCCGATCGACGAGCGCCCGGATCGCCTCCTCCTTGAGTACGTCCTCGTCGCCGTGAAGGTAGTACACGGGATCCGCCGCGCCGTGCTTGAGACTCCGCAGGAGCGCGTCGAACGAAAGAGCGCTCATACGGGCAGAAGTTATCGCCGCCTGCGCCTAGCGTCGAGCCGTGGCCGGCTCAACCAGCGCTGTTCCGTACGGGCTCGGGTTGCTGATCACGACGCTCGCGCGCGGATCCTGGAACGAAACGAAGGGGAGACCGGCTTGCGCCACGGGCTTGGGGAACGGGACGGGCGGGAGGGAGGGTACGCGGTAGACCACCGGCCGCCGCACCCCCTCCAGCGCAACGAGCGCGCAGGCGACGGCGACAAACATTGCCGCGAGCAGACCGATGCGAGCCGGGAGCGCCGGCCCCGACAGGAACCGCTCGCGCTTGAGACGCCGATCCAGGCGGCGGCGGAAATCGGCCGATGGCTCGACGGTCTCAGCCGCCTGAAGAGCGAGGACCGCGCGGCGCACCGTCGCATCGTACCGGCGACACGAGGCACAGCCCGCGAGGTGTTCGTCGAAGCGACGCTCCTCGCCCGGCTCCGCAATGAGGCCGTCGCGGTATTCCGTGTAGGAAGCCCGAAATTCGGTGCAAGTCATGCTGGGGAATGTACTACCGCGGCTACCGAGGCGGGTTCCGGGTGCCCCACGAACGTGACAACGCCCGCCTCCCGGGAGGGGCGGGCGTTGTCGCGCGGTTCAAGAGCGCCTACTCGAGGAGCGGCGCGATCGTCTGGGCGAAGCTGTTACGCGCGCGGTTCAGGCGACTCTTGACCGTGCCAAGATTGCAGCCGGTGATCTCCGCGATTTCCGCGTAACTCTTGCCCTCGAGCTCCCGCAACACGAAGACCGCACGGTGGTGCGCCGGCAGCTGGCCGACGCATTGATCCACCACTTCCTTGAGGTAGCGCTTCCGATATAGATCGTCGGGGCGCGCTCCCGCGTCCTCGAACTGCAAGGGCCGATGGTCAGCCTCCCAGTACTTCTTGATCGTCTGAAAGAGCACCAGCGGGTTCCGGCTTCGGTTCCGCAGCTCGTTCTTCGCCAGGTTCGACGCGATCGTGTAGATCCAGGTCGAGAACTTCTTCGTCTGGTCAAAACGGTGCAGGTGCCGGAAGACCCGAATGAACACCTCTTGTACCAGATCCTCAGCCCGCTCTCGATCGCCGATGGTGCGATTGACGAAGTTGAGCAGCCGGGTTTGGTAACGGTCGACCAGGGCGCCAAAGGCCTGCGGGTCGCCACCAAGGTGTCGGAGCACGAGCTGACCGTCTGTCAGCTCATAGAGCGCCTCGCGCTCTAGGGCTCGTGGGCTGTCATGCGCTGGCAGGTTCCGATTGAGGACCGCTCGCATGCGACCTCCACGTTGTGGACGTTCTGCGTACGACCTACAATCCTGACACTTCGATTCGTACTTGTATAGATACGGCAGGAACCGTACCCGTCGCAGGTGACATGCAACCCCCCTATTCGCAAGAACATAGGTGGTTACAATCGGGTTCCCTGCGAGAGCATGTCTCTGCCGGGAGACACCGTGTCGCTACAGGCCCAGGATGAATCCTGCCATATAAAGGATAGAGACCGCCGTCTTCGCGTCTCGCAACTCCCCGTCCCGGATGCTCTTAAGGACGCTCGACAGGGGCCGCGGGACGACTTCGATGAACTCGTCTTGCTCGCGCGCTGCCTGGCCCGGAGTCAGCCCAGTGGCCCAGAAAAGGTGGATGACCTCGTCAGTGAACCCCGGGGTGGTCCAAATGGACGTGAGGGGCTCGATCCTGGCGGCGTGAACCCCGGCCTCCTCGAGCAGCTCTCGGCGGGCACATGCCTCCGGTGACTCGCCCGGGGCGAGGGTCCCGGCGGGCACTTCCCACAGGGTCCCGCCGGCCGCGTGACGGAATTGTCGGATCATCAGAATCGTGGGGTCGCCAGAGGAGGGGTCGCTCGCGCAGGGAACGACCGCGGCCGCCCCGGGGTGGCGGATCATCTCGAGCTCGCCGGTCGACCCATCGGGGAAGCGCACGGTATCGACATCGAGGCGCACAACTCGGCCGGTGTACACCCGGCGTGTGGTGACCAGCATGGACGGCTCCGGTCAGTAGTGAAACAGCCACGTGAGGGGGACTTTGACACCTTCAGCCATGATGTAGCCGGCATTGAGCCGGGGATTCGACCGGATCGGCGAGGTGGGCGTCGGAGAGGGAAAGGGCGCCAGGCCGAGGCGGGTCGCAATGATCTTGAGGCGCAGCATGTGGAACCCGTCGCTGACGAGCAGCACTCGCCGCGACGCTTGGCCCTCGAACCAGCGCGCCACCCCAGCCACCGACGAGTACGTGCTGGAGCCCGCTGGGATGGCGACGACACTCGCATCGGGCAGGCCGAGCTTCTGCAGGTAGCGGCGGCCAACGTCCGATTCGCTTACGGTGTCCCCCGCGCCCACGCCTCCGGTGACGAGCACGATCGGCGCATACCCCCGCTGGTAGAGCGCGGCGGCATGGTCCAGCCTTGCTCGGAAGACGGGGGAGGGCCGTCCGTTGTACTGGGCGGCGCCCAGCACGGCGATCGCATCGGCGGTCGTCGCGGCGTCACGAACCGCGGTGACCGCCACCGCGACCACGACGGCCGCCCAGCCAATGAACAAGAGGAGCGCCACCGCGGCCGTGGCGAGCAGACGCCTGCGCACCGTCCAGAAGGGCATCGCGGGAATATAGGAGGCCTACTTCAGGACGAGCCGAACCGCGACGCCAACGCTCAGGGCGAGCATGAGGGAGGCCAGCGTCCCAATGAGGAAATATTCTGCGAACTCGCGATCTTCGAGCGCTTTGAAGCGGGCGAGCGCCTTGGCGGCGACGATGAACCCGATCGCTCCGAACTCGCCGAGCAGAACGAGGGTGAGGGCAAGTGCGCGCTCGAGCGACCCGATGGCACGGCCGCGGGCGATGTCGATCGCGCCGGCCGTCCGGTCCTCGTCGCGCCGCATCCGGAGACCCGGCAAATCCAGCACCGCCCGCACGAGGACGATACCCCGACCGCAAACGTAGAGGTAGGCGGTGGCGATGAGCGCCGCCCGCCCCCACCACAACCCCGCGACGCGAGGATCGACGAGCGTGCCTAGCCAGACGCCGACGCCGATGGCGACGGACAGGATGACGAGCTCGATGAGGAGGACCTCACGCCCGCGCCGGCCGCCGTCGATCTGGGCAGGCCACAGGGTTGCCGCGAACGTGTAGGCAAGCCAGGGAACGATCGTGATGGGGTTCAAGGTGTGCGATCGAGTTGGGCCCGCAGGATACTATCGCCGGCGCTGACGAGTGGCCAGGCCATGCGACGCGCGAGGTGAGAGATGGCGCTGCGATGCACGCCGAGTTCGGCGGCCGCGCGTGCGGGGTCGCTCGCGCGCAGCCACTTGGCCGCCCGGCGCTGGCGCGGGGTCCAGCTCCAATGGAGCGCCGAGTAGTAGCTCGCCAGTCCGGCGAGCGTCACGTCCGTTGCGCCGAAGCCGCGAAAGGCGAGCAACTGTCCCCGTTGCTTGGCGTCCTCCAAAGCGGCACGCGCGTCGTGGAAACATGGGCCGTCCACCTCTGGCGCGGTGATACCCCGATGGAGCGTGGTGTTCACCGGCCCGCGAGCGCAGGCCATCACCCAGTCCACCGAGTCCAGCTCCGCCCGCACGACCTGTGTGATCTCCCACACGGGGGCGGCGGTCGTCAGCAGGCACTGCAGCTCGTCGCCCAGGGTGACGGCGAACCGGGCCGCGAGGGACGCATGCCAGCGGCGGTTGAAGCGAGGCAGCGCGGCGCGGAGGTCGCGTTGCAGCTGCGCGCGCGCGGCCGCGGGGAGGGTGCGCGAGGCCACGGCATCGGCGATGAGCGCGACGAATGTCCGGTGTGTCATATACCGTCATATGTAAATGATATGACGTTTTTCGTCAAATCATCATGATGTGACGATATTCGTTACTGCCGTCCGGTGCCGAACAGCCGGTCGCCCGCGTCGCCCAGGCCCGGGAGGATGTAGCCCCGCGCGTCGAGCCCGCGATCGAGCGCCGCGGCGTAGAGAGAGACCTCCGGGTGGTGGGCGAGCATGTTGCGGACGCCTTCCGGCGCGGCGACGAGGCAGAGGAAGCGGATACGGCGAGCCCCGGCGCGTTGCAGCGCAGCGGTGGCCGCGACGGCGGAGCCACCGGTGGCAAGCATCGGGTCGAGGACGAAGAACGCGCGGTCCTGCTCGCCGGCGGGGATCTTGAAGTAGTAGTCCACGGGGTTGAGGGTGTCGTGGTCGCGGTACAGCCCGATGTGGCCGACGCGCGCCGAGGGTATCAGGGCCGCGATTCCGTCCACCATGCCGAGGCCGGCCCGCAGAATCGGGACGAGCGTCAACTTCTTGCCCGCGACCTGCGCGCCACGCATCCGTTCGAGCGGCGTCTCGATCTCGACCGGCTCTAAGGGGAGATCCTTGGTCGCCTCATAGGCCATCAGGGTGGCGATCTCGCTCACCAGCAGTTTGAAGTCGCGGGTCGCCGTGCGCCTGTCGCGCAGAATCGTGAGCTTGTGCTGGATCAGGGGGTGATCGAGCACCGTCAGGTTGGGGAACTCCGGGTGCTGCATACGCGGAAGGTGCGTTGCCGCCCGAAGCCGTCAAGGCTAAGTTGGCCGATTCCCCGGTCTGGAGCGCGGTTGGAAGGCACGGTCCTGAAGCTGGTTCAGCACCGGGTCGCGGCAGTGGCTATTGGATCCGCCACCCGCTACCAGGCTGGCAGGCTCACGGTCGCTGAGGCGGACGCGCGGCGGGCGCTCGCGGCCCCGGCGCTTGCAAGCACACGAGTGTCGTGGGTGTCCCCAGGAGATTCGGCGCGCATCGTGAAAGTGCTCGACGTCGTGCAGCCGCGCAGCAAGGGTCAGGGCGGGCGCGGGATCTTTCCGGGCATGCTCGGGCCGGCCACGCCTCAGGGCCGGGGCGACACCCACGTGCTCGACGGCGTGGCGGTCATCGCCGCCGGCTATCTGCCCCGCGCGCAGGAAGCGGTGATCGACATGTCGGGTCCGGGCGCGGCCCTTTCGCCCTTCGGCGCGACGCACAATCTGGTGGTGGAATTCACACCGGCGGACGGCGCCTCCTGGGAGGCCGTCGACACCGCGGTGCGGATCGGCGTGCTCAGGCTCGCCGCGCTACTGGCGGAGTCCGCGCTCGAAGCCCCTCCGGACCAAGTGGAGACCCTGCGCGGCGCGCCGTATCCCAAGGCGAGCACCCTCCCCCGCATCGGCGCGATCACGAATCTCCAGACGCAGGGGACCTTCAAGGACGTGTTCGTTCACGGCAGGAGCTTCGGCCCGGCGCCCCCAACCCTGTTCGATCCGAACGAGCTGCACGACGGGGCGGTGGTGAGCGGGCAATTCGGGCATCCGGCCCTCAAGAACCCGACCTACATGCACCAGACGCACCCGGTGCTGGCCGAGCTGCGGCGTCGCGACGGTCACGACCTCGAGTTCGCCGGACTGATCCTCGCGCCCGAGCCGGTCGAAGCGGAGCAGAAGGCGCGCGTCGCGGAGCAGGCCGCGGAGCTGTGCGTGGCGGCCGGCTTCGGTGGGGTGGTGATTACAAAAGAGGGCGGAGGCAACGCGGACGCGGACATCTCGCTCAAGATCGACGCCCTGGCCGACCGCGGGATTGGCGCGGTGGGGCTCTTCGCCGAAATGGCGGGAGCGGAAGGCACGGCGCCGTCACTCGTGGTGCCGCCCGAGCGTGGGACCGCGCTGATCAGTACGGGGAACTACGACGAGGTGGTCCGCCTCCCAGCCGTTGCGCGGGCCTTGGGTGGCCCGACGGTGGACGTGGCAGGCGTCGCGGCGACGGCGGCGCTCGAGGTCCCGACGGCGGTGCTGTATTGCTCGCTCTCGCCGCTCGGCGCCGGGCGGCTCACGTGCCGCGAGGTTGCATGAGCCGCGTCGTCCATTACTTGAACCAGTTCTTCGCCGGATTCGGCGGGGAGAACGCCGCGAGCACGCCACCGGGCCTGAAGCCGGGGGCCGTCGGGCCCGGCAAGAAGTTGCAGGAGCTGCTTGGCGCCGAACACGAAGTCGTCGCTACGGTCTATTGCGGGGACGATCTCGCCGCGGTGAGTCCGGACGCGCTCGCCACCGTGCTGGAGCTCGTGGCGCAGCAGCGGCCCGATCTTCTCGTCGCGGGCCCCGCATCCACCAGCGGACGCTACGGCGTCGCGTGCGCCCGGGTGGCCGCCGGGGCGGTGCGAGCAGGCATCGCCGCAATCGCGTCGATGCATCCCGAGAATCCCGGTCTCGACGACGCAGGCCCCGCTCCCGTCATCGCGAGCGGCGCCTCGGTCCGCGAAATGGGCGCGAGCCTCGAGCGGCTCGCTGCCGCGGCGCGTAAGCGACTGGCCGGCGAGCCGCTGAGGGAGGCGGACGGGCGCATCGGAAAGACCCCGCGAAAGAACGTGCTGGTCGATCGCAATGCCGCGAGTCGGGCGGTGGATCTCTTGCTCGCCCGCCTCGCCGGCCGGGACGCACCGGCCGAGGTGCCGGTGCCGAAGTTCGATCATGTCACGCCGGCTCCACCCATCGCCGACCCAAGCCAGGCGACCATCGCGCTCGTCACCGAAAGCGGCCTCGTGCCGGTGGGCAACCCGGATCGGCTCGAGTCCGCGCGCGCTACTCGCTGGCTCCGCTATTCGATCGCCGACAAGGGTACCGCGCCCGCGGGAGAATACGCCTCGGTCCACGGCGGGTACTCGACCGTGTGGGCGAATCAGGATCCCAACCGCCTGCTACCGCTCGATGTCGCGCGCGAGCTGGAGCGCGAAGGGGCGATCGGGGCGTTGCACGGCGAGTATCTGGTGACGACGGGCAATGGCACCACGGTGCCGAACGCGCGTCGCTTTGGCGTCGAGTGGGCGGCCGAGCTGCGCCGCGCCGGGATCAGCGCCGCGATTCTCACCGCCACATGAGGGACCGGTACGCGTTGCGGGTCAACGCTTGCGAAGGAGCTGGAGCGGGCCGGCATTCCGACGGCCGTGCTGTGCAACCTCGTCTCGGTGGCCGAGCGCGTGGGCGCCGTGCGCATCGTGCCGACGCGTGGTATTCCGTATCCTACAGGCGACCCGTCGCTGACTCCCACCGAGGAGCGCGCCTGGCGGCGGGCGCTGCTGCTGCGCGCGCTCAAGGCCATCACGACGCCGGTAACCGGGCCGACGCAGTTCTGACGTGAGCGGATTTCCGGTCGTCGCGTCGGCGAGCCAGGTGCTCGCCCACACTCCCGGTCTTGCGCGCCACGGGTCGAAGCCGAGTCGCGAGCTGCCGAAGGATGCGGGCGTCGAGCGAGCCTTCATCGCGGCGCTGCGTGGGTTCGACGAGGCCGTGAGCTATCCGCCGCACCAGGCGTACCTGGGCGCGGTGCATCCGCGCGATCTTCCTCCCCGGCCGTGGGCGAACTGCCGCGCGGCGGCCCCGCGGTTTGGGCCTGATGGCGAGATCATGCCCGAAGACGAGTTCCTGGGTTTGCTCGCGCTCGTGGACGAATTCGGACTCGTGACGCTCGACCCGGGCGTCGCCGACCGCGCCGCCGCGGCGCTCGCCGCCCATCCCCTCGTATCGCGACTTGACCTCACGCGACTCGAGAAGGCGCGCGGGACTGGCGCGGACGCCGGCTCGCTGCCGTTGTTTGTCCGCGACAACCCGGCCGGGTCGATCAAGCGGGCTCACGATGCGGACGACGCGCTCGCGGCCGGCGTGCTGCTCGAGAACCTGTGCGGCAAGGCGACCGCGACGCTCTCCCTGCTCCATTTGTTGCAACGCGACAACATCGATCCGGCGTCGATCGACTATGTGCTCGGCTGCGGCGAGGAGGCGATCGGCGACCGCTACCAGCGGGGTGGCGGGAATCTCGCGAAGGCGGTGGCACAGGCCGCGGGGCTGACGGAAGCATCGGGCGCCGACGTGAAGGATTTCTGCGCGGCGCCGGTGCCCGCGCTCGTGATCGCCGCGAGTCTCGTGTCCGCGGGCGTGTTCCGCCGCGTGGCGGTCGTGGCCGGCGGGTCGCTCGCGAAACTCGGCATGAAGTTCCAGGGGCACCTTTCGAAGGGATTGCCCGTCCTCGAGGATGTCTTGGGCGGCGCGGCGGCGCTCGTGCAAGCGGACGACGGGAAGTCGCCGATGATCCGGCTCGATGCGGTCGGCCGGCATCGCGTGGCGGCCGGCGGGTCGAATCAGCAAATCATGGAGGCGCTCGCCGTCGAGCCGCTGGCGCGGCTCGGCGTTCCGCTCACGGGCGTGGACGACTACGCGACCGAGCTGCACAACCCCGAGGTCACCGAGACCGCGGGCTCGGGCAACGTGCCCGACCGCAACTATCGGACGATCGCCGCGCTCGCGATCCGGCGGGGGGATATCGCTCGCGAGGAGCTCGACGCGTTCGTGCGCGACCGCGGCATGACCGGGTTCGCGCCGACGCAGGGGCATCTGGCGTCGGCCCTCTGTTATCTTCCGCACGCTCTGCGCCGCCTCGCGAGCGGCGCGGCGGAGCGCGCGATGCTA
>DATIXG010000094.1:0-5091 GCA_035518815.1 Gemmatimonadales bacterium | reverse complement strand
GGCGGAACCACGGCGTCGTCGCAAGCTTCTCTCGGGCGCTCGTGGAGGGGCTGTCGGCGCAGCAGTCCGATGCCGAGTTCGACACGTTTCTGAATGCTTCCATTCAAAGCATCTTCGAGGCGTCCAACACCTGAGCGCCCGCGCGTCAATCGGCGCGACGCCGAGGCGATCCTTCCTGACTTCAGCAGCTGCCGCCGGGGTCGCCGAAGTAGAAGTAGGTGCCCCAGTTCCCGCCCTCGCTGCTCGGCGTGATCTCGATGCTGTAGCAGGACGGCGTGGACAGCTTGCTCAGGGTCGTCCACACGCCGGTGGCGTCGTCCTCGTCGCGCGAGATGTAGAAGATGCTCTTCTGGAGGGCCGCGTGCTGCCAGCCCGTGCTGGCGTGCTCGCCGCTTCTCATCTGCGGATAGGGCGTGGGCGGAGCCGTCTCGCCACCGTAGGTGACGCGCGTGGCGTTGCGCGAAGCCCCACTGCGTGCCGCCCGTCACGCTGTAATTCGTCCACGCGCCGCCGAGATAGAAGTGGCTGCTCGTCTGCACGAACTTGCCGCACAGCAGGTTGTAGCACTTCTGCGTCCCGTAGTTGTCGGCCGTGTAGAAGATGAACAGCACCGGCTTGGCCGAGTTGAACTTCTCCTTGTAGACGACCCAACCGCCTCCACCGTCTGGTGGTCGGTCGTCGCGTCGACACCGCCGGAGTACCACTGCTGCGAGAGGCTGAAGCCTCCCGTCGGGGTCCACAGGTTGAGCCACGAGTTGCCCCCGAAGTTCGTCAAGGGCTCTTGGCGCGCGGCGGCGTACAGATGATCGCTCCCGCCGGGAACGATGTCTCCTTGCCGTGCCATCGGCTCGCCACCGCCGCCCGGCCCTTTGCTGAAGAAGTCGTCGAGTGTGGTGAAGCGCGTCATGGTCTCCAGGGTGATGCGCGCCATCGGGATCGTATCGGTGACGCAGGCCATGCGGTTGCCGTAGGGGTCCCTGAGGCCCAGGCGCAGCGGCGACCCGATCGCTCTGGTGTTGCCGGGCGTTCTTCCCGCCGCATACGCACCCGCGACCGCGCTCGCGGGCGGCGGGCGCTCGATCTGCGTGAGCCCGAGGACCCGCACGGCCGGCTGGGAGGCTATGGCGATGCAATCGAAGAGCGCGCCGTCCGAGACGAACGTGTGCACGGGCTGCACGCCGTCGTACATCTTGAGAATGTGCGCCCGCATCTCCTCGAAAGCCGCTTGGTCGCGCACCTTCACCACGTCCCGGCCTGTGGAATCCTCATAGCGTGCGCTCCGCACGCCCTGGAGGAAGGTGGTGAATGGCACGAAGTCGGCGGTGCCTGGCGTCTTGGGGACCATCGACGTGCAGCTGGCGAGCAAGAGGGAGCACAGGGCGCAGACCGAGAGTCGGAGTGATCTCATGGACAGGCCCTCCTTGATCTCTGGGCGAGCATACGCGTGGGCCGTCGAGCGCGAGCCCGGGGCGTGTGGTAGGATCGCGCCCGTTCGCGGGGGTGCGGCCCGCACGGGCCACGACCGCTTCTCATGGAGGTGACTGCCATGGCGTCTTCCTCGGACAACGTCGCGAAGCTGAAGGCCGCGTATCGCGAGTGGCACGCCACCAAGGGGGTCAGCGTCAAGGCCTGGCTCGATCTCATGGTGGACGACGTGCGGTGCTTCTCACTGGCCGCCGGCAGGCCGGAGGCGACCTTCACTGCGGCCATCAACTCCAAGAAGGATTTCGAGCGGTACTTCAAGGGTCTGCTCGATGACTGGGAGATGATCCATTACACGACGAGCCACTTCGTCGTGGAGGGCGACAACATCGCTGTGCGCGGCTCGACCGGGTGGCGCAACCGAAAGACGCGCAAGGTCGTGGACACGCCAAAGGCCGACTTCTGGACGTTCCGAGACGGCAAGGTGGTGGAGTTCCACGAGTACTACGACACGGCGGCGCTGGTCGCCGCCGCGACGCCCTGAGGCCGCCGGCGGCGCGACACGGCGGGGAGCCTCACACGGCAGGGACGCCCCGGACCGGCGTCCCGGCGCTCGCCTACGTCACGTTCTGGTTCGAGCGGAAGAAATTGTCCGGGTCGTAGGCCTTCTTGATCGCCGCCAGGCGCTCGTAGTTGTCGCCGAAGGCCTGGCGGACGCGGTCCCCATCGTCCGGCCCGCCGAGCGAGTTTACGTACACCGCGGACGCGAGGTAGGGCTGCATGGCCGCGAAGAGCTCGCGGGCCCATCGGACGTTGGGCCCGTCGTCCTCGGGCCGCTCCCACTGCGAGAGGGCGAGGAAGTCCCACTGGTCGTGGCGATGGGCGAAGGCCGTCTCCGTCGGTGCCACGCGCGCCGCGGCGCCGTGCATCTGCTGGAACGATATCTTCGTGTAGCGTGACGGGCGCCGCGCCGCGAAGTCGATCGCCACCTCGATCGCCGCCGGCTCGAGCCGCCGCTGCCAGCCTGCCTTCCAGTAGTGGCGGCGGCCGCGCGGCCACGCGGCCTCGCCGCTGCCCTGCAGCTCCACGTACGACATGGGCCTGATGGTATCCGCGAGCGGGATCTCGCACGTGCGGAGCGGCTTGAGCATGCGCTCGCCCACCTCGAGCGCGCCGCACCAGGCCACCCCGACCGCGACAGTCGGCGTGCCGTCCTCGGCGGGAGTCAGGGATGCGTTCACGCTGAGCTCGTCCGGGCACACGCGCGCGAACTCATCGTAGAACGCGAGCACGCGCCGGGCCTTGGCGAACGGAAACACCACACCGCCGCCCAGCACGGGTCCGACCTCGTGCAAGCCATACTCGAAGGACGTCACGATGCCGACGTTGCCGCCGCCGCCTCGCGTGGCCCAGAAGAGATCAGGGTTCTCGTCGGGTCTTGCCGTGCGCAGCCGGCCGTCGGCGGTGACGATGTCCGCGGACAGCAGGTTGTCGCAGGCGAGACGGTACTTGCCGCAGATCCAGCCGATGCCCCCGCCGAGCGTCAGCCCGGCGATACCCGTGCCGGGCACGACGCCCATGGTGGTCGCGAGACCGAACGCCTGGCACTCCCGGTCGAATTCACCCAGGGTGAGCCCAGCCTCGGCGCGCACGGTGCGCCGCTGGGGATCCACGCGGCAGCCCTTCAACGGGGCCAGGTCGATCATGAGGCCGCCGTCGATCACAGACTTGCCCGAGGGGTTGTGCCCGCCACTGCGGGCCGACACCTGTAGCCCTTGCGCTCGCGCGAACTGCACGCAGGCGATCACGTCGGCAGCGCCCGCGCAGCGGGCGATGAGGGCGGGCCGATGATCGATCATCGCGTTGAAGATTCGCCGCGTCTCGTCGTACGCAGGGTCGGTGGGGGTCAGCACGCTGCCACGGAGGCCTGCCCGGAAGTCCTGGAGCGCGGACGGTGTGACCATGTCAGCTCCTCCTGCGTTACGTCGACGCGGTGGTGTAGAACCGGCTGCGGTAGACCTTCGGGCTGACGCCAAGAGCTCGTCGGAACGCGATCCGCATTGTCTCGGCGCTGCCAAAGCCGCACACGGCGGCAACCTGGGGAACGCCCCGGGCGCTGTCTTCGAGGAGCCGTCGTGCCGCTTCCACGCGAACGCGCTCGACGAAGCGTCCCGGTGTCATGCCCACCTCGCGCATGAAGACGCGACAGAAATTGCGCGGGCTCATCGCGGCACGGCGCGCGAGCGCCTCCACCGAGAGATCGGCGGCGGGATGATCCGCGATCCAGGCTTGCAGGTCCCGCAGCGGCTCGCGCTCGGCCATCTGCGTGGAGAGCTGGACGCTGAACTGCGCCTGGCCCCCGGGCCGCTTGAGGAAGAACACCTCCCGCTTGGCCACACCGAGGGCAATGCGGCGACCGACGTCTTCCTCCACGAGCGCCAGAGCCAGATCCAGGCCCGCGCTTGCGCCAACCCCGGTGTAGATCGCGCCGTCGCGGACGTAGATCGGATCGCGCTCCACATGGACCTGCGGGAATCGCCGCGTCAGGTCATCGCAGAAGAGCCAGTGGCTCGTCGCGCGCCGCCCGTCCAGCAGACCGGCGGCGGCGAGCACGAAGGTGCCCGTGCACATGCCGACCAGGCGGCGCGTCCGCGGAGCGGTCTGCTTGAGCCAGTGGATGAGGTCGGCATCGTGCAGCGCATCCTCCGGCGTGTCGGTGCCGGTGATGATGAGCGTATCGATCGGACCCCGGACCTGGCGAAAAGAGCGCTCTGCGCGGATGCAGAGGCCGGGCCAGCTCCGGATCGTCGCGACGGGCGAGACGACTTCGACCTCGTACCCCGGATCGGAGGAGCTTGCCTCCGCGAGCAGGAGCTTCGCGGCATAGAAGACGTCGAGGGTGCCGCCGATCTCCATGACCTCGGCGCACGGCATCGCCACCATCACCACTCGCCTCGGGGTCATGGGCACCCTCCTCCGCGGGTCAAGGCCCGGGGCCCTCTTGTCTCATGAGGCCGGGCTGGCAGCAATGACAATTGCCCCAAGAATCTGGCCACGCCGCGGCGCGCTGGGCTGACCCAGGGACGATCAACGCTTTGGCGCATTGACTCGCCCTGCCCCCCAAGCTACTGTCGCCGGGCACGGGAGCATTGAGCCTCTGGGAAGAAGCTCTCGCTGGCGCAGGGAGGATGGAGGGGAGGCGCAACCATGGCGCTCAGAGACTTGCGCAAAGTGCTCTCTAGGGTGGACGAGATCAAGATCACGGTCGTCGGCCGATCATCCGGCCGGAAGATCACCCTGCCGGTGTGGTTCGCGAGCGACGACCGCGCGCTCTACCTCTTGCCGGTGAAGGGATCCGCCAGCCCCTGGTACCGGAACCTGCTGAAGAATCGCAAGATCGCTCTGGGCGCCAGGGGAGCGAGGTGGACGGTTCGGAAAGTCACGGTGATCAAGAGCCGCTCCCGCGTGCGCAAGATCGCCGACATGTTCCGGGAGAGGTACGGGGCGAGCGATGTGAAGAAGTACTATTCGAAGTTCGATGTCGCCGTGGGACTACCGCTCGGCTGAGCCGCCGGACCCCGCATTGACGTAGCCGGAGGCCGGCACTACATTTGACGGGCCATTCGACCGGCAGGAGCCGCGACGTGAGTGAGCCTGGCAAGCCGAGCT
>DATIXG010000093.1:0-2586 GCA_035518815.1 Gemmatimonadales bacterium | reverse complement strand
TGCAACTTACCGCCAACACACGGAGGTCAGAATGAGCAGCGATCTGAAGCTCGAGGTCGTCGTCATTCCGGTATCCGACGTCGACCGCGCCAAGCGCTTCTACGGGAGCCTCGGATGGCGGCAAGACGCGGACTTCGCGTTCGACAACGGCTTCCGGGTCGTCCAGCTCACGCCGCCCGGCTCGGGGTGCTCGGTCCAGTTCGGCACGAAGATGACCTCGGCCGCGCCGGGCTCGGCGCAGGGCAACTATTTGATCGTCTCCGACATCACGGCTGCTCGCGATGAACTCGCTGCGCATAACGTCAACGTCAGCGAGGTGTTCCACCCCGGGACGCCGGGAGCCCAGTTCCAACCGGACGGCACTGCTGGTCGGGTCAGCGGGCCCGCGCCCGATCACGCCACCTACCGCTCGTTCGCCACGTTCAGCGATCCGGACGGGAACGGCTGGCTGCTCCAGGAGATCACGACGCGGCTGCCCGGACGCGGTCTCAGCAGCATGGACGTCGCCACCCTGACGGCGCTCCTGCAGGAGACGGAGAAGCGCCATGGGGAGTACGAAGCCACTGCTCCGAAGCACCACTGGTCGGAGTGGTATTCCGCCTACCTCGTCGCGCGCCAGAATGGCAGGAGCCCCGAGGATGCAGCCAAGGATGCCGCGCTCCATCTTGAAAGCGCCCCCAAATGAGGGCTGCTGCCGTCTCGTGACGATCTCGACAGACAACCTGCTCGAGCATCTGTCGCCGTTGGCCCGGTTCTGCGTCGGGACCGCGCTCGCGGCAATCCTTTTGGGGGGCTGCGGGGTCCTGCCGCCAAGGTTGGACGTCCCGGTGTCGACGGCCGCCGACCCTTCGCCCGACAGCCCGCTGGTCAGGATGGCCGCGGCCTCCATCCCCGCGCCAGGGCTGACCGGCGTTCGCCTGATGCCCCACGCCGCCTACTCGCTCGACGCGCGGATCGAGCTGATTCACTGGGCGAAGCATTCGCTCGACATCCAGTACTATCTCATCGCGAACGATCTCACCGGGCGCCTGCTCCTGCGGAATGTGCGCGACGCTGCCAAGCGCGGGGTGCGGGTGCGCCTGCTGGTCGACGACCTGTACACGGTCGGCGCCGATCCCTTGTTCATCGGTCTTGCAGCGTTTCCGAACGTTGAAGTGCGCCTCTTCAATCCGTTCTGCTGCGGGCGCGACGGCCTCTTGTCGAAGTACATGGCTTCGCTGCTGGATTTCCGCCGCCTCAATCACCGGATGCACAACAAGCTCTTCATCGCCGATGGTGCGATGGCGGTGGCCGGCGGACGCAACATAGCCGACGAATACTTCAGCCGCAGCATGTCGGGGAACTTCGTCGACATGGATGCCTTTATCATCGGCGCCGTAGTCCCGAAGCTCGAGAGGATCTTCGACGTCTACTGGAACAGCCCGCAGGCTTATCCGGCCGGGCAGATCATAGCGACCGACCGCACGCCGATGCAGTTGCAGGAAGCATTCAACAAGCTCGTCGACGAGGGCGACCAGATGATGAAGGTCAGGATGCCGCCGGACGACATCCTCGGCTATGGCTCGATAGCCAACGATCTCAACACCGGACACTTCACCCTGCAGTGGGGCATGGCCACCGCCTTTGCCGATGCGCCCGAGAAGGTCACTGCCATGACCCCGGAGGCGGCACGCCGCATGAGCGTGACGATGAACGTTTTCGACCTGGTCACGGCGGCGCGCAGCGAGGTCGTGCTTTCATCGCCGTACCTGGTGCCGGGCGCGATGGGCGTGCAGGCGCTCACCGGCCTTTGCAAGCGCGACGTGAAGGTCACCATCCTCACCAACTCGCTGGCGTCCAACGACGAGCCCGCCGTGCACGCAGGCTATGCGCGGTATCGGCCGGAGCTGTTGCTCGGAGGCGTCGAGCTCTACGAGCTGAGCCCGACCCGAGTCCTGCTGGACAAGGGGCTGGGCGTAGCGATTCCGGGCACTTCCGTCGGCAGGCTGCATGCCAAGACTGCCGTCATCGACCGCTACGTCGTGTTCATCGGCTCGATGAACCTGGATCCGCGCTCTGACAGCATCAACACGGAGCTCGGCATCATCGTAAGGAATCCGGAGCTGGCGCAAGACGTGCTGCGCGTCATCGACGCCTCCAAGCTGCGCAGCGCGTACCGGCTGCGGTTGGGCGCGGACGGGCATAGCCTCGAGTGGGTGACGACAGACGAGAAGGGCGAAGTGATCTTCCACGCCGAGCCCGACACCTCCTTCCTGCTGCAGTTTCGAACCATGGTGTTCAGCCCGCTGATCCCGGAGCAGGAGTTGTAGTCGTCCAAAGTCAAACGACGCGGAGGAAGAGATGTCGAGAGCAATCGACCGTTTTGTGTGGGTCATCGCGCCGTTCCTGTTCTTTGGAATGACTGCGGGTCCCGGCATCGCAGCGGCGGGTGAAATGCCCCCGCTCAAGGCGGAGCGCTGGGTGAACTCGCCTCCGCTCACACCCGAGGCGCTCCGCGGGAAGGTCGTCCTGGTCGACTTCTGGGAGTTCACCTGCATCAACTGGATCCGCACTTCGCCCTACGTCAAGGCCTGGGCCCGCGACTAC
>DATIXG010000092.1:0-6423 GCA_035518815.1 Gemmatimonadales bacterium | reverse complement strand
GCGAGCCGCGCCGCCTCCGCGAAGGGCGCGTGCGCGGTCTGCAGCTCGGCGTTGGGAATGATGCCCATGATCACGGTCGAGCTGAGGATGTAGACCACGGCCGACAGCCCGAGCCCGATGAGCGTGGCGAGGGGAATGTTGCGTTTGGGGTTCTCGATCACCCCGGCGGAAACGGCCGCGCTTTCCACCCCCATGAACGCCCACAGGGCGATCGAGGCGGCGCGGCCGACGGCGCTGATGTTCGAGCCGCCGCTCACGTTCCAGCCGGACAGGAAGGTGGCCTTGTCGAACCAGAACCAGCCGAAGATCGCGATTGCAAGAATGGGGATCAGCGCCAGCGCCATGGTCCAGGTCTCGAGCGCGCCGACGACCCGGGGCCCGAGGATGTTGGCGAAGGTGAGCAGCCAGATCACGGCAGCCGTGGCGACCACGCTCCCGGGCGGCCCGTTGATCCCTGGAATGAACTCCGCCAGGTAGCCCACCGCCGCCACCGCGATCGCGATGTTGCCGATCCAGTTGCCGAACCAGTAGACGTAGTTGGTCTGGAAGCCGACGTAGGGGCCGAGGAAGTCGCGTGCGTAGGCGTAGGGACCGCCTTCCTTGGGCTCGAGCTCGCCCAGCTTGGCGAACGCGAGCCCCAGCGCCACGGCGCCGGCCGTGGCCACGAGCCACCCGAAGATGGCGATGCCGCCCACCGCCGCCATGCTCGACGGGAGGAGGAACAGCCCGGTACCTATCATGTTGCCGGCCACGAGCATCGTGGCCTGGAGCAGCGACATCTTCCGGCCAGGGTCGCTCACCTGGCCGTCAGGCAGCGCCCTTCTTCAGACACTGCACGTAGTAGACGCCGTCCCGGTTCTCGACCCCGTGCGTATCGTGGCCGAAGCCGGGGAAGCGCTCGTCCCACGCGGCGAGTGCGCGCAGGTAACTGAGGTAGGGACCGTTGGCGGCGCCCGTCACCTCGCCGGGCATGAGCATCGGGATCCCGGGCGGATATGGCACGACGCTCGTCGCGAGCACGCGATCGGCCAGCTTGTCCAGAGGCACGTGCTCGATCTGGTCCCGCACGAGGTACTGATAGGCGGCGTTCGGGGTCATCACGGGCTTCGGCAGCGTCGAGAATGCCTCGGCGAGCCAATGGGTTTGCCGTGTCTCCTTGAGCATCGCGAACATCTGGTCGGCCAGGTCCCGCAACCCGATGCCGCCGTAGACTGCGGACCGTCCGCTGACCAGCTCCGGCAGCACTTCCGCGAGGGACGTGTTCTTGTCATAGTCGCGCTTGAAGTCGAGCAGCGCGTTGAGCAGGGTCCCCCATTTTCCCTTGGTGATGCCGATCGAGAAGAGAAAGAGGATGGTGAAGTCCGTGGTCTTTTCCACTTCCACGCCGCGGTGGTGCAGGTAGGACGTCACCAGCGTGGCCGGGATCCCGCGCGTGTCGAGGCTGCCGTCCTGGGCCACCCCGGGCGTCACGATCGACACTTTGATCGGGTCGAGCATGCAGTAATCATCTTCGAGCTTCCCGAAGCCGTGCCAGGCGTCTCCCGGGTGCAGCACCCAGGCATCCGGCTCGCTCGCGAGGAGCTCCGGCGGAGCGTCCGCGAACGCCACTTCCTTGCCGCCCTTGCTCTTCCCCGGCTTGGCCTTCACCCGCTCCGCGTTCCAGGTATTGAAGAACCAGTCCTTCCTCTTGCCGAACTCTCGGTGCACACGACCCATCACCTGCCGGAACGCCACCGCTTCCTGGATGGACTCGGCGGTGAGCGCGATGCCCCCCGGGCCGTCCATCATGGCCGCCGTCACGTCGTTCGACACGATGATTGGGTAGAACGGCGAGGTCGAGGCGTGCATCATGTACGACTCGTTGAAGCGCGAGTGGGGGATGGGGCTGCGCCCGTCCCGGATGTGCAGGAGCGATGCCTGCGACAGCGCCGCGAGCAGCTTGTGGGTCGAGTGGGTCGCGAATATCGTGGGGCCCTTGTGGTCCTTGGGGTCCCCGTGCATGGCATGGCGGTCCCGGTAGAGCGGGTTGAAGCGCGCGTAGGCGTACCACGCCTCGTCGAAATGGATCCGGTCTACGCTCGGATCGAGGAGCTCCTGCACCCGTCGGGCGTTGTAGCAGAGCCCGTCATACGTGGAGTTGGTGACGATCGAGTGCACGGGCCGCGTCTCGATGCCCTTGGTGACGAGAGGGTTCGCCTTGATCGCGGCGGCGATCGCTTGCTGGTTGAGCCGCTCGGGCGGGATGGGCCCGATGATGCCGTACCGGTTGCGGACCGGCACCAGGTAGGTCGGGATGGCCCCGGTCATCACGAGGCTGTGCTCGATCGACTTGTGGCAATTGCGGTCGCACAGCGCGATCTGGTCGCGGGCCACGGCGGCCATGAAGATCACGCGGTTCGACATCGACGTCCCGTTGGTCACGCTGTAGGAGCGGTGCGCGCCGAACACCCGGGCGGCGTATCTCTCGTGCTCGCCCATCGGGCCGGTATGGTCGAGCAGCGAGCCCAGCGCCCCCACGCTGATCGACAGATCGGAGCGAAGCAGGTTCTCGCCGTAGTAGTCGAAGAAGATCCGGCCCACGGGTGACTTGAGGAAGGCGGTACCGCCGGCGTGCCCCGGCGTGTGCCAGGAGTACTCGTACTCCTGGCTGAACTTCATGGTGGCTGCCGCGAGCGGAGGCAGCATGACCTCCAGATAGCGGTCGATCGCCGCCACCACCCGTCCGCCGACGAAGGCCGCCGTGTCCTCGAGGGTCCAGATGTACTCGTCCACCATCTCCATCACGTCGATGGGGATCGCGGACGCCTCGCCCCGCTCGGCGAGCAGAAAGATGGGCATCTTGGCGTTACGCGACCGGACGAACTCGATCAGCGCTCGCGCCTTCTTGTGCGAGGGGTCGTCTCCCAGCGTCCAGTCCAGGAGCAGGGCGTGGATCGCCGAGTCCGACACCACGACCGACATGCCGTCCTCGGCGGACACGGACTCCACCACGCCGATCCCGCGCCCCTGCAGCTCCTGCACCAGCGCCCGGGCGGCGCGCCCCTCCGCGGTGGGGGTCGGGAGCTCGTCGTCCACGACGAGCGCCCGCATGCTGATGCGCTTGATGCTTCTTTCGATCATGTCACCCTCATATCAGGCGTCGGTTACTCCGGCAGCGCGTTCAAGCGGTAAAAGGTCAGCGCATTCTCCGTCGGCTCACTGAACCATTGGACGTAAAGCGTGCGGAATTCGGGAGTGACGTAGAGCCGGCTCAACGTGCGATCGACGACGAGCCGGAAAGCGTCGTCGCCGCGCGCGAGCGTCAGGGACACGTTCTCGTTCGTGAAGTACCGGTCCAGCACCATGAGCTGGGTCCCGGCCTTGCTGGCCGCGAGAGCGCCCAACAGGATCGCGCGGTCCCCGAAGAACACCTGGGCCTGACGATCCACCACCCGCTGCAGCCCCGTTTGGTAGTCATCCACGGGCCGGATTCCGGCCGACAGATTGAATTCCTTCATCTTCCCGTTGAGCCACGACTCGGCTGTCGTCCCGGTAACCACCGTGAAGACCTGCGCCTGGAGCAGCTGGCCCGCTTGCGCCCGCCAGGTGGGGCTCGACTGCGGCTTCCCGCTCAGCACATCCTTGAGACGCGCCGCGGCGTCCTTGCGAAGGACGGCGCCGATCCCGCTCGCGAAGATGGGAATCGAGAACGACACGTCTTTGCGTCGGGTGATGGTCTGCGCGTCGGCTCCGCAGAACAGGTCGACCCGGCCCTGTTGTACCGCGGCAAACCGATCGGCGACGGGAACCGTCACCCACTCCGTGGCGAGCGCCGGCATCGCCAGCTCGGCCTTGACCGCGTCCGCCACCTTCTGGCACAGCATGACTGAATAACCGGCCGCGCTCCCCGCCGCATCGCGGAAGGAAAACGGCCGCGCGTCCTCGCGGTAGCCGAGGCGTATCTTCCCGCTCTTCTTGATACGATCGATCGTGGTGCCCGCGGGCTGCTGGGCGAACGCCGGCGCAGCGCTGGCGAGGACGGCGATGGCCCAGACCGCGAGCCGAGTCCGATGCCCCCAAGGGGCGATGAGCGCCGCGGTCATTCCGGCACCGCCATCCACTGGTAGAATATGAGTGCGTTGGCATCAGGCGCTCTGAACCACTTCCCGTAGAGGGCGTTGAGCTCCAGCGAACGGTAGAGCTTGCTGAGCGCGCGATCCACGAACAGGCGGAAGTCCTCGTCGCCGCGTCCGAGCGCCAGCGCTAGCGGCTCCTGCGTAAAGCGGCGGTCGAGGACCATCAACTTGGCCGGCTCCGCGCTGCGGGCCGCGGCGTCGAGAAGCATGGCCCGGTCTCCGAACATGACGCCGGCCGCGTGGTCGAGCACCCGCCGGGCGCCCGTCTCATAGCCGTCCGCGGGCACAAGCTGGGAGGTGAGCCGAAACTCACCCGCCTTCGAACGCAGCCATTGCTCGGCGGCAGTGTTCGCGACGAAAGAGAACGTCTGCCTCGACAGCAGCGCGCTCGCCGACGCCCGCCAGGTCGGATCGGTCCGCTTGATGCCGCTCAACGCGTTGCGCAGGTCGGGGGAGGCGTCCGTGCGCACCAGCGCGCCGATCCCATTGGGGAAGATTGGGATGGAGAAGGACACGACCTGCCGTCGCGCCGCGGTGGGCACGTCGGCGGCACACAGCAAGTCAACCTTGCCCTGCTGTACTGTCTCGAACGTCGCCGGGGCCCACTGCACGCCCAACGTGGGGAGCCCGAGCTCTGCTTTGAGCGCGTCGACCACTTCCATACACATCGCGACAGAGAATCCGGCGGCGTTGCCCGCCTCGTCCCGGTAGGAAAACGGGCGTGCATCAGTGCGATAACCGAGATTCACCCGGCCGGCTTGGCGAATGCGCGCCAAGGTCCCGGCTGGCGCCCGCGTTGCTTGAGCGCCCGCCGGCGGCACGACGGCGTGGAAGGCTATGGCGCAGGCCGCGATCCGGGCCCAATGCCCCCAAGGGACAATCCATCCTACACGTTGCATGGACCTGTCTCCTTTCAGCCCCTGGCTGGTTGTTTGGCCACCGCGGGCATTCCCGCTGTGAAGCGGTTGGCGATGAAGCCCCAGAGCACGTACGTGAGGCCGATGACGATCATGCCTCCCATCACCGCGTCCTTGCCGGATGCGTAGAGCGCATAGACGCTGTAGAGCATCGCGACCACCGTGATCGTGACGTTGCGCTTGTAGACGGACCCTGGCGCGGCGCCTTTGATCATCATCACCGGCAAGGCCGACAACGCGATCACGTAGGGCACCACGTTGGTGACGACGGCCAGGTTCACGAGGACGCCGAACTGCTCGCTCAGGCTAGGCGAGATCGTCGACAGCGCCAGCAGAGTCTGGACGACGCCCAGCACGAGCATGCCCGCAATGGGCGCGCCCATGGCGTTCACCTTCTTGAAGATGGCGGGGAACATGCGGTCGTCCGCAGCCGCTTTCGCCGTCTGGGCGATCGTAAACTGCCAGCCGAGCAGCGAGCCGACGCAGGCCAGTACCGCAAGGGCCATGACGATGCGGCCGATCGTCGGGTTGAACATGTGCGCGTAGGCGAGTGCGAAGGGACCGGTGGACTTGGCCAGCTCGGGGTTCGGCACGATGCCCTGGATCACCGTCGTCGAGAGGATGTAGATGACGGCGGCACCCAGCGTCCCGAACATGCACGCCAGGGGCACGTCGCGCTTCGGGTTCTCCACGGCGTCCGAGTTCTGCGCGGCGGATTCCATGCCGAGGAACGCCCACAGGGTCAGCGAGATGCTCGAGCCCATGCCCTGGCCGAGGCTCAACCCCTGCGGATTCCACGCGGCCGAGAATGTGTCGCCCTTGAACCAGAGCCAGCCCATGAAGGACAGCAGCCCGACCGGCAGGATGACTCCCCAGACCGTCACCGAGCCGATCTTGCCCGTGAGGGAGGGACCGCCGAAGTTCGCGATGGTCGTCAGCCAGAGCAGTCCGATCACGCCGATACAGGTCGCGATGGGCGCCGAGGACAGCCACGGGAAGAACCCCGCCAGGTAGCCCACGGCCGAGATCCCGATCGCTACGTTCCCGATCGCGAGCGAGAGGAAGTACAGGAAGAACGTCATGAAGTACCCGTCCTTCCCGTACGCGTCCTCGGCGTAGGCTGCCATGCCACCCGGGCGCTGATTGAAGACCCCGGCCTGCGCGAACCCGTAGGCGATGGCCATCGAGCCCACCGCGGTCACACCCCACGAGAGGAGCGAGATCGCGCCCACCTGGGCCATGTTCGTCGGCAGCATGATGATCCCGGAGCCCATCATGTTCACCGCGACGATGAACGTCAGCTGCATCAGATTCATCTTCTTCTGCTCTTGCATGGTGCGTTCTCCTTTGCTCCTCAACGCGACGCCTGCTCCCGGACCACGTAGGTATGG
>DATIXG010000091.1:0-18936 GCA_035518815.1 Gemmatimonadales bacterium | reverse complement strand
TTTCTCCTGCCGCCGGGCGCCGATCACTCGGCACACGCCGCCAGGGCGATCGAGGACGCCGACGTCATCGTCGTGCTCGACATCTCGGATCTCGCCCGGCTCGGCCACCTCGCCGGGACCGTGCGCAGCGCGGGCGTGCCCACCGTGTGCATCGACCACCACGTCAGTCCCGGCTCATTGCCCGCGGGTCCGCGGCTCGTGGCGCCGGAGGCATCGGCGACCGCCGAGCTGGTATTCGACCTCGCGATGGCGCTCGAGTGGGACCTTTCGCCCGACGCCGCGCGGGCACTGTACGTCGGCATCCTTACCGACACCGGCGGCTTCCGGTTCGCGAACACCACGCCGCGCCTGCTGCGGGTCGCCAGCGCGCTGCTCGAGCGCGGGCTCGATCCCGAGTCGGTCTATGAGACCGTCTACGGGAGCGCGCCGGAAGGACGGATCCGGCTGCTCGCGGAAGTGCTCGGCACGCTCGTGGTCGAGCCCGATGTCGGGCTCGCGTGGGTGACGGTCCCGCCCGACGCCCTCGCGCGTCACGGCGTCACGGCGGACGACCTGGACGGCGTGGTCGAGTTCCCGCGCTCGGTCGCGGGTGTGCGACTGGCGCTCCTGTTCCGGCCCATCGCGAACGGCCGCATCAAAGTGTCGTTCCGCTCGCTCGGGAACGTGGATGCGGCCGAGCTCTCGCATCAGTTCGGCGGCGGCGGCCACCGCAAGGCGGCCGGCGCGTCGCTGGACGGCTCGCTGGCCGACGTGGAGGCGCGGGTGCTCGCCGCGGCGCGGAGCTATCTCCGTGGCCTCTAGACGCGGGCGCGCCTCGTTCGGGCTCGTGCTGCTGGTTGCGCTGGCGCTGGTCGCCGCGCGGCCGCGGCATGTGGCGCGCGTGGCGCAGGGGCGCATCGAGGGAACCGTGCAGCTCGCGCCGGGCCTGTCCGCCAAGAAGCCCCGCATCCGTCTCTATGGCGACTATGGACCCGGCTCCCAGCCCCCACGCCCACCCCCGTCGGGCGAGGTGGCGAACGTCGTCATCTATCTCGACTCGGTGCCCTGGAACGGCCAGGCAGCGCCCTCCGCAAAGCCGCTCCGCATCGAGCAACGCGACGAAACGTTCGTACCGCACGTGTTGCCGGTCTTGCGAGGCTCGACGGTGGAATTTCCGAACGGCGATCCACTGTTCCACAACGTCTTCTCACTCTCCGCCACCAAGACGTTCGACCTGGGCCGCTACCCCAAGGGGACGTCCAAGTCGGTGCGCTTTGAGCGCTCGGGGATCGTGCAGGTGTTTTGCCACATCCATTCGGACATGAGCGCCGTCGTGCTCGTGCTCGACAATCCCCTGTTTGCGGTGCCGGTGGACGGACGCTACGTGATTCAGGACCTGCCGCCGGGTGAGTATCGGGTGGTCGCGTGGCACGAGCGGATCAAGCCGATCGCTCAACACGTGAGGGTGTCCGGCGACGGCGTGACGGTCGTGGACTGGGTCATCCCGCTGCCGCCGCCCGAGGAACCGCGTCCATGAGCGGCGCCGGTAGCGCGTCGCGGCGCATCGGCGCGCCGCTCGAGCGCGCCCGTCTCAGCGTCAAGCTGGTCGTCTTCAGCACGGTGCTGATCGCTGTCGTGGTCGGCGCGGCATTCTTCGCGCTGAATTTCGAGGCGCGCTCCACGACGCAGCGCTTCTTCGTCACCGAACTGCGCCGCGCCCAGAAGCAGATCCTGGGCCTGCAGACGCGGAGCCTCGAGCAGCTCGTTTGGACCTCGTCCATCCTCACCGAGAGCCCCACGCTGCGGGCCGCGATCGAGACCTACCGCGTGGAGTCCCTCGACGGCCGGGGGATGCGCGCCGCGCTGCTCGGCACGATCCAGGGGGAAGTGGACCGCATTGTCGCAGGGCTGGGCAAGGACCTGGTCGTGGTGACGGACGATCGCGGGCTGGTGTTGGCTGCGAGCGAACAGCGCGGCACCCGTCCGGCGCTCGGGGACAACCTGAGCGCCCTGCCGGTGGTGCGGCGCGCGCTCGATCCCTCGCTCGCCGCCGATGTCGGGAACTTCGGCGTCCTGCAGGTCGGCGACGCGTACTTCCAGATCGGCTGCGTTCCCATCACCCTTCAGGACGTTCCAATCGGGGCGCTCATCGTCGGCGAGCGCATGGACGCTACGTTCCTGCAGCGGCTGCGCGAATCGTTCGACGGCGAAATCGTGGTGACGCGGGACGCCCGCGTGATCAGCTCCACCCTGGCGATGGTGACCGCCGATTCGGCCCGCGGGGGTGCGCTCCTCGCGGCGGCGACCCAGGGCGCCGTCCGGCTGGGTGCCACGGATTTCGTGGTGGCGCCGCTCATGCTCGGCCGCGATGCCGCCGGGGCGCCCGTGACGCTGTACCTGCTCCACCCCCTCTCGAACGCCTTGCTGCCGCTGAACCAGGCGCTGAGACTCGACTTCCTGGCGTACGGCGTCCTGGCCGTGCTGCTCGCGGCCCTGGGCGCCGTCGTGGTCTCGCGCTCGCTGCTCGCGCCGCTGAATCAGTTCGTCGCGTTCATGGAATCGGTGGCGAAGACGGGCGAGTACTCCCGCCAGTTCGACGCGAGCGACGCCATGGCCGAGCTCCGCACCCTCAACGCGTCCTATGAGCGGCTGATCGAGTCCCTGGCCCGCAAGCACGCCGAGCTCGAGCAGCGGACGGCGGAGCTGTCGCGCGCCAACGTGGTCCTCACGGAGGAAATGCGCGTGCGCGAGCGCGCCGAGCACGCGCTGCGCGCAAGCGAAGAGCAGCTGCGCCAATCGCAGAAGCTCGAGGCGATCGGGACGCTCGCCGGCGGCGTGGCGCACGATTTCAACAACCTCATCACGGTGATTCTGAGCTACACCGACCTCGCGCGCGGGGCCGTCGAGGCCGGCAGCCAGACGCGCGACGACCTGGAGCAGGTCAAGCAGGCCGCCGTGCGCGCCGCCACGCTCACCAAACAGCTGCTCGCCTTCAGCCGCAAGCAGGTGATGCAGCCCAAGGTGATCGACCTGAACGACGTGGTGGGGGGCATCGAGGAGATGCTGCGTCGCGTGATCGGCGAGGACATGATCCTCGAGACGCTGAAGGCGTCCAATCTGGCGCGCGTCCAGGCCGACCCGGGCCAGCTCGAGCAGGTGATCATGAACCTCGCCGTGAACGCGCGCGACGCCATGCCGCACGGGGGCCGGCTGCTCATCGAGACCGCGAACGCGCGGTTCGACCAGGGGCACCCGGACAAGTCCATGCCCATGCCGCCCGGAGATTGGGTCGTGCTCTCCGTCACCGACACGGGGACCGGCATGGACGAAGCTACGCGCGTGCGCATCTTCGAGCCGTTCTTCACGACCAAGGAGCCCGGGAAGGGAACCGGCCTCGGCCTGTCCACGGTGTACGGCATCGTGAAGCAGTCGGGCGGGTTCATCTCCGTATCGAGCCAGCTCGGTGTGGGGACGAAGTTCGACATCTTCCTGCCGCCCGCCACCGGCGTGGGCGAGGGGCTCGAGGAGAGCGGGTCGCAGCCCACCGGCCGGCGCGGGTCGGAGACGATCCTGCTGGTCGAGGACGAGGAGCCGGTGCGCGCGCTGGCCCGGCGTTGCCTCGAGGAGCACGGCTACCGGGTCCTGGAGGCGAGCCGGCCCAGCGAGGCCGAGGACCTGGCCATCCGGCACGCGGGGCCCATTCACCTCCTGCTCACGGACGTTGTGATGCCCGGCGACAGCGGCCACGAGCTGGCGCGCCGGCTCGCACCGCGGCGCCCTGCCATGCGGGTGCTCTACATGTCCGGGTATACCGAGGACGCGATCACGCACCGCGGCGTGCTCGCGCCGGGCATCGAGCTGCTCGAGAAGCCGTTCGATCCCGAGATACTGCTCCGCCGGGTGCGGGAGGTGCTGGACCGCCGCTCCAGCGGACCGGTTCGCCTGTCGCTGGTGGCGCCGTGAGGCGCGTCGCCGTGGTCGTACTCCTCGTCCTCGCCGCCGGCGTCTCGCGGGCGCGCGCGCAGGACTGGCTCGTGGCGCAGACGATCGTCGATGGCGAGATGTGGGCGACCGACTCGGGTTCGCGCATGCTCAGCGTCAACGACGGCAACCCCGCGCCGGCAGGCCGCGCTCAGCTGTTTGTCGGCGCCGCGGCGGGGCAGGTGCAGCTCCTCTTCATGGGCGAAGTGGAGCACGAAGCGGGCGCCGAGGAGGACGAGGAGTTCGAGTTCAGTTACGACCTGCTCGTGCTGCGGGTGGTCGCGTCGCCGCTCGCGGTGATCGACGTGGGCAAGTTCGCGACCCCGATCGGCGCGTTCGCCCAACGGCGGTTCTCGAACTTGAACCCGCTGATCGGGATGCCGGACATGTACAGCGTTACCTATCCCTGGGGCGTCGAGGTGAGCGGGACCGCGTCGCACCTGGATTATCGGGCGGCGGTCGTGAGCCTGCCGGCGGTGCGCGAGGGCTACTCGCCCGAGCCCGGCGCGCGGCCGCGTCCGGCGTTCGGCTTCGGATTCACACCCGCTCCCGAGTTTCGTCTGGGCGCATCGGCCACGTGGGGGTCGTACCTCAGTGAGGACGACGCGGGCTTCATCCCCGCGGGCTCGTGGACCGACTACGACCAGCGAGTGCTCGCATTCGACACGCGGTTCAGCCGGGGCTACTTCGAGCTGCGCGGCGAGCTGGCCCTGTCGCGCTACGAGGTGCCGACCAAGGCCGAGACGTCGGACGGCATCGCGTTCTACCTCGAAGCGAAGCAGACCTGGACCCCGCGCTTCTTCACAGCGGTGCGCGGCGAGCGCAACGACTATCCGTTCATCCGGCCGGTCTCGGCCAGCAACTGGATCGCCCGCAACACGGTCGCCTACAACGCCGAGATCGGCGTCGGGTTCCGGGCCACGCGGGAGCTATTGCTCAAGGCGAGCTACCGGGGCGTGTGGTACGACGTGGATCCCAGTGCGAGCGCGACGCTGCCTGACGGCTACGCGCTCGCTGTGCAGCTCTCCTACGCGGCCGACATCAAGAGCTGGTTCGAGCGCCGACACTAGCCCTTGTGCTGTCGCGCCACCTCATCAGCCACCAGGCGCGCGCACTGCATCAACACCTGGAACGGCATGTAGACCTCGTCTTCGCCTGATTGGATGCGGCCGACCTGCCGGCCCGTCTCCTTGTCGACCAGATACGCCACAAACACGCAGCGCGACGCGATCCGCGTCTGCGGTTCCCGCAGGTTGTAGCTCCCCGAGCGAAACGACATGAGCGTCCCGTGGAGCACGAGCACGCCGGCGGGATTGGCCGAGTCGGCGTCGGGCGTGTGCACCGTGAGCTTGTTGTGCTCGAGCTGATCGACGAGCCGCAGGCGCAACGAGTCCTCGATGGGCCAGGGGAACAGCGTGTAGCCGCTCGCATCCACCACCGGGGCCACCTCGAACACGTTGTAGTCCTTGAGCGAGACACCGGTCGCCAGCTCGACCTGGGGGCGGAGCGGCGTGCATGCCGCGAGAAGCGCCGCCAGCGCGATTGCCGTCTGTCTGATTCTCATGTTCCTGCCTTTCGTAGCTCTCCTACCCCCGGTTTCGTCGCCGGTCCCGATGTTCCATATGGAGGGGAGAGCCTCGATCGGCTAGGTTTCCGCCGTGCCTTCCTCCGACACCCTCCAGGCCCGCGTCGCCACCGCGCTCGCGGGCGTGAAGCATCCCCGCGCCCCTAAGGACTTGCTCGCTGACGGGATCGTCAAGGACCTCGTGGTCGACGACCGCGGGGCGGTCACGTTCACCTTTCTGCTTGGCCGGGACGATCCGGGGGCCGTCGTGCGGGAGGCGCGGAAGGCGGTAAGAGCGGTTCCGGGCGTCACGAACGTAACGATCAATGTGACCGCGGCGGGAGGAGCGGCCCCCGGCGCCAGACCCGGGGTCCCGCCGCCGCCCACCCCGATCGAGCAGCCGAATCTGGGCAGCGTGATCGCGATCTCGTCGGGCAAGGGCGGCGTCGGGAAGTCTACCGTCTCGGCGAATATCGCGACCGCCCTGGCGCGCGAGGGGCATCGGGTCGGACTGATGGACGGCGACATCTACGGGCCCAACATCCCGCGCATGATGGGAGTCGGGTCCAAGCCGCCCGTGAGCGAAGGGAGAATCCAGCCGCTCGAGGGCCACGGGGTGAAGCTGATGTCGCTCGGGTTCCTGGTCGAGCGCGACGCGCCGGCCATCTGGCGCGGGCCGATCATCATGAAGGTCATCCAGCAGTTCCTGCGCGATGTGGACTGGGGCGAGCTGGACTATTTCCTCGTGGACTTGCCGCCCGGCACCGGCGACGCGCAGCTCTCGCTGGTCCAGTCGATCCAGCTGCGGGGCGCGGTGATCGTGACGACGCCGCAGGAGATGGCGGTGGGCGACTCGCTGCGGGGCGCCAAGATGTTCGAGCGGGTGGGCGTGCCGGTGCTCGGCATTGTCGAGAACATGAGCTATTTCGTCTGCCCGCACTGCGGCGAGCGGAGCGAGGTGTTTCTCGCGGGCGGCGGCGAGCGGCTCGCGGGCGAGCTGGGCGTGCCGTTGCTCGGCCAGGTGCCGCTCCAGGCGCACATGGCGGACCTCGCGGACGCGGGATCGCCGATCGTGGTGGCGGAGCCCGACTCGCCCGCGGCGGCGGCGCTCACGGGAATCGCCCGGCGGCTCGCGGAGGTCCTCGCGGCTCGCTGATATGCCGGCCATCATCACGCTGCTCACCGATTTCGGCTCCCGCGACAGCTACGTCGCGGAAGTGAAAGGCGTCATCGCGTCGCAGGCGAATCCGGCCCTGCTGATCGACATCACGCACGAGGTGCCGCCGGGTGACGTCCACGCGGCGCAGTACATCTTCGCCCGGGTCTGGCCGCGGTTCCCGCAAGGCACCGTGCACGTCGTGGTGGTGGATCCCGGGGTCGGAACCGCGCGCCGCGCGATCGCGGCGGAGGCTGCGGGCCACTTCTTTGTGGCGCCGGACAACGGGCTACTGACTTCTTTGCCAGCGGAGGCGCGCTTCGTGGAGCTGCCGGTGCCGCCCGGCGCGTCGCCCACTTTCCACGCGCGCGACCTGTTCGCGCTGGCCGCCGCGCAGATCGTGAACGGGACCGCGCTCACCCATCTGGGGCATTCCATCACCGATCCGGTGCGGACGCCGTTGCCGGTGGCGCGCAAGGACGGGGCGTCGTGGGTGGGCGAGGTAGTGTACGTGGACCGGTTCGGCACGCTGATCAGCAACATCCCCGGCGCGGGAGTCGGGCCGGCCGCGCGCGTGAGGGTTGGCGACCGCGACGTGGGGCTCGTGCGGCGCACCTTTGGCGAGGTGCCGTCGGGTCAGCTCGTCGCGTTTGTCGGGAGTGGAGGGATGGTGGAGGTTGCGGTGCGCGGCGGGAGCGCGGCGGAGGCGCTCGGGATTGGAGTGCGCGGGGAAGTGAGAATGGACGGTCCTACTCGGTCATCTTGAATCCCCCAGACGGGGTGGGAATCTTCACCTGGCCCATCACCCGCTCCGCGAACCCCGGCGACGGCGCCAGCTGCTCGAGCCGCGCCAGCTGAAGGAAGAACACGCGTTCCCGCTCGGCGGTCGCGAGACAATCGGGGCAGTCCGAGAGATGGAGCGCGCGCGCGGCGGGGAGCAGGCCCTCCGCCCATAGCACGATCTCGTCCGGGGTGAGATGTGGTGCGTGCATCGTGTTCTTCTTACGCCCCTCCGGCCCTGCGGGTTTCATTGCGCCGGTCTTCCAGGTAATCGCGTAATTCGTTCCGGGCTCGATGGATATAGGTCTTCACCGTGCCGAGCGGTAGGTCGAGCATCTGGCTGATCTCGTCGTAGCTGTGGCCTTCGACGTGGCGGAGCAGGATGCAGGAACGGTATTCCGGCCGCAGGCGGCCGATGGCGCGCTCGATCGCGCTGCCCAGTTCGCGCGCTTCGACCTCCTCGAGGGGCGTCTCGCGCCTATCGGGCAGGTCGAGCGTGGTCGCGGCGATCCGCTCGGGCGTGACGGCGTCGGGCGAGCCGTGCAGCGAGATCGTGTCAACGGCGCGGCGCCGCAGATGATCGATTGCCGCGTTGTTCGCGATCTTGAAGACCCACGAGGAAAACTTGAACTCCGGCCGGTAGGAGCGGAGGCCGTTCAGGATCTTCACGAAGGTGTCCTGGGCCAGGTCCTCGGCCAGCGCGCGGTCGCGCACCATGCGGTAGAGCAGCGCAAAGACGGGCCGCTCGTAGCGCCGCAACAGCTCGCGGTACGCCGCCTCGTCGCCCTGCTTGGCGCGCGTGACGACGTCCTGGTCGCTCGCGCCGGTCAGGTTGGACGGCCTCTCTCGTGGGGCGATGACGCCGTCTCCTGCGCCTGGGGGGGATGAACGCAAAATAGAGATGGCGACGCCTCGGTGCCAACACCCTCGCGGATCGTGGCCGCGACGGTATGTTAGGCGCGGTGGAGGCGCACTGGCTTTGCCTCGCTGCAGTAGTCGCGTTGTGCGTGCCTGATCCCGTCCGTTCTCAAGAGACGACGGGCACGAGCCCCGGCGTTTGCTATCATGCCCGCCCGCGGCCGTCGTGCTCCGGGTTCGTGGTGACGACCGCCGGCCTATACCTGGTGCTGCAGAACATCGGGACACCCACCGACCCCACGTCGGCCGTACTTGGCGCGCGCGGTGATTGGGGCATCATGAGCAACGTCGGGCCCCACGACGCGGTCGGGGTCACCCTCTTCGGGTCCTTGGAGCAAGCTCCCACTCCCTACGTCCAGACGTTCGCGCTCGGCCTCGCCGGCCGCTACCGCCGCTGGTTGTCAACGTCGGCGTCGCTCGACGTTGGTCTTGGCGTGGCAGTGGCCACGGACGGCGACGTGAGGAATGGGTCTCTCTTCGGATTGGTCAAAGTAAGCCCGACCCCGGGACTCGGCTTCGCCGTGCGGCCGGAGTTCCTGCGGACCAAGAGTGGCTTGCAACCTCACAATAACCGGGTGGCGCTCGGACTCGAGCTCGGTGAAAAGGCCGGTCTCGTGGCTACTCCCCTGGCCTTTGGTTTGGCCTGGCTCGCCGCTCAATTGGCGGAATCGCAATCGAACTGACGCTGGGGTCGCTGGCGGGGGTCCCGTGAAGCGGCCTATCTTTCGCGGCCTATGACGCCGACTCCTGCGTTGGGGGGGACGGACGGAAAATAGAGATGCCGACACGTCGCTGCCAACACCCTCGCGGATCGTGGCCGCGACGGTATGTTAGGCGCGGTGGAGGCGCACTGGCTTTGCCTCGCTGCCATCGTCGCGTTGTGCGTGCCTGATCCTGTCCTTTCTCAAGAGACGCCGGGCACGAGCCCCGGCGTTTGCTATCATGCTCGCCCGAAGCCCGCGTGTTCGGGGTTCCTCCTGACCCACGCTGGCCTCTACTTGGTGTTTGGGGCAGGCGACCCGAATACGCGATCGGAGGATATTCAGTCGGGTCTGCGCGGCGACTGGGGGATCCTGAGCAATGTCGGGGACCGCGACGCGATCGGTGTCACGCTGTTCGCGTCGCTGGACGGCATCGGCGGCGACAACAATTTCGCGATCGGCCCAGCCGCTCGGTACCGGCGCTGGCTGAAGGAACCCGGCTCGGTCGATGCCGGCCTCGGCGTGGCCGTGGCGGGGGATGGGATCGCGAGCGGCTCCCTTTTCGCGATGGTGAAGGTCAGCCCCAACCCGTGGGTGGGTATCGCCCTCCGCCCCGAAGTGGTACGCCTGCGCGACTACGCGGGCGGGCCCACGAGTGACCCCCATTTCCGGGCGGCTCTGGGGATCGAGCTTGGCGACGTGGCTGGCCTGGTGGCGACGCCCGTGGCGGTCGGTATCGCCGTCCTCGCCACCTTGGCCGCCCAGTCGAACTAGCGCGACGGTCGCTGGCGTCGGTCCCGTTGGACGGCCTATCTTTCGCGGCCTATGACGCCGTCTCCTGCGTTCGAGGTGGCGAGGGCGACGGGCGGCGCCGCGAAGCGCTCCTACGTGCGGGACATGTTCACCGCCATCGCCCCGCGCTACGACTTCCTCAATCATCTGCTGAGCTTGAATGTCGACCGCCGCTGGCGCCGGCAGGCGGTGGCGCGGCTTGCCTGGGAGACGCGTCCGGACGGCGTGTACCTGGACCTCTGCGCGGGGACGCTCGATCTCGCGGCGACGCTCGCGCGCGCTCCCGGCTTCCGCGGCAGGGTGATCGGCGCGGACTTCGTGGTGCCCATGCTCGCGCTGGGCCGCGGGAAGGCGGCGCGCGCGCGCCCCGTGGGGGCGGACGCGCTCACCCTGCCGTTCTCGAGCGCCCGGTTCGACGGCGCGATGGTCGCGTTCGGCGTCCGCAACCTGGCGGATCTCGATGCCGGATTCCGGGAGGCCGCGCGGGTACTCAAGCCCGGCGCGCGCTTCGTGGTGCTCGAGTTCACGACGCCGCATTGGGCCCCGCTCCGCGCGCTCTACCTTTTCTATTTCCGTCGCCTCCTCCCGGCCATCGGCCGAGCGGTGTCGAAACATCGCGACGCGTACACCTATCTCCCCGAGTCGGTGCTCGACTTCCCGGAACCCGACGCCCTCGCCCGTAAGCTCGAGGCGGCGGGGTTTCGCGACGTACGGTATGAAACCCTGACCGGCGGGATCTGCGCGATCCATCATGGCACTCGATAACCTCCGCGCCTTCCTGGGGGCGCTCGAGAAGGCGGGCGAGCTGGTTCGCGTGAAGCGCGGTATCTCCGTGGACAAGGAGATCACGGAGATCGCGGACCGCTGCATGAAGGCGCCGGGGGGCGGGCCGGCGCTGCTCTTCGAGCATCCGACCCTGGCGGGCGGCGGTGCGTCGCGCTACCCGGTCGCGATCAACCTATTCGGCTCCGAGCGGCGCATGGCGATGGCGCTCGGCGTAGAGACGCTGGATGAGATCGGCGAGCGGATCTCGACGCTGCTCAATCTCAAGGTGCCCGACACCCTGCTCGGCAAGCTCGCGATGCTGCCGCAGCTCGCCGAGATGGCGAAGTATCCGCCCAAGGTCTCCGGTGGCCGGCCGGCGTGCCAGGAGACGGTCCTTCGCGGTGCCGACGTGAATCTCGCGGACCTGCCGATTCCGATTTGCTGGCCTGAGGACGGGGGACCGTACATCACGCTTCCGGGCGTGATTACGCGAGATGCGGTGTCAGGCGTCCGGAATGTCGGGATGTATCGGGTGCAGGTGATCGGCCGGAACGAAGTCGCGATGCACTGGCAGCGCCACAAGGTGGGGGCGGCGCACTGGCGCGAGATGGCGGCGCGGGGCGAGACCATGCCGGTGGCGATCGCGATGGGCGGCGATCCCGCGAGCATCTACGCCGCCTCGGCCCCACTCCCGCCCACGATCGATGAATTCCTGTTCGCGGGCTTTCTGCGTCGGGAGCCGGTGCGGCTGGCGAAGGCGGTCACGTCGGACCTCGAGGTCCCGGCCGAGGCGGAAATCGTACTCGAAGGCCACATCGATCCGCGCGACGAGCTGGTGCTCGAAGGGCCGTTCGGCGACCACACGGGCTTCTATTCGCTCGCCGACTACTATCCCAAGGTGCACATCACGGCGATCACGATGCGGGGCGACCCGGTGTATCCGCACACGATCGTCGGCCGGCCGCCCATGGAAGACTACTATCTCGGCCACGCCACAGAGCGGATCTTCCTGCCGCTCTTGAAGCTCACGCTGCCCGAGATCGTGGACATGCACATGCCTGCCGAGGGAATCTTTCACAATCTCGTGTTCGTGAGCATCGACAAGCAGTATCCCGGGCAGGCCTACAAGGTGATGAACGGCCTGTGGGGGCAGGGATTGATGTCGCTCGCCAAGGTGATCGTGGTGCTCGACAAGGACGTGAACGTGCGCGATCCCAAGGAAGCCTGGTGGGTGGCGTTGAACCACATCGATCCCGAGCGCGACGTGCGCTTCTCGATGGGGCCGATCGACGTGCTCGACCATTCGAGCCGGGGGTTCACGTTCGGCTCGAAGATGGGGATCGATGCCACGAAGAAATGGAAGGAAGAAGGCTTCACGCGGGACTGGCCCAACAAGATCGTGATGGATGCAGGCGTGAAGGCGAGAGTCGATGCGATGTGGAAGGAGCTGGGGATTGATCTCGGAAGGCGGTAAGGGGCGGGCGGGGGCGGTAGGGGGCGGTCATGCGCTCCGTGAGGGCCAGACCGTCACCGGGGAGTCGCTCCTCGTTCGCTACGTCAATTTCGTCCGGCTCCCCCACACGGTGTTCGCGTTGCCGTTTTCGCTGCTCGGCGTCGTGATCGCGTCGCGCAACTATCCCGTCACCTGGCGGATGTTGGGACTCGTGGTCGTGGCGTTCACCGCGGCGCGGTTCGTGGCGATGGGGTTCAATCGGATCGCCGATCGCGACCTCGATGCGCGGAATCCGCGCACGCGCTCGCGCGAGCTGCCCGCGGGCCGGCTGACGCTCGCGCAGGCATGGATCGCCGTGCTCGTCGCCGTGGGAGTGTTCGAGTGGGCCGCGTGGGCGCTGAACCCCATCTGTTTCCGGCTGTCGCCCATCGTCCTCGTCGTCGTCACGCTGTACAGCTACTCGAAGCGATTCACGTGGTGGTCTCATCTGTGGCTCGGGTTCGGCGATGCCATGGCCGGCCCGGCCGGGTATCTCGCGATTTCGGGACAGTGGACCGACCCATGGTGGCTGCTGTGGGTGATGGCGGCCGCCGTGACGTTCTGGATCGGCGGGTTCGACATCTTCTACGCTCTGCAGGACGAGGCCTTCGACCGCACCGAGCGACTCCATTCGGCGGTGGTGCGCTTCGGGCAGGCGGGCGGAATCTTCGTCGGCAAGTCGCTGCACGGACTCACCGTGCTCGCCCTGGTCGCGCTCGGCGCCGGGTTCGGGCTCGGCGTGGCGTACTACGTCGGCGTCGCGCTTGGCGCGGCGATCATGGCGTACGAGCACCACCTCGTGAAGCCGGGAGACCTGTCGCGGCTCGATGCGGCGTTCTTCGGCGCCAACGGGATCATCAGCGTCGTCGTGTTTCTCGGCGCGCTGGTGGATCGGATTCTGTGAATCGGGTGCGCGGCGCGCGGTACGCGGTTGCATCGGTGAAACGCAAGGTTGCGGTACCCCGGAAGCAACCGCGCACCCCGCACCGCGTACCTCCTCCTCGTCCGCCGGCCCATCCCCGTAAGTCCGTCACGCCAAACCGGAGGGGGCGCTGAACCGCCAGCCGGTAATCCTCGCCATCACCGGTGCCTCGGGCGCGCCCTACGGCGTGCGGCTGCTCGAGGTGCTCGCGCAGCACCAGGTGCCGACGTGGCTGCTCGTGTCCAGCCACGGCTGGCGGTTGCTCACCGAGGAATGCGGGATTCTGGACGGCCGCGACTTGAAGCAGGCGACGGGCGGCGACTGGGCGAGCGTACGGCTGTTCGACGACTCGGACCGCGGCGCGGAGCCCGCGTCGGGGTCAGCGCGGACGGCGGGGATGGTGGTGTGCCCGTGCTCCATGGGGACCCTGGCGGCGATCGCGCACGGGACGAGCCGCAGTCTGATCGAGCGCGCGGCCGACGTGACGCTCAAGGAGCGCCGTCCCTTGATTCTCGTGCCGCGTGAGACGCCGCTCTCCCTCGTCCATCTGCGGAACCTCACGCTCGCGGCCGAGGCCGGCGCCGTGGTGCTGCCGGCCGCGCCGGGATTTTACCACAAGCCCGCGAAGGTGTCGGACCTGGTCGACTTCATCGTGCAGCGTGTAGTGGACCATCTGGGACTCGAGATCTCGCTGGTCAAGCGGTGGGGTGAGGACAAGTAGCGCGTGCGTCTCGGCGTCATCTCCGACACGCACGGCATGCTCCGGCCCGAGGTCCTCGATGCCTTCCGGAAGGTGGATCACATCCTGCACGGTGGGGATGTGGGGACGTTGGATGTAGTCGTGGCGCTCGAGGCGCTCGCGCCGGTGACGGCGGTGTACGGCAACGTGGACGATGCGGAGATCCGCGCCCGGCTGCCGCGGGTCGCGACGCTGCGACTCGACGGGTTCGACATCGTCGTGACGCACGGCGACCAGTTCGGCAGCCCCACGCCGGCGGAGCTGCATGCGGCCTTTCCCAGGGCCGAGATCATCGTGTACGGCCACACGCATCGGCCGCTGCTCGAGCTGGTGGACAAGACGGTGACGGTGATGAATCCCGGCGGGGCGGGGGCGGCCCGGTTCAACCTCAAGCCCACGGTCGGGATCATGGAATTGGAGCCGGGGATCCCGCCGCGGGCGCGGCTGGTGGCGTTGGGGTGACGCTGGTCCGACTTGGGCGCAGGACGTTGCTTCTCGTCACCGCATTAGGGTGCGCGACCACGCCGCCGCCACCGCCCGCCACGCGCCCGAGGGTTGCGTCCACAGGGCTCGACGAGGCAGTGCGCCGGGAGCTTCTCGAGGACCATGCGTTCTCCTGGTCGGCCGCTCGGCCCCTGGCCTGGCGCGACTTTCAGGGCTCGCCGCCTCGTGGGGGTCCCGAGGGTTCGAAGACGGCCTATTCCCTCTCTTCGATCTGGCAATGCCGGGGCAAGGCGTTTGACTTCCGGGTCATTGTCGCATTCCGGACGCGGCAATCGTGGGTCAAGGCGGCTGTTCTGAATGACAGCGTGCAGCGGCGCGCACTCCTCGATCACGAACAGACGCACTTCGATCTCGCGGAGGTACACGCGCGGCGAATTCGGCGCGCCTTCAGGAGTCTATCCGCTCCGTGTGTGAAGACCGATGCGGAGCTTGCGGCTCTGACGGACCGGCTCGCTGAGGAGGAGAAGGCGGAGCAACGTCGGTACGATGCGGAGACGGACCATGGTCTTCTCGCCGCCGAACAGGCGGAGTGGAGCCTGCAGACGCGCCGGCGCCTGGCGGCGCCCCAGTGATTCGCGGCTCCGCCGGTCGACCGGGTTCGGGAGTTGCTCCCTTCTCTCGGTCGAGACAGAAGGCTACCGGGTCCCAGGTCACCTTTTTCTTTGTGGCGGGGTGTTGCACTTACCATATGAATCCGCGCCCCCTAACAAGCGTATGGAGCCGCCGGGCGCTATCGTTTTTGCTGCGGTGACCACCGACCTGTTCCACCAGCTGCAATCCGCGCTCGGCGCGGTGTATCGCCTCGAGCGCGAGCTCGGCGGCGGCATGTCGCACGTATTCCTTGCCGAAGAGAAGCGTCTCGGCCGGCGTGTCGTCGTCAAAGCGCTGAGTGCGGAACAGGCCGCAAGCATCTCCGCTGAACGGTTCGAGCGCGAGATCCGCTTTGCCGCGCAATTGCAGGATCCCCGCATCGTTCCGTTGCTCACAGCCGGTCATGCCGCTGGGATCTCCTACTACACGATGCCGTACGTCGAAGGGGAATCGCTTCGCGCGCGCCTGGCGCGCGGGCCCGTTCCCTTCGACGAGGCGATCGGTATCCTGCGGGATGTTGCGCTGGCGCTCGACTACGCGCACGCGCGTCACGTCGTGCACCGCGACATCAAGCCCGAGAACATCCTGCTCACGGGACGCACCGCCGTCGTCACCGACTTCGGGATCGCGAAAGCAATCTCCGCGGCGACGGAGGGTGGGTCGCGCGATGCGCTGACGACCGCGGGCAGCGTCGTCGGCACCCCGGCGTACATGGCGCCGGAGCAGGCCGCGGGCGACGTGGTGGATCATCGGGCCGACATGTACGCATGGGGTGTAGTGGCCTTCGAGGTGCTCACCGGCAACCATCCATTCGGCTCGCGCCCGACGGCGCAATCGCTGATGGCGGCCCACATCGCCGAGCGTCCGGCGCGCCTGGCGGACCGGGCGCCCGGCCTGCCCGCCTCGCTGCGAGACCTTGTGGACCAGACGCTCGAGAAGGATCCGACCAGACGCCCTGAGAGCGTGACGCGGATCCTTCGCGTAGTCGATGGCCTGATCACCGCAGGGACGAGTGGGGCACAAGCGATCCGAATCCGTCGTTCCAGCTGGGTCCGGGCGATACTGGCGGCAGCCGTGCTGGCCGTCGTGGTGATGGCGGGCGCGCTATTCCTGCGGCGTGGCTCGGCGTCCGACGGGGCGCGCGGCCCCAGCATTCCTCGTTCGCTCGCCGTATTGCCGTTCGCGAGCCCGGACCGCGACTCGGCGAATGCCTACTTCGGCGCTGGGATGGCGGAGGAGCTCACCACAGCACTCGCGAACGTTCCCGGGCTACGAGTCGCCTCCCGCGGATCGGCCTCTCACTTTCAGGCTGTTGGCACGACCGACGCCGAGATCGCCCGCGAACTCGGCGTCCAGAGTTTGCTCGAAGGGACGGTGCGCCGCTCCGGCAACCGGATTCGCGTGGCTGCCCGGCTCATGGATCCGAAGGACGGCACGGTTCTCTGGGCGGGCCAATACGATCGCCGACTCGCCGAGGTCTTCGATGTGCAGGACGACATGGCGCGCGCGATCGTGACCGCGCTGCGTCCCACGCTTGGCGATACCGCGCAGCTTGGGGCGGCGCGCGCGGTGCGGGGTACGGCGGACCTTACCGCCTACGATCTGTATCTCAAGGGTCGATACTACTGGGGGCGCCGCGGGGAGACGGGGCTTCGTACGGCGATCGCGTTGTTCGAACGAGCCATCGCTCGGGACTCAGGATTCGCGCGCGCCTGGGCGGGTCTCTCCATGGCCCAGGTGGTGTTGCCGTTCTTCTCGCCGCTCTCGGCGGATTCACTGGCCGCCCTCGCAAGTCGGAACGCCCAGCGTGCGCTGCGTCTCGATTCGACGCTCGCGGACGCGCACCTCGCATGGGCCTACGCGCTCAAGTGTCAGTGGCGCTGGGCCGAATCGGAGCGACAATTCCAAGACGCATTGGCGCTGGCACCGGACGATGCACCGACCCACCATTGGTACGGGATTCTGCTCAGCGTGCTGGGCCGAGTCGATGAAGCGGTGGAGCAGGTGAGTCGCGCCCGACAGCTCGATCCGTTGTCAACGGCGATCGGGACTGATCTTGGGTACGAGTTGTACCTCGCGCGTCGGCACGACGAGGGACTGCGCGAGAGCAAGCGGGTCGCGGTACTCGACCCGACCAAGTCGGACAACACGCTCCAGATCGGGATGATCCAGCTCGCGCGGGGCCGCCCCGATAGCGCGGTGGCGGCATTCGAAGCAGCACAACGGCAGGGCAGCGGATTCGACATGCCCGCGTTCCTCAGCGTCGCGTATCGTCTGACCGGGAGCGCGGCGCGAGCGGACAGCCTGTATGGAACTGTGCGGGCGCGTTACCGCACGGATCCGTCGCTGTCGTACGCTGTGGCGGTCGCGGCCGCCGGGGCGGGGGACCTCGATCGCGGAATCGCGGCGGTGAAGGATGCGATTGATCACCGATCGGTCTACCTCACCGAGATGAGCCTGCCGTGCGATCCGATGTTCGACCCGCTGAAACGGGATCAGCGGTTTGGGAGGATGCTCGCGCAGGTCGGAATGAAGGCGTGTCATCCGTGATCCGCATCTAGCAAGCCGTTAGACATCACACCCGCATTTCGCTACGACGCCGGCTTGCTACGCCGCCGCAGGCGGTCCGAACCAACTGGCTAGCGCGTCGACGATCGGCGGCCTCGCGGGCGCGTTCACTCACGTGCCGCCCTACCACACCGTCAAGCTCGAGCCCGAGCGGGCGACGACGCCACGAGAATTCGACTAGAACTCGGTCCGTGGTCAGCCGCCCTCTCAGAGGTTCGTCATGAAGCGATTCGTCATCGCCTGCTGCGCGCTCCAGCTCCTTGCCTCGAGGCGGATTGTTCGGCCAGGGTCTCCATGTCCAGTGATTCGCGGCTCCGGGCCGCGCATTTTCGCATCGGTACGCGTGAATCTGGTTAGGCTGGCTGGCCGCGGCGGCTACGGTTGCGGTCATGGCCAAGCTGCTCGACCGGGTGCGGGAGTTGCTGCGGTTGCGGCACTACAGTTCGCGGACCGAGCGGGCGTACCTCCATTGGATCAGGCGGTACATCGACTTTCATGGGCGGCGGCATCCCGCGACCCTTGCGGCGGCGGATGTCAGTCGTTTCCTCTCGAGTCTCGCGATCGATCGCCGTGTCAGCGCCGCGACGCAGAACCAGGCGCTCGCGGCGCTGCTGTTCTTGTATCGCGAAGTCCTGGGTACGCCGGTGGGGTTGGAGGGCGTGGTGCATGCGAAGCAGTCGGCGCGTCTTCCGGTGGTCCTGAGCCGCGCCGAGGTACGCGCGGTGTTGGGGCGGATGCGGGGGACGTCGCGACTGGTCGCGACGCTGCTGTACGGAACCGGCGTGCGGTTACTCGAGGGCCTGGCGTTGCGGGTGAAGGACATTGATTTCGGCCGTAGCGAGATCGTCGTGCGCGGCGGCAAGGGTGACCGTGACCGAGTGACGATGTTGCCGGGGTCACTGCGGACGCCACTCGAGCGTCATCTCGAGCAGATGCGGCGCCTGCACGACCACGACCTGGCCGAGGGAGCGGGGTATGTCGTGTTGCCCCACGCGTTGGGGCGGAAGTATCCGGCGGCGGGGCGTGAATGGGGGTGGCAGTGGGTTTTTCCCGCCACGCGGCCCTACGTCGACCGGGCGACGGGGGAGCGCCGGCGACATCACCTGCATCAGACGGTGATCCAGCGAGCATTTCGGGAAGCGGTGCAAGCGAGCCGAGTACCCAAGCGAGCGAGTTGCCACACCCTACGTCATTCGTTCGCGACCCATCTACTCGAAGCCGGGTACGACATTCGCACCGTGCAGGAGCTCCTCGGCCACCGTGACGTCCGCACGACGATGATCTACACGCACGTGCTCAATCGGGGCGGATTCGGCGTCCGGAGTCCGGCGGACGCGCTTTGAGGGCCCGTGGCCTAGTGCTTCCCCTCCCGCTACATATTATGCAGCAGCGCTCGCTGCCTAACAGGCCACACTCTGACGCAACCGGAGGGGCAGCCAGGGGCCGCGGCGAGGACGACAATGACCAGCCTATTTGATAGTTAG
>DATIXG010000090.1:0-4052 GCA_035518815.1 Gemmatimonadales bacterium | reverse complement strand
GCCAGTGCGCGAAATTCCTGGGCGTCGTCGGACCCGGGACCGATCCGCGGTTGCGGCACAGGCCTTGCTGCCCTGTCTGTCCCCATGGGCGCCCATGAACATGCCATGACGGTCTCTGAAACTCGTCCCTGCGCCCTCGACGTTCGTGGACCCCGCAGAGGATCGCCCCTCCTCTGGCGCTGACGGGTTGGACGGGGCATCGCCGCGCCCAGGTCGCATGACAACGGAGCGTCCAACATGAAGAGACTGATGGTGCTCACGCTCGCCACGGCTCTCGTCTGGAGTGTTGCCGGACCGGCTGCCGCCGGGTGGGGACAGGGCGGAGACCACGGCGGCGGCTGGGGGTTTCCCTCCAGGGTGCCCATTGTCACCGCCTCGCTGATCCCCGCGTCGGGCGGGATGGCCACGAGCGGCGGGGCCGTGCTCGTCGTCATCTCGAACGGCCAGGTGCTCCTGAAGATCCGCGGCCTCGCCGGAGCCAGCGGTCCCATCACGGACGCGAGCTCGCTCGAGATCGAGCTGCTCGTCAACGGCGCCGCCGTGCCGACCGCGACGTTCCCTGTCCCGGTGTCGGGCGGCAACGCCGACGTGATCGGCGCGCTGCCGGTCACGGCGGGCCAGACCTTCGAGATCACCGGGTTCAGGGTGGTGGACTCGACGGGGACCGATCTGCTGCGCGCGGGCGCGAAGATCCCGGCCAAGATCCAGAAGTTCTCGGTCGAGGGCACGATCTCGAATCTGAGCGGCGCCTGCCCGGCGCTGACCTTCGACGTGCACGGCGTCACGGTGACGACCGACGCGAACACGAAGTTCGAGGACGGCAGCTGCAGCGACCTCGCCGACGGCACCAGGGTCGAGGTCAGGGGCACGGTGCAGTCCGACGGCAGCCACCTCGCGACCAAGGTCGAGGTCGACGACCACAACGGCCACGGCGGCCACGACTGAGCCGCTCCGCTCGACGCGTTTCGCCCACGGGCCCGGGAGTCCCCCGGGCCCGTGGTGTGTGAAGCGCCTGGGGTATCATGGGGCCGCCCCGAGGAGGCGCCCATGAGATTGAGCCTGGCCTACGAGATGCAGCGCCCGGTCGTCGACGATCACGCGGTCGTGGAGGAGACCATCGAGCAGTGCCTGCTCGCCGACCGGATGGGCTTCGACACCGTCTGGTTCGTCGAGCACCACTTCCTCACGAGCTTTTCCATGTCGCCGTGCCCCGAGGTGATCTTCGGAGCGCTGAGCCGGCTGACCAAGCGCATCCGCCTCGGCTTCGGCGTCGTGATCCTGCCCTACCATCACCCGGTGCGCGTGGCCGAGCGCGTCGCCATGGTGGACCACCTGTCGGGCGGCCGCGTGGAGTTCGGCACCGGCCGCTCGGCCGCCTACGAGCAGACGGGCATGGGGATCGATCCGCGCAACACCCGGGCGATGTGGGAGGAGTCGCTCGAGATGATTCCGCGGATCTGGGAGGACGGCCTGTTCTCCTGGGAGGGGAAGTTCTGGAACGTGCCGCCGCGCGAGGTCCGGCCCAAGCCCTTCCAGAAGCCGCACCCGCCCATGTGGGTCGCGGCGCTCCAGCCCGCGACCTACGAGCTGGCCGCCGAGAAGGGCATCGGCGTGATGGCGTTGAGCGTCGCGTCGCCGTCGTACCTGGCGCCGCACATCAAGCGCTACAAGGAGCGCGTGCGCCAGGCCAAGCCGGTCGGCAAGTTCGTCAACGACCAGTGGCTGTCGTCGACGATGGCCTTCTGCGGCGCCGACGACACGGCCGCCCGCGAGCTGGCCGCGAAGTCGCTCCGGACGTTCTTCGGCCCCGATCGCCCGTACCTGAAGGACCAGACGCACCTCTACGAGCAGCTCGTCGAGTCGTGGGGCGGCGTTCCCGAGCACCTCCGGGCGAACTTCGCGCGCTATCTGAAGACGGAGGCCGGCACGGAGGGCGCGCCGCAGGTGGATCTCTCGGGGGGCTCGGGGCAGATCGCGACCGCGCTCTGGAATCAGATCGACGCGGACACGCTGGTGGAGCGCGGGGTCCTCGTCGCCGGCAATCCCGAGAGCTGCCTGCGCAGCATCGCCATCCACGAAGACGCCGGCGTCGACGAGCTGCAGTTCCTCATGGCGACCGAGACCGTCCCCCACGACAAGGTCATGTCCTCGATCGAGATGTTCGGCACCCACGTGATCCCGAAGCTGAAGAGAACCGCGCGCTGACTAGTCCCAGGGCCGAGCTCGTACCGGCCGACGCGCGACAGACGTTCCGCTCCGAGCGCCGGCTTCGAGCCTGTGAATAAATGGCCCGGGCACGCACCGCGCGGGGAGATCGAATGATCCGGCCAGCGGTTCATCATCGCGGTTGTCCCATCCTGAGCTGGCCGCCGCAGCCCGCCGAGGCCGGCGGGTTCAGGCGGAGCGCCTGCGCCGCACGCCGGATTCGGGACCGGTCAGGTCGCGCGCAGCGCCACGGTGCGCAACCGTTCCGCTCGGCAGAGATTGTGGGCAAGGGCGAACCACAGCAAGACGGCGCGCACCCGGGGGATCCCACGGACCAGCACCTGCCGCCACCCCCGATTGCGCGCCTGCGCGTTGACGCACTCACTCGTCGCCGCGCGTTCGCGATACACCGTCTGCGCCATCACGGTGCCCATCCGGGTCCGCCATTCCCCGATCACCGCGTCATCCACCCGCCAGCGCGGTCGGCTCGTATGCACCGGATCGTCCGCCCGGGGAGGGGGCGCGTACACCCGGCCGCCCACGTCGGCCACCTGTCGCAGATCCTCCAAATCGACATAGCCGCCGTCGGCCAAGATGTCCGTGGGCGCGCGCCCATACCGCCGCTGCACTTGCTCCACCATCGGGCGCAATTGGCCCTGGTCCGTGCCGCTCGTGGTCACCGCGACGCCCACGATGATCTGGCCCTGTGTCGTCGTCATCACCTGCGCATTGAACGCCGGCCGATAGCCGCCGTCCGCCATCTTCATGATCCGCGCATCGGGGTCCGTCGTCGAGGTGCGCGCCGGCCCCTTGACGCCGGCGCGTCGGCGCCGCTCGGCCAAGGCCGGCACTTGTTTGAGCGCCTCCGCCACCCGGCGCTGCCGCTCCGCCGCCGCCCGCGCTCGCGCTGCCGCCTGCCGGCGGGTCACTCCGCCCGGGTCGGCCGTCACCTCCGCCCGCAACTGCGCCACGTGGGCGGCCGCCGCGCCGAGCAACTGCTCCAGCCGTTCCTGCCGGCGAAACGACCCGCCCCCGGCGCTGGCCCGCACCTTCACCCCATCCTGGGCCACGCGCGTCAGGTCCGCCAACCCCTCGGCCACCAACGCGGCCACGCTCGTCGTCAGCAGCTCGTCCAGCACCGCCGGATGCGCCACCCGAAACTCGGCCAGCGTGTGATAGTTGACCGACACCCCACCACAGATCCACCGGTACGCATCGTGTTGCTCACACAACCGCTCCAGCGCCCGGGCGCTGCCGATCCCCTCCAACGTCGCGTACAGCCACAGCGCCATCAGAATCGCCGGATCGATCGCTGGCCGGCCGGCGTGGCCCTCCACGGCCTGGATCCGCTGATACAGCGGGCGCAGATCCAGCCCCTGCACGAAGTCCCACACCACCCGCGCGCGGTGATCGGCGGGCAGCAGCCCCTCGAGGTCCGTCGTCCGCAGCTCCAGCTGCTGACGGTTCGGCCGCTGCACCCGCGGGACCGCGCGCTCGGCGCCTGTAGCGCGGGGGCTGGGCATCTCCGCCATCGGGAACAACGCGTCGTCGTTCATGTGGCGAGTGTCGCCCCACTGTCCGGACGGAGCGCAGGATTTCTTCACAGGCTCGAAGCCGGCGCTGGGGACAGAATGTCGACTGCGCGTCGACGAATCGCACACCCCTTGCGCGGACGCACTCCCAGCAGGACAGATTCGGGTGCTCCCGTGAGCGGCCACTACCGCGCGGGGCCGCGGACCTCGAAGGTGACGCGGTCGACCTCGCGCGCGTCGCCATCGACGAGCGTCAGGGCGTGGCGGCCGCGCGTGGGGCGCCACACCGCGAGTTGGCTCGCGGGCCCGAGATCG
>DATIXG010000089.1:0-8840 GCA_035518815.1 Gemmatimonadales bacterium | reverse complement strand
GTGTGCGATCTCGACATCGAGCCCAAGAACCCCATTGTCGGCACCCGCTCGTTCGGCGCGGACCCGGCAATGGTGAGTCAGCATGCGGTGGCCTGGATCGCGAGCTGCCAGGACCATGGCGTGCTGGCGAGCGCCAAGCATTACCCCGGTCACGGCCGCACCACGCAGGACTCGCACGCCACCCTGCCGCGCGTCGCCGCATCCCTCCAGACCATGGAGCGTACCGATCTCGTCCCGTTCGCCGCCGCGGTGAAAGCGGGCGTGGGGAGCGTCATGAGCGCGTTCGTCGCGTATCCGGCATGGGACTCAAGCGGACGCGCCGCGAGTTTCTCCTCCGTGATGCTCGACTATCTGCGCCACTCGCTCGGCTTCGATGGCATCGTGGTCAGCGATGCCCTCATCATGGCGGGCGCGACCGCGCACGAGCGTGAGGGGCCGGCGACGACGCGGGCTGTCGCCGCGGGATGCGATGCGCTGCTCTATCCCGAGGATTTCGCGCGCGTCGTGGCGGCGCTCGATGCCGCCGTCGGCATGCCCGGAGGGATTCCCATGGCTCGCGCGGAGGAGGCAATGGCCCGCATCGCGAGCGCGGCGGAGCGCTGGAGCGCAGGCGCGGACCAGGGCGAGCCTGATCTCGCGGCGCACGGTGCATTCGCCGACATGGTGGCGGATCGGGTCACACAGATGCTGCGTGGCGCGCCGCCGGCTCTCAAGGGGCCGCTCAGCCTCCCGATCGTGGATGACGATGTCGGCGGTCCTTACATGGTGGGACCGAGGGACATCCTGGCGGGCGAGCTTCGACGCGCGGGCCTGGATGTCGGGCAAGCGGCAACCGGCAACGGGCAACGTGTTGTGCTCGTCTACTCCGAGCCACGGTCGTGGAAGGGCCGGGCCGATCTCGGGCCCGCGTCGCGCCGGGCGCTCGCGCGGCTCGTGCCGGGAGCGGCGCTCGTCATTCTCTTCGGCCACCCGCGGCTCGTCGCGCAGATTCCGGGCAAGGGTCCGGTGCTCGGCTGCTGGCATGGCATGCCGTTGATGCAGCGGGCGGCGGCGAGGTGGCTTCTCAAGACTCTATAGTCCCAGCTCCCGCAGATATGCGAGGACGATCTCTCCCGGCACCGCATACAGAATCTTCCCCCGCGCTTCGTGCTCGCCCCCGTACAGCACGGCGATCACTCGACCGTCCCGGGCAAAGACCGGGCTGCCCGACGAGCCCGGCGCACCGTAGCCGTCGATTTGCAGGAGATCGTGCAGGACCTTGCTGACGGTGCCCACGGTCAGCGTGGGGTCGGCGATGGCGGCGTCTCCCTGCCGCTCCATCGGGAGGTCTTCGCCCAGCGGGTAGCCGATGATCGCAACCGGGTCGCCGCGCTCGGGCGCCGCGGCTCCCAAGCCCGCGATGCGCGGCGTGCCGCCACGGATCTCCACCTTTACCACACCGATGTCCGCGACACGAGACACGCCGAGCAGCCGCGCCTGGAACCACTGCTTCGAGCCCGAGAACTTGACCGCGATGCCGAGCGGGTGACGGGTGCCGTCCTCGCCCACCAGGAGATGCCGGTTCGTCACCAGGGTCCCCTGGGAGTCGATTGCGAACGCGGTGCCCGACACGGCCTCGACGTTGGAGAACTTGACCGCGACGAGCGCGACGGCGTCGGTGTTGGTCCGGGCGATCGCACGGTAGTCGACGCGGGTGGCGCGAGCGAGCGAGTCGGCCTGAGCTCTGAGCGCAGCGTTGGCGCGCGCGCGACGCGCGCCGGTCCATTGCACCCAGCTAAACCCCGCGACTGCGAACGCGAGCAGCGCGAGCAGCCCCTGCGTGGTGCGCCGCAGGCCGCGCGTCTGCCGCGCCACCTCGGCCGCAACGCGGACACCGGTCGGCGAGGGCGTGCCGGCCCCGAGCAGTCGGACTTCGAGCGTCGGCCCCCGCGCGCCGAACCCGATGACGTCGCCGTCGGCAAGCGCGACGTCGCCGGTGATGCGGCGGCCGTTCACGAATGTCCCGTTCGTGCTCCCCAGGTCTCGTACGGCGACGTGGTCGTCGCTGCGGAGGATGGCGGCATGGCGGGTCGAGACGTCGAGGTCGCGCTGGGCGTCGAACCGCACGTCCGCCTGGGGATCGCGACCCACCACGAGATACCCCTTGTCGAACGTCTCCTCCTGCCCGGTCCGCGCCCCGGACCGGAACCGGACCTGAACCCTCACGGCTTGCGGATGAAGAGGTAGATCACGAGCGCAAGGAGGACCCCGAGGAGTGCCGCGGTCGCGAGGCGCAGCCGCGCGCGCTTCGCCGGCACCGGGGGCCTGCTGCCCCGGTAGACGGGCACGGGCTCGGTGCTCGTTTCGGTATCGATCAACGGATACACCTGGTGTCCGGCGCCGTCGTCCGCCTGTGCGGCGCGGAGCCCGTCACCGTCGAACCGCGCGATGACGACGGTGATGTTGTCCGGCCCTCCGCGCGCGTTCGCCAGGTCGATCAGGCGATCGCAGGCCACTTGCAGATCGGTGGCGCTCCCGGCGATGCCCGCGATCTCTTCCTTGTCTACCTGTCCCGACAACCCGTCCGAGCAGAGCACCAGCACATCGCCGCGGCGCAGCTCCTGGAACGTGAGATCGACCTTGACCCGGGGATCGGGGCCCAGGGCCTGGAGGATGATGTTGCGGCGCTCGCTGCGCGCCGCCTCTTCTTCGGTCAGCTCGCCGGCCTCGACCAGGCGCTGCGTCAGCGACTGATCCTTGGTGAGCTGATGCGCGGTCCCGTTCCGGACGAGATACGCCCGGCTGTCCCCCACCTGCGTCAGGAAGACCTGGTCGCCCAGGACGCCGACGGCCGTCATGGTCGTGCCCATGCCGCGCAGCTCGGGATGCGCCGTCGCATGCGCGTGGATGCGGCTGTTCGCGACCTCCACCGCTTCCTTGAGCCGGTAGGCAAAGCGCTGCGCTGAGGGTTCCGGATCCACGTTCCAGGTGGTGACCAACTGTCCGTAGAGAGCCTCGGTGGCCATCTCGCTCGCCAGCTCGCCTGCCGCCGCGCCGCCCATGCCGTCAGCGACGACGAGCAGCGAGCCCCGTTCGCCCACTTCGTGGTCGCGCACCTGGGGGAGGAGCGACGCCTCGCGCCGCGTGAGGTCCGCGACCAGGAAGCGGTCCTCGTTGTGGTCGCGTGTGCGACCCAGGTCGGTCTTGCCGAACACGTGGACGACGACCGGTTTCATCGTCCGCAGAGGGACTGCGCGAGGACGCGGTAGGAGCGCACGTTCGGGTCGAAGCCCGCCGCGCGGCGGGCCCACTCGCAGCCTGCGCTACGCTGGTCGAGCTTGGCGTACGCGTTGGCGACGAGGTAGGCGGCCAGGGCGCGGTCCGCGCCGCTCGCTCCGGGCGTGTCGAACACGGCGCGCGCGGAGTCCCGCAGCGCCGCGCCCGGAATCTCATCTATGCGATCGAACCAGTCATTGAGGCGCGCGCTGGTCGTGGGTGCGGCGAGGGTCACCTGCGGCTGTCGCAAAGCGGCGGTCTCGGGGGGCATCGCTGTCGGGGCTCGCGCCGGACTAGCGGTGTCCGTGGTCCGCCCGCGAGCGAACAACGCGTAGCCCCCTCCCGCCGCGACCACGACCACGGCGCCGAGCGCAACCGGCACGAGGGAGCGGCGGCGGGGTGCGGTTGCGGGTTTCGCGGTCGTGGAAGGGGCGTCCAGGAGCTGCGTCTTGCCGTCGGCGTCCGCGCGCGTGGGGGGCAGGGCCACCGTCCCGCCACCGGGTGCGAGTCCCGTGACGGCGGCAATGTCGTTCCCGAACTTCGCGGCCGATTGATAGCGGTCCGCCGGCCGGCGCGCGAGCGCCGTGTCGAGGGCCGTTTGCAGGCCGGGCGGGAACGTGAGGTCGGGGCGCGCCGCGGCGAGCGGGGTGGGTTCGTCGGTGAGCCGCTTGATCATCGTCTCCTGGATCGTGCTGGCCTCGAAGGGGAGGCGCCCGCTGACCATGCGGTACAGGACGAGGGCGAGCGAATAGATATCGCTGCGCCCGTCGAGCTGATCGCCCGCGAGCTGCTCGGGGCTCATGAATTCGGGCGTTCCCACCACGAGGCCCGTGCGGGTCACCTTCTGGTTGTCGCCCCCGCTCATCGCTTTCGCAATGCCGAAGTCCACCACCTTCACCACGTCGCTGCCGTCGCGCCCGCGGGTGAGCATGATGTTATCGGGCTTCAGATCCCGGTGCACGATCCCGAGGTCGTGCGCCGCCTGCAGCGCCCCCGCCACCTGCCGCGTGATGCCGGCCGCCCGTTGCGGGGGCAGGGTGCCCTCCCCGGCCAACAGCTCGGTGAGCGGCTCGCCCTCCACGAGCTCCATCGCGAGATAGATGAGCCCGTCGGGCGTCTCGCCGAAATCGTAGATCGCGCAGACGTTCGGGTGCGTGATGCGGCTTGCGTTCGCCGCCTCGCGGTTGAAGCGCGAGACGGCGTCCGGGTCGTGCACCAGCGACGGGTTCATGACCTTGATCGCGCTGCGGCGGCCCATCTTCACGTGCTCCGCCAGGTACACCTGGCCCATGCCGCCTTCCCCGAGCTTCCGCAGCACGTGATAGCGGTCGGCCACCACCTGGCCCACGAGATCGTTCGCGGGCGCGGTCGCGCGCAGCGTCTGCCCGTCGTTCGGACAGAACCGAACGTCGTCGGCATACTCCGTCTCACAGACTGGGCAGACCTTCATGTGGGTGCCTCGGCGCGCCAATCTATGGAACCAAATGGCGGGTCGAAAGACCCGATGCTACCTTGCGCGGCTGTGCGCTCTCTCTCCGGCATCGCCGCATCGCCCTGTCGCTGGATTGTGGTGGCGCTCGTCGCAGGTGTGTCGCCGGTCACGGCGCAGGTCGACCCCTCCGCCGGGTGGCGCACGCTGCACACCCCGCATTTCCGCATCCATTTTCGCCCCGCGGCGCGCGCGGCGGCGCTCATCGAGATGCAGGAAGCGGAACGGGCCTACGCGTTGCTGGCGGGCGAGCTCGCGCCGCCGAGGGGCATCGTCGACATCGTGCTGTCGGACGATGCCGACGCCGCGAACGGCTCGGCGACGCCGTTTCCGTCGAACCGCATCAATATCTATCTGCCCCCGCCCGCCACGGACCCCGAGCTGGCGAGCTACGACCGCTGGCTGCGGCTCGATACGACCCACGAGCTGACGCACATCTTCCACCTGGATCGGGCGCGGAGCTTCTGGGGCGTGCTCCAACACGTGCTCGGCCGGGTGCCCGGGCTGTTCCCGAACGAGTATCAACCCTCGTGGGTGATCGAGGGGCTCGCGGTCTACTACGAGTCGAAGTTCACGAACGCCGGCCGGGTGAACGGCTCGTTTCACACCGAGCTGCTCGCCAGCGAGGCGGCAGCCCACCAGGCACGCACCCCCTGGAACGCCCTGTTCTTCTCTCGCTGGCCGGGCGGCCGCGCCGCCTACGCGAACGGGAGCCGCTTCCTCCATTTTCTCGCGGACTCGCTCGGCGATTCCGTCGTCCCACGGTTCGCGGAGACCACCGCGGGGCAGCTCATCCCGTTTCGCATCGGACGGCCGCTCGCTCAGGTGGCCTCGGGGTTCTCCCTGGACGACGCGTGGCCGCACGGCACGCGCCCCCCCGGCGATACGCGCCCCGCCGGCGCTCCCGAGAGCCTGGTGCTCGACTCCGGTCTGTGGACGCTGCCCGTGCCGCGCGTATCGCCCGACGGGCAGCGCGTCGCGTATGTGCGCGACGACGGCAAGGGCGAGTTGCAGCTGCGCGTCGTATCCCTCGACGGCTGGCGCGAAGTGCGCAGGCGCACGCTCAACGGCGATGTCAGCTATGACTGGTTGGGCGACACGCTGATCGTGTCTCAGGCCGACTACACCTCGCGCTGGCAGGTGCGCAACGATCTCTATCGCTGGCTCCCCGATGGGCGGTGGCAGCGACTCACGCACGGTGCGCGGCTCCGGGAGCCACGGGTCGGCGCGGGGCAGATGTCGGCCATCGTCCTCGTTCCCGGTGGCAACCGGCCCGCGATCTTCGGCGCGGATTCCGTGGGTGACCCGACGGCCACGTGGGCCGACGTCGTACCTTCGCCGGACGGACGCTGGGTAGCGGCGACGCGAAACGCGGGAGGACACTGGACGCTCGTTCGCTGGCCCTCCGGATCGCCCCGCGCCCTCGAAGTCCTGCTCGCCTCGCGTGGCGTCCTGTCCGACCCGGCGTGGACGCCGCACGGTGACTTGCTGTTCGTGAGCGATCAGTCGGGCTATCCCCAGGTCTACCGCTGGCGCGACGGCGGCAGCACGGAGGCGCTCACCGCGGAGCCGTTCGGCGCGCACGCGCCTGCGCCGCTCGCCGATGGCTCGCTGCTTTACGCCGCCCTGGGAACGTCACGCTGGGAGATCCGGCACGTGCGGCCTACGGCGCTGCCGACGGCCCGCCCCCTGGCCGCGCCCCTGCCGCTCGATTCCGCGCCCGTAGTGACGGGGCGCGAGACGGGGTACGCCCTGTTCCCATCGCTGCTGCCTCACTTCTGGCTCCCGGCGGCTCTCGACGAGGGCAGTGCCGGCACGTTCATCGGCGCCGTCACCGGGAGTACAGACGCCGTTGGACGCTACATCTACGTGGCCGACCTACTGGCGTCGACCGCGCCGCTCCGTGTGATGGGCGGATTCGCCGGAGTGTCCTATCTGTTCGGAAATCCGTCTCTCGATCTGTTGGCGTCGTCCGATTGGTCGTCGTACCTCACGGCTGGGACGGACGTCTCGGAAAACGACCTGGACGCCGCCCTGGGTGTCACGTTCCTCACGCGGCGCTGGCGCAGTCTCGCGAGCGTTCGCCTGGCGGCGGAGTACGAAGGGACGCATCTAACGGATTGCGCGGGTTGCACGAACCAGGACCTGGTCGGTGGCTCGGTGATGCTCGTCGTCCGTTCGTTCGTGTCGAGCGCGCTGGCCGTGTCACGCGAGGACGGGTTTCAGGCGGCCATCCTCTACCGTCGCCGCGAGGAGCAGGGGACCACGCGCTCGTCGAACGAGGTCCGGTCGTCGCTCACCGGCTATCTCCACATCCCGGGCATCGGAGGCTTCGCCCATCACGTCCTCGCCGCACGGGTCGGCGTCGGGGCACTATCGGGCTCTCTGCCCAAGTCTTTTGGCGTGGGTGGGGTTTCGACGGGAAGCGTGAGCGTGGGCTACGGCCAATCGCTCGCCACCGAGCGGGCATTTCCCGTGCGCGGCTACGCCCCGTCCGAGCTGCGGGGGACCCGGGCGCTCACGACCTCGATCGAGTACCGCATACCCATCGCGCTCGTCGGCGAGTCGTTGGGGCATCTCCCGTTTGGAGCGGACAAGATCTCACTGAGCCTGTTCGGCGACACGGGGGAGGCGTGGGATGAGGGGGGAGAGCCACGGTTCGCGCACCTCGCCTCGGTCGGTGCGGAGCTCGTGGGCGACCTGACCTTCCTCTACGACGTGCCGTTGCGCCTGCGGGCCGGCGTGGCGCAGCCCCTCACGGCGCCCCCCTCAGGGCGAGCGCAGCAGCCGCAGGCCTACGTCGCGTTCAGCTTCTCCTTCTAGCCGCCTGAGTCAGCGTATAATGGAATAGGCCTCGATATGCGTCGTGCGCTGGTTGTAGACGCCCTCCTCATCGCGGTCTGCCTCACCGGGCCGCTCGGGGCCCAGTCGCCGGCGGACCGCGCGGACCTCGAACGCTTGCGGGACTCCCTCGCCGGCGCGCGCGACTCGATCACGCTGAAGCGGCTCGAAGCCGCCACCATCGAGGTCGCGAAGCGCGACCGCGCCGACCCGCTCATCCACCTGCGCCTCGGATTCATCGCGTACCGGCTCGGCGAGCTCGGGGGCAAGTCGCATTACGACGATGCGGCCGGCGAATTCGAGTGGTGCGCCGAGCTGCGTCCGGACTGGCCGTACCCGTGGTATGGCGCCGGGCTGGCGGAGCTCGCGCAGGGCGAGCACAGCATCATCGGGGTCGAGAACCTGCGGCAGGTGTTGCGGAAGGACTATCTGTCGAAAGCCGCCCGCGCGTTTGCCAAGGCGGCCGAAGCGGACCCGAGCTTCGCGAACGCCACCGTGGACCTCGCGCGCACGGCGATGGCGCAGCGGGTCGGTCCCCGTCTCGACCTCGCGCTCCGGGCCGTACGCGAAGCGGCGGCCTCGCCGGCCGGGCAGAGCCCGGCGATTCAGCTCGCGCGCGGCCGCGTGGAGCGCGTCGCCGGGGATGCGGACTCGGCGCTTGCCGCGTTCGAGCGCTACGTGACCGTCGGCGGCGACTCGGCGGTTGGGCTGCTCGAGGAAGCGCGCACACTGTACTTCGCGAATCACGCGGCGGCTGCGTCGCAGCGCTACTACGCCGGCGCCGCCGCGAGCCATGCACCCGAGGCCGCGGCGCTCTACAGGGAGGATCTCGCGTGGATCGCGACGCCCGAAGAGCTGGCGGACTACGACGCGCAGGATGGCCCCGACGCGCGCGCGCGCTGGCTGGCCGAGTTCTGGGAGCGGCGCGACGTCGCCGACCTGCATGCGACGGGCGAGCGGCTCGCCGAGCACTTCCGCCGCTACTTCTACGCCGAGCGCAACTTCCGGCTCGCGAGCCGCCACCGCCACTACGACATCACCGAGGTCTACCGCAGCGCCCAGACCGAGTTCGATGATCGCGGCGTGATCTACCTGCGGCACGGGCCACCGGACCGCCGTGCGACCTACATCGCGCCCGATTCGGTCGAGCCCAACGAGACGTGGCTGTATCACCGTCCCCCTCCCGCCAGCGACCTGATCCTGCACTTCGTGGCGCGCCGCGACGGTCAGGACTACAAACTCGTCGAGAGCCTCG
>DATIXG010000088.1:0-4451 GCA_035518815.1 Gemmatimonadales bacterium | reverse complement strand
TGGCGCCCTTCCGACCGGGCGTGGGCTGCTCGGCCTCCTGATCCGACGGCCCAAGCCGATTCGCACGGGCGACATCACCGCACATGCGGGGCGCCACGGGTTCCCGGCACATCACCCGCCCATGCGGTCGTTCCTCGGCGTTCCGATCGCCGGGCCGGAGCGCGTGTACGGGAATCTGTACTTGACGGAGAAGATGGGGGCCGACGACTTCGACGCCGAGGACGAACGGATCGCGGTGCTCCTGGCCCGGACCGCCGCGGTCGCCGTTCAGAACGCCCGCCTCAGCGAGCAGAGCCAGCAGCTCGTCGATCAGGTCGGGAAGTTGCAGCGGGAGCGCGAGCTGTTCTTCGCGACGATGAACCACGAGCTCCGCAACGCGTTGACGGGAGTGTTCGGATGGGCGGAGCGCCTGGTGCGGCTCCAGCCCACGGGAGACGCCGTGGCGCAGGCAGCCCACGAGGTGTACGAGTGCGCCGACCAGACCGTGAGCCTGCTGAACAACTTCCTGGATCTCACTCGGCTCCATGCCGGCAAGGTCCGTCCGGTGTGGCGCGATGTGAACGTGCACGAGGCGGTGGGACGTGTCCTCGAGAACCAGCGCCCGGCCGCCGACGTGAAGCATCTCGTGCTGAAAGAGGTGTACGAGGACGGCGTCGCTATGCTGCGGACCGATCCGGTACGGTTGGCACAGATCCTGACGAACCTGCTCAGCAACGCCATCCGGCACAGTCCCGATGGCGCGACGGTGACGGTCGAAGTCCGCGCGGAGGCCGTGAACATGTGGTTTCGCGTGGTCGACCAGGGGTCCGGCATCCCGGAGGATGTGCTGGAGCGCATCTTCGAGCCATTCGAGCGATTCGATCCCCACTCGGGTGCGGGCGCGGGGCTGGGCCTGCCCGTGTCCCGGCGACTCGCTGAGGTCCTGGGGGGCCGGCTCACGGCGCAGAGCGCGCTCGGCCAGGGCGCTACGTTCGCGCTGGTGCTCCCACCCGGGCCGATGGTGGCCTGAACCGAACAGTCCTCACCTCGGCCTCACGCCTCGCTCACGTGACGACTGTTAGCGTCCGGGGTGAAGCTGCTCGTTGTCGAACATCCCCATGTCGCTGGATTCATCGTCCAGGGCTTGCGCGACGGCGGCCATGCGGTGGACGTCACGTCGGATGGCGACGAGGCGCTTGCGCTCGGTCTCTCCATTGACTACGACGTCATCCTCTTGGCGGTCGTCCTTCCTGGGCGAGACGGCGTCGACGTGGCCTCCGAACTGCATCGCGCGGGGCGATCAGCGCCCATCCTCCTGCTCACGCCGGGCGACCATGACGCCGCGCAGTTCGTGCGGCAAGCGAGCGCAGATGGCTACGTCGCCAAGCCTTTCCGATTTGAGATCCTGCTCGAACGAGTCCGGGAGCTCGCGCAGCGCGGGAACTGACACAGGCGGTCGGTTGAAGAACGCCCCCCGTCCGCGCCTCGCCTCTGACTAGGGTTGCCGGCCTCCGAGTGTCGCCTCCAACTGACGCAGCACCTCCCCCAAGCGTGTAACCTCCGCTCCGTATCGCGCCCAGTCGCCGGCGCGCTGCGCCGCCAGGGCGCTGTCGTACAGCTCGACCGCCTGGCGGGTGAGTTCAACGGCGCGACCGTTGACGGGCCGGGCGGCGGAAGACGGCTCGGCCGCCACCGCGGCGCGCCCCCGTGCCCCGCCGAACAGCTGCGCCAATCCGGCCTCGAGCGTCTCCTCCATCACCACCTGGTTCTGGTAGGCCACGACGACGCGCTTCAGCTCGGGAATACCCCCGCCCTCAGCCCGCAGATAGAGCGCTTGCACATAGATCAGCGACTCCTCGATCGGGATGACCAGCAGGTTGCCGCGGATCACTTCGGAGCCGTGCTGGTCCCACAGCGAGATCTGACGGGAGATATCCGGATCCTGGTTGATCCGGTTGACGATCTGGGCCGGCCCGTAGACCAGGCTCTGCTTGGGGAAGCGATACACGACCAGCTGGCCGTAGTGGTCCCCGTCGTTGCGCGCCACCATCCACGACGCCAGGTTGTCCTTGCCGCGCGGCGTGAACGGGGCCATGAAGATGTACTCCGCTTGCCGCTCCTCGGGCAGCCGCATCACGATGTGGCGCAGAAAGGGATCCCGCTGCCCGGTCGACCGCGACAACACCGGCCGCTGCCACTGGTCCTCCCGGTGGTAGAAGATGTCCGGCTCCGCCATGTGGTAGGTCGCATACATGTCGGTCTGCATCCGGAACAAGTCCTCGGGGTAGCGCAGGTGCGTGCGCAGATCCGCCGGCATCGCGTCGAGCGGTTGCAGGATACCGGGGAACACCTTCGCCAGGGTGCGCGCCAACGGATCAGCCGCGTCGGTCAGGTAGGCCGTGACCGTCCCATCGAAGGCGTCGATCACGACTTTCACGCTGTTGCGGACGTAGTTCGTGCCGTCGGCAACCGGCTGCGCGTAGGGGTAGCGGCTGGTCGCGGTGTACGCGTCGAGGATCCAGCGGAGCCGGCCCGAATCCCCGACCACGAGATAAGGGTCGCTGTCGAAGAACAAGAACGGCAGCGCCGTGCGCGCCCGCTCCCGGATGTTCCGGATGTACAGCGCGCGGCTGTCGTCGGTGATATCGCTTGACAGCAGTACGTTCAGCGAGCCGAAGTAGGCCGCGAGCACCAGCCGGCGCAGGAACGAGCCCACCCGGACTCCACCGCTGCCCGCGTAGGAAGCGTAGATGTTCTCGTCGCCCGAGGGGTAGTCGAACTCCTGCTGGTGGCTGTGCGCGAACACCCAGGAATCCGTGAGCTCGCCGAAGTAGATCTCCGGGCGCGTCACCCGCAGCGACACGCTCGAGGCCGGCGGCAGATTCTTGATGAACAGGACCGGCAATCCCTCCGGCGTCACCTGGTTCACCGGGCCGAGCGTGAGGCCCATGCCGTGGGTGAAGGTGAGCCGCTCGTTGATGAAGGTGCGCGTCGGCAGCGAGCCCGAGTTCAGCTCGCGCGGTGAGAGGAGCACCTGGCGATACTGCCCGTCGATCCAGTAGCGGTCGTCGTCCACTGAGACGAAGTCGTAGTAGGTCCGGATCTCCTGCAACTGTGCGAAGGTCTGGAGCAGCGGCTCGCGATCCCACAATCGGACGTTCTGGATGGTCGCCTGGTTTGCTTCGATGTCCCGCTCGGAGAGCCCGATCTCGCCGGTCAGGTCACGGGTCACGACCCGGTCCAACCCCCAGGCCCGCCGCGTCGCCGCGATATGGAAGGCGAGCTGCGGTGTTTCCTTCGCCAACTCGTTCGGCGCGACCACCAATTTCTGGACGATCGCGGGATACAGGACGACGCCGAGCAGCGACACGCCGAAGTAGACCCCGAGCGCGAGCAGGATGCCCCCGGCCAGGCGGTGGGTGCGGGCGCCCCACAGCACCAGGGCGCCACCGGCCACCGCCGCCACCCCGGCGAGCCGCAGGCCGGCGAGCGCGGCGTGGAGATCGGCGAAGCTCGCTCCCACCAGCGGTCCCGTCGTCGAGTACAACAGTCCCGGGACGCGAACGAAGTACACCCGCAATGCCGCCAGTAGGAACAGCAGAGCGATCAATGCGGCGAGGTGCGACCGGGCCGACGGTTCTACCGTGACGCGGCGCCCGAGCACGACGAGGTCCCGGCGCAGCAGGTACAGTACGATGGTCGCGAGCAACGCAACCGTCGTGAGCGTCGTGAGCAGGGCGATGGCGCCCGCCGCGATCGGCAGCGTGAACACGTAGTAGCCGACGTCGCGGCCGAAGACAGGATCCGATACGCCGAACGGCGTCCGGTGCAGGAACCGGAGCACGTCGAGCCACCCACCCGCCGCCGCCAGGGCAAACAGCAGCGCCAGGCCGAACGCCGCAGGAAGCGCCAGGCGGCGCAACAGCCGCGTCACGTCCAGCGAGGCCCGCTCGTTGAGCCGAAGGACCACCGCGTCTGGAACGACGCCCCGCTGGGCGAACCGCAGGTTGGCATAGAGAAAGGCAAACGCCCCGAGGCCGACCCCCACACCAAGCAGCCCCTCGGCCACGAGCCGGGTCACGAACACCCGTTCGTAGCCCAGAGCCGCGAACCAGGGCCACTCCGCGCCGAGTGTAATCAGACTGGGCAGGAGCAGCAGGAGGAAGAAAGCCGCGAGGAATAAGACAAGAAGGCTGCGACGGCGTGGCGGACGGGGTTTCAGACGGAGTGCCGTCGGGTGGGCGGTCATGAAGGCAACCTAACACCCCTGCACCCCCTCTCCTTTCGGGACCTCACCCCCTGACCCCTCTCCCTTCGGGAGAGGGGGAACCCAAGCGGAGCCAATTCTGGAAGTGTTCTGGCCCATCATGCGCGATACGGATACCGTATGCATATTGTGCACATGCCAGATTCAGGAGCCACCCAATGGGACGGAAAGTGCGGAAGACGCTCAACATCGACGCCGAGAAGCT
>DATIXG010000087.1:0-3266 GCA_035518815.1 Gemmatimonadales bacterium | reverse complement strand
GCTTGCCAGGGACGCGTCTCCGGCGCGCGTGGCGCCGCCCGCCACTTGGGCGTCCCGCCGGCCACGCTCGACAACAAGATCCGGCTCTACCAGATCGACAAGGCCCGCTTCCGCCCCAAGCCGTAGCCCACGGCTCCGCAGTCCTCGCGCGACCACGCGCCGTGCACCAGACTCCCGCTTTCGCACCGGTCCGTTCAGCCTGGATCTGGCAGCGCGAACGTTCCGGGCGAGCATCATGAATCGCGTCGGAACCCGCCCGCGGGTCGTCATCGGATCCGGGGAATCCACCGGATCCGGTGAGGTCCAGCGCGATGAGCGCGTCGGGAACCCGCAGTCCCTACGGCGCGATCCAGTGGCACGGAGCTTGATGTGCTGTCCGCCGAGGAGGAACGGCAACATGCTCGACATAGCCCGGATCGCGACAGAAAACGAGCAGGTCACGTACGCGCTCAGCGGTGAGATCACGGCCGACCAGATGGAGCGGCTGCAGTCCATGATCCTCGCCGCGACGGAGCGTGGCCACGCCGTCACCTTCGACCTGCAGCGGGTGTGGCGTGTCGATCGCCGTGCCGCGGTCCTCATCGCCCGCCACGCCTGCAGGCCGAACACCCTCGTGCGCATCGTCGGACTGCCGACGGGGCTGCTCGAATGGCTGCGGACGGTCTCAGACTCGCAGCCGCAAACCTGAACAGGAGGGTGCTCGGTGCGACAGAGCCTGCTGACGGTCGCCTTACTGGCCGTGTTGGCCCTCGCGTGGATGCTGCGCAACCTGCTGGTCCTGGTCGCTTACGCGGGGCTGCTCGCCTATGCGCTGAACCCCATAGTGAACTGGGTGGACCGAAGGCTGTCGTCGCGCCGCACGATTCCCCGGGGGATCTCGACCGCGATCGTCATGTTTCTGCTGGTGCTGGCGGCGGGCGCATCGCTGGCCGCGGCGATCCCGCCGCTCGTCCGCCAGTTCACCGAGTTCGCATCCGCCGCCCCCGGGTCGGTGCGGCGTCTCGAGCAGGAGATCGGCGCCTTCATCAATTCGCACGGCTGGGGAGGGCTGGTGCAGGCCGGCGGCGCCCAAACCGCCGGCACGCTCAACTCGCTGCTCGAGGCCGCTGGGCGCTGGTTGATGTCGGGTGCGGGCGGCCTGATCGGGAGCCTGGCCGGGCTTGCGAGCCTGGTTCTGCTGCCACTGTTCACCTTCTACATGCTCGCTGACAGCGATCGTGGACGCAGCGGTTTGCTCACGCTCGTCTCCCCGGCTGGTTTGCCGCGGGCGCAACGGCTGCTGGATGCACTCGATCGCGCGCTGCGCGCCTACGTGCGCGGCCAGGCGTCGGTCTGCCTGATCATGGGAGCCGCGATGGCGATCGTGTTGGGCCTGCTCGGCTTCCCCGTGGCCCTACTCCTCGGCGTCGCCGTGGCGTTCGCCGAGATCATCCCGGTCGCCGGCTTCTGGCTCGCCGCGTCCGCCATCGCACTCGAGGGCTTTACGGTGCGGCCGGAACTCGCCCTCGTGGGGGTGGGGAGCTATGTCGTGGTCAACAACCTGATCCAGACCTTCGCGAGCCCGCGGCTCCTCGGCCGGCAGGTTCAGCTCCATCCGCTGATCGTCAACCTGAGCGTGATCGGCGGCGGGATGCTGCTCGGCCCCGCCGGAGCGATCCTCGCGCTGCCGGCCGCCGCGATGGCCAGGGTGCTGCTGGAAGAGTTTGTGCCACGGCGTCAGGGATCCCCTTCGCCCTCGAGAGGAATCACCACGACGTTGTCGTAGTAGACCGTGCATCGACCCACGCCGCCCGCATAGGCCGCGAGGGCGATGCCTCCGTGCGAGGGGGGCGGAAAGCGCAGGTGCTTGTCCACCGCCACGTGCCCGTCCACGGTCACTCGACACCGATGGTCGCGGATCGCCACCCGGACGTGATGCCAGACACCGTCGGCGTTCTCCGCGCGGCCGCTTCCGACCGGGAACTGATTGACATACAGCAAAGCGTCCTGGTGCTCGCCTCCGCGCAGGTCCACACCCACACCGTGTCGTCCGGTGACGCGCACCCCAATGCCCTTGTCCACGCCGCGCATCCCACAGACATCGAAGTCCACCGCGTAATCGGCCCACGTCGGATCGCCAGCGAACAGGAAGGAATGCGCCTGTTTGACGTCGGGGAGCTCCCCGCACAGCATCCCGTCTCGGACCTGCCATGCGGAGGCGAGGCTGTCGGCATGCCATCGCGTCAGACGAGGGTCGGAGAAGTCGTCGGCGAACAGGGCATTCGCCGGATGCTTGAACGCCGGCGAGGGTGGGGGCTTCGCGACACGCGTCGAGTCCGCGGCGCCGAGGCTCAGCCACCCAGCGCTGGCGATCACGAGGCACGAACGGGTGAACGCTTTCATGTGCTGGATCGACAAACTCCGAGAATGCGTAAGTAAATGAGGCGGCCCGGATCGCGCATCACCCGGTCTCGAGCGCCGGGGGCCCGCGCGCCCGTGACTGAAGCGTACGCTTGTTCCGGCCGGACGTCACACCAGGGGGCGCTCGAAGTACTCCCGCATCTTGCCAGCCGGCGTGAAGCAAACGAGTAGTCTGCCGGCCGACGGACCGACGAACGCGAACGCATGCGGAACCTCGCGGGACCCGAGCAAGTAATCGCCCGCCCGAGCCTGGTAGCGGTCGCTGCCCACCTGGAACAGGTACTTCCCCGAAACGACGTACCAGAACTCGTCTTGCTCATGGTGCAGATGGAGTGGAGGGCCGCGCCAAACATTGCGCGATCGAACTTGTTGCCGTGCAGCTCCAGGCCCGGCGACTGTTCCAGACGATCATGCTGGTCCGAGGGCGAGACGATGTGTCGCGTGCGCTTGAGGTGAGACCTCGCCGGTCAGCTCTCGGGGTCGTACCCGAACTCGCGGAGTTCCTGCGAGCAGCGGCAGGCTTTGGCGATCTTCGCGGCCCATTGGACGGCGGCATCGCGCGACGGGAGTTCCAGGACACAGAAGCCGCCGTCGAACTCCCTGGTCTGCGGGTAGGTCTCGTTCGTGACGGTGCCATCGGCGGCGACCATCAGTGGCGCGACGTTCTCGTCGATACCACCGCCGAACACATAGACGCCGGCATCCTTCGCCTCGCGCATGATCGCGTGTGCCGCTTCGCCGACCGCAGCCATGTCTTCGTCGGAGATGTCCATCGCCGATCCGGGGAAGGAGACAAGGTACTTCGTCATCGTTCGGTTCTCCGGGTGTGAGTTTCGGAATTGGGTGTGGGGCCTAACGACAATTCG
>DATIXG010000086.1:0-4158 GCA_035518815.1 Gemmatimonadales bacterium | reverse complement strand
TGCAAGAGGGCATCGAGGACCGGAATTGCAGCTTCGGCTTTGGATTGGTCCAGGAATGCCCTGGCAACTAGCAGGTGGATGCGGCCCTGAGCTTCCTGGCACGCGCGTTGACGCATCAGGGTGGTCAGTATTTGCTCCGCCTCGTAAGGGGCGCCGACTCGCAGCGCTTCCTCTGACCCCTCCAGCGCGAACGGCACGGCCCGCGACACGTCACCACCCTGCAGGAAATGCCAGGCAATCTCGAGCGGCTTCCGTGCCTCGAGAGGGCGCTCCCCGAGGAGCTCCGCCACCCGGCGGTGCAGATGCTGCCGGGCGAGGCCGGCCACCGCGTAGTAGGCCTGCGCCCGTATCAGCTCGTTGCGGAACTCGAGATCTCCCAGCACCTCGCGCAGGATGCCGTCGTCGCGCAGGCGGGAAAGCGCTTCCGCCGCCGCCCCGGGCGGCGTTTCCACCGCCGCGTACAGTGACAGATCGCCCAAGCGCCGGCCGAGCACGGCGGCGAGATCGAGGACGTGCCGCGTGCGGGCGTCGAGCCGCCGCGTCTGCCGCTCGAACACGGTGCGGATCGCCCGCGGGATGCCGAGGGTGGGGGCCGGCAGGCGGTCGAGCGCCTCCAGGTCTCGGAGCAACGAGTCCGGCCCGTGCGTCATCCACTCACGAGTCAGGAGCTCGAGGGCGAGCGGGTTCCCGCTCCCCGCCCGGAGGATCCGCTCCAGGGGGGGCGCCCCGTGTCGTGGGGCGGCCACGTCGCCCGCGACCACGCGCTTGACCAGACGCTCCGCGGCCTCGGGCGCGAGCCCGTCCAGCTCGATGTGCCCGAGCCCGGGGAGCGCCGTGTCCGCCGTGAGCGCCGCGGACGCCGCGGATGTCGGGACTTCACTCGATCGACCGGCGAGAATCAGCAGCAGACGGGTGGCGCCGAGCTTCCGCGCCACGGCGTGCAGGATCGCCAGGCTCGCGTTGTCGGCCGCATGTACGTCATCGACCACGAGAACCACCGGGCTCTCGTCCCCGGCCGCGGTGACGGCCTTGAGAAATCCGTCGGCCAGGCGGAGGGGCATCACCTCGGCGGCCCAATCCACAGGCTTGGGGACACCGGGGAACGCTCCGAATACCTCGGGGGCGACGCGTCCCAGCTCGCTCAGCGCGTCCGGCTCTGCGCTCCCAACGGCGCGCTGGGCGACGAGCTGGCGCACGAGCTCGCCCAGGACGGCGAAGGGCAGGTCCCGTTCTGCGTCGTACCCCTGCACCCGCGCCACCACCGCGCCATCCATCTGGCAGCTCGACACGAAGGCGTTGGTGAGCGTCGTCTTGCCGATGCCCGCGTCGCCGGTGAGGACGATGACCCTCGGCGCGCGCCGCCTCGCATCGAGCCACGCGTCGTACAGAAAGGAGAACTCGCGCTCGCGGCCGACCAGGGTCTCAGGCTCGACACGCCGTTCGCGCCGCTCCGCGACCCGCAAGCCGGGCGGCGGCCCGGGCGGCGCCGGGCGCCGCCCTTCCCGCAACAGGTTCGCCATCCGCGTCAAATCACCGCTCGGCTTGGCGCCCAGCTCCTCCGCCAACCGCGCTTCGAGACGGGCGTAGACCCTGAGCGCGCTGCTCCGGTCCCCCGCCCACGCCCGAGCCTCCATGAGGCCCCGCACCGCATCCTCGGACAGGGGATCCAGGTCGTACAGCGCCTGCGCGTGCCGCTCGACGTCCACGAAGTTGCCGATGCGGCGGCCCGCGTCCATGCGTCGGACCAGGCAGTCGCGCACGCGGGGAGCGAGTTTCGCCCGCCACTCGTCCTTCCATTGCTCGAACGACGCGGCTCCGGGTACGTCGAAGCCATCCAAGAACGGTCCGCGGATGTCCACCACGCTGTCCGGCCCGTCCAGCCGCGCGAGATCGGCGGCGACGGCGTCCGCGGCCAGGGCTACCGTGGCCTTCTGCACGAGGACGGCATCCCGACCGACCTTGGCCTTGAGGACCGAGAGCGCTTGCGCGAGGGAGTGGTTGGCGCGCGGCGGGGGGGCGTCAGGCCAGAGCAGATCCACCAGGTGGTCGCGGGTGAACCGGCGCCCGCCCTCCACCGCCAATCGGATCAGGAGCGCGAAGTGCTTGCGCGTGCGGAAGCGGACTTGCTCGCCCGTGGCCGTGAGCAGAACCGGTGCCCCGAGCGTGGTAAGCTGCAGCTGCGGTGCCACAAGAACGCTCGACGTGTTTCGGAATGGTACTATTAGGCGGGCCGATCAACCGCTTGTCAACACCTTCTACTACAACGGGCTAGGGCGGTTTGAGCAGGCCCCCTAGGGCACCATCAACCGGCGGGCAGCCGCCTCGGCGCGTGCTCGGGGCCCAATGCAAATGGGACAGGGACCCATGGCCGGGTCCTGGTCGAAGACGAGCGACACCGGTCCCAGGGTGACCGCCGTGTCGGTGAGCTGCACGGTGAGGACCATCTTGCGGCCGATGATCGCGCCGGTGAAGCGCGCCGGATGGAAGACGCCCGCATCCACCGGATAGGCCCGGACGTTGTATTCACCGGTGACCGCGAACTGCCCGTTCGGATCTATGACGACTGACTGATGAACGTTGCCGTACGTGCATGCGATGTGCACGTGCGCGCTGGTGTCGTCGGCCATCAGAGCCGCGTTGTTGCCGCCCCAGGTTCCCGCCACGACCGACCCGGGCGGGAACGGGGCCGATGAGCACCCCGCGAGCAGCACGAGGCCAAGCCACCGCCAACCCGGTCTCACGGCGCGATCCAGGCCCTCCTATTGAGGAGCTCCGCTACCAGGTCTGGCGCCGCCCGCCCCGCTGCCTCGGCCGCGAAGTTGATCACCAGCCGGTGGGTGAGCACCGTGGGAGCGACCGCCTTCAAGTCGTCGTAGTCCGCCATCGGCCGCCCGTCGAGGGCCGCCCGTGCCTTGGCGCCCAGGACGAGGTACTGGGAGGCTCGCGGTCCGGCCCCCCAGGAGACGTACTCCTTGATGAACGCAGGCGCCTCCGCGTCGGTGGGCCGTGTCATCCGGGCGAGCGTCACGGCTGCCCGCACGAGGGATTCCGGCGCCGGCACGCGACGAACAAGATGCTGCAACGCCAGCACATCCTCCGCAGTCAGCACCGGCCGCACGTCGGCGACGTGGTCCCCCGTCGTAGTCTCGACGATGCGCTCCTCTTCCTCCTTAGATGGATAGGCGACCCGCAGCTCGAACATGAACCGGTCGAGCTGGGCCTCGGGGAGGGGATAGGTGCCCTCCTGCTCGATCGGGTTCTGGGTGGCGAGAACGAAGAACGGCGCGGGGAGAGCATGTGTCTGCCCCGCGGCTGTGACCTGACGCTCCTGCATTGCCTGCAGGAGCGCGGCCTGGGTCTTGGGCGGGGTGCGGTTGATCTCGTCGGCGAGCACGACGTTGGCGAACACCGGCCCACGCACGAAGCGGAAGACTCGTTTTCCCGTCGCTGGATCTTCCTCGATGATCTCGGTGCCTGTGATGTCCGAGGGCATGAGGTCTGGGGTGAACTGGAGGCGCGAAAACTTGAGCTCGAGCGCCTGGGCCACCGTCTGGACCATGAGGGTCTTGGCGAGGCCTGGGACGCCGAGCAACAGGGCATGGCCGCCAGAGAAGATCGCCGTGAGGATGCCGTCGAGTACGGCCTGCTGGCCCACGATGCGCCGGCCCACCTGAGCAAGCAGGTCGGCGCGGGCGCGCCCGAGGCGCTCGAGCAGCTCGACGTCGCCCTGGGGGGCTGAAGGACGAGGAACGGGCGGCACCGGGGCTGGATTTGGGGTCATGGCGGTCGAAGGTTATCACATCATACTCGCAAGCGCCACATAAGTTTGCCTCAGGGCAGCTTTGCTTGCGAAATTTTTCACAAGCGGATAGCTTTTGGCCCGTGCCGGACGAGAATGGCCGTCACAACCGGTGGGCGGGACCGCTCCGTTACGCCGGCGCCGGAATCGAGCTCGCCGTCGCCGTCGGCCTTGGCGCGTTCGCAGGGCAGTGGCTGGACCGGAAGACCGGAGCGGCTGGGATTTTCACGATCGTGGGCGCCATGCTCGGGTTCGGCGCGTCGCTCTACTGGCTGGTGCAAGCGCTCCGCGACTCAGGATCGGACGGGTCGTGAGCCGGGGCGGCCGATATGTCGTGGGGCTGGGCGTCGTGGCCACGG
>DATIXG010000085.1:0-20173 GCA_035518815.1 Gemmatimonadales bacterium | reverse complement strand
ATGGTCGGCTCGCGCTCATCGAAGCCAACCCGCGGCTGACCGGGAGCGGGGATGCCGCCCCGTACGACGGGGTCGATGTGTGCTGGCTCCACTATCTCGACCTGATCGGCAAGGGAGTCACGCCGGTCGTCGCGCGCGGCGGCGACTTCCGGCACATCACGTTACGTGAGGATGCGCGCGTCGTGCTGGCGTACAAACGCCAGAAGCGCCTTTCGTGGCGCGAGATCCTGCGCTCGTACCGCGCGCCGCGTGTCTATTACGACTTTGATCCCGGCGACTGGCGGTACTCGATGCGGACCGTCTATCTGGTGATCAGGGCACTCCTCGGCTATTTCGCGCGGTCGGTTGCGGGTCGCGCGCGTTCCCCCCGTTCGGTGCGTTCGATTTGAGCTCACTCGCCGCTTGGTTCGCACCGCTCCTGCTGCTCCGCCAGCTGCTGCTGTCCATCATTTGAGCGCCGGTACGGTGACCATTCACGTCGTGCCCCGGTCGCGTTCGACCGAGGTGGCGGGTACCCACGGCGATGCGGTGAAGGTCCGCGTCGCGGCGCCGCCCGTGGACGGCGCGGCGAACACGGAGCTGGTGCGGTTCATCGCGCGCCGCCTCGGCGTGCCGACCGCGCGCGTCACCATCGTGGGCGGCGCGGCGGGGCGCCGGAAAACGGTCGCGGTCGAGGGAGTGGCGGGGTCGGAGCTGCGGCGGGCGTTGCTCGAGTGAAACTTCTCAAGATCCTCATCGATCTCATCGTCGCGACGCTCGTCGGCGCCGCCGCGCAGCATCTGCTCGGCGTCTGGGGGCTGCTCGTCGGATTCATCGCCGGCGGCGTCGCCGCCTGGTGGGTGGTGGAGCGCGTCATCGACTTCTGAGGCTCCCGTCGTCGGGCTCTCGCCCTCCGCCCCCTCGGCCCCGCCCGGACGCAAGCCCGCCCTGCGTCCGGACGTACCAGATGATCGTCGCGCCGATGACCGAAGTCGGTACCACCAGCAGGATCGCAGTAGCCAGCAGCATCCCCCGCATCATCCCGTCAGGGTGATCCATCGCGCTACTGCGCCGCGTTCCGCAGCATCGCGGCGCCGTCGGGCGCGATCAACGCGAACAACACCGCCGCCGTCAGCAGCGTCGAGCCTACGACCGCGGCGACCAGCGCCGCCTTCTCGAACTTCAGGTGCATGAACCACGCGCTGATCACGCCCGCCTTCACGAACATCGCGACGACGAGCAGGCTGACGGCCGCCAGCCGGGCCAACGGTACCGTCTCGCTGTAGAGCATCACGGCGGTCAAGGCGAGCAGCACGCCCCACGAGACCCAGTAGGTCCGGTACGGCATCACGCCCGACGGCGTGGCCTGTGCGCGAGGCAGGTCTTGTGTGATGTGTCCGCTGATCGTGGTCATATCTCCGCTCCCTGTGTTGTGATGGTCAGATGAGGTAGAAGCAGGTGAAGATGAAAACCCAGACGAGATCGACGAAGTGCCAGTACAGTCCAACGAGCTCCACGCCCAAGCCGGTGGCCCGGCCGGCCTTCATGCGCGCCGCGAGCAGCAGCAGAATCGTGACGCCGATCGCGACGTGGGTGCCGTGAAAGCCCGTGATCATGAAGAAGAATCCGGAGAACGCCGGCACGCCCCACGGATTGCTCGCGAGGCGCGCGCCCTCGGCGATCAGGCCCGCCCATTCCCGAACCTGACAGCCGAGGAATATCAGGCCGCCGAGTGCAGTCAGCAGAACGAACTTCCGCGCCAGCCCGAGGTCCCGGCGGTGCGTGGCCCCGACGGCGGTCGCCATGGTGGCGCTGGACGTGATGAGCACGAACGTCATGAAGCCGATGAACGGCAGCGAGAACACCTCGCCGCGGTCGGGCCATGCGGGGCTCGCCAGACGGATGAACCCGTACGCCGCGAGGAACCCGGCGAAGAGCAGAGCGTCCGTGACCAGAAAGAACCACATCATCAGCTTCTGCCACGGCACGCCAAACGGCCCCGCGTCATCCGTCCGGTGCGCCTGCGTCGTCGCCGCGTGATCCACGCTCGTCATCGGTCCCGTTCCCTAGAGGGTGGAGAGGATGGCCAGCAACCAGAGCCAGACGCCACCCACGGTGTGCCAGTACACGGCGGCGTGAGTCAATCCCGCGTGCCGGGCCGGCCCGTACGCCCCGGCCCGGGTGCGCCCCAGCGTCCAGCCCAACGCGGCTAGCCCGCCCAGGACGTGGGCGCCGTGAACGCCCGAGAGCATGTAGAAGAACGCCGCGTGGGGATTGGAGCTGAGAAAGACCCCGTGGGCTGCGAGCGACCGCCACGCGATAACCTGCCCGGCGAGGAACAGCAGCCCGAACAGCGCGCCCACCGACATCCACCCGGCGGCGCGCTGCGATGCGTTGGCGCGCACGGCGGCGCGTGCGCGCTCGATCGCGGCGCTCGACAGAAGGATGACGAGCGTATTCGCCCACACGATTCCTGGCAGGGCGACGCGGGCCCAATCGTCACCGGTGCGCCGGATCAACAGCGCCGCCGTGAACGCAGTGAACAGCATGACGACGGTCGTGAGGATGGCAACGAGCCCGATGGAATAGGGTTCGCGGTCCGCGGCACGACTGTCCGGGAAGCGGTTCACGACCGGAACGGCGGCCGTCATGAGGCGCTCACCGTCGCGCGGGCGACTTCGAGGGGCGGGGCGTGCTGCGGCAGATAGCCGCTCGGCACCCCGTTCGTCCGGTACTCGTAGGGCCCGCGGGACACCACCGGCAGCTCCGCCCCCCAGTTCAGGTGCGGCGCCGGCGATGTCGTGGTCCACTCGAGCGTCGTCCCCTGCCAGGGGTTCGAGTCGGCACGCGCCCCGAAGCGCAGGCTGCCGAAGAAATTCCCGAGGAATACGAGCTGAGCCGCCGCGGCGACGAACATGACGATGCTGATGAACACATTGAGCCACTGGATGGGCCGGAGAAATTCGTAAGCCGTGGGATCGTACAGATGACGCTGCTCACCCCCCATGCCCAAGAAGTGCATCGCAACGAAGCCGATCACGACCGACGGGACCGTGAGCCAGAAATGCACCTTCCCGAGCGTCTGATTCATCTGGCGGCCGAACATCTTCGGATACCAGTGGTAGGTCCCGGCGAAGATCGTGAAGAACGTCACGACCGCGATCATCAGGTGGAAATGGCCCACCACGAAGTACGAGTTGTGCAGGTACTGATCCGACGTCGCCGTCGCGAGGAAGACGCCGCCCAGCCCCCCGATCGCCACCGCTGCCATGAGCCCGAGTACGAACAGGAGGGCCGGTGTCAGCCGGAGCTCGGCGCGCCACAGGCTCGCCACGAGGTTCAGGGCGAGCACCGAGAACGGCGCGGTGATCAACACGGTGGCGACCGAGAAGTACTCGCCGACGTAAGGGCTCATCCCGCTGACGAACATGTGGTGGCCCCACACGATCATTCCCAGCACGGCGATCACGACGAGCGCCCACACCGAGGTCCGGTATCCGAATACGGGGCGGCGGCCGTGCGTCGCGACGACGTCGAAGGCGATCCCCATCGCGGGAAGCACCAGCACGTAGACTTCGGGGTGGCCCAGGAACCAGAACAGGTGCTGGAACAGCAGGGGCGTACCCCCGTGATACGGGAGCACCTCACCACCCATCACGAGCCCCGTCGGCAGGAAGAAGCTCGTGTGGCCGAGGCGGTCGAGCAGCAGCATGATCGCGGCCGCCGTGAGCGCCGGAAACGCGAGAATGCCGATGATGGATGCGATGAAGAGCGTCCACACCGTCAGTGGCATCCGCCACAGCGACATCCCGCGCGTGCGGAGATTCAGCACGGTCGTGATGTAGTTCAGTCCGCCCATCGTGAACGAGGCGATGAACAGCGCCATGGCGAGGATCCACATCGTCTGCCCCAAACCCTCGCCGGGCGTGGCGTCGGCCAGCGCGGACAGCGGCGGATAGGCCGTCCACCCCGACGCCGCTGCTCCGTCCGGCGCGAAGAACGACCCGAGCATCAGGAGGCAGGCGGGGACGATCGTCCAGTACGACAGCATGTTGAGAAACGGATACGCCATGTCCCGCGCCCCGATCTGGAGCGGGATGATGAAATTCCCGAATCCGCTCACGAGCGAGAGCGAAATGACGAAGAAGATCATGACGCTCCCGTGCATCGTGACGAGGCTCAGGTAGCGTTCCGGCAGGAGGACGCCGCCCTCGTACAGGCCGGGGAAGAGCTTGCCGAGGAGCGGCCACTGGGACTGCGGCCAGGCAAGATGCAGGCGCAGCAGCATCGACCAGGTCGCGGCGAACAGGGCCATGACGACCGCGGTGAAGTAGTATTGCTTCCCGATCGTCTTGTGATCGGTGCTGAAGACGTATCGCGTCCAGAACCCTCCGTCACCCGTCGCGCTCATCGTTGCAACCATCCGGTTTGGTGTTGGAGCCAGGTGCGGTATTCCTCCGGGGACTCGACGTACACGGCGCCGTGCATCCGGTAGTGGCCCATGCCGCAGACCTGCGTGCAGGCGATCTCGTAGCGGCCCGGCGTCGTGGGGACGAACAAGGTCCTGCCGAGAATCCCCGGAACGACGTCCTGTTTGACGCGGAAGGAGGCGACGGAGAAGCTGTGCAACACGTCGCGACCGCGGAGCCGCAGGTTCACCGCCCGGCCGACGGGCACGTGGATCTGGTTGCGCAGCACGATGTCGTCCCGCGCCGCGGGATCGTTGCGATCGAGGCCGGCGGGGTTCTCCTTGCTCACGAATTCCGGCGCCACTCGGCCGAACGCGCTATCCGGCCCCGGGTAGCGGACGATCCACTCGAATTGCTGCCCCGTGACCTCGACCGCGACGGCGTCCGCGGGCGGCTTGGCGTAGATCTCGTGCCACACCGGGAGCCCCTTCACCACGACGCCGACCTCGGTGATCGCCATCATTCCGATCACCGGGACGATCGACCACCAGAACTCGGCTCGCGCGTTCGTGGCGGGCGAGCCCGCCGCGCGGCCGCGCCCGTAGCGCCACAGGAACCACGAGAGGACGAGAGCGCCGAGCACGAGCACCGGGCCGGTGGCATCGAACAGGTAGTGGATGACGCCGTCCACGCCGACGCCGTGCCGGGACGCGACGGGGGGCATCCAGTCGCGGGCGAATCCGACCACGGTGAAGGCCGTGAGGCCGAGGAACAGCGCAATCAGCCCGACGATCTCGGCGGTTTGGCGACGGGATGTACTCATGCAGGCGGCGCTCGCGTCAGGGATAATGCCGGAGTAACGGGTCCGTTTCTCGCCAAAGAATGCACTTCGCCCAGGAGCCCGTCAAGGGCTCAGGGCGGCGTTAGCTAAGTGGTGTGGGGAGCAGGCTTTGGGTGTCGGCGCCCGGCGGTGCGAGCCAGCAGGGCCCGCTTTTCCGCCAGTGCCTGCGCCATGTCAGCCACCGTGGTGGTGGCGAGGTAGCGCCGGATCCCCTCCCGCAGCGGCTTGAACCGCTCGTGCTGCGGGCAGGGCATATCGTCCGAGCAGCGCCCCAGCCCGGAAGCGCAGGCCTCGAGGTCGGAAGTGCCGTCAATCAGCTGCTTGATCGCCAGGAGGGTTATGGCCGCGGCGGGCCGGGCGAGCGCGTAGCCGCCATGTGGCCCCTTGGCAGAGTGGAGGAGCCCCGCGCGCACCAGGTCCTGGAGGATCTTGCCGAGGAACGCTTCGGGAATCTCCTCGGCCGCGGCGATCTCCCGCGCCTGGCTGAAGGCCCCAGGCGGTTGGGCAGCGAGATAGATGAGGGCGCGGGTCGCGTACCCGCACGCGCTGGAATAGAGCACCGGAGTTGTCACGGACTCCAAAGTCCGTTTCTTACGCTACAGGTGTGGCGCCGCGCCTGTCAAGCGACGGCAACCTAGTGCGGGCGTCATCGCGCCCCTATCTTCGCGCGCTGCGGCGCCCGGTAACGTGACGATCCACGAGCTATCTCATCGTCGCGACCCTGGTCGGCGTCGCCGCGGAACGCGTGCTCGGCGCGTGGGGGATGGTCGTCGGATTCATCGCCGCCGGCGTCGCGGCCTGGTGGGTAGTGGAGCGCTTCCTAGACCTCTGACGCCCGCCCTTTGAAGACGTGGAAGAGATAGTAAAGCGATGGAAAGAGCACTGCGCCGCCGAGAACGATGGCGCCCATCGCGAGACCGAGCGTGATCAGCGGGGCCGCCGAGCCCTCGATCGTGAAGTCGGGCGGGATCAGGTACGGGTACTGGCCCAACGCCCAACCCCACAGAATCAGCGAGACTTCCCCTGCGGCCGCGATGCGGGCCCAGCGCCACTGCCGCCGCCACAGCCCAACGAGCGCACCCACCGCCGCCGCGCCGGTCAGTACGTGCAAGGGCAGCGACCACGGCGCACCGAGCAGACCCCGTTGCACCGCCTCGGCGCCCCCCCGCGACAGCGCCAGGGCCACGATACCGGTGACCATCACGGCCACCCCCGCCACGAGCCCGCGACGGCGGAAGTCCTCCTGGAGCGCCCGATCCGTGGTCTCGAGCGTGAGATATACGGCGGCCAGGAAGGCGAAGCACACCAGGGCGAAGACCCCCACTGAAATCGCGAACGGTGAGACCCAGGGCAAGACGTACAGGGTCACGAACCCTTCCCCTTTCCCTGTTCCCCCTTCCCCGACCGCTCCGGCCGCCACCGCGCCCACAGCCATGCCGAGCAGGAGCGGCGTCACGATGCTCGCACCCGCGAACACCCCACCCCAGCGCTGCTGCACCTCGTCCCGTTGGCCGCCGTAGCTCCGGAAGGCGAACGCCGAGCCGCGCAGCACGATGCCGATGAGGGCGAGCGCAAACGGGATGTGCAGCCGGATGCTCAGCTGGGCGAACACGGGGGGGAAGCAGGTGAACAACAGCACGAGGGCGAGGATCAGCCACACGTGATTGGCTTCCCAGACCGGCCCGATCGCTTGCACCACCAGCTCGCGCTGCGCTCGCGCGCGGGGTCCCCGCGCAAAAAGGTCCCACACGCCCCCTCCGAAATCGGCGCCCGCGAGGAGCACGTACGCGTTGAGCGCCGCGACGATCACCCCCGCCAGGATTTCCGCGAGCGTCACGCGTCCCCCGTCTTTCGGCTCCACTCCCCCGTCCGCACGACGCGCCACAACTGTTCGGGAACGGTGGGGCTTCGCACGATCTGCCGGTACAGAAGCCATGCCACGATGACACCGAGGAAACAGTAGAGCAGTGTGAACGCGACGAACGGCACGATCAGCCCCGGCATGGGCGTCACCGCGTCCCTGGTTCTCAGGATGCCGTAGATCACCCACGGCTGGCGTCCCAGTTCGGTCGTCATCCATCCTGCCTCGGTCGCGAGAAATCCCATGGGGGTTGCTACGACCAGGGCCCACATCAATCGACGATTTTCCGCGAGTACCCTTCCCCCTTCCCTCCTCCCCCGGCTGCGCAAAACCCAGCCGGCCCACAGGACCACGACCGCCATGTACGTCCCGAGCGCCACCATGAATTGGAACGACCAGTGGACCGCGGGCACGTTGGGCCATTGATCACGCGGGATTGCGTCCAGGCCTCGTATTTCGGCGTGGGGATCGTGGTAGGCGAGGAGCGACAGGCCGTACGGGATGCGGATCGCGTAGCGCGTGGTGCGGGCGTCGAGATCGGGCCACCCGCCGAGCACGAGCGGTGCCCCGCGCTCGGTCTCGAACACCGCCTCCATGGCGGCGAGTTTCGCGGGCTGGTAGCGCGCCACCTGGCGGGCCGCGAGGTCGCCGGAGATGGGCTGAAGGACGGCTGCGGGCCCGCCCACGAGCAGCGCGATGGAAAGCGCGCGGCGATGGAACGCGTTCGTCGAATCCCGCAGCAGCATGTAGGCGTGGATGCCGGCGACGGCGAGTCCCGTGGCGGCGTACGCCGCGAGCAGCATGTGCAGCGTCTGCGCGAACGCCGCGGGATTCGCCATGGCGGCGATCGGGTCGACATGCGTGATGACGCCGCCCACGACTTCGAATCCGGTCGGCGTATTCATCCACGCGTTGGCAATGACGACGAAGATGCCCGACAGGGCGCCGCTCACCGCCACCAGCACGCCGGCGAACAGATGGGCGCGCCGCGAGATGCGGCCCCATCCGTAGAGGTAGATGCCGAGGAAGATGGCCTCGGTGAAAAAGGCGAACCCCTCGAGCGAGAACGGCATGCCGATGACGGCGCCGGCGAGCCGCATGAAGCCGGGCCAGAGGAGGCCCAGCTCGAAGGACAGGACCGTCCCCGACACGGCCCCGACGGCGAACAGGATGGCCGTTCCCTTCCCCCAGCGTTGCGCGAGCTCGTGGTAGATCTCGTCGCCCGTGGCGAGCCAGCGGCGCTCCGCGAGCACCATCAGCACCGGCATCCCCATGCCCACGATGGCGAAGAGGATGTGGAAGCCGAGCGAGACGCCCATCTGCGAACGGGCGGCGAGAAGGTCGGGCATGGGGGGAAACATAAGCCGTGGAGGTGTTGGGGGATGGTGGAAGTTGTGGAGGTGAGACCTGAGGTTGTGCGCGGGAATTTGCGACGCTGGGGAAGACATAGGTTTCGGGTCGAACGACCCAGGCACGTACCCTTCCTGCGGTATGGCGCCTCCGTACGAGCGGCTGGTCGCGTGGCGAGAATGTCACGATCTTGCCTTGGCAGTCTACAACGCCACCAGAACCTTCCCCGCCGACGAGCGGTTCGGACTGACTTCACAGGTCCGCCGCGCAGCATTCTCTGCCGCCGTCAACATTGTTGAAGGATCGGCGCGTCGCAGCAGACGAGAGTTTCGCCGCTTTCTCGACATCGCCCTGTCCTCTCTGACCGAGGTGGGGTACGCACTCCGCTTCTCCAAAGAGGTCGGCCTCTTGCCTGAGACTGAGTGGGTGAAATTGCACGATCACCAGAGCCGGGCTCGCTTCCTGACGTGGCAGCTCTACCGTTCGCTCGCTCGCGACTGACCTTCACCACCCTCCACAACTTCCACCAACCTCCCCGCCTTTCGAGCGGCGCCCCACCCCGCTAGATTACCAGCCGACAACTGCTCCCCGTGGCGATTTGAGGCATATTGCGGCCACGTAAAACATTCCGCTAAAAGGCCGGCCCGTTGCGGCTTTCTACGCTGTGACGGGAATTTTTTTGGGGGGAAGGGTGAGCGAAGTAACACTGCGGAAGCTGATCGACGACGGTCGCGTGCACGTGCTCGATGGCGCGATGGGCACGATGCTGTACTCGAAGGGCTTCTTCCTCAATGTCTGCTACGACGAGCTGAACCTGAAGCAGCCGCGGCTCGTGCAGGAGGTACACGAGGCGTACGTGCGCGCGGGCGCTGAGGTACTCGAAACCAACACGTTCGGCGCGAACCCGGTGAAGCTCGCGATTTACGGGCTCGCGGAGGATACGGAGAAGATCAACCAAGCCGCAGCCGAGCTGGCGCGCGCCGCCGCCGCCGGCCGCGCCAGCGTGGTCGGCGCGATCGGACCCCTCGGCGTGCGCATCGAGCCGTTCGGCCCCACCTCGCGCGACGAAGCGTTCGGCTACTTCGCGCGCCAAGTGAAAGGACTGCTGGCGGGCGGGGTGGACGGCTTCATCCTCGAAACCTTCTCCGACGTGAACGAGCTGCACGAGGCCATGCGCGCGGTGCGCAGCCTGTGCGATCTCCCCGTGGTCGCGCAAATGACCATCGGCGACGACGGCTCGACACACTACGGCACCGATCCCGCCACGTTTACGAAGCAGCTCACAGCCTGGGGCGCCGACGTCATCGGCGTGAACTGCTCCGTGGGACCCGCAGGCGTGCTCGAGGCCGTCGAGAAGATGGTCAAGGCCACCGACCGCCCGATCTCAGGCGTTCCGAACGCGGGCCTCCCGAAGGACGTCGGGGACCGCAAGATCTACCTCGCATCCCCCGAGCACATGGCGACCTTCGCGCGCCGCATGATCGAGGCGGGGGCGCGGTTCGTGGGCGGCTGCTGCGGGACGACGCCCGAGCACATCAAGAAGATCCGCGACTACGTGGCGAGCGTGGTGCCGCGCCACCAGCCCACCGTTGTGTCGCGCGAGTCGGTGACGGCGCCGGCGGGCGTCGCGGCTGTGCCGCTCGGAGAGCGCTCGCGCTTCGGCGCGAAGCTCGCGAAGGGCGAGCTCGTCACGAGCGTCGAGATCGTCCCGCCGAAAGGCATGGATCCCACCCCGATGTTCGAGCAGTGCCGCGCGCTCAAGGCGGCCGGCGTGGACGCGGTGAACGTCCCCGACGGACCGCGCGCGCAGAGCCGTATGGGCGCCCTGCTCTCGTCCGTGATCATCGAGCGCGAAGTGGGCATCGAAACCGTGACCCATTACTCGTGCCGCGACCGCAACCTGCTCGGCATGCTGTCGGACGTGCTCGGTGCCGCGGCGGCCGGGCTGCGCAACCTGCTGATCGTCACCGGCGATCCGCCGAAGATGGGGCCCTACCCCGAGGCCACCGCGGTCTTCGATATCGATTCGATCGGGCTCACCAACCTGGTCTATCGGTTGAACCACGGGCTCGATCCCGGCGGGAATCCGATCGGCAAGCCCACCCAATTCGCGATCGGGGTCGGCGTGAACCCCGCCGCTCCCGACCAGGAGCGCGAGCTGTCGCGCTTCGCCTGGAAGGTGGACGCGGGCGCGGAGTTCGCGGTCACACAGCCCGTGTTCGACCCCGCGCAGCTCGAGGTCTTCCTGAAGAAGGTCGAGCAGTTCCGGATCCCCATCGTCGCCGGGATCTGGCCGCTCCTGTCGCTCCGCAACGCCGAGTTCCTGGCGAACGAGGTCCCCGGCGTATCCGTCCCCGAAGTTGTGCTCGCGCGCATGCGCAAGGCCAGCGAAACCGGCAAGGAAGCGATGCTCGCCGAGGGCGTGAAGATCGCGCGCGAAATGTTCGAGCGAGTGAAGACCATGGTGCAGGGAGTGCAGGTCAGCGCGCCGTTCGGCAGGGTCGAGGTGGCGCTCGAAGTATTCAGGTAGCGGCGTGAGCCTCCCCCGCGCCCGCGACATCGGCTTCCCCGAAAAGGACGCCGCGCTGCGGGACGACGTGCGCATCCTCGGCGCGCTCGTCGGCAACGTCATCCGCGAGCAAGGGGGCGACGCGCTGTTCGAGCGGGTCGAGGCCGCCCGGGTCGCCGCCATCCGCCGCCGCGAAGGAGACGAAACCGCCGACGGCGACCTCCGGGCCGCCGTCAGCGGCCTCACCGCCCGCGACGCGACCGATCTCGTCCAGGGGTTCTTCACCTACTTCGACGTGGTGAATCTCGCCGAGCGCGTGCACCGCATCCGGCGGCGGCGCGACCACTTGCGGGAGAGCGCCGGCACCACGGGCGCGCCCCCACAGGAAGAGGGTCTCGAGGACGCCTTGCGGCGTCTCGCCGCCCGGGGGCTCGGGCCCGCGGACATCGCGCGGCTTCTCGCGCGCCTGCGCTTCGAGCCGGTGTTCACGGCGCATCCCACCGAGGCCACGCGGCGCACCCTGCTCGAGAAACAGCAGACCATCGGCCGCCTGCTCGTACGGCGCCTCGACCCGTCGCTCACCCCCGACGAGGACCGGGCGACATTGGGTCGCATCCGTGACGAGATCACGGTCGCCTGGCAGACCGAGGCGCAGCGCGCCCAGCGTCCCACGGTGCTCGACGAGCTGGACCACGTGCTGTTCTTTCTCACCGACGTCGTCTATCGCGTCGTGCCCCCGTTCTACGAAGAGATGGAAGAGACGCTCGCCGCCGTGTTCGGACCGGCGGCCGCCGAGATCCCGGTGCCGCCCGTCCTGCGGTTCGCCTCGTGGGTCGGGGGCGACATGGACGGCAATCCCAACGTCACCGCGGACACGATCCACGCCGCGCTCGCGCGCCACCGTGCCCTGGTGCTCGAGCGCTATCAGCGGGAGACGCTCGAGCTGGCGCACCGGCTCACCCAGAGCCGGGCCCGCGTCGCGGTGGACGACGCGGTCCTGCGGCGCGCGGCGGAGTACGCGCAGCGGCTCCCCGCGGCCTACGAGGCGGTGCCAGAGCGCTTCCGGAACATGCCCTATCGCGTGCTGCTCCGCCTCGTCGCCGCGCGCCTCGCCGCCACCGGCCGCGATGAGCCGCACGGGTATGCGAGCGCCGCGGAGTTCGCCGCCGACCTGGAACTCGTGTGCGGCAGCCTGGCCGCCCATCGAGGGTGGCATGCGGGTCTGTTCGGCATGCGGCGGCTGCTGCGCCGTGTCGAGACGTTCGGATTCCACCTCGCCGCGCTCGACGTGCGGCAGGACGCTCTCACGCATCGCGTCGTGATGGGACGTCTCCTGGGCGACGCCGGCTGGCTCGACCGCTCGAGCTCCCAGCGCGCAGCCCGGTTGCGGCGAGCCCTGAGCACGGGAGAGGCGCCCGTGGCCACGAGCGAAGGAACCGTCGAGCGCACGCTGGCGGTATTTCGCGCGATTGCCGAGGGCCGGGAGCGATACGGCCCGGACGCAATCGGCGCCTACGTCGTGAGCATGGCGCAGGGCGAGGACGACGTCCTCACGGTTCTCCTTCTCGCGCGCTGGGGCGGGCTCGGTGCGAAGGAAGGCGTGCCGCTCGATGTGGCGCCCCTGTTCGAGACCGAAGCGGATCTCGCCACCGCACCCCGCGTGCTGGCCGGGCTCGTGGCCGACGACCTCTACCGCCGGCACCTCGAGCGGCGCGACCGCCACCAGATCGTGATGATCGGCTACTCCGACAGCAACAAGGAGGTGGGGATCGCCGCGTCGCGCTGGGCGTTGCAGCGCGCCCAGGCGGCGATCGTCGCGGCGCTCGAGCCCACAGGGATCGACCTGACGTTTTTCCACGGGCGGGGTGGGAGCGTGAGCCGTGGCGGGGGCAAGCTCACACGGGCGGTGCTGGCGGCGCCCGCCGGCACGGTGCGGGGCCGGCTGCGCGTTACGGAGCAGGGGGAGGCGATCACGGCGAGCTTCGGGCTGCGGGGCATCGCGCTCCGCACGCTCGAGCAGGCCGTCGGCGCCATCGCGCTCGCGACCGCCCTGCCCCCGCCGTCCGACGAGCGGACGGCTCGTTGGCACGAGCTGATGGACGAGATCGCGGCGGCGAGCCACGCCGCCTACCGCAAGCTCGTGTACGACGATCCACGCTTCGTCGAGTACTTTCGCCTCGCGACGCCGATCGACGTGATCGAGCGCATGCCGATCGGGTCGCGCCCGCCCGCGCGCGCGGCGGGCACCGGGATCGCGCAGCTCCGCGCGATCCCGTGGGTGTTCGCGTGGACCCAGAGCCGGCACGTGCTGCCCGGGTGGTACGGCGTGGGGACCGCGCTCGAGGGCGCTGTACGCCGCCACGGCGAAAATGCCGTGGCGGACATGATTCGCGACTGGGCATTCATGAAAACGCTGGTGGACGATGTGGAGATGGTGCTCGCCAAGGCGGACATCGGCATTTCGGCGCGATACGCCAGTCTCGCGGGCCCGCTCGAAGGGAGCTACTTCCCGGGCATCCGGGCCGAGTTCGAGCGCACGGTGCATTGGGTGCTGCGGCTCAAAGGGACGACAGCGCTGCTCGACGAGGATCCCGCGCTCCAGCGCTCGATCCGGTTACGGAATCCCTACGTGGATCCCATGAGCCTGCTCCAGGTGGAGTTGCTCGCTCGGTGGCGCGCGGGCGGGCGGCCGGACGACGACCTCTTTGAGGCGCTGCTCACGACGGTGCGAGGGATCGCGCAGGGGCTGCAGAATACGGGGTGACGGAGGTTTGGCCCAACCTTATCTTGTTGCATACTCACCTCAGCGGTGCCCGTGGAACAGCTGCTCTTCCTGAAAGACCTCGCCGTCATCTTCGCGATCTCGCTGCTCGTGGTCCTCGCCTTTCATCGCCTCAAGCTCCCTGCCCTCCCCGGCTTCATCGTGGCGGGCATGCTCGTGGGGCCGAACGCGCTGGGCTTGGTCTCCGACGTGCAGCGGGTCGAGAGTCTGGCCGAGGTGGGCGTCGTGCTGCTGCTGTTCACGATCGGCATCGAGTTCTCGCTCGACCGGCTCCGTGAAATGCGAACCCAGACGGTCGTGGCCGGCGGGCTGCAGGTCGGCATTACGACCGCCGTGGCCGCCGGCCTGGCCCTCGCGTTCGGGCAGACCTGGCAGGTGGCGTTTTTCCTCGGCTGCCTGATCGCGCTCTCGTCCACCGCGCTCGTTCTGAAAGGATTGACCGACAAGGGGGAGATCGATGCACCGCATGGGCGGCTCGCGACGGGCATCCTGATCTTCCAGGACCTGTGCGTCGTGCCGATCATGCTGGTCCTGCCGTTTCTCGCGGGGCGCGGGGCGGGCGGCGCCATGGGACTGGGTCTCGCGCTCTTCAAGGCCCTCGCGATCGTCGTCGCGGTCGTCGTGGTGGCGCGGACGCTCGTGCCCCGCCTGTTCGCCGAGATCGTGAAGACGCGCAGCCGCGAGGTCTTCCTCATCGCGATCATCCTGCTCGGCACGCTCACCGCGCTCGGCACCGCCGAGGCGGGGGCCTCGCTCGCCCTCGGCGCGTTCCTCGCCGGGCTCGTGATCTCCGAGTCGGACTACGGACACCAGGCGCTGGCCGATCTGCTGCCGTTCCGCGACGTCTTCATCTCGCTCTTTTTCGTCGCGGTCGGCATGCTCGTGAACCTCGACTTCGTCCGCGGCCACCCCGGAATCGCAGTCGGGGGCGTGGTTGTCGTGCTCGGCGGCAAAGCGCTGGCCGCAGCTGTCGGCCCCGCCGTCCTTGGGTACGCCGGCCGCGTGGCATTGCTCTCCGGTTTGCTGGTGTCGCAGATCGGGGAGTTCTCGTTCGTGCTCGCCAAGGAGGGCCGCGCCCTGGCGCTGCTGTCGGACGGGGTCTATCAAGAATTTCTGGCGGTTGCCGTGAGCACGATGCTCGTTACGCCGTTCCTCGTGCAAAGCGGCGGCGCGCTCGTGGCGAGCCTCGAGCGCATGGTGCCGCTCGACAAGGTGTTGCCGGGATTCCGACCCCGGAGCCTCGCCGCCACCACCGAACCGCTCTCCGACCACGTGATCATCGCAGGGTACGGCCTGAATGGCCGCAACCTCGCGGCCGCGCTCCGCGCCGTCCAGGCACCGTATCTCATTGTCGAGCTGAACGCGCAGACGGTGCGCCAGGCGCGCGACCGGGGCGAAGCCGCCTTCTACGGGGACGCGACGCGAGAAGAGATCCTGCGGGCCCTGGGCGTCGAGCGAGCGCGTTTGCTCGTCGCAGCGATCTCCGATCCGGCCGCCACGCGGCGCGTGGTGCGCGTCGCGCGCGGGCTCAACCCGCGGCTCCACATCATCGCACGCACCCGCTACGTCGTGGAGATACCCGAGCTCGTCCGGCTGGGCGCGAACGACGTGATCCCCGAGGAGTTCGAGACGTCGATCGAGATCTTCGCGCGCGTGCTGGGCCACTACGGCGTCGCACGCGCCGAGGTGGACCGCCTGGTGACGCAGATCCGGGCCTCGCACTACGAAGCATTGCGCGGCGGCGTGCACCCGAGCCTCGGCACGGTGGCCGGCGTCCCCCAGATGGCGATGGAACGGATTCAGATCCCCGAGGGGTCGCGCCTCGCGGGGCAAAGCCTCGCGGAGAGCGGATTCCGCGCGCGCACCGGGGCGCTCATCCTGTCGGTGCGGCGGGGTGACGTCGACATCGCGACGCCAGACCCCACGTTCCGCCTCGCCGCGCGGGACGTGCTGACCGTCGTCGGGCAGGCCGAGCAGCTCCAGGCGGCGGGGGAATTGGTCCGCGCCTAGGCCGGCGGCGGGAACGGCGCCGCCGCGCTACGTTCTCGGGGATCACCCTCGGAGGAATCTGCATGAAGGTCGGTATCCTCGGTTCAGGTGTCGTGGGCCAGGTGCTGGGCAAGGCGTTCGCGACCCTCGGCCACGACGTGCAGATCGGCACCCGCACCCCGGAAGACGCGAAGCTTCAGCTGTGGGCGAAGGAGACCGCGGGCCGGGGGTCCGTCGCGACTCCGGAAGAAGCGACGCGGTTCGGGGAAATCGTGGTCCTCGCCACCGCCTGGTCGGGCACGGAGAACGCCATCCGGCTCGCCGGCGCCAAGAATTTCGCGGGCAAGGTCGTGATCGATGCGACCAACCCCCTGAAGCCCGTGCAGGGGGGCGTGACGCTCGCCGTGGCCGGGAACGACTCGGCCGGCGAGCAGGTGCAGCGCTGGCTCACGAGCGCGAAGGTCGTGAAGGCGTTCAACATCGTCGGCAATGCCCTCATGTTCAGGCCGGAACTCCCCGGAGGCCCGCCGGACATGTTCATCGCGGGCGACGACGCGGGCGCCAAGGGCAAGGTCACGGAAATCCTGAAGGCGTTCGGCTGGAACGTGATCGATTCCGGGAAGATCGAGAGCGCGCGCTACCTTGAGGCGCTCGCGATGTTATGGATCATCTACGGCTTCAGCACGAATACGTGGAACCACGCGTTCAGGCTCCTGCGGAAATAGGTCGCGCGCTTGACAGGGCCGCGGCGCGCTTGTAGCTCACAGGCCATGTTCGCCCACCGTCGGAGCGTCGGGACCCGGCTCGTTGCGATCGCCCTGATCGCGGCGCTCGCCGCGTGGCAGCCGGCGATGGCGCTGAACATGGCCCGCATGACGCACGCGGGCGACGCCATGGCGCATCATGGCCATCACCAGGGCGCCCCGACCCATCACCACGCCCAGCTCGATTGTTGCAGTGCCTGCGTCCTCGCCTGCGCCGCCGCCGGCGGCATGCCAACGGCCGGCCAGAGCGCCGTGCAACCGCCGCAGATCCACCGCGCAGAGGCACCGACGGCCCCCGCGCTGCCGGCGCTCTCCTCGCCCCAACACCGCCTTCCCCCTGCCGTAGGCCCGCCGAGCCCCTTCTCCGCGTAGCGCCGGTGTCCGACACCGGGCCCCTCGCGGGCTCGGTCCATTCGACAAGCGTTTCAAGGGGGGAAGAAATCCATGCGACTCGTGGAATCGCGCGGCCGCGCCTGCATCACCATTGCGTCGCTCGCGCTCGTTGGGCTCGCCTGCGGCACCCGCGCGGCTCGCGCGCAGGGGACCGGCTGGATAACGGGAAACGTTGTGGCCGAGGAAACGAGCCAGCCTCTCGAAGGCGTGCTCATCGTACTGGGGGGGAGCACGCGGTCCGCGGTGACTGACGGACGTGGCGCGTACCGGCTGGCCAACGTGCCGGCGGGGCGTGCCGTCGTCACCACCAGCCTCCTGGGCCGCCGGCCGGATACGCTGACGGTAACGGTCACTGCGGGGGACACGGCGGTGGCCAACTTCACGCTGAAGCCGCTTCCGATCGAGCTGGCCAACATCGTGGTTACGGCAAGCCGCGAAGAGCAAAACCGCGTGGAGATCCCCGGCTCGATCGGCGTGGTGGACGGGGCGACGCTGCGGGCAGCCATGCCCAATCATCCGGCGGACGCGATGAACCGCATCGCGGGTGTGATGATCCGCGTGACGAACGGTGAAGGTCACATGACGGCCATCCGCCAACCGATCACGACGGACCCGGTCTACCTCTATCTGGAAGACGGCATCCCCACGCGATCCACGGGATTCTTCAACCACAACGCGCTGTACGAAGTGAACCTGCCCCAGGCCGACCGGATCGAAGTGAGCAAGGGACCGGCCACCGCGCTGTACGGCAGCGACGCGATCGGCGGGGTGATCAACGTCTCCACGCGGCCCCCCTCGGCCAAGCCGGAGGGCAGCTTCTCACTCGACGGCGGCACGTATAGCTGGGGACGCATCATGGGCACCGGCAGCAGTACGTTCGGCGCCGCGGGCGTGCGGGCAGACCTGAACCTGACGCGGACCGACGGCTGGCGCGACTCCACGGCCTACAACCGGCAAAGCGGCACGGTCCGCTGGGACCAGCGGGTGGGCGCGAACGCGCGGATCAAGACCGTCGCGACCTACTCGCACATCGATCAGCAGTCCGAGGGGTCGACGATCTCGTCGGGCGACTTCCAGAACGATCCCGCGATCAATTATTCCCCGTTTGCGACCCGGCAGGTCAAGGCATTCCGCTACTCGATGGCCTACGAGCAGGAAGGCGCGTCGCACTCCGTGAGTGTGACGCCGTACGTGCGCTACGACTGGATGCGCCTGATTCCGAACTGGACCATCACCTACGATCCCTCGGACTACACGACGCAGAACAAGTCGATCGGGATGCTGCTCAAATACCGCCGCGACTTCCAGCCGCTGCGGACCCGCGTGATCATCGGCGCCGACGGTGACTACAGTCCCGGGAGCCAGCTCGAGGTCCAGTCCGTGGACACGAAGATCCCCGGCACGCCGATCTACACGATGACCTACAACGGGACCACGCTGTACGACTACGACGTGACGTACTTCGGCATCTCGCAGTACGCGCAGGTCGAGGCCTCCCCGCTCGCCGCCCTGCGCATCACCGGCGGCGTGCGGGCGGACGAGAGCGGCTACGACTACCACAACAACCTGACGCCGCTCTCGACCGGCCGATGGAAACGGCCTGCCGATACGACGGTATCGTACTTCCACGTGAGCCCCAAGCTCGGGGCCACGTATCAATTCGGCCCGGCGGCCAACATTTTCGCGGCGTATCGCCATGGCTTCCGCGTCCCGTCGCAGAGCCAGCTGTTCCGCCAGGGGAGCGCGGTCAACACTGTGGGGCTGCAGCCAGTGAAGGTGAATAGCTTCGAAATCGGGCTGCGCGGCCTCGTTGGCGCGCGTGGCCGTGTGAACTACGACGTGTCGGTCTACGACATGACGAAGCTCGACGACATCCTGACCTACGTCTATCCGGACGGCCACAGCGAGGCGCAGAACGCCGGCCGGACCACGCATCGCGGCATCGAGACGAGCCTGGGCGTCGAGATCGTCCACGGCCTCCGCGCCGATGTCTCGTATTCCTACACGAAGCACACCTACGCCGAGTGGCAAACGACGTCCAACATTGATCTGAGCGGCAAAGAAATGGTTGCCGCGCCGCGCTCCATCGGGTTCGGAGCGCTGAGCTTCGGGCCACCGGAGTGGCAGGGCGCGCGGCTCGGCGCGGAGGTGGAATACCTCGGGAGCTACCAGGAAGACCAGGCGAACACGCATCAATACGGGGGCTACACGCTCTGGCACCTCCACCTGACGAGCCCGCCGTACCGGGGATTCGTGGCGACGCTGCGAGTGATGAACCTCACCAACGAGCTTTACTCGACGCTCAGCTCGTGGACGGTCGCGCAAGGCGAGCAGCTCGCGCCGGGACAGGGACGTCGCGTGTACCTCACCGCGCAGTACAGCCTGCGGTGAACTCTTCGCGCGTACCGGCCGTGGTGGCCGCGGCCCTCGCGGTCGCGGCCATTACGGCCTGCGCCGGGTCTCCCGTGCGGTTCGCCGAGGCGGAGCGGATCAGCCGAGCGACGGACGTGGGCACCACACCCATGTTCGCGGTGTCGCCGACCGGCGTGCGGGCGCTCGCCTGGGTGTCCGCGCCCGACAGCGGGACTGATGCGCGCCTGTACATCTCGATCGGGGACGCGGCACCGATCGAGCTGCGAGATCCGCTCGGCCCCGTGGAGGTGCACGGCGAGTCGCCGCCCAAGCTGGCCTACGGACCCGACGGCGCGCTCAACGCATTGTACGTCGTGCCCAAACTGGTCCCCGGACGGCGCTTTCCGCTCGCCGCGCTCCGTTTCACCCGTTCCCGCGACGGCGGCAAGACCTGGAGCGGCCCGGTGAGCGTGACGGACGACGCCGTGTTCGGCACACATAACTTTCACGCCCTCCACGCTGCCGCCGACGGCGCACTGTACGTCTCGTGGCTCGACAGCCGAGGCGGGAAGCCCGCGGTGTATCTCACGCGGTCGACGGACGGCGGCAAGACCTGGCAGCAGAACCGACCGCTGGGCGCGGGCGAGGCATGCCCGTGCTGCCGGACGGGCCTCGCGAGTACCGCGGACGGCACGCTCTACGTCGCGTGGCGGGTGGTCCTCCCGGGCAACATCCGGGACATCGTCGTCGCGCGCTCGCGCGATCACGGCGCCACGTGGAGCGAGCCCGTGCGCGTCCACGATGACAACTGGGAGTTCGCCGGGTGTCCGCACGCCGGACCTTCCCTCCAGGTCGACCGTGAGGACCGTCTCCACGTGGCGTGGTGGACGGGGAAAGAAGGAGAGGCGGGCGTCTACTACGCGCGCTCGGACGACGGGGGTCGT